>NZ_MKVS01000008.1:0-516099 GCF_001898925.1 Novosphingobium sp. 63-713
CGGGGATGAAGGACAGCAAGACCATCATCGCCATCAACAAGGACGAGGACGCGCCGATCTTCCAGGTGGCCGACATCGGGCTGGTCGCGGATCTGTTCCAGGCCGTGCCTGAACTGACGGGGAAGATCTAAGGCTGTCGCCTGAGGGATTTGAAAGGCAGAAATCATGAAAATCGTTGGTGTAATCGGCGCGGGCCAGATGGGCGTGGGCATTGCCCAGACTGCCGCGCAAACCGGACATAGCGTGCGGCTCTCGGACATCAGCCTGGAGCTGGCTGAAAAGGGCAAGGCGGGCATCGGCAAGTCGCTTGCACGGCTGGTTGCCAAGGAAAAGTTGAGCGAGGATCAGGCGCAAGCCATCCTTGCGGCGATCACGCCTGTGGGCGAACTGGCCGCCATGGCCGAGGCCGATATCATCATTGAGGCCGCGACCGAGCGCGAGGAAATCAAACTCAAGATTTTCGAGAGTACGGCAAGTATCCTTGCCCCTTCCGCGATTCTGGCGACCAACACCAGCTCGCTCTCGATCACTCGAATGTCGCGTTCCGCGCCGGACCAGAGCCGCTTTATCGGCATGCATTTTTTCAATCCGGTCCCCGTTATGCCTTTGGTGGAGGTGATCCCCGGTCTTGCGACCAGCGATGATGTCACCGCCCGCACCAAGGCTTTTGGCGAAAAGCTGGGCAAGACGGTGGTGCTGGCGCAGGATGATCCTGGCTTTGTCGTCAATCGCATCTTTGTGCCTTTTATCAATGAGGCTATTTTCGTGCTGGGCAATGGCACGGGCAGTATTGTCGATATCGACGCCGGTGTGAAATTAGGGCTGGCGCATCCGATGGGGCCGCTGGAACTGGCTGATTTCATCGGGTTGGACACGCTTTACGAAATCATGATGGTCTATCTGCGGACTACGGGCGACAGCAAGTATCGGCCCGCGCCCTTGCTTCAGAAATATGCCGAGGCAGGCTGGTTCGGTCGCAAGAGCGGGCGTGGTTTCTATGATTATTCAGGCGAAAAGCCCACGCCCACGCGCTGATTTCATCCGATCCGTCATCGGGGATCTTGAATGCCGATCCTGATTGACAAGAAGACCAGGGTTATCACGCAGGAGATGCCCGGCAAGAGCGGTTGCAAGAAGCCGATGGCTGGCTTCATCGCTGGTCGTGTGATTTCCATTTGAAGCGCGAAAGTCGAGGGATTGGTTATCAGATCGCCGTGGGTGGGGCTCGTCCCACCCACGGCGATCCTACGTTATGCCTACAAGCAGGCGACAATCTGCTCTTTGAAAACTGCGGCCGGAGTTCTGAAGCCGAGGCATTTTCGGGGTATATTGTTCAGTCGATGGGTGAGTGCTGCCAAATCGGCATCGAATATCCGGTTGATGTCCGTGTCGGGTGGGAGGAAGCGACGGATCCTGCCGTTGCTGTTCTCGACACTGCCCTTTCGCCAAGGCGCTGACGGCCGACAGAAATAGGCTGTCATGCCCAACTTACACTCCAGAGTGGAAAAAGCGGCAAATTCTGTCCCCCGGTCGAAGGTAATGCTCCGACGGAGTGGTTGGGGAAGGGGCCGAAGATACTGCTCGATGCCCTCCATAAAACCACTGGAATATCGACTGGGGTTCCGAGCCAGTAGAAGGTAGCGACTGCATCGCTCGACCAGTAAGGTTAGGTTCGATTTCCCGAAATCCTTTTTGAAAGCAATGAGATCACCTTCCCAATGTCCGAACTGGACGCGATCTGCGATGATCGCAGGGTGCTGTTCGATGGTATTTCTGAGCGGAATATTCAGACCACGAGGCTTGCGCGCATACCGTCGACGGCGCACCTTGCGTTGCCTGGGCAAATAGTGCCAGAGGCCGAGCCTTCTGCCTTCGGGACCATGTATGAATTGGTAGATCGTCTCATGGCAGACCTTGGTCAGGTCATCATGCGCGAAACGGAAATGTCTCATAATCTGTTCTGGTGACCAGCCTTGCGATGCGCCACACGGCTATAATAGCCACGGTACCAAGGATCTTCACCATACAGGAAATTGCGGCTGATTTCTCGATAGATCGTCGATGGATGACGGCCCAGTTCATGCGCAATTCGGCCAACAGGTACCCGTGCATCGCGGCGTTGCATGATCGTGTTTCGCTCGGCCATACATCGTGCATCCTTTCGAGTGGGGCATAAAATGCCCGGAAATCCTCAAAATTCGCACTTCCAATTAGAATCCACCTCGCCCATAGAGGTTTTAGCATAATGGTAATTATGTAAAAAGAGATTCGTGGATCTCTCCGCGCATGGGGCTCTGACCCTGCACGCTCCTACATTCCAAACTGCGCCGCCAGCAAAGCAATCAGCCCAAAAGCCACCAGCCACAACAGCGCCATGCCCAGCTTGCGACCCGCGCCCAGCCGATAGCTCGACAGATTGCGCCAAGCCAGCATCAGCATCAAAGCCACCGCGATCAGCGCGACAATCTGGTCCATGCTGATCGCGGCCGGGTTCATGCCGTGATGATCATCCCGTCAAAGCCGACATCGGCATGGGCCGGTATTTCACGGCTCAGCGTGGCGTAATCCATGCTCTTGTCCAGATGGATCAACGCGACCTTCTTGGCCTTGGTCAGGTTGGCCAGTTCCAGCGCCATGGTCAGATTAGCGTGGGTCGGATGCGCCTCGCGCCGCAGACAGTCGGTGATCAGCACATCCGATCCGTAGAACAGCGAGACCATCTCATCGGTAATTTCGCTGAAGTCTGTGGCGTAACTGATTGTCTTGCCGTCACAATCAAAGCGAAACCCGGTGCTCTTGGCCGGACCATGCGGCATCACCGTCCAACCGATGCCGATCCCGGCGCACATCCGCAACTGGTTCAGCGTTTCGAGCTGGACAATCGTATGATAGCCAAATTGTCCTGCAAAAACATAGCCAAAGCGCTGACGCAGTCGCCGCACGGTTTCATCCACGCCATAGCCGGGGATCGGACCTCCACGACCATAGCGCAAAGGGCGCAGATCATCGATGCCATGGGCATGGTCAGCATGATCGTGAGTCCAGAAAACAGCGTCTATCTTATGGATATTATTGGCGATAAATTGCTGGCGCAGATCGGTGGACGTGTCCACCAGCAGACGCGTTCCGGCATCGTTTTCGATGATGATCGAGGCGCGCGTGCGGCGGTTGCGCGGCTCTTCGGGATCGCAATCGCCCCAATCCAGCCCGAATTCGCCGCCGATGCGCGGAACGCCCGTCGAGGTGCCGCTGCCCAGAATGATCGCCTTCATGCCGCTTTTCCAAACAGCTTGCGGAAATTCGCCGTAGTTTGCGCGGCCAGTTCCTCAACGCCAACGCCCCGCAGGCCCGCCACAAAGCGCGCGGTGTCGGCGGTATAGGCAGGCTCGCAAGTCTTGCCCCGATGCGGCACCGGCGCCAGGAAAGGCGAATCCGTTTCCACCAAAAGGTGATCCGCCGGAACTTCCGCCGCAAATGCCTGCAACTCGCGCGCGTTCTTGAAGGTCACAATGCCTGAAAGCGAGATGGTCAGCCCAAGTTCCACCATCCGCGCCCCAAATCCAGCCGAGGCAGTGAAGCAATGGATCAGCGCCGGAAAGGTCCCCTCTCCCATCTCTTCCTCGATGATGCGCGTGGTGTCCTCCTCGGCATCGCGGGTGTGAATGACCAGCGGCAGACCCGTTTCGCGCGACACGCGAATATGGGTGCGGAATAGGGCCTGCTGTACCGCGCGGTCGGAATGGTCGTAATAATAATCGAGGCCCGTTTCCCCGATCCCGATCACCTTGGGATGGAGCGTCGCCTCCAGCAAGGCCCCCTCGCCCAGATCGGCATGTTCATCGGCCTCATGCGGATGGATGCCCACCGTGGCCCAGACATCGGGGTTGCGATCCGCCGTGGCGATCACCGCGTCCCATTCGCTTTGCCGGGTCGAGATGTTGAGGAAACCGCCGATCCCGGCCGCGCGAGCGCGGGCCAGAACCTCGTCCTGATCCTCGACCAACCCCTTGTAATTGAGGTGACAATGCGAATCGATCAGCATCAGTCCTCCGCAGGCAGTTCGAGACGGGGGAATACGCCGACCGGCTGCGACAGGGTGAATTGCCCCGCCAGCGCCGAGAGCCAATCGGTGTCGAGCGCATCATAATCGCGCGCTTCAACGCCCATCTGGTCGAGCAGACGGTCAATTGCCGTCGGCACCACCGGCCGCACCGCCAGCGCCAGATCGCGCACGCAGCGCAGCAGTGTCATTAACACCGCCTCCATCCGCGCCGGATCGGTTTTGCGCAGGGTCCATGGCGCCTGTTCATCGACATAAGCGTTGCAGGCGAAAACAGCGCGCATCCAGCCATCAAGGCCTGCGCTGAAATCATAATCGGCAAAGGCCTTGCGCATTTCGGCAATGCCGGCGGCAACCGCATCATGCAGCGCCACATCGGCCTCGGCCACCGCACAATCGGCCTTCAAAACCCCGCCCATATTCTTGAAAATCATAGACAAGGTGCGCTGCGCCAGATTGCCGAAACTGTTGGCCAGCTCCGCGTTGCACCGCGTGACAATCGCCTCGGCGCTGTACGAACCGTCATTGCCAAAGCTGACCTCGCGCAGGAGGAAATAGCGCAGGCTGTCGACCCCGAACCGTTCGGCCAGTTCGAGCGGATCAACCACATTGCCCAGCGACTTCGACATCTTCTCGCCGCGGTGCAGCAGGAAACCATGGCCGAACACCTGCTTGGGCAGGGCCAGATCCGCGCTCATTAGGAAGGCGGGCCAATAGACGGTGTGGAAGCGGACAATGTCCTTGCCGATCAGGTGGATATCGGCGGGCCACCATTTTTCCATCTCCGGCGTCTTTTCCGGATAGCCCAGACCCGTCAGATAATTAGTGAGCGCATCCACCCACACATACATCACATGCCCCGGCGAACCCGGCACCGGCACGCCCCAGTCAAACGAGGTCCGGCTGATCGAGAGATCGCGCAGGCCGCCCTCGACAAAGCGGATCACTTCGTTGCGGCGGCTTTCGGGCTGGATGAATTCGGGATGGTCGCGATAGAGCGCCAACAGCTTATCGCCATAGGCCAAGAGGCGGAAGAACCAGCTTTCCTCCACCGTCCATTCCACCGGCGTACCCTGAGGCGAGAGCTTAACGCCATCCTCGCCCGCGACCAGTTCGCTTTCGTCATAGAAAGCCTCGTCACGCACCGAATACCAGCCCTCATAGCGGTCGAGGTACAGGTCGCCCTTGGCCTCCATCGCCTGCCAGATTGCCTGGCTGGCGCGGTAATGCGCCTCGTCAGTGGTGCGCTGAAACTTGTCATAGCTGATGTTCAGCGTGTCGCACATCGCCTGAAAATGGGCCGACATTTCATCGCAGAGCGCGCGGGGCGTGATGCCCAACTCGCGCGCCTTCTGCGCCATTTTCAGCCCATGTTCGTCCGTGCCCGTCTGAAACCGCACATCGCGGCCGGAGGCGCGCTGAAAGCGGGCGATGACATCGGCGGCAATCGCCTCATAGGCATGGCCGATATGCGGCTTGCCATTGGGATAGGCGATGGCGGTGGTGATATAGAATGGTTCGGCCATGAGCCTGCGGCACCTGCAATAAAAGAGATTTGCGCCTCTCTAGGCAAGCATCCGCCCGCTGCAAACCGCTTTTTTGCCTATCTCCGATTTACGGTGTCCGATTATCGCCCGGATGCGGAGGCCAGCAAGGCCCCCATCTCCATCGCCAGCATGGGCGGCTCATAATTGAAGATCGGCGCTTCGGCCCCCAGCCGCACCAGCGCGGCATGGGCCTCGATCATCCGGGCCTGCCGCTCAGGACTTGCCGCGCGCAGATTATCGGCCAGCACCGCACGCGCCAGTTCGAACGCCGCCTGCACCCGCGCCCTGCTGGGCCGCGCCCCCATCACCGTGGCCAGAGCGCCCCGCAGCGCCAGATCGGGATCGCCTTCGACCGCCAGCCTTTGCATCAGCGCATGGACCGGGGCCAGATCCTCCTCGACAAATTCCAGCGCGACGCCGGGCGAACCCTGCGCCGCCGCAATCGCCGCCGCCCGCGTCGCCGCATCGGTATGGGGCGCGGCCCGGCTCAGCACCAGATCGACCTGCCCATCCTCCAGCGGCGCAAAGCGCAGGATGCGGCAACGCGAGCGGATCGTGGGCAGCAAACGCCCGATGCGATGCGCCACCAGCAGGAAATAGGTTCCCGCCGGCGGTTCCTCCAGGGATTTCAGGAGCGCATTAACCGCGTTCTTTTCCAGATCATCGGCCGTGTCCAGAATGACCACGCGTCGATTGCCCAGCGTGGGCCTTGTGTTCAGCCGGTGCTGCATCCGGCGGATCTCGTCGATGGGGATCGAGCGCTTGCGATTATAATCCTCGCCCGCCTCGCGCTTTTTCTCGTCTTCCTTTGTGGCGGGCGGATATTCGGGGATCAGAATGTCGGGATGCGCCTCAACCGGAGGCTGGGCCACGCCGGGCTGCGCCACCAGTTCGGCCGCCGCGATCCGGGCAAAGCTGCCCTTGCCCACGCCCTGCGGCCCGGCCAGAATCCACGCATGATGCATCCGCGCGCTGCCCAGCGCCGCATGCCATTCGCGCCAGGGCGCATCATGGCCCAGCAGGCGCGTCACAACAGCGGGCCAATCGCCGACATCACGGCGTCATGCACGACATAGACATCCTCGGCCCCGTCGATATGGACGAAACGCTCAGGCTCGGCCTCGGCAAAGCGTTCGAAGGCCGAACTGACGCGGGCGTGATATTCCGCCGCGCGCCCGCCGATCCGGTCCGAGCCATCCGCGTCGCGCGCCGCCAGCCTGGCCGATGACACATCAACCGGCACTTCGAACAGCAGGGTCAGGTCGGGCAACAGCCCTTCACTGCCGATCCGGTGAAGGGTGAGTACATCCTCGTCCGACAATCCGCTGCCGCCGCCCTGATAGGCGCGGCTGGAATCGATGAAACGGTCGCAGATCACCCATGCCCCGCGTTCCAGCGCCGGACGGATCAATCGCTCGACATGATCGGCCCGCGCGGCAGCGAACAGCAAAGCCTCGGCCCGCGCCCCCCATCCCTCGCCTTCGATGTTCAGCAGCAGCGCGCGGATGGCCTCGGCGCCCGCCGTGCCGCCCGGCTCGCGCGTCAGCACCACCTCATAACCGCCCGCCCGCAAGGCTTCGGCCAGCAACTTGCTCTGGGTCGACTTGCCAACGCCCTCGCCCCCTTCGAGCGCGATGAAGCGCCCCGGTGCCCTGACCTGTTCCTCCATCAGGAAATCAACCTTGAAAAACCAAACTTTACCCGATCCATGACCACGCCTTTTTCGACCTCCTGCGCTGCCGTCAATGGCAAACGCACAGGCGCGGCTCCCCCAAGCCGCACTTCCAGTTCGGCCACCGGCGTTCCCTTGGCAATGGGCGCCACCAGCGGTCCGTTATAAATCACCCGCAAATTGGCCGGAGCCGAGGCCCCGGCAGGCATGGTGGCAAACATATCGCGCGGCGCAACCAGATCGACCGAGCCGACCTTGCCCCCCTGCACCTGCGCGCTTGCCAGCTTGGTCCCGGCGGCCACCAGCGGCTTGTCCTCCCATGCGGAAAAGCCCCATTCCAGCAAGGCTTTGGCCGCCGCCGTGCGTTCGCGCGGGGTCGGCACGCCCGCCAGCACCATCAGCAGGCGCCGCCCGTCGCGCTGGGCCGAGCCGAGGAAATTGTAATGCGCTTCACCGGTAAAGCCGGTCTTGATCCCGTCCGCGCCGGGCACCACGCCCAGCGTGGGGTCATGGTTAGGCTGGGTTATGCCGTTCCATGTCATGCCGGACCGGCCCACAAAACGGCGGTAATAATCGGGATAGCGAGTCAGCATCGCGCTGGCCAGTTTCACCAGATCATTGGCTGAGACATAGGTGTTGCCCTTGTCCATCCAGCCGTTGGGCGTGCCGAAATGGCTGTGCGTCATGCCAAGGCTGCGGGCGGTAGCATTCATCTTCTCGACCCAGCCCGCCACGCTGCCCCCGGCCCCTTCGGCCAGAACCACCGCGCCGTCATTGGCCGAAACATTCATGATGCCCATCAACAGATCATGCACCGTCGGCTTGCTGCCCTCGGACAGGAACATGCGGCTGCCCTTGGAGTGCCATTCGCGCCACGCCTCGCGGCTGACGGTAAAGGTCTGATCCTCGCGCAATTCGCCCTTGGCCAGCATTTCGAAGGCAACAAAGGCGGTCATGGTCTTCGTTACCGAGGCAGGCAGGAAAGGCGTGTCGGCATTATGCGCATAAAGCGTGCGCCCCGAGCCCAGATCATAAAGCAAAGCCACCGGCGCCGCCCCCACCTCGGGCGGCGGCAAGGGATCGTCAGCCCGCGCGGCCAGCGCCACATTGGCCGCATTCGATGTGGGCGCAGGCAGAGGCGGGGCCAGCGGCACAACCACCTGACCCGAATTCACCCCGCCATGCGCAGCCAGCGCCGCCAGCCCCGCGACCGAAACCGTAACGCCCGCAATCAGCAGCTTTTTCATTCGAGAAATTTTCAAACCCGTTCCCGCAACCTGTCCGGTCCCCCTCCGTTTTGGATGGAGGCCGCCAGACGCGGGGAACGACCTTTAATCCCCGCGCTGGATTCGCGCTTCGGTATAACCAGCAGCCTTGGCTTTAGCCAGCGCGGCTTCGGCGGCCGAGCGCGAAGGGTAAGCGGTTGAGCGCACACGCCAGAGCGCGCCGCCGCCCACGATCTGCGCCCCTGCGGCGCGGGCCAGCGACTGGGCGCGGCTTTTGTCCGAAAAAGCGCCATATTGCACCACGAAACCGCCCGCAGCCGGGGCGGGCGCGGCGCTGACACGCGCCTCCAGAGCGATGGGGGCGGCAAGCTTTGCCTTGGCGGTCGGTTTGGCAATCGCGACGGGTTTTGCGACGGCGAGCGGCTTGGTCACGGGCTTGGCCGGAACAAAGCTCTGCGCCGGTTGCCCCGGCGGGGCATAGGGCAGTTCAGTGGGCGTCTTCACCGGCGCAAGCGCGGTAAAACGCGGCGTGGCGTAGGATGCACCCGTAACCGGCGGCGCAATGGGCTGGCGCGGCGTGGGGGCCACGGGCATGGGCGTGATGGCTGCCTTTACCGGCTTTGCCGCCACCGGGGCCGCTGTTGCCAGTTTCGACGCGGGCTTGGCGGCGGGGGTATCGTCGTCGTCGTCATGGGCCGCGCCCACCAGCACGCTGGTCGCCAGCGAGGCGCCCGCGTGATTGGCATTGGGATCGGTGGCCAGACGGCGTTGCAGCACCGCCAGCAAGGGCTTGGGCGTGGCCATCCGCTCGGGCGCATTCATCCCGGCGCGCAGCAGGGCACGCTCATTTTCCAGTGGATTGACCCGGCGCACGCGCACCGGCGCCTGACCGTCAGCGCTCGCCCCCAGTTGGGACAGCGCGGCGGGCGAGAGTTCGATCGTATGATTGCTGTCCATCGGCCCGCGCCTTTCGACCCGCACCAAAATCGTGCGGCCATTGGTCAGCGACGTCACCTCGACATAGGAAGGCAGCGGCAGCGTGTGATGCGCCGCCGAAACGCCGGTCGATGGCCCGCCCACGGAAGCATAGCCCACCGCGTCATAATTCATCGCATTGGCGGGCGAAAATACCGTGTCGCCCACCTTATAGGGCTCACCCAGCACCACCGGATAATCGGCCGCCGGACCCGAAACCGCGCGCGGCGTGTCGGGCGTGGCGGGCGCGGGGGGCAATTTGCCGCCGCCCGAAACGAAGGGGATCTTCAGCCCTGCCATGGCGGGCATTCCAGCCCCCAGCGCGGCCCCCGAAGCGGCCAATCCCAGCATCAGGCGCGCTACTCGACGTTCAACGGGCAATCTCATTGGCCAGCAATCCCACACTCAAGGCGTAATAGTTCGAGCAGTTATAATCGAGGATAACCCGATAATTACCGGTTAAGAGGAAAGCAGGTTTTCCTGCGCCATCCGGCTCGATCAGCGTAGTGAGTTCAGAATCCCTGATATTTCCCTCCGCATTGACCCCTAATGCGCGCCATTCGGCCACGGTTTTCCATTGGCTCATGCGCGCATGGACGCGCGGACAAACTGGCGAATCGAGTCGCGAGGCGACACCGGCCCGGTTAAAACCGTCCGGCACAGATGCCGGCACACCCCATGGCACCCCCGGCTTCCACCCGGCATCGCGGAAATAGGCGCCGATCGAGGAAAGCGTGTCGACCCGGCTGGTCCAGATGTCGGCAAAACCGTCGCCATCGCCATCCTGCGCGATCCGCAGATAGACTGAGGGCAGGAATTGCGGGTTGCCAAAGGCCCCTGCCCAACTGCCTTTGAGGCGATCCTTCGGAACGCCGCGATCCACCATTTTGAGCAGCGCGATGAATTCGGCGGCAAACAATTCGCGCCGCCGCCCTTCATAGGCCAGCGTGGCCAGCGAACCGGCCAGATCGAACCCGCCCTTGGCCGCGCCATAGTCGGTTTCCGCGCCCCAGATCGCCAGCAGGATCGGCAAAGGCACACCATAGCGCGCCTCGATCCGCCCGGCATCGCCCGCCACATTGCCGTAAACCGCCCGCCCCCGCGCGATACGCGAGGCATCGACATGTTTGATCCGATAGGGCGCATAGGCGGGCGGCGTGGTGGTCGTGCTGGCGCCGGGCTGGCTGCGGTCAAGCTGGATCACGCGGGCATTATAGGTCAGCCCGGTGGTCATCGCCTGAATGGTCGCCTCGCTGACCCCCTCGCCCCGCGCCCGCGCCGCCAGCAACTGCATATAAGCGTCAAATCCGGCCGGACTGGCGTCCTCCTGCGCCCACAGGCGGGAGGGCGGCATCATCGTGGCCGCCATCCCCAAAGCCAGAGAAAACAAGGCAGTCATGCAGCGGTGGCGCGTGGGGCGGATCGTCATGCGGTCGCTTATGGCACAGGCATCCGCGCAAAAAAACCCGCCAGCCCTTGCGCTTGGCCGGGAATCGGGGCTATGCGCCGCAACGCAAGGACAGGTGGCCGAGTGGTTTAAGGCAGCGGTCTTGAAAACCGCCGTGGGTGGAAGCTCACCGTGGGTTCGAATCCCACCCTGTCCGCCAAGACCACTACTAACGCCTTGATTGGCTTAGAAATGGCGATATTCCAAGGCTTTCAGAATCGCTCAGGTCCAAATGAGCGATCCAAATGGCACTTAGAATGGCAAAGCTTTATCGCACTCAATCGGGCCGCTGGGCCTCCCGCAAGGTGATCCCCAAGGACGTAAGAGCCGCCTATGGGCAGGGCGAGGCCACGCTGCCAAGGTCGGGCCGATGGTGCAGACCCTGCGCGCCGCTGGGTGGTCCTATGCGACCATCGCTGAGCGCCTGACCGCTGATCGTGTGGAGGCACCGAGGGGCGGCGCATGGACGCCCACGGGGGTTAAGCGGGTGATGGAGCGGACGCTCAGCGCGAAAGGAAGCGCGGATGCGCAGGAACTGAGGCGTTGGCAAGATCAGCCGCAACCTCACCCTGCAACTGTTCCGCCGTCTCTGGACGGGGCTTGCATTTAACAGCCCAAGCGCGCGCCGGATGAACCACATCCCAGCGCGTGACCATTCCGGCTCGCTACCGGCCTCACAACCTCGCTATCTCAAGTTCCATAGCAATCTGTGAACGCGCTTCCAAAGTGCTGCGATCTCGGCCCGGCTACTCGTCATCGCGCCAAGGACATATTCCTTTCTTCAACGCCGAACATGGGGTTCGGAACGGAAATGAAAGGTTAGAACCATGGCACTCAAGGATATTCTGCCCGGGCAACTCGGCTTTGGCGCGGCGCCGCTGGGCAATATGTTTCGCGATATTCCCGAAGACGAAGCGCTGGCAACGGTTGAGGCTGCGTGGAATGACGGCATCCGTTATTATGACAATGCGCCCTTTTATGGCGCGGGTCTGGCCGAGATCCGCATGGGCGCGGCCCTTGCCGAGAAACCGCGCGATGAGTTCGTGATCAGCACCAAGGTCGGCCGCATCATTCTCGATGAAGTCGAGGACGTCAGCGCCCGTGACCTAGGCGAGAAGGGCGATGTCTTTAAATATGGCCGCCCGAACAAGATCGTTAACGATTATTCCGAAGAGGCCACCTACCGCTCGATCGAGGACAGCCTCAAGCGCCTGAAGACCGATCACATCGACATCGCCTGGGTCCATGACATCGCGCAGGATTTCTATGGCGATGAATGGTTAGCCATGTTCGAACAGGCGCGGCGCGGCGCGTTCAAGGCGCTCGACCGGATGCGCGACGAAGGTGTGATCAAGGCCTGGGGTCTTGGCGTCAACCGGGTCGAACCTATCGAACTGCTGCTCGATCTCGACGGGCCGCGCCCTGACGGCTTCCTGTTGGCCGGTCGATACACCCTGCTCGACCATGATCGTTCGCTTCAGCGCGTCATGCCGAAAGTGGCCGAGCGCGGGTTGGGCATCGTGGTGGGGGGTCCTTACAGTTCCGGGGCGCTCGTGGGTGGGCCGAATTTTGAATATGCGCCTGCCACGCCTGCGATTCTCAACAAGGTGGCGCGCATCAAGGCGATTGCCGACAGCCATCGCATCACCATGAAGGCCGCGGGCCTGCAGTTTGCGCTGGCCAATCCCGCCGTCGCCGCAGTGATCCCGGGCGCGAGCCGCCCCGGCCGCATCGCCGAGGACAGCGCCGCGCTTGCCGAGATCGTGCCCGCCGACTTCTGGCGCGCGCTGCGCAGCGAAGGCCTCGTCAACCCGGCGGCTCCGCTCCCCATCGCGGACTGACGCGGCCCCCTCCCCCGGCTGCATCCCCAAAAAATCCCAGCACACCCCGGTCGAGGTTGCGCCTCGGCCGGAGGGTCCCCCGCGCGCTGTTGATACGCGCGCCGTTCAGGAAGGAAGGAAATCATCATGTCCGAAGCCAAGACAATCCATGAAACCGCCCTTGACCGCCGCAATATGCTCCGCGCCTCGGGTGCGGCGCTGGTGGCTGGAACGGGTCTTGCGGCGCCTGCACCCGCGCAATCGATCGATCGCCTGTCGCCCGCAGCGCGCAATATGGCCCCGCTCGGCGCGCGGCTGCAAGGCGTGCAGCATTTCGGGCTGACCGTCCAGAACATGGAGCGCGCCTACGAATTCTACACAGAGGTGCTCGGCGGCACCGAGGTGTTCCGCCACGGCGATTTTCAGGGCGATTCGGTCCAAAATACGCTGCTGGCCGATCAGGAAATCCGCGCCAACGAGCTCCACGTCAGCCCCGCCGCCATCGGCGTGCCGAACCTGCGTGAAGGCGATCAGCGGCTCGACGTGCGCTTTATCCAGTTCGACAATGTGGTGATCGAACTGCTGCAATATCGCAATGCCGATGAACCGCTGGGCGGCCCCAACAGCTTTGCCCCGCCGCTGGAGAACATGAGCCCGGCCTTCCCGCGCATGATGCACATTTGCTTTTACGTGCGCGACGATGTGGACTTCAACAAGTTCATCACCGACCTCGAAGCCGAGTCCGCCCGGCGCGGCATGACGCAGGTGCGCGCCAATCGCACCATCCGTCTGCACAGCGAAGCCGAGCGCCGCGCCGCGCCTCAAAGCACGAACACCAACAAGGTAACCGTCGCGCCATCGGACGGCTGGGAGCTGATCTACTGCAAAGGCCCGGAAGGCGAGCAGCTTGAATTTGTGAAGGCGCTCGGCCCGGTGAAGCAGCGCTTCGCCAATGCCCTTGCCACGCATCAACGCAAGCGGGCGGGACTGTAATCGCCGCCGACCAGGAGGAATTGATCATGCATAATGTTTTCAAAACGCTGAGATTGGCCGCCCTGATGCTGACGACCGCTCCCGCTCTGGCCCATGCACAGCCGCTCTTGCCACCCAAATCCGGCATCCAATACGCGCAAATCCCGCAAGGAGCCTGGTCCATCATCGCCGAGGTTCGCGCCAAACCGGGCAAGGAAACGCAGTTGCGCGAAGCGACGCTGCCGCTTGTGGCTCTGGTGCGCAGCGACCCTAAGAACCTTGTCTATTTCCTTCAGGAGGACCGTGCCGAGCCGGGCCACTTCATCTTCTACGAGGTCTTCGCATCGCGCGAGGATTTCGAGGCGCACAATGCCATGCCCTATGTTCAGGCATGGTTCGCCAGACTGCCCGACCTTGCGCAAGGCGGCGTAAAGGTCATGCGCATGGAAGTATTGGGCCACTAATCACCCTGAACAGGCGTGGCCGGTTCGTCATTGCGGCGGATCGGCCACGCCTATTTTTGCTCCAGAAACGCCTGCATGCGCGGCACCGTGAAGTCCAAGAACGCACGGACCCGTGCGGGCAGAAACTGCGATCCCTTGAACAGGGCGTGGATATCATCCGCCTCGCCCAGATCGCTGTCGACCAGCAGTTCGACCAGTTCCCCGCGCGCAATCGGTTCGCGCAGGTGATAGTCGGCAAGCCTGATGATGCCGACACCCGCCAGCGCCATACGGCGCAACGTCTCACCATTGTTGGCCAACAGCGAACCGCTGAGCATCCGCTCGACAATGCGCCCGCCCTCCCGCATCGGCCATACCGGCATCGCGCGGCGGAAATTGAAGCCCAGACAGTTGTGATGGACCAAGTCCTCCGGACTGCGCGGGGTGCCATGGCGGGCAAGATAGGCGGGCGATGCGACGATTCGGCGGCGCGTTTCGCCGATCTTGCGGGCCATCAGATTGGAATCCGCCAGTTTGCCGACGCGGATCGCTATGTCGGTGCGCTCCATATAGAGATCCGCGACCTCATCCGACAGCGACAGATCGACGACGACCCTGGGATAGGCTTCGAAGAAGGCGGGCAGGATCGGCTCCAGCGCAGCGGTGCCAAAGGTCACCGATGAGGTGACGCGCACGATCCCCTCGGCCACTGCGCCGCCCTGCGCGATCTGCTGCTCGGTCTCGTCCAACTGCCCCAGCAAGGCCTGGCTGCGCTCATAGTAGAACTGCCCCTCGCCGGTCAGCGCCAGACGCCGCGTGGAGCGTTCGATCAGCCGCACGCCGAGCCTCGCCTCCAGCCTCGCGATGAGCTTGGACACGGTGGAGGGCGTCATCAGCATCAGCCGCGCCGCCTCGGAAAAGCTGCCCGCCTCGACGACCCGAACAAACACCATCATCTCGCCGGCACGATTATCCATGCAACACCTGTGATCTCATTTCCCCCAAGCGGTTCATGTCTAATGCAAACGGGCACTCTTGTCGCCCGATCTGTGAACCTGACTATCAAATCCCTTGAAAAGCCGCTGTCTAATCAAGTGCCCCGCGATGTGCGATCTCCATTGGCGAAGGATTGCCGGACCGCTCGAATTCACCGGCAATCACCACGGTTCAAGACGAAAAGGAACGCGACAATGGCGGCGGAGCGGAAGGTTACACCGACTTCCCGACATTGGCCGACTGAAACCAGCCCAAAATCGCAGGAGAACATTATGAACACGTCAGCATCGCTGGCGACGGGAGAGCAGTGCCTGCAAGGCGCACACCCGGTCGCTCTCACAATCGAAAACCGCGATGAAAGCGCCGGGCGCGGCGGCACCACGACACTTCTGGCGCTGGCCTTGGGCAGTTTCGTAATCGGCACATCGGAATTCGCCAGCATGGGGATCATCCAGCTCTTTGCCCGGGATCTGGGCCTGAGCACCCCCCTAGCCACCAGCGCCATTACCGCCTATGCCTTCGGTGTGGTGATCGGCGCGCCGCTGGTCACGCTCGCGGCGGCGCGGCTCAATCGGCGTAAGCTGTTGTTGTGGCTGATGGCGCTGTTCCTTGTCGGCAATCTGGCTTCCGCCGTGGCCGACAGTTTTGGCAGTTTGATCGCCGCCCGCTTCATCAGCGGCTTGCCCCAGGGCGCCTACTTTGGAGCCGGGGCGGTCGTGGCCGCCCATGTCACAGGGCCGGGCCGTGCGGGCCGCGCTTTCGCCATTGTAATGACTGGCCTGACGGTCGCCACGATTGTCGGCTCTCCTCTTGCCACTTTCTTGGGGCAAACGCTGGGCTGGCGTGAGACCTATGGTGCTGTTGCCCTCCTCGCCGGCCTAGCCTTCGCCGCGATCGGGCGCTGGGTGCCGGACACGACGGCCCTTGATGGCGTGCCTGTGGTTCAGGAGCTGTCGGCGCTACGCAAGCCTGCGATCTGGGGCGTGATGCTGGTCGCCGCAGTCGGCGTGGGCAGCATATTCGCGGTCTATACATTTATCGGTCCTGTCGTCACCGACGCTGCGCGCCTGCCCGCCTCCGTCATTCCGCTGGCTCTGGGTGTTTTCGGCATCGGCATGACGGTCGGCAATCTGCTTGGCGGCAGGATCGCAGACCGCCACCCGGCACGCGGGATAGCCTTGGGCTATGGCAGCGCGCTGGCAGTGATGGCTGTTCTTGCCACCTATGGCGCCAATCCCCTCCTGCTCTTCCCCGGCCTGTTCGGTATCGGCGCGGCCATGATGATGGCGATCCCGACAATTCAGGTGCGCCTGACGCGTTTCGCGCCCGAAGCCCCCAGCCTTGCGGGCGCTATGAACCTCGCGGCGCTCAACGCTGCCAATGCTTTGGGTGCCTGGACCGGGGGCCTGAGCATCGGCGCCCGCTTTGGCCTGTTGTCGGCAGTATGGGCCGGCTTCGGCCTCACGCTCGTCGGCCTCATCCTGTTCGGCCTCACCCTTGTGAGCCAGCGCCCTGCCGCCCGGGTCATCTGACCTCCCATCCTCCAGAACCAACGTTGAAAGGAAACTTATCATGGCAAAAGCATACGCAAGCATCGATATCGCCCGCAGCGCGGCCGAAGTCTGGCAACTCATCGGCGGTTTCAACGCGCTCCCCGATTGGCTTCCCTACATTCCTTCATCACAGCTTGAGGAAGGCGGCCGTGTTCGCCGGATCCGCAATCTTGATGGCGAGGAAATTGTGGAACGCCTCATGGCGTTCGACGAAGAGGCCCGCAGCTACAGCTATCACATCCTGAAGGCGCCATTTCCGCAGGCGAACTATCTGGCAACCTTGCGCGTCTTGGACGTCGATGGTGGCCGCGCCGCCCGCGTCGAATGGTTCGGGCAGTTTGACCCCGTGGGCGTGACGGAAGACGAGATCGTAAGCCTGTTCAAAGGCATCTATGACGAAGGTCTGGCAGCGCTGGCGAGCAAGTTGGGGTAAACGAACCAAGCAACGGCGAACGGCGGGTTTGCCTGAAATCCGCCGTTCACAGCCGATCAGCCAAATGGCTCAAGTTGGGCGGGACCGACCGGTTCAAGGGCCGCCGAGCACTTCATCCCGAGACGCCGCGAAAGCCGACGTCCACGGGACCGATTGACCTCCCTTATAACTGATGGTCGTTCATCTCGTGCATGATGTCCATGAATGAGCGATTTTGGGACATTGCGATCCCACCCAACCGCACATAACGTGCGGGGAAACCAGCCATCCTTGCTAAACCGCACGCATTGTCCGAACATAGCGCATCGGCGGCATGCCAACGTGGCGGGCAAAAGCGGTGCTGAACGTGCTCGCCGAACCATAGCCGACCTGGGCGGCGACATGCTCGATAGCAAGTTCATGCGTGCGCAACAGCCGCTTGGCCAGCGCCATGCGCCACGCCAGCAGGTACTCCATCGGCGGCAGCCCGACAACGCGATGAAAGCGCGCACAAAAAGCCGAACGCGACATGGCCGCTTCCGCGGCGAGATCGGCAACTGTCCAGCCACGCGCAGGCCAGCCGTGCATGGCGCGCAAGGCAGAAACCAGTCGGTCATCCGACAGCCCACGCGCGACACTTGGTACTGACATGATATCGGCGCCAAAGCGCAGCGCCTCGATCAGCAACACTTCCAGCAGGCGTTCCAGCACCAATTCGCGCCCCGGCCTCGTATGGCGGGTTTCATCGCCCACCAGTTGCAGCAACAGCGCAAGCCGGGGCGCCCCACGCGCCACAATCATCGCTGGCAACAGCGACACGAGCAAAGCGGCATCAGGCGAGGAAAAGCTGCACAGTCCCACCTGCATCCGCAGATTGACCTGCTCTGCAGGCGGCCCGACCCGAAATCGTCCCTCGCCAATATCCACCGGCATCATCGCGATGCCGTGCGGCGGCGCCTCGATGCTTTCCACGATGTGATCGCTGGTTGATGGCGAAAGCACGAAGTCGCCCTGACGCACGATGATCGGCGGGCGACCCGATGACACGACCCGGCACTCCCCCTCCAGCACCGCGAAAAAGACCGGCTTACCTTCGATGTCGCGGCGAATACGCCACCGCCCGCCATATTCGACGAGCTTGGAATAGCTGGCCGAGGGCTGGAGCAGGGTCACGATCTCGGCAAGCGGGTCAACGGACATAACAGGACTATCGCCAATGAATTCGAGACAGCTGACCATAGCTGATCCTGCAAGCCATGGCCACATTGAGATGACCGTTCACACTTGCGGAGTAATCTCATGCCCACCATTCTCATCACCGGCTGTTCCTCGGGCTTTGGCCTCGAAACCGCCAGGCACTTCCTGGCGAAAGGCTGGAACGTCGTTGCCACGATGCGCCAACCCACGGTCGACATCCTGCCCGCGTCCGATCGGCTTACCATCCTGCCGCTCGATGTCACCGATCCTGCAAGCATCGCAAAAGCGCTGGCGCAGGCGGGCGATATCGATGTGTTGGTCAACAATGCGGGCTTCGGCGCTGCTGTGCCGATCGAGTTGATCGAGCCCGATACCGCGCGCCAACTGTTCGAGACCAACACCTTGGGCACGCTGGCGATGGTGCAGGCGATTTTGCCCCTATTTCGCGAGCGCCGCAGCGGCACCATCATTAATGTCACATCAACGGTCACACTCAAACCGCTTCCTCTGGTCAGCGTCTACCGCGCGAGCAAGGCAGCCGTGAACGCGCTTACCGAAAGCCTGGCGATTGAAATGCAGCCGTTTGGTGTGCGCGTGCATATCGTCCTGCCCGGACGCTCGCCCGAGACGAGCTTCGGCAACAACGCCCTGCCGCACCTGCGCGGGCTCGATAATCCCGATTACAAGCCGATGATCGAAGGTATGATCGCCAACTTCCGCGAGGAGAGCGGCCCGGTTACCCATGCGAGTGACGTGGCCGAGGCGGTGTGGCAGGCCGCCACTGATCCGGGCGCGCCGCTCAAGATCGCGGCCGGGGATGATGCGGTGCAGTGGATGAACGAGGCAGGATAAGCACCATCGAACCATGAGCAAGGCTGTTCCGGCCATGAACAGTCTTTGCCAGGCAGGCGTGCGGTCTCTTACCCGCGCGCCTGCATCTTTGGCCCATTACGGGCAGTTTCCGTATTCCCAATAATCAAGGTCGAAGGGCGATGTTTGACACAAAGTAAAGCGTGTGTTGGCCCGGAGCAGCTGTATCTTCAAGTATGCATTCCAGTGGGAGGATTTACCCCACTTTAAACTATTTCGAGCAGTTTCCTCCAATGGCAAATTTCTACGCCGCGCTAGGGAAGGTGTACCGCGTGGCGTTGCGTGTCTCGCGAGCGGGCAGCACGTCTAACGCAGCATTGCTGACCGTACTGATATGTCTTTCCGTCTTGACCTCTGTGCTCATTGTCAATTTCCTCGTCTGGAATGCAGACGAGCATGCCGATCAGCTGTCGGCCGTCTCGATTTCCGGGGCAATTGATCGCGAACGTTCGCGTATCAGCAATGAAACGTACATCAATGCACATTGGAATGATGCCTTCGCTCATGCTTACGGTTCCTTGGACGATCCATGGATCATGTCGCAATGGGGAACGCCCATAGCCTTGAGTTATGTAATTGACGCAAAAGGACGAACGTTGTTCGCGCATCTTCCATCCGGAAGGAAGTCCCCTCTTGCTGACTTGATCGGGCCAAGCACGCTGAAAACTTTACTTGCCCGTGTCCCTGCAAGCGAGACAGCAGTAAGGCAACGCGGCGACGCAGTGGTGCTGCTCGGAAAGGCCGGCACGACGCCGGCTTTGATAGCGTTTTCGCCGATCGTCCGGGAAAATGGCCCGGCAACACTCGACAAGTCCTCCTATCGCATTTTTGTCGATATACGCTTGCTTGATGACAAACTGCTCGAAGAATGGGGGAAAGGCTTTGGTTTGCGGCATCTTCGGTGGTCCCGGGACAGCGCTCCCTCCGAGGACGAAGCCTCAACCGGGGTACGCGATTGGTCGGGTGCGCTGATCGGCACAATTGCCTGGAAACGCCTTGCTCCCGGTTCTTTGGCAGTTCGCGAATTGCTGCCGGTAATCTGCTTGTGTATCGTATCGTTTCTGGCGGTCGCCGCCGTTATCGCGCGCCGTGTTCAAAGTCTTAGTCGAGAGCTGACGGTTCAATCCCACAGCGCCATCGAAGCAGGTCGGCAGGAGCGGGAGGCACGCCTGCTTGCCGACAGCGACGAACTCACAGGGCTGTACAACCGGCGGCGTTTCTATGCCGATTTGGAAAGTGCGGTCATCCCGGCAAACCTCAACGCCATGACGGTGGGATGGATTGATCTCGACCGCTTCAAACCGATCAATGATACGTTCGGCCACCTGGTTGGAGACCGGGTGCTCGTGGAAGTCGCCCGTCTGCTTCGCGACACGGCCGGCCCCATCGCCACGCTCTATCGCGTGGGCGGGGACGAGTTCGCGATGATCGTATGGCTTGATGGAAAAGCCGCACTGCAGCTTGCGGAAAAGATATGCGCGGTTGTGGCTGCTCCGATGCGAATTTGCGACCGACAGGTGAGCTTGGGTGTGTCAATCGGGCTTGGTGCATTTGTCGATCCCGAACTCACTCCGGTCGATCTTGCCAAGCGTGCCGACCACGCGCTCTACCATGCAAAGCGGGAGAAGTCCGGACAAGCCGTTCAATTCAACCTGGAACTGGAACGTCAACTGCTGGACGATCACGTCATTGAGGGGGAACTGCATACGAGTGAATTCGAAACCGAATTGTATTTTGATGTGCAGCCAATCGTTTCGGTGAAATCAGGCGCGGTGGTGGGCGGCGAGCTCTTGGCGCGCTGGACGAGTACGCGACTGGGGGTGGTCGAGGCCCAGCGCTTTGTCAAAATAGCGGAACGCAGCACCCTTATCCATGTGATCACGCGAAACGCCATGCGTCGCGCGCTGGAACTGCTGGAAGTTCTGCCGCCTGGCAAAACGCTCTCCGTCAACGTATCTGCCTGCGATCTGCATTCTGCTGATACGGTGGATGTGATTCTCGACATGGTCCGCAATTCGCCTGCTGATCCATGCCGCCTCTGTATCGAGGTGACTGAGACGGCGGTGATGCGAAACCTTGACGCTGCCATTGATGCACTCCGCCGATTTCGCGCGATTGGCATGCAGGTGGCGCTGGACGATTTTGGTACTGGCTACTCCAGCCTTAGCAATCTTCATCGCCTGCCGCTCGACAAGGTGAAGATCGATCGCAGCTTCGCCCTTAATTTAGACAACAGTTACAGCGTGTCGATCATCGACGCAGTCGTCAACCTTTGCCATTCGCTCGGACTGGTTTGTATTGTCGAGGGGGTTGAGACCGCTTCACAGGCCATCAAGTTGCAAAACATCGGCTGTGACCTGATGCAGGGCTATCTCTTCAGCTATCCGCTGAATTCAAAAGTGTTTGTCGCATTTGCCTCACGTTGGTTTGCACTGAGAGATGAGGACCGCCCGCGCATTGCCGGCTGATCCGGGATGCCCGCGAATCCCTCCTGATTGCCTTTGCGATGGCCTTATCGGAAGCGGCTAACGGCCGGATTTTGGGCCATGCTGACGTTCAGCAAGATGCACCGGAGCGATTTCAGCTGGTCGCGAGCTTCCAGCTGTTGTCAGCTCTGTCGTCCTGAGGCGCCCCCTAGCGGACATCCGGCAGATAGTGCAGCTTGCTACAATAGATAACGATCAAGAAAGCGAGCCCATTGTGCAACTGCGACTTGCATTAACGCTGACCCTTGCAACACTCGGTGTTGCAAAGGCACAATCTGGGCCACTCGACCGTCCTGACCCCAAAGTATTTGCACGTGCAAAAGATCAAGAGCGTGCACGACTGATGATGAAGCCATGCGCGAAGGCGGACATTGGACGTGGGTGCTACCGCTACGATGGCCATGCATTTCGGGAAGAGCCATGCAGTTACCAGATCGACGCGCAGACAAGGGGATCGTTGCCGACAGACCAGTGCTATAAGATGGAGACACAGCAGCGATATCGGGGCGTGTGGGTGGATGTGTTTGAGGGGCAAAGGTTCATACCGGAAGGCACCAGCCCTCCCGAATGGCCGCGCACCGGTCTTAAATCCTCGGAATGGAAAGAGAAGGCCGAGCAGGCCCGGCTTGCGACGATTTGGATGAACGCAAATCGAGTCCACTTTGACGGACTGACCCGTCGAAACGGAGCAAGATGGATCATCGAGTTTATAGGCCGGAAGACAATGTATCCGGGCTCCTATGGTCACTTCGGAATGTCTGGCCAGGAGATAATCGTAGATCGCGTGATCTCTCTGTGGGAATGTCCCAGGACTGGCATTTGCGGGTGAAAGTGGAACGCCAGCTTCTCACCATATTCAGACGACAAACGCCGTCCGCGGGATTTTACGCGTTCATAGCGGGAGGGGCTTCCTGCAAGATGACCGGGACCTGCCTGTTATACAGCTTCATTGCCTTTCTGATGATGCTGCTCCCCGCTCAGGCTGGTACGTTCGCCTGGATGCGTACAAGTCAGCGCCGCAGAAGCCTTTTAAGCTGAGTCTGCTCCCCCGCGCCAATCCGACATCGAACTAGCGGAGGGCGCTCTGCGAACGCGGCCTTCGCCCTATGGCTGCTGGTCGTGCGGCCTGCGACGTAGCCGCCTTTCGTAGCCGCTGCAACGTAGATCGGGTTCGGATAAGAGTGGATATTGGGGGCTTTACCGCATCATATTCCCGAACGCCCCCAACCTCACATGGAAGCCTCCGACATGGGCGGCAGCATCCAAATGCTCACCACGAAGCCCCCATCGACGCGGTTGGCGAACAAAATCTTGCCTTCTTGCGCTGCGACCAGCGCCCGGACGATCGCAAGCCCAAGCCCCGCACCCGCGCCGGCGCTGCGGTCTCGTGAAGGATCGATCCGGCCAAACGGCTCGCCCAATGCGCCCAGCCTGTCGTCGGGAACACCGGGGCCATCATCCTTAACATCGATCCGCCAGCGACCGTCATCTTCACAAAGCGTCAGAACGACCTGCGTCCCATGCCGCAGGGCATTGTCGACCAGATTGGACAATATCCGGCGGATCGCGAGCGGGGCCGCGACCACAGGCGCCTGCTCGACCGCGAGCGACAGCGAGACCGTGTCGCCCATCTCCTGTCGTATCTCGACCATGCGACGAAGTTCGGCGGCGAGATCGAGGCGTCGCCTGCTTTCGTCCACCCTGGCCTCGGCGCGCGCCAGGAGCAGCGTATCGTCCAGCAGCGCCGCCATCTCGTCGAGGTCACGGGCCGCCCGCTCGCGCTGCTCTGCATCGTCGATGAACTCGGCGCGCAGGCGGATGCGCGTGATGTAGGTGCGCATGTCGTGCGCGATTGCGGCCAGAACGCGGGTGCGTTCGGCGATCAGTTCGGCGATACGGCCCTTCATCTCGTTATAGGCCTGGGCGAGATCACGCAGCTCGGGCGATCCGGCGACTACAAGATCGGGAGAAGCCGGCTCGCCGCGATAGGTTCGGATGTCGCGGGCGAGGCGGACGATCGGACGGGTGGTGGCGCGCACTGCAAAGGCGAGCGCCACCAGCGCGGCAATGCCGCCCAGACCCAGCAGGGTTGCGCGTCGGCGCAGTACGACGAGGACCGATTCGGACGGCTGGCTTTCAATGGACAACATGGTGGGACTGTCGCCCGACAACGCGACATGCACGGCCAATGGGTCGGCAATCCACCCCGGCCATGGGTTGAGGCGGGCGAGCCTCGGGAATCGTGCGACGCGGCCCGTCACGGAAAGACGACGCCCTGGCATCCCGCTGCTGTAGATGCGGCCGATGCTCATTCCTTGGGCGCTTTCGACCGATGGAGGGAGAGAGCCTGACTCAACGCGGACGTGATAGAGAGCGCCATCGAACGCGATGACTTCGGCGGCTCGCCGCTCGGGCGGCATCGCCTCGATCAGATCGACTGTGGCGCGCATCTGTCCAACACTGGGCAGGCCGGCGGCGCCAGAGCGCGGCGCGCGGCTGGCCTCGCTGGTCAGCGCGAACATCGCGAGCTGCAGCAGGACGAAGCTGCCGACCAGGATGACGGTGATCCGGAAAGCAAGCGTACCCCGCTGCATGGCGTTCAATTCTCCTCGACATGGGCGGCAAGGCAATAGCCCCCGCCGCGCACCGTCTTGATCAGTCCGTCACCCGCCGGATGGGTTTCGAGCTTACGGCGCAGCTTGCCCACCTGAACGTCGATCGCGCGGTCGAAGGGTTGGGCGTCGCGCCCTCGTGTCCAGTCGAGCAACTGATCCCGTGAGAGCACACGCCGCGGGTGACGAACGAAGGCTGCGAGCAGGTCGAACTCGCCGCCGGTCAGCTCGACATCGGCACCGGCAGGGTCCGCCAAGCTCCGCCGGCTCATATCCATGACAAAGCCCCTGAAGCGCCAGCGCTCCTCCGGGACCGATGCAGGCGCCACACGATGCCGATCGCGTGTGCGCCGCAGGACCGCCCGGACGCGCGCGACCAGCTCGCGCGGGTTGAACGGCTTAGGGAGATAGTCGTCGGCGCCGATCTCCAGGCCGACGATGCGGTCGATATCATCGCCGCGCGCGGTGACCATCAGCACCGGTATCTCGCCTTCAGCGCTCAGCCTGCGGCAGATGGAAAGGCCATCTTCGCCCGGCAGCATGACGTCGAGCACGGCAAGATCGATGCGCCGGCGCGCCCGCAGGCGGTCGAAGGCGTCCCCAGTCGGGCAGAGTTCGGCCTCAAACCCTTCGCGGCGCAACAGGCCGGCAACGAGCGGACCAATCTCGGGATCATCTTCCACGACGGCAATGACGGTCTGGCTGTCCATGCTCGCCATCATGCTTGCCCGCAGGCGCGAGGGAAAGCAGCGATCGGCCCCGCTTACATTTCTTCACAAACGCTCATGTGCCGCTCATCTGCGGCTTACGCCCGGTCTCCACATTGCGCGGCGTCGGACAGCCCCCGTCCGCCTCGTACAAGGAGTATCGACATGAAGACTTTCATCATGATCGCGGCCAGCACCTGCATGATCGCAGTCGGTGCCTCGGCCGCCGACGCACGGGCGCGCGGCGGTCATTTTTCGGTCCAGGGTTCAGGCGGTCGCGGCTTGAACGTCTCCCGCAGCATCAACCGCCAGCCCGGCAGTGTCGCTGCTACCCGGAGCATCCAGACCAATGGCGGCCATGGCGTGACGACAACGCGCGGCGGCAGCTGGTCGAACGGCGTCTATTCGGGCGGCGCCACGCACACCACCAACAACGGCACGACCTGGGGCCGCTCCACCAGCGCAACCGCCAATCCGAACGGCGGCGGCAGCTTCAACTCGACCGTCACCGGCCCCGCCGGTGGCCACGCAACCGTCTCGGGCTCGACCGGACAGCAATAACCAGCTCGCGCCCCTCCCTACAGGCCTCCCGCCCCCGCGCGGTGAGCCGGCATTTCAAGGACAGCATCATGAAGACATATATGATCCCGGTCGCCGCAGCGCTTCTCGTGCCGGTCGCCGCCCATGCGCAAACGGGCGGCCGGATGGCAGACCTGTTCGCGGGTGCCGATACCGACCATGACGGCCGCATCAGCCGGACGGAATTCGTTGCTGCGCGCAACGCTCATTTCGCCCAGCTCGACCGCAATGGCGACGGCGTCGTGAGTGCCGCCGATTTCCCGCGCGCTGCGCGCTTCCCGGCGGCGAAAGCAAAGATCGACGCGATGGTTGCGTCAGACGATGTCAATCATGACGGCGCGGTAACGCGCGCCGAGATGGTGAATGCGCCGACCACAATGTTCGACAAGGCTGACACCAATCATGACGGATATGTCGATCAGGCCGAACTCGCCGCCTTCCGCGCGAAAGCACGGACAATGCAGGGAAGTTTGTGAGGTGATAGCACAACCGTAATTACGATCCGGCATCTATGGCTCACCGGGAATTATATCAGCGCTGTTTGCATCACTTGCCGGTCCAAAAATCGAACATACGTTTCGTGATCATGCGTATTGTTCAACCCCGGCCTTGATCGTTTCAAGTCAGTCGTATCTCCACCAGGGTCGGCCCCTGCATCTGTAACGACCAAAGCAAGGCCGCATCTAGCTCCTCCGTTTGGGTAACGCGATGGGCCGAGACGCCGTGCGCAGCGGCAAGTGCAACGAAATCAAGCCCCTCGACCACCGTGCCTGGAAGCTGATCGAGCCCAAAGCGGCGGGCGAAGTTATTGAGCGCTTCATAGCCGACATTGTTGAGGATGATGAAGCTGATGTTGGCGCCTTGGTTTGCCGCACTCCACAGGCCCTGACTGGTGTACATGGCCGATCCGTCACCGAGCAGGCAGACGAGCTTGCGATCGGGTTGCGCGCGAGCAATGCCGACTGCGGCAGACAGGCCGTAACCAAGCCCCCCGGCCGACGTGGTGTAAAAGCCACCCTCTTCGGTGATCGGCAGATGATCGTGCAGCGCGTCGCGTGCTGTCGGTGCTTCCTCGACGATAATCGTGCCCGCAGGCCTCAACGCTGCAATGCGTGCCATGACAAAGGCAGGGGTCAGCGCGGGCGCTGCAGGAGCGGTGGGCGCCCGGGCAGGAGCGCGCGGCGTATCCCGCTGCGCGACCTTCTCGGTTAGCGCGGCTATCCCTGCCCGGACATCACCAAGCACACCGATGCCTGCGCGCAGTGTGGCAAGATGCTGCGGGTCGTCACTCAGCAGCGCGAGAGAAACTCCCTCCGGCCACGCGACAGCATCACTCTCGGCGTGCCAGGTGAAGGCGGGAGCGCCGAGCACAGCGACGATGTCATGGTTCTCCAACATCTTCACCAGCCGCTCCTCATACCCCGGCAAGAAGCCGGCAAAGCGCGGATGTGTCTCGGGAAAAATCTCGCGCCCGGTGAGCGGCGCAACCCAGACATCGGCGCGGATTTTCTCGGCAAAGGCGATGCATTCCCCCCACGCACCCGACCGGGCGATGCCTGCACCAAGCACCAGTGCAGGCCGCCGGGCGCCGTCAAGCATTGCTGCCATATCGGCGATGCCCGAGGGATCGGGCAGAGTGCGCAGCGATAATTGCGGCAAGGTCGGCATCACACATTCCCGGTCCCAGTCGTCGACCGGAATGGAAACGAACACTGGCCCCATGGGCGGCGTCAGCGCGATCTGGAAAGCGCGGACGAGCGCGGCAGGCACATCCTGCGCACGCAATGGTTCGGCCGCCCACTTCACGTAAGGTCGGGGGAACTCTGTCGCCCGCTCTGCGCCGAGGAACGGGTCCTGTGGCAGCAGCGAGCGAGCCTGCTGCCCCGCCGTGACGACCAGCGGCACACAGCCGCGATAGGCCGTAAAAAGACTCCCCAAGCCATTGCCGGTGCCTGCCGCCGAATGAAGATTGACGAGCGCAGGGCGGCGCGTCGCCTGCGCGTAGCCATCGGCCATGGCCACCACCACCGCCTCGTTGAGACCGAGCACATAGGTAATGTCGTCCGGCATTGCCTGAAGCATCGGCAGTTCGGTCGAGCCTGGATTGCCGAACAGGGCGTCCACGCCAAAGTGGCGAAAGATCGCATAGGCCGCATCACGCACGGTGGAGATGGCAGTGGGCATCGGCTTTTCCTAAAGCTTGAACCAGCGCTCGGCGTTGGTCTGGAAAAACTTCTTTTTGACCTCGGGCGCGATGTCGAGATTGTCCATGGCCCGGACCTCGGCCTCTTCCACCTGATAGGGATAGTCCATCGCATACATAATGCGGTCCTCGCCCACGACCTGCTGGGCGAAACGCACAGCAGGTTCCCAAGCCACGCCGCTGTTCGTGATCAGCACGTTGGAGCGCATATATTCGGCGATGGTTTTCTTGAGTGGCTTCAGCCGCTCGTAACGCTGCGACCGCACGCCCGCCTGATGCATGTAGTCGAGACGATAGAGCCAATAAGGCAGCGCTTCGCCCATGTGACCGACCATGATCTGGAGATCGGGATAGCGGTCAAAGATACCGGTGGTGATGAGGCGCAGAAGATGCATGCCGGTATCGACGCCGAAGCCGAAGACGGCGCCGTCGAGGCCAGCCTCCAGCATGGGGCCGATCATCGAATCCGGCGGCGTCGAGGGATGGATATAAAGAGGCTGACCGGTCTCGGCGAGGGCACGGAAGATCGGGTCGAACTTGGCCTCGTCGAGATATTCGCCCTGGGTGTGGCTGTTGATCTGAACGCCCTTGAAGTCCAGTTCGCGCGCGCCGCGACGGATTTCCTCGGCTGACCAATGGGGATCCTGCGGCGCAACGGCGGTCATGCCGATGAACCGGTCAGGATAGGCGGCGCAGCGTTCGGCGAGGAAATCATTAGCGCGTCGCGCGATGCCCTTTGCCTCATCGAGATCATGCAGCGGTTGAACACCGGGCGCGGTGAGCGCGAGGATCGCCTTGTCAATGCCGTGGGCATCCATGTCGGCGATGCGGCGCTCACCCACATCAAGCAGGCGCTCCATAACCTGTACAGTGCGCGCCGAGGGCGACTGACCATAAAAGCCCCAGAGCGATGTCATGCCCTTATCCGCTGTGCCGTCGCGCAACATCCGCAGATAGGCATCGACCTGCTCTCTCGTGGCGAAGGCCTCCTCGGTGGCGATGCGCAGATAGCCGCGATCACCGCCCGTCTTCAATTCATGGCTCATGGGGGATG
This sequence comes from Novosphingobium sp. 63-713, assembly GCF_001898925.1. NCBI lineage: Bacteria > Pseudomonadati > Pseudomonadota > Alphaproteobacteria > Sphingomonadales > Sphingomonadaceae > Novosphingobium > Novosphingobium sp. 63-713. The sequence goes on from NZ_MKVS01000008.1 coordinate 28,832, forward strand.
CTGTCCTTAAGGCGTTAGAGAAAGAACCGGGGGAGAAAGAACCGGGGGAAGCGCGCGGGCGTTTCCTCCGGCGCTCGGATCAGAAGCTTTTCCTGACGGTGATCGCCCATTCGCGCGGCCTGCCCGGCTGCGCATTGGCGACGCCGGTCGTCACCGAGACTTCCGAGGCGGTGAGGTAATAATATTGGTTGAAGAGATTGGTGACTTCCAGCGAAGCCTCAAGATCGCGTTTGGGGTTGCGCCAGGTCAGCCGCGCATTGGCGAGCGTATAGGCGTTGATCTGCGTGCGCGGCGAATTGACCGCGACACCCCAGATCGTGGACTGGTGCGAGATGTCGAAGCGCGGCGTAAACGAACCGATAGAATGCGCATCGATCTCATACTGGATGCCCGAGCTCCATTTCCACTTCGGCGTATAGGGCGGCACCATGCCGAACTGCACGCCATTGGGATTGCCCGCGCCCCCGGCCTGGGGGGCGATGGTCTTATAGGCGAAGTCGGTATAACTGATCGCGCCGTCATACATGAGGCCGCCGAACAGGCGTATCGAACTTTCCGCCTCGAAGCCCTTGATGCGCGCGGTGCCGACGTTGGCGGGCATGGCGCAGGGCAAGGTGACGCCGGGCGGGTTATACTGCGGGCAACTGTTCAGCGTGAGCTGGATGTCCTTGTAGTCCGAGGTATAGGCGGCAAGGTTCAGACGGACGCGGCGATCAAACAGATCGCTCTTCAGGCCCACTTCCCATGTCGAAAGCTTCTCCGGATTGAAGTTCACGACCTGCGAGGCCGAATAAGGCCGTGGGTTGACACCGCCTCCCTTGAAGCCCGTCGACCACTGTACATAGGTGTTGATGCGCGGGGTGATCTGATAGGAAATGTTGGCGCGATAATCGACATTGTCGCCGCTGTAATTGCCGGTCTTGCCGTCCAGCGTTGTATATTGGCCGCCGAGCAGATTGCCGTCACGGTCCCGGCGGCGGAAGGTGTAATTCTTCTCTTCCTTGGTATAGCGGATGCCGCCGGTCAGGGTGAGCTTGTCGGTAAGGTCATAGGCGGCGTGGGCAAAGACGGCGCGGCTTTTGGCCGGAACCGGATCGCCCGAGACGAAGACCAGCGCGGGGACCGCATAGCGGATGTCCTGACGCGAGACGTAAAAGCTCTCCTGGTCGATCATATAGCCGCCCAACGTGTAATGCAGGCGATGGCCGAGCGTGTCGCCCGTCAGGCGCAGCTCATTGCTCCAGGCGTGAAACTTGACGTTGTTCGGACCGCCCAGCACCACCGACATCGGCGACAGGTCGTCCTCATTGGAGAAAGTCTCGTCATATTTGCGATAGGCGGTGATGCCCACAAGCTGGATATTGTCGGCAAGCTTCCATTCGACCTGCCCGGAGAGGCCCCAGCCGGTGTAATCGAGGCGGCCGGGGATCGTCGAGGCGGCAAGCGCGCCGTCGGCGGGCGAAGTATAGGTGGAATAATTGCAGTAGCGGCCGCAGATGAAGCGGGAATCGAACGGGATGGGCGTGGCAAACGGGTTCACATCGCCCGCGCCCTTGTAGTTGGCGTAAGTCAGAACACCACCGGCAATCTCGTGCTTCTCGGCCGTATAGTCACCGATGATGTTGACCTCGAGGTTGCTCGACGGCTTGTAGCGCAGCGCAGCGCGCGTCGCCCAGTAACCCACCTCTCCCTGACGGGACAGAACGCAGTTGGGCGCATCACGGGTGGCCGGGATGCCCTGCCCCGGATGGTCGCAGCCATAGTCGCGACGCTCGATATAGCCGTCCTGCGAGCGGGTGACGCCGGTCAGGCGGAAGGAGAGGTCTTGAGCGATTCCGATGTCGGCCATGGCGCGCAGGTCGAAACGGTTGCGCGAGCCATAAGTACCGGAAACATAACCGCTGTTGTCCCCGGTCGGCCGCTTGGAATAAAGTTTGATGGCGCCGCCGATCGAGTTCTTGCCTGCGAGCGTGCCCTGAGGGCCGCGCAACACCTCAACGCGATCAAGATCGAGCAAATCGAGGACCGAGCCGGTCAGCGTCGCATAATAAACATCGTCGACATAGAGACCCACGCCCGGCTCAAGCGCAGGGTGGAAGTCAAACTGGCCGACACCGCGGATGTTGGCGGCGAGCGACGAGCCGTAATTGGCCGAATTGGGCTTGAGCGTGACGGACGGGGTCTGCGCCGCAACATCGGCGATGGAAACCTGGCTGCGGGCCTGCATCATCTCGCCCGAAACGGCGGTGATGGCAATCGGGGTGCGTTGCAGGTTCTGGCGGCGGAACTGCGCGGTGACGATGATTTCCTCTACCTTGCGATCTGGGACGGCCGGGACAGCCTGTGCCGCCGCGTCACTGCCGCCTGCCTGCTGCGCGAAAGCCGCGGGCGCCGCCGCGAATGCCATGGCCAGCCATCCGGCAGACTTGAGCAATATGGATCTGGTGGTCTTCATGTAGCTCCACTCCCTTTCCGACTGCATTTTTTCAGGCTTGGTCTCCGTGACAGCTCAGGCGTGGTCGAGCTCCTGCCCGACCCGACGGGCCACGAAGGTGGCGAGCACCAGCACAATGAGCAGAGCGGCTGCCGGGATCAGGAAAAAATGGCCGCCCCGATCAAGCCCGGCAAGCGAGGCGAGCGAGCCGACCATCGGCCCCATGATCGCCCCGATGCGCGCAACGCCCAGCGCCCAGCCAAGACCGGTTGCCCGGCTCTCCGGCGGATAGAGCGCGCTTGCCGTGCCGTTCACGCCGTTCTGGATGCCCGTGACAAAGAAGCCCGCGCAGGCGATGAGCAGAACCGTGATCACCCCGCCGACCGGCAGCAAGGCCAGAGCGGTCATGGTAAGCGCCGCGCCGCCGGCGAAGATGGCTACCGCATGCCAGCCCGCGCGTCGCAGCCACAGGCTCGCGACAATGCCGCCTACAACCCCTCCTGCGTGAAAACCGGAAGTGACCAGCGCGGCAGCGGAGGTCGACAGGCCCGAGCCTTTCATAAGCAATGGAATCCAGCTCGCGAGCAGATGAATGTTGAGCGCAATGAAGACGAACATGAGCCACACCATCAGCGTGGTGGCGCGCATCGACGGGGCGAGGATCGTGCCGATCATCCCGCGTGGATGGCGCGGCGCCTGATCTGCGGCAGGCGGGACTTCGCGCAGCGCTACCGCGATGATGGCGGCGATGACGAGCGGCAGCACGCCGCCGACGACGAACAGGCCCTGCCAGTGATAAATCGGCAGAACATGCGCCGCCGTCGTGCCAGCCACCACACCGCCGAGCGTGATGCCGATGCCGGCGAAGGCTGTCGCGCTGGCATGGCGCGGCCCCGCATAGAGGGCTCCGGCCATGGCCAGACCATTGGGCATTACAACACCAAGGCCGACACCGATGAAGAAACGCAGCACCGCGAGCTGTTCAAGAGATACTGCAGCGGCCGCGAGCAGCGAGAGCAGGCCATAGGTTGCGCTGGCGATCACCAGGAGGCGCTTGCGCCCAAATTTATCGCCGAGCGGGGCGACCAGCGTGGCGCCGACGAGGATGCCGAACAGGCTGGCGCTGAGCAGAGGGCCAAGCTGGGCGCGGGTGATGTCGAAGGCCGCCATGATCGAGGGACCGGCCAGATTGGCTGTCTGGAGGTCGAAACCCTCCACCATCAGGGCGAGGATGACGAGCGCAAGCCCCAGCGCGCCTTGGCGCGGCGGATTGCCGACTGCGGACTGCGTGGCCGCCATAATGCACCTCTCCACAAGGTTCTGTTTCATTTTTGATTGGAAAAACTAGAGCACGGGGTCTATTTTTGCGCAAGCGGAAAGTTCGCCGGATGCTTGACTATCTTTTGGAAGGATGGACTATGGTGTCATGTCCGCCACAGTCAGCGCTCCGCTCCCTCCCAGGCCACCCGTCCAGCAGCGCAGCCTGACCAGTCATCGGCAGATGGTTGATGTGGCCCTGCGCCTCCTCGACGAAAGGGATATTGACCAGATCTCGATCCGCGACATCGTGGGGGCATCCGGCACGTCCAACGGCAGCTTTTACCACCGATTCGGAACAAAAGAGAATTTTTTCAATTATTTGATTGATGACATGCTGGAACGGCGCGAAAGCGGTGCGGTACAGCAGCTCAACGATCCGTCGATAGCTTTCGATGCTTTGTCCGAAATCCTGGCCCGCAGCGCCATGGCCAATTTCCAGCGCCATGCGGGTCTGTTGCGCTCGGCCATTCGCCGTCACATCGCCGGTGACGATTGCTGGAACCGGATCAGCAAGATGTCCCGCCGGATCGTTGTCCTCTATCTAGAGCGCGCTGCGGCATTCGTTGGCCGCCCTCTGGACGCAGCCGAAGCGGAGCGGGTCTACTTCGCCTTCGTGTGGCTCTACGGCCTGCTGGCCTACAGGACACTCGGCCTCAATTCAGTCCACGGCTATGCCATGCCCGACCAGTCTTTCGAGGCGGAAACGATCCGCAATTTCCGGCACCTCATTGACCAGGCGCTGCCAACAGGCAAACAGAAACAAAACAGCGCAAGCTGAGAGAAGCTGAAGCGGGCACCAACCTATCGTCATGATTGCGGTTACGCCTCAACGCCCTTGAACAACCCATTTCTCCGTCTTGAATGGTCAGTTCAGGATAATCTGGACACTTTCTATGGCTGCCACCCGTACTGCAAGATGATTCTGATCTGCTGGAATGGTCGAGAGCGCGCTTCTATCAGGCCTGATTGGTGCGGCTGGTCGGTACCGCGCGGCACGGGATAGAGAACACCGATCCGCAGAGCCAGAAAACCAGAAACGGCTCGAAATGTTGGATGAGTTGGGTGATGGCTGCGATACCCCCCGCCGTCCATCCAGCCAGCCAAACTGGAAGGAAAAGCATCGGAACAATCTGACGTTTGGCCTTGATCCGGATCTGCTCCCCTTCGAACGTGCGCTCCACCGTGAAGCGTTCCTTGCCAAGGGGGTGGTAGCGGACAGTCATCCCATGCTCCTGCATGCAATCTCAGCGCTTTGGCCATGTCCAGCGCGGGGCATCGTGATCCTCGACATGAGTTTCGCCCATGGTTTTTGACAAACGGATTTCCTGAAGCTCCCCTGCCCTGCGCAGGCCAGCAATCAGCCGATCACTGTGCGACACCAGCACAATCTGGCTGCGGCGCGATGCCTCGATCAAAAGGCGGGCCAGCGCGTCGAGCAGGGAGGGATGCAGGCTGGCCTCCGGCTCATTGAGGATCATAATCTCGGGCGGGCGCGGAGAAAGCAGCGCGGTGACCAACAGCAGATAGCGCAAGGTGCCATCCGACAGTTCCTTGGCCTCGAACGGGCGCAACAGGCCGCGCTGGTGCATCACCGTCATGCCATATTCATCGCCATCAATCTCGATCCGCGATCCGGGGAAGGCATCGTCAATGGCTTCGGCAAAGGTATCGCCATCCCCGATAGCCTGAATTGTGGCGATGGCGGGGGCTAAATCCGCCCCATCCGCGCCCAACACCGGCGTGTAAGTCATCACATGCGGGCGTCGAGCTGGGGCTTCGGCATCAGTGCGCAGGCTGTCGTAAAAGCGCCAGTTGCGCATCCGCTCACGCATCAGCAGCAATTCCAGCCCATCGACCGGATCGGCGCAATGGGTGACCATGCTGTCAAATGCGGACAGATTGGCGAAGGCGCTGCGCCATTCCCCGGTGGCGGAGGAACGCAGGCTGACCGCGGGCCCCCGCCTCTCGGCAAACAGGTTCGCCCGCCCCAGCACCTCGCCGGTCCACATTGCCTCGACCTTGATCTCCGGGTCATGCTGGAATGGGTGCATCGGTTCGGGGCGGCCAAGATCAATGGCATAGCCGAAATCCTCGCCGGAGAAGCCAAGGCGCAGGCTTACCGGGCCGGACCGCACCGTGCCGGTTATGCGTTGCCGGCCGCTCAGCATCTCGCGACTGAACTTTTCCGGCCCGGCCCACATTGTCGATGACAAGCCGCCCTCGCCAGCCAGCGTGGCGATCAGGCGCCCTTGGGCGGCTTCAGACAACAAACGCAATGATCGATAGAGGCTGGATTTGCCACTCCCATTGCCGCCGGTGATCAGCGTCAACTGGCCCAGTTCCAGAACCACATCGCGCAAGGATCGATAGCCGGCAACGGCAAGACGGGTGATCATGAGGCACACGATAGCTCAAGGTTTTGACGGAGAATAGTTCTGTTCGCTTGCGCCGCCAGATCGGACTTTCCCGGTCGCTGACCGGGCTGTCGGAACCGGCTCACCGCATCCAGCCGCTCCAGCACAGGGGCAGCCAACCGCTCGGTCAGGTCCAGTTCGATGCTGAAATCCGGGTGCTGCTCCATCAGCGCATGGGCAATGGGGATAACATAGTGCTTGCCCAAATGGCGTGACCAGAGCGGAACTGGGGGCGCTGATCACGCATCTTCCGTTCTACGTCGGTTTCCCCGCCGCGATCACGGCCTCGGCGATCGCGGCCGCAACACTGGGCGCCAGACGGGAGGGGGCCAATGAAAGCCATTCAATTCGACGCATTTGGCGATGCCGATGTTCTCCAGATCCGCAATGTGCCCGGCTATAAGGTAGGCGACCGGGTGATGGGCATTGCCGGCGGCGGGGCCTATGCCGAACTGGCCCGCCTTGATTATCGTATGGCGCTGCCCCTGCCCGACAATCTGGATCTGGTCGAGGCGGCGGGCATCATGGAGGTCTTTGTCGCCGCCCATGAGGCGCTGATCCATCTGGCGCAGCTTCAGCCTGCCGTTCCAAAGGATAGGGTTGAAATAGTCCAGCGCCGAGGCTGCTTTGACAAAACCTCCGTGCGCGCATGGGCGTTCGGTCCAAGCCGATGCTCGTTCCTCAATGGCGTTCAGTGCCAGTTTGAACCAACATCCCCTAAGGCCTGCTTTAGTGGCCCAAGAAATGCCTCGTAATGGCGCCAATGCTCAAGGGCGGAACGATAGATCGGTTGTCGCACCTGTTCCGAACTGACGGTTCGCACGGCCCGCCGGTTCTCGTGAAAGCGTAGGCATTCCGGCGCGAAGTCCACTCCTGCCGCATCGAGCAGCGCGGCAATCTGTGTCTCGGGTTCTGCGACGAGGTCCTCGTAGACCTGCGTATAGATCTTGCCCGGCTGGACCCTGGCAAAGTGCTGCATCGCGAACAGATAGAACCGATAGTACATACCTACCTCGGCCAGATCGTAGGAATAGTCGTGGCCTTTGGCGAAGAGCTGCTTGAAACACGAAAATCCCGCTGCCATCGGATGGCGCCGCACATCGATGATCCTCGCATTCGGCCAGATCAACCGGATCAGCCCCACGTGGCGGAAGTTATTCGGCATCTTGTCAATAAAGTGTGGCCGCCCCAATCGGCGGTGAATCTCCGCCTGCGCCAGATATTCCTCACCCAGCGCCCGCACCTCCGGCTCGGTCAGGCGGGAGACGGCATCCGGGCCTGTGGCCGCCAGACGACCGGCGATGCTTCCCATATAGGGCAATTCCATCGTGCCTTCGATATCCGGGTGCGTAGCGAGGATCTGCTCCACCAGCGTCGAGCCCGACCGAGGCAGGCCGAGGACGAAAATCGGCGCGGCGCTCGCTGCTCCCCAGCCCGATCGGAAGGCGAAGAACTCCTCGGAAAAGAGCGCGCCGATTTCGGCGGCCAATTGCCCATAGTCAGGCGTGAGTGCCTGGCGCTGCCGAAGGGCGAATGCTGCTCCTGCTGCATAATGTTTGAAACTCTCGGCAAAACGCCCCGCATCCTCAAGCAACCGGCCCAGCGCATAGGACAATCGCATGCGATCCCTCTCATCCAGATCCGGCCTCTGCAGAATACGGCGCATCTCGCTTTCATCCGCATCGCCCAGTACGCCGATCTTGAGGTTGGCCAGACTCCACCACGCCTCGCCGTTCGTCGGCTGCAGCGCGGCGGCGCGACGGTATGCGGCAATCGCGCCGTCGCGATCGCCGCGCGTGCGCAACGCGTGCCCGAGGTTCACCGCAATGCGCGGGTTGGCAGGATAGCACGCCGCCAGCTCGCCCTGAATCGTCGCCGCGCCCGCCTCATCGCCCAGCAGCGCAAGACAGGCCCCCCGCAGGTTGCGATAGGCCGGGTTGCCCGGATCCTCTCGCTCCAGCGGCGCCAGTTCGAGCAGGGCCGCTTCGGCCCGCTGCGCCGCAAACAAGGCCCGCGCGAGAGCAAACCGCAGCGGGGCGAGCTCGGGCTGAATCGTCAGGGCATGGCGCAGGAGCGCTTCGGCCTGTTCATGCGCCCCGGCGACAGAGAGGCAGTCGGAGAGCAGGCGCAAGGCTTCGATGTGATCGGGATGACTTGCCAGATAGTCCCGCAAAACCGGCTCGGCATCCGCATAGCGGCCCAGCGCCACCGCCTCGGCCGCTGCGGCAAGCCGGGGGTCGGCAATGGACAGCCGCGCCAGCCTCGCTTGCGCCTGCGCTTCGGTTGCATAGCGCCCTAGCGCAAAGGCCGTGTTCGACAGGGCTTCCCACGCCTCCACCAGCCCCGGCTCGATGGCAACCGCCGCCTCCAGATGCGCTATGCCCTCCTCTTCGCGCCCCAGCAGCGAGAGCGACAGGCCCAGTTCATAACGCGTGCGGGCGGCACGGGGCCACTTCGCCGCCAGCGCGACAAGCAGCGGCAGCGCCTCGCCCGGCTTGCCCAGACGGCGCAAGGCCGAAGCGAGGATCAACCGGGGTCGCGGATCGGCCGCGTTTTGCATGACCAGCGCCTGCGCCAGTCGGCTTGCCTGCGCGGGATTGTCGGCGAGGGCTGCGGCCGCTTGCTCAACAGGATCGGTCATGCCGCTCTCCGGGCGGGGTCAATTCCCCCACATGTCCATAGTCTGGCAGCGCAAGGGCCGCCCCGCAACATCTTGCGGAACGGCCCCGCCCAGCCTCAGAAGTTGTAGGTAACCCGCCCGTAATAGTAACCGCCGTTGATGCCCCAGGGCGTAAAGGCGATCGCGGCATTGTAGATATTGTTGAGCAGCGGCCGCTGCGTGCCATTGACGGTGACGGTCGGCATCGTTGGCGCCTGCTTGTTGAACAGGTTGTTCGCGCCCGCATTGAACCGAAGCTTTGGCGTCAACGCATAGCCGATGTCGAGATCGGTAATGAAGGTCGTGCCGATCCGGACCAATTGCGCGCTGCTGCACTGCCCGGAGCCATCGGGGCTGAAGTGCTGGCTGGTGACGCCATACATCGTCTCGCGCAGGTTCACCTTGAGCGGACCGTGGCTCCACAATGCGTTGGCAATCGCCTTGACCCGAGGCGAGGCCGTGGTCAGCGCATCCATCGCATATTGCGTCATCAGCTTGGTCTGACCCTGGCTGGCGTTATAGACCGCCGCAGGCAGATCGATGATGTTGGTGATCTCGGTCTTGTTATAGTTCACCCCCAGCGACCAGTCGACGTGATTGGCCTCGCCAAAATCGCTGGCATAATTGGCGGTTGCCTCAACCCCGCAGGTGCGGGTGTCGGCCCCGTTGGTGAAGATGTCGATACCGGCATAGGACGTTGCATCCGCCACCGAAATCTTGCGTGCCGACAGGGCATCAAGCACGGCCTGAGACACCACCGTCGATCCGTTGGAGCCGAAGATGTCGCCCGATCCGACGATGCGATGCTTGATGCTGATCTGATAGGCATCGAGCGTCAATTGCAGCTTGGGCGCTGGATGGGCGACGATTCCGAGCGACAGGTTGGTCGACCGCTCGGGCTTGAGCTGCGAGAAGCCCAGCAGTTGCGAGGAGGCCGAATTGGCCGGGAACTGGCCGTAGACATAGCCCGGCCCGACATTGACCGACGAATAATGCTCTTCGGCCAGGCTGGGCGCGCGGAACCCGTTGGCGACAGTGCCGCGCAGGGCGAAGGCGGGCGAGAAGTCATAGCGGGCGGTCAGTTTACCCGTCGTGACCGATCCGAAGTCGGAGAAATGCTCATAGCGCCCCGCAAGGTCGGTATGCAGGCCCGCCACCGGATCGGCGGCAAGGTCGGCATAAAGGGCATAGCCGGTGCGGCTGAACACCCCCGCGTCGGTTTCGGCAAAACCCTGATAGCCCTGACCGCCGCCATAGGCATTGGCGGCCCACTCGCCCTCACCGATGGCATAGGTGTCGCGGCGATACTCGGCGCCCAGAGCCAGCGTGATCGGCTTGGCAAAGCCCACTTCGAATTCACGGTTGAGGTCGAGGTTGGCCGCCCATTCGCTGTTCGACAACTGACCGTCATAGAAATCGCGCTGCAACCCGGTAAGCGGCGTGGCGCTGGTCGACTGGAGGGCCGAAAACAGGCCACGGTTGGCCGAGTTCAGCGTGTAGAGCTTGACCGTGTCGCGGCCATAGGTGCCCGAGAGGTCATAGTTCCACCCGGCTGTCTGGCCCTTGATGCCGGCGGTCAGCGAGAAGTCTTCCTCACGCACGCCTTCCTGCGGGGTAAAACCATTGGGCAAGGGATAGACGGTCGTCCCCGTGGTCGTCGTGCCGGAGACGCGGTTACCGACGCGATAGTTCTGGTTCGAGCGCGCGCTGCGGTTGCCATAGCTGCCGAAAGCATAAAGCTGCGCGCTGCCCAGATCATAGCCCGCGCTGAAGCTCACGTTGTAGATGGTGTAGCGCGCATCGCCATTGATGCGGTTGACCCGGGGGAACCCATCCGACGCCTTGAGACCGGCGACGATAACCGGATTGGTCGCGGTGATATTGCACTGCGGGTCGAAATAACGGCGGTCGCAGGTGCCGTGCTGGGTGAAGTCGTGAAACTTGTACTCGCCGGTCAGGTTGATGAAGCCGTTTTCGCCCAGCTTCATGCCCGCATTGATCGCGGCCGAAGCGGTGGCGCCGCCGTTTTCGTAGTTTTTCCCGCCCGAGGCGGTCACCATGCCGCCATGATCCGCCGTCTTGGTGATGATATTGACCACGCCCGCGATCGCATCCGACCCGTATTGGGCCGCCGCGCCATCCTGCAACACTTCGACCCGCTGGATCGATGCCACCGGAACGAAGCTCAGGTCGGTCGTGGCGCTGCCGGAATAGGGGCTGCCCCCCGCAACAGCGAGGTTGGCCGTGGTATGGCGACGCTTGCCGTTGATCAGCACCAGCGTTTCGTTCGGGCTGATGCCGCGCAGCGCCGCAGAAAGCGTGAGATTGGCCGTATCATTGCCAAAGCCCTGAAAATTCAGCGAAGGCAGCGATGCCGAAAGCGCCGGTCCAAGATCAGGCGGACCTACATTTTGCAGGGCCTGCACCCCGACCACCTGAACCGGCGCCGCGCTATCCTGCGCGCGCATCCCGGTCAGGCGCGTCCCCGTCACGATGATGTCTGCGGCAGGCGGCGGGTTTGCTGCATCGGCCGCATAGGCCGGGGCTGCCGCGCACAGAACAAAGGCGGTGCTCGAAAGGAGATGAAGCTTCATGGTTTGGAACCCTCCCGGGAATGATTCTGGTTTTATTTTTGCGCCGGGCACACCGCATCAGCCATGTCGATATCAGCCATGTCGATGCTTCCCCAAGCCCGACAAAGCTATCTACTGCGCTCCGGGATACACAGCCGCATATCACTGCGCGCCGCGATACCTTCCGCTGTTTTCACTTCTGCTCCGGCATGAAGTTTTGTGATGTGGGTTTGGCCCGCCGCTATAAGGGGCACAGTCTCTTCGGCATCCTTTATCGACCAAAGTTCCCTTTCGTTTATCGCGCAACAGCGGACTCCGAATTGGTCCGAAATGAATGACGATCATCAATTGACTCTCCTCCGCCACATCCATATTTCCATGCCTATCGAATTATGGAGAATCCGGTGGACGCTGCCGAAGTCATTCGCTCACTAGGAGCACTTGCTCAAGAGCATCGGCTCGCCGCCTTTCGGCTGCTGGTGCAGGCAGGCGAAGAAGGTTTGCCTGCTGGTGTGATTGCTGAAAAATTGGGGATGGTCTCATCCTCGATGAGCTTCCATCTGGCCGCGCTCGCCAATGCTGGCCTCGTTACGCAACGCCGCCAAAGCCGTCAGATCATCTACAGCGCCAACTATCCGGCTATGAACGGACTGATGGGCTATCTGACTGAAAACTGCTGCGGCGGCCTGCCTTGTGTGGATGACGTCTGCTGCCCGCCGTCTGGCGCCATCATCACCCCCGATCCCGAGGAGAGTGTGGCATGACCACCGATATCATTATCTATCACAATCCCGAATGCGGCACCTCGCGCAATGCGCTGGCGATGATCCGCAATGCCGGAATCGAACCCCATGTGGTCGAATATCTCAAGACCCCGCCCTCGCGCGGAATGCTGGAAAGTCTGATCGCGCGGGCGGGCATCACGCCGCGCGCTCTGCTTCGGGAAAAGGGGACGCCATTTGCCGAACTTGGCCTAGGCAATCCTGACCTCACCGATGCCCAGTTAATCGATGCCATGATGGAGCATCCCATCCTGATAAACCGCCCGTTGGTGGTCTCGCCGCTGGGCGTGAAGCTGTGTCGCCCATCGGAAGAAGTGCTTGATATCATCCCTGCCCGGCAGCGTGGCACTTTTGCCAAAGAAGACGGCGAGCAGGTGGTTGGCGCCGATGGCCAAAGGCTCAAGTTGTGAGCCGCCTGTCGTTTCTCGATCGCTACCTTACCCTGTGGATCTTTTTGGCCATGGCTGTGGGCATCGGCCTTGGCCATTTTGTGCCTGCGGTTCCGGCCGGATTGAACGCCCTGTCGGTGGGCAGCACCAGCATACCGATTGCGATCGGGCTGATCCTGATGATGTTTCCGCCGCTGGCCAAGGTCCGGTATGAGGAATTGGGACAGGTGTTTCGCGATACGCGGATCTTGAGCCTGTCCTTTGTGCTGGCATGGATTGTCGGTCCGGCGCTGATGTTTGCACTGGCGGTGACATTCCTGCCCAATTCACCTGAATATATGACCGGGCTGATCCTGATCGGCATCGCTCCCTGCATCGCGATGGTGCTGGTCTGGAACCAATTGGCGCATGGCGACCCGCAATATGTGACAGGGCTGGTAGCGTTCAATTCCTTGTTTCAGATCTTCTTCTACACACCCTATGCTTGGCTGCTGCTGACTGTCTTGCCGCCCGCATTCGGGTTGCAGGCGCATGTGGTCAACGTGGAATTTCCGATGATCGCGCGGGCGGTGCTCACCTATCTCGGAGTGCCGTTTGCCGCCGGTTATCTGGTGCGCCGCAGCCTGATCGCGCGCAAGGGGCAGGATTGGTACGAGCACCATTTCATCCCCGCGATCAGTCCTTTGACTCTGGTGGCACTGCTATTCACCATCGTCGCCATGTTCAGCCTGAAAGGCGGCGAAATCCTCGCCTTGCCGATGGATGCGGTCAAGGTTGGCGTGCCGCTGGTGATCTTTTTCGTCGTGATGTTCCTGTTGAGCTTTGCTTTGGCGAAGCTGGCTGGAGCGGATTATCCGCGCGCGGCGGCCCTGTCTTTCACGGCTTCGTCGAATAATTTCGAATTGGCCATCGCGGTGGCGATTGCGGCTTTCGGTCTCGCCTCGCCGGTGGCCTTTGCCGCCGTGATCGGCCCGCTGGTCGAAGTGCCGGTGCTGATCACGCTGGTCAACGTGGCGTTGTGGATTGGTCGGCGCTGGTTTGCTGATACCGCGCCGATGGGGGCTTGAAGAATGGACGAGACTGCCTTTTCCCGCCTGCGCGTTCTGACATAGGCCCGCGCTTAGGCCCGAATATGCTCATCGTAGCCCGGCATTGGGGCTGGGGGCGTTGGCCCCGCCACCGCGCCTCCTTCTGCCCTACGGCAGCTTGCGCGAGCGGTCCTATTCGCGGCTGGTGGTGGAGGGCATGCGTCCCACCCAAGGGCGGACAATGGCCGTGATGCAGGTCTGCGCCGGGTCGCAGCCCTTCAATTCGGCCAATACCTTGCGCATATTGGGCCGCTGAATGCGCATGTTCACCATTCCAAACCAGTCCTCTTTGGCCAAAGCCTATGCGGAATTCGTTCAGACGGGCCGCATGAAGCCCACGTCCTATTACGATCGTATCGTCGTTGTGTTCGAAGAACTGATGTGCTTCACGGTCCTGTTCCGCCCCCACGCAGACCAATTGGCAGACCGCTATTCCGAGCGTGTGAAACGAGATTGCCCAGTTGAGATGCCGGTTGAGAAAGCCGGAAAGGGATAAACCCAACTCTTGACCGTGCCCGACATGGGCAGCACATAATCCAAACCCACCCGGGTCAATTCTCGGTGCTACTCAACATATTTAAGGCCCCCTTTCAGACATCTTGCAAAGTCTTGAAAAAGAGTGACTAGCGGGGCACCCTGTCCGCCAATTACCAATCCATGGTTGGTGGCCGGTAATTTCGAAAAATAGGGATTATTATGGGGACGATGCCCAAATCGGGCCAATTGTCCGGTCAATAGTCCCCACGGGATCGCACCCTTGGGGACAATTGCTCAATCAATCCACCATATCGGCCACCAATCTCTGCATTTCGGCGGGGGTGAGGACGCCCGACGGCAGCGGGTTGGCAAAAGAGCGGTGCATGGAAGAAGATTTCAAAGAAGCGATAAATTTCAGAATAGTAAGCATATGGATTGTCAAAAACTCAGGTAAGCGGCGGCCTCTTGGCCGCGTAAGGATGGGTTGGGTTGAATAGGCAGCGGCCCTCCCCGGCCCGAGGCGGGGCAGAGGGCATTATGGGCTGCATTTCCCGTGCCCGGCCGCGATCACGCAGAGCGGATCAAGCAGGCCAGACACGGGCCGCCGCGTCGAAACGCGGCGGACAGTCACCGGCGCCCCTGCGGACACCGGCGAACATTGGGATCAGGCAGCAACCAGATTGACCGCGGACTGCTTGCCGCGACGATCGGTTTCGACCTCATAGCTGAGACGCTGGTCCTTGTTCAGCGTGGCCATTCCGGCGTGCTGAACCGCGCTGATGTGGACAAAGCTGTCATTGCCGCCATCTTCGGGCGCAATGAAGCCATAACCTTTGTCAGTATTGAAGAACTTGACGGTGCCGATGGGCATGGGTGTTTCCTTTTCACGAAAACAAGAGAACCCACCCGCAAAAGCGCGGATGGAGCTGGCAGCATGTGAAAGGAAGGATAACCGAACGAATCGGAGTCAAATTCCGTCGCAGGCGACGTTAGCAATGCTCCATATAGGTGGGCCTTTTGCAAAAGTCAATTTAAGCGGAACAAAATAGATTGCGCGATTATCGTGGCAACTTGGCGCTATATAATTTAGGCGCCAAACCATCCAATTTGCCCGACATCCCCACGCGGCCTGTTTTGCAAGGCATCGTGGATTGTCGAGCGCCTTTGCCGGAGTTTCATCCCATTTCCGCGCCCAATTTCAGCCCCGCCACAGGATCACGCCACGTCCTGGTTGACGCCGATGCCTGCCCGGTGAAGGAGGAGATCTACAAGGTCGCGCTGCGCCATCAGGTACCGGTCACCATCGTCAGCAATCGCCCGATCCGCGTGCCGGATCATCCGCTGGTGCGCCGCGTGGTCGTCAGCGATTCCTTCGACGCCGCCGACGACTGGATCGCACAGGCCAGCGGACCGGGCAGCGTGGTGATCACCGCCGATATCCTGCTGGCCGATCGCGCGATCAAGGCGGGCGCGATGGTTCTGGCGCCGACGGGCAAGCCTTTTACCGCCAGTTCGATTGGCGGGGCGATTGCCACCCGCGCAATCATGGCCGATCTGCGCGCCGGGGCCATGGGCGATGCCATCGGCGGGCCGCCGCCTTTTTCGAAGGCGGACCGGTCGCGCTTCCTCTCCGCGCTGGATGAGGCGCTGACCTGTCTGGGGCGTGGGATGCAGTCGGGTCGATCAGTTTGATTGCACTTGGCCAAGCCAATCGCGGTTTGGCCCAAGAACCCGCCCAAACCGAGCGGCCAACGCCCTCACCTCCTCCAGATCGCGATGGTGGCTTCCAGCCCCCGCCCCGCCCGTCACGGCGGCATCAGACGGAGCGGGATCGCGCATGCCATAGAGGATATATTGATAGCTGGCCGGGCCAAACAACTGACAGGTCAGTGGAAAGTCGCCACCGATCGGCGGGCGGTTTTGCCAGATCCGCAAATTGTCGCGCAGGGAAGCCGGGATCGAGCGCGGGTCACGATTGGCCACCCAAAAGGGCTCGCTGCGATCGCTCAGCACATAATGCAGCTTGAGAAAGTCGATGGCATCGCGCCATATTTGATCGAGCTTGCGGTTAAATCGCCCTGCCTCAATCGCCATGACCTCGCGGTCAAAACTCAGGTGCTCGGCCAGATGGTTGGCCGACACCTCAATCATCGCGATGCTGGACGCTTCGAGCGGCTCGACAAAGCCCGATGACACGCCGATGGCCGCGCAATTGGCCACCCAGAACCGCTCACGATAGCCGGAATTGATGGCGATACGGCGCGGCTCTGCGGGCAAGGGCCGCCCCGAAAACGCGCGGACATAGCGATCAAGCCGCTCGCGCGCCTCGTCGTCCGAACTGTATCGGCTGGAATAGACATAGCCCACGCCGCGCCTTGTGGTGAGGCCGATATCCCAGATCCAGCCCGCCTCCTGCGCCCTGGCCAGCGTGACCGAGGCAATCGGGCTGTCGGGTTCGGGATAGGGCACCTGAATAGCCAGAGCGGTATCGACGAACAGCACATCGCGGCAATTGACCAGCGGCACCTTGTAAACCCGGTCGATCAGCACGCCATGCTGACCGCTGCAATCCAAGAAGAAATCGCCCGCCAATTCGCCATGACGGGCGGTGTGCAGGGCCAGAATTGCCCCCTCGTCATCCATCCGGCAGCCTTCCACATCGTCGCAGAGATAGCGCACGCCCAATCGCGCGATGCAGTGTTCCTTGAGGAAACCGGCCACTTTGCCCGCGTCAAAGTGATAGGCGTAATTGCCGATGCCCTCAAACTCCGGACTGCTGCGCGTCTTGGGCGCAAGGCCCGCGCGGCACAGGGCGGTCTGGAAGCAGACGGCCTCATCGAAACCGGTCGATCGCGCGGCGAGCCATGCAGAAGCCAGATCAACCTCGCCAAAGCGGTGAGGCGGGGTGAAGGGGTGGATATAGCTGTGCTCGCCCGTCGCGCCCTTCTGTCGCCATCCGACGAATTGCGAGCCTTGCTTGAAGGCCGCATCGCACGCCGCCAGAAATTCGGCCTCGCCGATGCCCATGACCTGAAGGCTCTGGCGGATCGTCGGCCATGTGCCCTCGCCCACGCCCAGAATGGGCACACCGGGCGATTCCACCACCGTAATGCTCAGATCACGGCGCGAAGGCAGGCCAAGGCGCCCCGCCAGAATACCCGCGGTCAGCCACCCCGCCGTACCGCCGCCCACGATGACGATCGAGCGGGGATCAGAGGACATGGGGCGCCCTCCCCCGGTTTTTGCGCAGGATGAGATTGGCGATCTGGCCGACCGAGGCCGCCTGTTGATAGACCCAGCCCAGATAGCCCTGTCGGTGCAGATCGGCCAAGGCCTCGGCGGACAATTGTGCCAGACGCGCCTCGGCAATGGCAAAGAGGCCCGATGGATTATGGCTGACCCCGCCGCCCAGATCGATCCGCACATCGACCGGCTCAATCAGACCCAGCGCATCAAGGGCCGCCGCATAGGCGCTGCCCTGCGGCGCGCCCTTTACCAAGGCTTCGAGGGAGTCGATGATCGCCTGCAAACGTTCGGATGGGCGCCCATCGGAGAAGAACAGCACATCGCCGCCCGCGCGGGTCAGACGCGGACTGTCGAGGTCGATCATCAGGCTGTTGCGGTCGGGATTGGCGGGGCTTTGCTGCACGGCAAAGGGTTCGCAGCGGCGCACGAGCGGGACATAGGCCGCATCCCAGCCATCGTCGGCCAGAAACAGATTTTCCTCCGCCGCAAAACCCAGCATCGCGCCCAATTCAAACGCACCCGTGATAGGAGAGACGCGGAAAAACAGCGGATAGGAATTGACCAAAGCCGGAATTTCCGTGGGCACCACACCCACCATGCCCAGCCCATCGCCCCAAGACGCACCATAGCCATTGGCAAGGCGCAGCAAGCGATGTTCTGCAAAGTCCAGTGGAACGAAATTTGCCATAATTGATTGACCCATCCCAAAAATATAATATTATTCACGAAAATATTTTGAAAAGATAATCATATGAATAATATGTCGCAATACTTTGACGTAACGCCTCAGGTTTTCCTCGAAGAAATAAAGCCGATGGCACAGCCTGCCGTGTTGAAGGGTGTGATATCGTCATGGCCTTCTGTTCCGCTCGGTCCTGACGGCCTGCTTGATCATCTTTGCGCCATCAGCTCCGGTCTTCCCATCCCTCACTTTGTCTGCGATCCGGTTCATCGCGGGCGATTTTTCTACGAGCCCGGCTATACCAGCTTCAACTATCGCAAGGAACTGACCCCCATCACCGATTTTGTCGCGCGCCTGCGCGCCGAGGCGGCCCTTGCCGAGCCATCCGCCCTGTTCGCAGGATCGCTGGCGCTGGCCGGTTATTTCCCCGGTTTTGCCCAGAGCCACGACATCACGCCCTTCATCCCGGCCAGCCAGTTTCTGCAATCCATCTGGATCGGCAACCGGACGATGACCGCGCCCCATTATGACAATGTCGAAAACATCGCCTGCGTGGTGGCGGGGCGGCGCAAATTCACCCTGTTTCCCATCGAGCAATTGCCCAACCTCTATATGGGCCCGCTCGACCTGACGCCTGCTGGCCAACCGATCAGTCTGGTCGATATACGCGCGCCTGATTTCGAGCGCTTTCCCCGCTATCGCGAGGCGGAGGCGCATGGATTGACCGCCATTCTCGAACCGGGCGATGCGATCTATATTCCGACCTTGTGGTGGCATGGCGTTGAATCGCTCGATAGTGTCAATGTCATGGTCAACACATGGTGGCGCGATGTGCCAGCTTATTTTGGATCGCCGATGACCGCCTTGCTCTCCGGCCTGCTCACCCTGCGCGATTTGCCCGAAGATCAGCGCGCAGCGTGGAAGGTGGTGTTCGACAATCTGGTGTTTGAAACCAACGGTCCGGCCTTCGACCATTTGCCCGAGGCGGCGCGCGGCCCCTTTGGCACACTCACCCGGAACAGCGCAGCGCATTTGCGCGAAATGCTTTTGCAGACATTGGCGTGAAGAAAGGGAGCCGCCCCAATCAGACATTGAGGCGGCTCCGATCCGGTTCAGCTCTCAGGCCTCACAGCTTGACGCGCACGCCCACCTGATAGCGCCCATAGCCCTTGGCGGCATACAGGAACTGGTTGGTGAAGCGCCCATACTGGTTCTGCGATGCGCCCAGGATATTGACGGCATCGATGAACACCGTGGCGTGGGGGTTGATGTCATAGCTCGCGCTGGCATCAAGCTGGCCATAGGCTGCGGTATAGGTCGGCTGGTTGGCATAGAGCGGCTGGGACAGCGCGGCCAGGAACGCATCGCGATGGTTCCATGCAACGCGGGTCTGGAACCCGTTCTTTTCATAGAAGCCGACGATGTTGTACGACTTGCTCAAACCGGGCAAGGCGAACTGTTCAAGGATATTGGTGTTGTCATAATGCGCGCCGCCCGCAGGCAACGACACGTTGGCCTGAAGGCCAAAGCCGGTATCGCCAAACACATACTGGCCCGCAAATTCAAAGCCATGGATGTTGACCGTCGGCCCGTTGCTGGGCTTGGTCAATTGCCATGTGATCAGCGGATCGTTGGGCTGGCCGACAAAGGCCTGCTTGCCGGTATCGGCCACCATCTGGGCAAAGATGTTCTGCGGGCTGGCCTGTTGACCGGCGGCCAGAACCTCGGCCGTCGCCTTTTGCGCCAGCGCGCCTGCCGAGGAATCGGTCAGCCCCGGGATGGTGACATTGCTGGTGGTCTGGGTAATGAAGTTCGACACCTGCTTGACGAAATAGTTCGCCGAGAAGTAGCTGTTATTCTTGATATAATATTCGAACGACAGGTCGAAGTTCTGCGACGTATAGGGCAGCAGGCCCGGATTGCCCGACGAGATCGTGCGGTTGCCCACATGTGGGTTGGCATTGACCACCTGCGTCGAGACAAGCGAGGTCAGATCCGAACGGGTGATCGTCGTGCTGTAGGACGCACGCGCCACCAGTCGCTTGGTGATCTGCAGGCTCATGTCGATGGCGGGCAGGAAGTCATTATAGCTGCTGCCAGCGGTATAGATCTGCGCGCCGGGCAGGAACTGGGTCTGGAACTCGGTGGGGTTGTTCCAGGTGACGGACACCGGCGTCTGCTGAAGGCTGGCCGAGTTGACGCTGGTATGTTCATAGCGCACACCCGCCTGCGCCCGGAAGCGCATGCCGTTGAAATCGGCATCAAACTGCATCTGGGCATAGGCCGAGAAGGTGCGCTCCTTGATCAGATTGTCCGTGGCGGGAACGGTGCCATAGCCATAGCCCGAAGGATAGGCGGGCGCCGGGCCGGTGCCATTGTAATTGGGCAGACCCGCCAGTGCCTGCGACACAGCGAACGGATTGAAGCTGTAGAAGTAGGGCACCAGAATGTCGCTGCCGCCGCCCGACATGCCGCTCAGCAGCGAAGATGAATTGACCTTGGTGAACAGCGACGAGGGCAAGGCGCCGTCAAGACGCGGATCATAATAGCCGTTCGAGATATTGCCGCTGTTGTAAACGGTAAAGCCCGTCTTGGTCTGCTTGTAGTTCACGCCCACCTTGATGGCGCGCAACCCGCTGTCGCCATTGTTGCGCCATTCGGTTTCCAGCTTGGCCTCATCGACAGCGGTGCGCTGGCGGCTGAGATTGTGCTGGCCAAACAGCGGCGTGATCAGCGAGGTGTTGAGATTGTTCACATTATACGGCGACTGGAAGGTCCAGGTCGTCGTGGGGATGGCGGTCTTGGTCGAATCAAAGATCTTGTTGATCGAATAATTCTGGTCCTGACCCACGATGTAGAACTGGGACTCGTCGGTCGAATTGTTCACCGAATGATGGGCGTCGGCTGTAATGGTCAGATTGTCGAACGCCTGCCACTTCACATTGCCGCCCAGCGAGCCGAGCTGGTTGCGCTGCTGATCGTCAGTGCCGGTATAGGACAGGTCGGAACCGGCATCGACCAGATTGGTCATCGTGCCGTTCTTGTCGATGGTCGCGCTGGTCAAGGCGCCGCCATAGCCGAACCATGCGCCGAAGCTGTTCTTGAGCGCGTGGTCCTTATACAGCGCATAGGTGTAGTCAATGGTGCCCACGATCGTGTCGGTCGGCTTGAACTGCAGCACGGCCTGACCGTTGACGCGGATGCGGTGATGGTTTTCCACCGCCCAGTTGGCGTCCTGTGGCGCCCAGGTGGGGCCGTTCTTGTTCGTGCGGTTGTCGGTGATCGCGGCCGTGCCCAGATCGACATTATTGAGCCACCCGCGCGTATAGGCCGACTGGACCTGGCTGTCGCGTTCGGAATAGGAGCCGTTGAGCAACACGCCGATGCGATCATCGGCAAACGTGTCGCTGACCAGACCAGAGAATTCCGGCGTCACATGGAAGCCTGAGCGCGACGTGTCATCCGTGCCCTTGACCTGCGCCGACGCGCGCAGACCATTGTGGTCGAAGGGACGCGCGGTGTGAATGTCGATGGTCGAGCCAATGCCGCCCGAGGCCACATCGGCGCGCCCGGTTTTGAATACATCGATGCCCGACACGCCATCGGCCGAGATATTGGCGAAGTCAAAAGAGCGCGTGCCGCCGGTGCCGCTGCCCGGCATCGAGCGGCCGTTGAGCGTCACCAGATTGAATTCCGGCCCAAAGCCGCGGACGGTAACACGCGAGCCTTCATTGTTCGAGCGGTCGATCGAAACGCCCGGAATGCGCTGGATCGATTCGGCCAGGTTGGTATCGGGCATCTTGCCGATATCTTCCGAGGTGATCGCATCGACCACACCTTGGGTGTTGCGCTTGATGCCCACGGCATCGGCCAGAGATTTGCGCAGACCCGTCACGACGATGGCGCCGGGTTCTTCGGCGGTGGGCGTTTGTGCGCCCGTCGCGGCCTGTTGGGCCTGCGCGGCGCTGGCCCCGCAGGCAAGAACGATGGCGACCCCGGCAAGCGAGACCACAGTTTTTTGTATCTTCCTCATGACGATCCTCCTGATAGATGTTTTTCTTCAGAGCTTTTCTTCAGAACTTCGCTTCGGTGCAGCTGGTGGCGGCCCCGCCGGGGCGCACCTCGATCGTGGCGATTTTCATGCCAAGCGGCGCGCCCACGTTCAGATCGACCCCGGCGATGGCGCCACCGGCTTTGCCCGCCAGACAGGCGAGCGGGATACGGGCGGTCTGCCAACCGCGCCCCGCCGCCGCGCGCAGCGTGGGCGCGAGGTCAACCTGGGTCCCGCCCGCGCCGGTTTCCGTAATGCCGGTCAGAGTGACGGGGCCGCCCGGCGCCTGGTCGATGGTGTAGCGCAGCACGACCTCGCCCGAGGTCGCCCCGGCAAAGGGCTTCATATTGGCAACGGGCCAGCTCAGCCGCAGATCGGCGGGGCCTTTCCAGATCAATTCGCGCGCATCCTCCTGCGCGGAATAGTCAAAGCCCAGCACACGCAATTGCTTGCCCGCGCCCACAAAGCCATGCAGCAGCGTTTCGTCCGCGCCCTCACGGATGCTGGCATCGACGCCAGCGGCCAGACGCTTGTGAAACACCTCGAACGTGCCGCTGGCGCTGGCATTGAGCGCCGCGCAGGTTTGGCCAAGCACGGGCAGACGCGGCGCGGGTTGGCGATAGCTACCGCCATAATTCACGCCGAACAAAGGCTTGCCGCTGTCATCGCAGGTAGCGGGCCAATGAAACGGCAGACGTCCGGTAAAGTCGGTCTTGCCGCCGATCAGCACATCGGCAATCCCCTCGCCCTCGCTGCCCGGCAACCACGCCGCGACAAAGGCATCGGCCAGCGCCAATTCACGATTGACCCACAAGGGGCGCCCGGACAGCAGCACGGCCACGGTCGGAATATGCGCGGCCTTGAACTTGCGCAGCAGGTTCAGACCTTCCTCGTCATGCAGCGCATGATCGGGCCGGTCGCCGACAAATTCGGCATAGGGCTGCTCGCCAAACACGACGATGGCGACATCGGACCGCGCGGAATAGCTGCCGTCGTTTGAAAGCGTGGTCTTGGCCGCGGCCTTGGCGATGCCGCCATAAATCGAGGTCGCGCCGGGGAAATCGGCATTGGTCAGATCGCCGCCGCCCTGCCAGGTGATGGTCCAGCCGCCAGCCGCCTGCGCGATATTGTCCGCCGCGTGTCCGGCCACCAGAATGCGGGCCGAGGATTTAATAGGCAAAACACCATTGTTCTTGAGCAGGACCAGCGACTTGGCCACCGCCTCGCGGGCCACGGCGCGGTGATCGGGCGAACCCAGAAGCTCCCACTTGCCCGCCAGTTCACGCTGTGCGGGCGCGGGCTTTTCAAACAGGCCATCGCGCAATTTAACGCGCAGCACGCGCCCCACCGCCTCATCCAGCCGCGCCATGGGGATGGTGCCGTCGCGCACCTCGCGCAGCAGATTGTCATACAGAGCGTGCCAGTCATTGGGCACCATGAACACGTCCAGCCCGGCCAGCAGCGATTTCGGGCAATCGCCGTTGCTGCATCCGGGCACCTGCCCATGAGCATTCCAGTCGCCCACCAACAGCCCGTCAAAACCCATCTTGCCGCGCAGCAGATCGGTCAGCAGCGCCTTGTTGCCATGCATCTTTTCGCCATTGATGCTGGAAAAAGAGGCCATGACCGTCTGCGCCCCAGCCTTGATCGCGGGGATATAGGCGCTGGCATGGGTGGCGATGATTGTGTCCAGATCGCCGCGCGTATCGCCCTGATCGACACCGCCCGTGCCGCCATCGGCAAAGAAATGCTTGATGCTGGCCAACACATGGCGCTGATTAAGGAAATCCTTGGTGCCCAGCTTGCCCTGCAGGCCCTCGACCTCGGCCACGCCCATGCGGGCCACCAGCGCGGGATCCTCGGAATAGCTCTCGTAGGAGCGGCCCCAGCGCGTGTCCTTCACCACCGCAAGCGTCGGCGCAAAGGCCCAGTCGATGCCGGTAACCGCGATCTCTTGCGCCGTGGCCGCGCCGATGCGCTGCACCAGAGCCGGATCATGCGCCGCGCCCAGCCCGATATTGTGCGGAAACAGCGTCGCGCCAATGATGTTATTGTGCCCATGCACCGCATCCGTGCCCCAAAAGGGCGGGATGACCGGCTCGCCTGACGGCAGCGGCTCGGTGCCTGCGCGATACATCGTATCGGCCAGCGCCAGCCATGCCGGAGCCAGAGCCTTGTCATTGCCGCCGGGGCCGGAATTGCCGCCGTTCAGGATCGTGCCGAAGCGATAGCGGCGCATATCCTCGGGCGTGATCGAGCCGATGTCGGGCTCAACAAGCTGCGCCACCTTATGCTCGACGCTCATATGGGCGAGCAGATCGGCAATGCGCTGCGTTTGCTGGTTTTGCTCCTGTGCCTGCGCCGCGACGGGCATCCCCATCGCCATAGCAGCCAGACTCAGGCCGCAGATCAGCCCCTGACGGGCCCATTGCCGGTTCATCGCGCTCTCCCTTGCCGCCGCATTGGCGGCCGACTCATTGTGCGAGAGAGCGAATAGCCAAGATTGAGAGCGTTCACAACATATTTTGTGAACGCTCTCAATTGGCTTGCGATGATGGCCCTTTGTGGGGATAACCGCCCAAAGGGATCACGATGCACAAACCTGCCAAAGTCACGATCGAAGATGTTGCCGCCGCCGCCGGTGTCTCGCGCCAAACGGTGTCGCGGGTCATCAACAATGGCCCCAATGTAAAACCCGCCGTGCGCCAGCGGGTCGAGGCAATGGTGGAACAACTGGGCTATGTGCCCAACCTGTCGGCGCGGCGGATGGGGGGCGCGCGCTCCTATCTGATCCTCTCGATCAATGACCGCGCGCGCACCTTTGAAAACTGGACATCAGGCCGCGGCAATGACTGGGTCGATCAGATGCTCTATGGCGGCATGAGCGAATGCGAACGCCACAATTACCATATGGTGCTGGAATTGATCGACACCGATGCGGGCACGACCATCCCGCAGATCGCGCGCGCGGTCGGTTCCCTGCGCCCCGATGGCGTGATCCTGACCCCGCCGCATTGCGACAATCTGGAACTGGTCGACTGGCTGGAGCGGCAGGGAATTCCCTGCGCCCGCGTGGGCCATTACGAAGGCGGCAATTTTGTCGATGTCTATATGGATGACGAAGGCGCCATGCGCGAAGTCACCCGCCACCTGCTGGAACTGGGGCACCGCTCCATCGGCTTCCTTGCCGGGCCTCTCAATTACGGTCCCTCGCAAAAGCGCCGCAAGGCTTTTCGCGAGGCTCTGGCCGAGGCCGGGATTCCGCCCGAAGCCGGGCCGATCGGGGCGGGCAATTTCTATTTCGACATGGCGGTCAGCGTGCTGGAAACCATGCTGGCCGCGCCAAGCCCGCCCACTGCGATCATTGCCGACAATGACAAGATGGCCTTTGCCGCGCTCCATGTGGCGGCCGATCTTGGCCTTAAAGTCCCTGATGATCTCTCCGTCATCAGCTTTGAGGACACGCCGGGCGTGCGTTTCAGTGTGCCACCCCTTACCGCGATCCGCCAGCCCACGGCGGCGATGATCGGCAAAGCCTGTGCCCAATTGATCGCCCTCTCCAAGGGTGAGGAAGGCATGGGCGCTTTCGAACTCCCGTATGAATTCGTCGTGCGCGCCACCACCAAAGCGCCGCGCGGCTAAACCGATGGTGGGCAAAAGACCCCTTTCGGTGGGCGAGGCCTTCTATGTTCTGGCCTATATGGGCGCCAATATCGCCTTTATGCCCTTTCTGGTGCTGCTCCTGCCGCGCCGGGTGGCCTCGATCGGGGTTGCGGCGGGCGGCGAACATCTGCTCGCCCTGTTGGTGCTGGCGGGCGGGATCACCGCCAGTCTGGCCAATATTGCGGCGGGACAGATCAGCGACCGCGCGATGACCCGTCGCGGCAACCGTCGAAGGGCCATCGCGGGCGGCCTGGCCTGCCTTTTCGCCAGCTACGGCGTGCTGGCTTTTTCATACAGCCCGCCGGTGCTTGCCCTGGGCGTCATCGCTTTTCAGATCGCGGTCAACCTGCTGCTGGGGCCGATAGGGCCGTTGATCGCGGATTATATTCCCGATGAGCGCAAGGGAAACATCGCCGGTTTCCTCAATTGCGGCGTGCCGGTGGCGAATGGTTCGGTGGCCGTCATCGCATGGGCCGCGCCGGTTGATGGATCGACCGGGTTTGCCTTCACAATCGCGCTTGTCGCCGCCTGCGTCTTGCCGCTGCTGGTCTTCTGGCCCTTTGGATCGCCTTTGAAACCGCAGCCTGCGCCCATGCCGGTGGGCGGCGATGCGGGTGGTCGGACGCCGCTCCTCCTGCGCAATCTTGCGCTGGCCTGGTGGGCGCGCTTCTTGCTGCAACTGGGCGCGGCCTTGCTGACCAATTATCTCTATCCCTATATCGCGTTTGTGATGCAGAGGCCGATGGCGGCCAGCCGGTTGACGGCCGATACGGCGGTGGGCTGGCTGTCGCTCTGGGCCGCGCTTGCGGCCTGCTGCGGCGCGGTGGCCTTTGGCCGCTTGTCCGACATGCTGGCTGACCGGCGCAGCCTGATGATCGGCAGCGCGCTCTTGGCCGCGCTGGCGCTGACGGGTTTTGCCACGGCGCCGGGATGGTGGATGCTGGCCGTGGCCTATGCGCTGTTTCATCTGGCGCAGGCGGCCTTTTTCTCCGTCGAGGCGGCCTTTGTTGCCGAGATCATCACCTCCTCGCGCAAGAAGGGGCGTTGGTTGGGTTATATGAACCTTGCCAACACCTTGCCCGCGATCCTCATCACCCTGCTGGCGATGCAGGCCAGTCACCAGAATGTGCTTGGCTCCGCAATGCATCTTGTGCTGCTGGTCTGTGCATCGGCTTGCATCATCGCCGCCGGGCTGTGTTTTGCCATGCGCGACCATCTCGGCTTTGACGGCTTGGTGCCGGATACTGCGGGCCGATATAATTAAGTCGCGGTCCCGTCGGCGCCCAACCACGCCAGATAGGCACAGAGCATATCGGCCAGTGCCTCCGTCCGGACCAGACGTTCGCCCTCATCACGCAGGGACAGCGGTTTGCCCAGCGCCTTGAAGGCGGCCAGCATCGTGTCGGCAGCAACGCGCAGCGCATCGTCCGACACGCCCGGCGCGGCTTCACGCAGCAGGCCGAGCAGCGCCCCGCTCCCCTCGCCTTGCGCCGCCTGCGCCTCGGGCTCGTCGCGATAGAGTGGTGCGGCATCTTCCAGCGCCTGACGCATCTGCGCCTCCTCGGCCTCGGAGGCGATAAAGGCGCGCACCACCGCGCGCAGCCGCTCGGGCGGCGGCACAGCAGTATCGGCCAGCATGGCATTCAGCATCCCGCGCGTCTCGCGCCATTCGTCGCTTTGCAGGCGGAACAAGATCGCGGCCTTGTTCGGGAAATATTGATAGAGCGAGCCGATGCTGATCCCCGCCCTTTCGGCCACGCGCGCAGTGGTAAAACGCGCCGCGCCATGGGTGGTCAAAACCTGAGCAGCGGCCTGAAGAATCGCCGTCACGGCCTGTGCCGAACGCTGTTGCTGCGGCTGTTTGCGCGAGGAAAGACGGGGGGTTGCGGGCGTATCCATCGCTGATCCTGCCAATGCGATTAGAAAAGATGAGTAATTGCTCATATTTTTGCGCTCAGGACAACTCCCCATCCCCGGAGACGATCATGACCACCCTGACCACCGCCCCTGTTGCCCCGCTGCTGACCCGCCTGTTTGCCCAGGCCGATGCCTTGCGCCCGGAAAACCTGCCCATCTTTGCCCAGACTTCGCCCGAAGAGATCGACCGGCTGATGCAAAGCAAGGCCGAATGGCGTGAGCTTTACACCCATCTCAAAGACATTGCCCTGCCCGTCTCGCGTGAGGCGGGGCGGCTGCTCTACATGCTGGCGCGGTCTATGAACGCGCGCCATATTGTTGAGTTTGGCACCTCGTTCGGCCTGTCGACGCTGCATCTGGCTGCGGCGCTGCGCGACAATGGCGCGTCTGACGCCCGGATCATCACCGCCGAATTCGAACCTTCCAAGATCGCCCGCGCCGCCGACCATCTGGCGCAGGCTGGCCTTGCCGATCTGGTAGAAATCCGCGCGGGCGATGCGCTGGAAACATTGGCCCATGGCCTGCCCGATGGCATCGATCTCGTGCTGCTCGACGGGGCCAAGGCGCTTTATCCCGACGTTCTGGCCCTGGTCGAGCCGCATCTGCGCCCCGGCGCCCTCATCCTTGCCGACAATGCCGATTATTGCCCGCACTATCTGGCCAAAGTACGCGCGCCCGGTCAGGGCTACCTCTCCCTGCCCTTTGCCGAGGATATCGAACTCTCCATGTGGATCGGCGCAAAGCGCTGAGCCGGGAATGGCTTCATCTCGCTAAAGGGAACTTCCCCCTCTTCGTCGAACGCCCCGGCAGCCGTCCAGTTCGACACATCGGAAATCAAAATAAGTCTCGGGGTAAAGACTGTTTCTCAGAAAACCACGTCGATCTCCCGGACGATGGCCCGGCTATCGCTGACGTCTGATGATAACCGGCAATGGCCGGGCAGATCCCAAACCCCGCGCATGGATACCGGCATGAGAGGAGGGCTAAGAGCATGGTCTCATAATGCTGGTTGAGTGAACGGAAGATGGCCCGATATTCCTGTGATCGGGCTGAGCAGGACCTAATCGGGAGCGATGGTGATGGTCTTGTTCTTCGATTTGCCGATCGCCCGGTTTACCACCGAAATCGGCCTTTCGCTTTGCAGCACCTTCATCACCTGCGCCGGGCCCGGCATGGCGGTGAAGGGCGCATAGCTGACCCGATTGGCCACAGTTGTCAGCGTCATCGCATATTGACCGCTCTTTTTCTCATCCAGAAGCGCGGCCATGGTGTCGGGGGCCAGCCAGATCACATTGCCATCATCCCCCACCGCTATCAGATAGTTACCGGCATCCTTCTCGTTGCGATAGGCGCCGTAATCGACAACGGCGCCGGGATCAGAGCAATAATGCGGGATTTCGGACGCTCCCTCGCCCTTGTCCGGCTTGACCTTGCCTTCCTCGACCACCTGCATCAGAGCGCCTGCCAACAGACCCCCGGTCATGTCGCGCGCGCCGCGCTCAACAGTCTGGGTCGGGAAAGGCTGGGCGCAAGGGGTGATGCCATAGGCCGCCGTCGCAGGATTTTTTGCCGCCCCAATGCCCAGAGCATCGACAAAGGTGGCGAGGGCCGGATCCAGATCGGCAGGCGCAAGGCTCGCACTCGTCATGCGGACCACAATCAGCCAGTCATCATGCGCAAACACAGCCACCCCGCTCGCCGCCTGCGCTTTGCCCGACAGCGGAACCACCGAGCGGATGCCGCTGTTTTCGCCCTGCCCCTTGGGGGTGAAGATGGTGGTGACCTTCTTGCTCTGATCGACCTCGCCCAGCCCTGCGCCGCCCATCACCTTGAGGATGCGATCATGCCAAATCGAAGCATCCGGCAATCCGGCCCGATAGACATAGACCGTTGCCACGGTCCCGGTTTCCGGTTGCTCATAAATCGCGGCGATGTCGAGTTGCTGGTTGCCGTAATCGGCAATGTTCCTGCGCGGCAGCTCGCCGATCTGCGGCGGAAAAGTGGTGCCGCTCAACGCATGGCGCCAGTCCTTTCCGGCCTTGGAAGGAATGGGCTTCAGTTCCGCCTGCGCGGCCGTTGCGGCAAACATCGCCGAAAAGCCGAATGCCAGCGCCAGAACAAGACTATTCCTTCGCATCAATACCCCCTCGGACCGCCAATTTCGGACATGCTTAGCCATGAAGCTATTTAAAACCATTACAAATCGGTCTTGATGCTTATTTTTCAGCGCAGAAAAAGCCTTTGTCGATGACTTATCAAGGTGCAATCACCGCCGCCAAACTCATCGGCTTCAGCACGATATTCAGCTCGCCCATAGGAGCGGACGTCCTTGCCGGAGGGGCGGAGCGGGCGGGGCGGCTCGCCGGGCCCTGATCGATCCAGGCATATTGGTCCGGGCCAAAAAGGCTGAGCTTCACGCGGCCCGCGATCGGGCGGGCCGCTCCATGAGCGCCCTGAGCCGTGACATGCAGATCAACCGTCCGATCCGGGCTGCGGTTGATGGCCATCAGGCCCAGCTTACCATCGGGCCGCCGGATGGCAAAAAGGCGAACCGCAGGGTCGGCGCCATCCTTCATCTCAACCGGCAGAAATTGATGCATGCCCTTGGACATCAGCCAGTCCCGGGTCAACAGGCGGGCAGTGTGATAGCTGGGCAGCGGCGTGCCCGCCTGCCCGTTGCGGTCGGCCATGTGCAGAGCCATGTTGCCATAACCGGCGCAGCCCATGTTCTGATTGACCGGCACATTCGGGCCATAGCCGAACAGATAGGCCGCGCTGCCCCCTTCGTTCAAGAATTGGCCGATGATATTGGCCATCAGCAGGGCGCTGGGCATTTCGGCCATGGCGCGGCCGGAATAGGCGGAAAAGCCATATTCGGTAATGATCCGGGGAATATCCGGCCCCACTCCCTCGGCCGTCAACCGCGCCATCAGCCGCTCCATCAGGCGGTCCTCCTCGATCAGCTTGGCGGGAATGTCGCCGCAAATGTCATCGAAGGGATAGAATTCGAAAGAGTAGAACTGAAGGTCCGACAGGCGACCGCGCTCCTGCAGGGCGCGGATAAAGTGATGGTTCCATGAGCGATCCGGGTCGGAATTGAGCCATGTCTCGCTCAGCGCGCTTTGCGAACTGGGGCCGCCGAAATGGATGGCGGGGGCGATAGGGCGCAGCCGGTCCACCCAGGCGAGGTAGAGCGCGGCATAATCATCGGCATTGCCGAATTGCCCGTCCGGCTCCTCTCCCAATTCCACCTGCGTGACCGGATAATGCCGCCAGCGGACATAGCGCAAAGCCGCCGCCGCATTCTCGGGCGTATCAAACAGCACGCCCACCGGCAGCATGATCGGCCGCACATTGCCGAGCCCGCTGCGGAACACGCGGTCAAGGCCGGGCTGCTCCAAGTTCGGGTCGCGATCAATGGAGCGGTGCCACGGATCGGTGGAGGAGACATGGGTGAATGTCTGCCCCGTCTTGTCGGCGGCATGGCGGACAAGATCAACCAGCCTGCCATCCGGCCCGATCCGTCCCGCCCCGATCTCGCGCACGGCAAAACCGGCCCGGTCGCGCCAGTCCCTGGCCCCCGGCGGCGCGGTTTGCGACCCTTCCTCAAGCAGCACGCGCAGATATTTCACGCTGACCGGCCGCTCGGCCAGTTTCAGCAGCACATCGCCGCCCTTTCCGCCGGTCAGGACGCCATGGTCAAAGGTGATCCAATGCGCGCCCGGCCCATAGTCATTGTCGCTCGACCAATACTGGACCTTGTAGGCGGCGGCATAAGGCGTGCCCCAGGCGATCCTGACGGCATCAATATCAACCGGATTGTCGAACCGCAGCAGCAGCCATTGCTCATGCGGCCGCCCATCCTTGAGAAAGGCGGCGTCGAGATAGGGATTGGATTTCCAGAAGCTCGTCTCGTCGCCGTCGGTCAGCCGTGAATAATCCCGGTCATTGGCATTGTCGATCGTATCGCCCCGCCGCGGCAGCTTGTAACCCCATGAGACGCGGATCGGCTTTTTCGCGCGGTCGCTGGATGTCCAATAGCCTTGTTGGTGGGCCGGATCGCTCCACTGCCCCTCCGGGTTCCAGTGCCAGTTCTCGATGCCCAGCTCTGTGCGCAGCCGATAGGTCAGCCGGGTCAGACGGGCGCTGCGCATGGCGGAGACGTTGTGCCGGGTGAGAAGCCGCCCCGCCGCGCCGCCCGCGCCACCATCAATCCCAGCCCCAAGGGCCTCGGCCGGATCGAAGCGTGCCCCGTTTGTGCTGTCTGTATGAACCACGGCCGAGACCGGCAAACTCTCTCCGCCAAGCACCGGTCCGGCGCCCAGACAGGCAAGGCCGAGCAGGATGGGCAGAAGGTGATGGCGGCGCAAACGCGGTAAAATGGGCATGCGCTAATAGGGGCCTGAACGCGGTAATCAACAGGGCAAAGCCCGATGCGCCATTTGGCCGGTGGGGAGATTGCAGGGGTATCCCCCTCCAATCTCCCCAACCTTGGCCATTTTAGAACTTATAGCCCACCGTCGCCCCGAAATAGCGGAACGCGCCCTTGGGCAGGAAGCCCATGCGGTTGGTCGGCGTCACCGTCTGAGTGGTGAACAGGCCCGGCGTGCCCATCGCGGTGTAATAACGCTGGTCGGTCAGGTTCTTGACGAAGAGCGAGAAGGAGAGCCCCTTCTCCTCGGCGCGCAGACCGATTGTGGCGTCCACGGTGGTATAGGCCGGTTGCCATTGCAGCGGGTCCTGTTCCAGCGCGAAATTGACGCTGCTCTGATAGGCCACATTGAGATCGGCATAGGCGATTTTGCCCGCCAGCGGATGTTCATAGCGCGGGTTGACGCCAAGGCGCCAGGTCGGCGTGTTGGGCAGGATGCCGCCAACGATGTTTTGCGCCGCGCTCGACACAAAACTCGATCCCGTCTTGTAGCGGAAACAGGTGTTGACGGGCGCCGCCGATCCGGTGGCCACGGTGGTGAAGGCCGCCTGGTTTTGCAGCGGGCAGCCAATGCCGTCGGCATCGAAGCGGGTCTTCACATAGCTGCCCGAGAGCGCCACGCTGAGCCCTTCAAACGGGCGCAGCGTCATTTCCACTTCCACACCCTTGGTTTCGGAGGCCCCGGCATTGGTGGTCACGAAAGTGAACGTGTTGGTCGAGGGGTCCGAACGGTTGGCCTGAACCTGAAGGTTCTTGTATTTGGCCAGGAACAGCGCGACCGCGATGCTGATCTTGCGGTCGGCGGTGCTGCCCTTGAAGCCGACCTCGAAGGCGTTCACCGTTTCGGGCTGGACCACCGGGTTGTTGTTGAAGGTCTGGGTGAATTCCGTGCCCAGCGACTGCCCTTTATAGCCGCGCGTATAGGAGGCATAGACCTGTGCGCGGCGGTTGAATTCATATTGCAGACCCATCTTGCCGGTCAGCACATCGTCCGAGGCGGCCGAGGTGCCCTCGGTCAGCGGATAGCCGCTCTGGAGGATCGTATCGCCCGCAAAGGGAGGTGTCGTGTCCTGCTTGCCCCAGACCGAGATCGTCTCATGCTGCCAGCGCAGCCCGCCCAGCGCCTTCAGGCCGCCGGTGATATTGTAGTCGAACTGGGCGAAACCGGCGATCTGGCTCTGGCGCAGATGAGCGCGGTGGTGGCCCGAGAAACCGGCCAGATTGGTCGAGGGACAAGTCGCGCCCAGTGTCAGACCCGAGGCCGTGCAATTGACGAAGCGGCGGGTGAATTCACGGTCCAGCGTGGTGTCAGAAAAGAATCCGCCGATGGTGTAATTCAGCTTCTGCTTGCCCGAATTGGACATGCGCAATTCCTGGGTGAACCCGCCCAGCGTGAAGGGCCCGCCATTGACGTCATACTGCGCCACCGCATTGGTGCCGGTAAAGATCGGCACGGCGGTGTTGATGCCATCGACATCGACCGTATTATCAAAGCTGTAGTGCTGCCACGCGGTGACCGAGGTGATCGTGGCGAAATCCAGATCGTATTTGGCCTCGAGCGAATAGGTCTGCTGCGAGGTGCGCGAGGTGGTGTCGGCATTCGATCCGACCTGCACATTGTTTGGCCCCGGCACGACGGGCGCAACCAGCGTGGTCAGGCTGGCATTGTCCGAACGGATCAGCACCGACTGACAGCAGAGCGCGTTGTTCTTCGAATAATCGATGGTCGCCAGCAGGTTGAGCCGCCCCAGATCCAGCTCCATCTTGCCGCGCAGGCCAAAGGATTCATAGCCATTGGTCTTGCGGCGCAGGGTGACGTTATAGATGTAGCCGTCATCCTTGTTGTAGAAACCGGAAACGCGCACGCCCAGCTTGTCGCTGAGCGGCCCCGACACCGTGCCGTTCAGGTGATATTCGCCCTTTTCGGCAATGCTCGCATTCATCTTGCCGGTCAGGGTTTTGCTGGGCCGGGCGGTAACAATGTTGATCACGCCGCCCGTGGCATTCTTGCCGAACAGCGTGCCCTGGGGCCCGCGCAGCACTTCGATCCGCTCAATATCGGCCAGATCGGAAAAACCCTGCGCCTGACGCGCCATGACCACGCCGTCCAGCACGGTGGAAACCGAGCTTTCCGTGCCCTGCCCAAAGACCGCCGTGCCGATGCCGCGGATGCGGAAGCTGGAGTTCGACGGATTGTTGCCCTGTTGATAGGACAGCGTGGGCGAAATCTGGGTCAGGCTCTTGGTGTCGGTGATCCCGCGCGTGGCCAGCGCCTCGCCCGCGATCGCGGTGACGGCCAGCGGCACATCCTGCAGGCGTTCGGCGCGCTTTTGTGCGGTGACCACGATTTCGCCGGGCGCCAGTTCACTCTGTCCTGCGGCGGCGGGTGTCTGTTGGGCAAGGGCCGGTTGGGCCAGAGCAGGTTGGGCCAGAGCAAGCATCGCGCCACCACCAAGCAGCGCGGCAAAGCCACGTTTCATCATCTCATCCCCCATTTCGATTCTCGCCGCCTTGTTGCGGCGGATGGCGGGCTTATGACAAAATGCGTCAACGTTGTCACTTCGAAATTGACAGGACCGATGATCTTATGCATTTCCTACTGTGACAACGATGGCCCAAATTCCCGAACAGTGTTTCCGACGCACGCGGGGCCATCCAACAAGAAGCCGGAGTGGATGCATGAATAGACCCTCAAGCCGATGGGCACGCCGCCTTGCCAACGCCCGGCCCGCCAAGCTCGCCCTCGCCTCCGTCATGGGTATGACGATCGCGGGGGCCGCCACAGCCGCAGCCCCTGTCGCCGCGCCCCAACGCCCCAATATTGTGCTGATCGTGCTGGACGATGTGGGCTTTTCCGACCTTGGCCCTTTCGGTTCGGAAATCCGCACGCCCAATCTCGATGCGCTGGCGGCGCGCGGGCTGCGTTATAACCGCTTTGACACCAAGGCGGTCTGCACCCCCACCCGCGCCGCGCTGCTGACCGGGCGCAATCCGCAAACGGTGCGCATGGCCGATCTGCCCGCCAACAAGGTCGATCCGGCCGACATGACCCGCGACCGCGGCGAAATGCCCGACAATGCCCAGACCATCGCCCAGGTCCTGTCCCGCGCGGGTTATGCCACATCGGGCTTTGGCAAATGGCATCTGGCGCCCGAGGATCACGACGGATCGCCCGGCCATAACGGATCCTGGCCGCTGCAGCGCGGCTTCGATCAGTTCTATGGCTTTTTCCTCGGCTGGACCGATCAATATCATCCCAAGCTGATTGAGGGGAACAAGCGCATCCCCTCGCCCGAAACGCCGGGCTATCATTTCTCGAATGACATCACCGATCACGCTATTGCCGCGCTGAAACCGGGTCAGGCCAAGCCGCAATTTGTCTATCTAGCCTATGGCGCGGGCCATGCGCCCATTCAGGTGCCGCGGCCCTATATCGACGCCTATCGCGACACCTATGCCAAGGGCTGGGACGCCTTGCGCGAAAGCCGTCTGGCGCGGATGAAGGCGATGGGCATCGTGCCGGCCAACACCATCCTGCCCCCGCGCAATCCGGGCGACCGGGCTTGGGCGGACCTGACCCCGACCGAGCAGCAGGTCTATGCCCGCTTCATGGCCACCTATGCCGGTTTCCTGACCCATACGGATGAGCAGATCGGGAGGTTGATCGCCCATCTCAAAGCCACCGGCCAGTATGACAACACGGTCATCATGGTGATGAGCGACAATGGCGCAGCCTCCGAAGCGGGCCAGCGCGGATCGTTTGAACGGCTTTATGCACCCAACAAATTGAGCGCGGAACAGATGCTGGCGCGGATCGACGAATTGGGCACGGACAAGACCCAAAGCGAATATCAGCGCCCATGGGCCATGGCGGGCGTCACGCCGCTGCGGCGGTATAAATTGTGGCCCTATCTGGGCGGCATCCGCACGCCTTTGATCGTGTCATGGCCCAAGGCCATCAAGGATGGCGGCGCGATCCGGCATCAATATGTCGATGTGATCGACCTTGCCCCGACATTGGCGCAGGTGGGCCATGCGCAATTCCCCAAAACGCTGCATGGCGTGGCCGAAATTCCGGTGGCGGGGCGCTCGATCCTGCCCACGATCCTGTCGGCGAGGGCGCCTGCGGCCCGCTCGGTGCAATATTTCGAACTGCGCGGCAATCGGGCGATCACCCAAGGCCCATGGCGCGCCGTCACCATCCACAAACAGGGCAGCGATTTCGCCGCCGACAAATGGGCCTTGTTCAACACGGACAAGGATTTTTCCGAAAGCACCGACCTTTCCGCGCAATATCCGGCCAAGCTGGAGGAACTGAAGAAGCTCTGGTGGAGCGAGGCGCGGCGCTATTCCACCCCGGCTCTGGCCGAGGCGCCCGAACGTTTCCGCACGCGTGAGCAATTCGACGATTCGGCCGATCGCCCCGATGCGCGCATCAAGGAGGCCGCACAATGAAGCGCGTTTTGACAAGCCTGCTGCTGGGCACGGCGGCCCTGCTCTGCGCCCCGGCCTCCTCGGCGCGAGTCGCTCCGCCATCGGCCCCGGCCCGCGCGGCGCAGGCGCCCAATGTCGTGGTCATTCTGGTCGACGATCTGGGCTGGCCCGATGTCTCGGCCTATGGCGGCAAGGATGTGCCGACGCCCAATATCGACCGCATCGCGGCTTCGGGAGCGGCATTTTCCAATGGCTATGTCGCGGCCTCGGTCTGCGCGGTGTCGCGCGCGGGGCTGTTGACGGGCCGAATGCCGATGCGCTTTGGCTTTACCTATAATATCAACGATGAAGGCGATGAAGGCGCGGGCCTGCCGACATCGGAAAAGACCATTGCCGAAAGGCTGAAACCGCTGGGCTATCACACCGGCGCCTTTGGCAAATGGCATGTGGGCGCGCAGGACAGGTTCTATCCCACCAACCGGGGCTTTGACGAATTCTTCGGCTTTCTGGCCGGGGAGACAGTCTATGTCGATCCGAAAACCCCCGGCATCGTCACCACCCCCACCAAGGCGGATGCGGGCAAGCCGCCCTTTGAAACCCGGCGCGGCAATGGGGTGGTGGTCGAAGGGCCAGAGCGCCGCAAGGTCGATAATTTCAACCGCTATCTCACCACCGAGATCACCGATCATGCGGTGGATTTCATCGACCGCGCATCGCGGGGCAAACAGCCCTTCTTCTCCTATGTCGCCTATAATGCGCCGCACTGGCCGCTACAGGTGCCGCAGGAATGGTATGACCGCTTTGCCCATATCAAGGATCCGGTGCGGCGCACCTATGTGGCGATGATTGCAGCGATGGATGCGGGCGTCGGCCGCATTCTCGACAAGCTGGAAGAGCGTGGGATCCGCGACAACACGATGGTCGTGTTCCTGTCGGACAATGGATGCCCGGTGCAATTC
This sequence comes from Novosphingobium sp. 63-713, assembly GCF_001898925.1. Classification (NCBI taxonomy): domain Bacteria; kingdom Pseudomonadati; phylum Pseudomonadota; class Alphaproteobacteria; order Sphingomonadales; family Sphingomonadaceae; genus Novosphingobium; species Novosphingobium sp. 63-713. Next base: position 66,352 of record NZ_MKVS01000008.1, read on the forward strand.
GGCTTTTGCAACGACGCCCATCCGTGGGGGGCGGGCAAGTTCACTTATCTGGAAGGCGGGGTGCGGGTGCCGTTCCTGTTTTCATGGCCGCGCGCGATGAAGCCCAAGGGGGTCGTCGATAGGTCGGTTTCCTCGCTCGATGTGCTGCCCACCATTCTGCACGCCGCCGCGCCCAAACAGGCCCTGCCGCGCGAACTGGAAGGGCAGGACCTGATCGCCTCGGCCAGCGGCAAGGGCCCCGACAACCGCCTGCTCGTCTGGGGGCAGGCGCCGGTCTATGCTGCGCGGCAGGGCGAATGGCGACTGTGGCGCTCGGATGACTGGCATCAGACCAAGCTGCACAATCTGGCGCAGGACCCATGGGAAAAGACCGATGTATCGGCCGATCACAAGGCCGAGACCGAGAAGCTGAACCGTGCGGTCGAGAGCTTCGCCAAATCCCTGCCCGCTCCGCTCTGGAAACTGCATTTCACCCGCAAGGTCATGATCGACGGGCGCGAGACCGAGTGGGTTTATTGACCCGCCGCCAACCCCGCCTGACCCGTTAAAAAGCGAGAGACACCGTGAAACAACCTCATTTCAACCGTCGCACTGTTCTGGGCGCAGCCGCTTCTCTGGCAGCGACTGCGGCTCAGGGGGCGCTTGCCAAACCCTCTTCAGGCGAGCGCCCCAATATTTTGTGGATCGTGTCGGAAGACAACAATCCCTATGTCGGCGCCTATGGCGACAAGCTGGCCCATACGCCCACGATCGACGGACTGGCGCGCAAGGGCGTGCTGTTCCGCCATATCTATTCCAATGCGCCGGTCTGCGCGCCCTCGCGCTTTGGCATCCTGACGGGCGTTTATCCCGAAAGCTGCGCACCGGCCAATCACATGCGGGCCAATGCGCGCTTTCCCAAACAATTCCGCACCTATCCCGAATTGCTGCGCGGCGCAGGCTATCATTGCACCAACAATTCCAAGACCGATTACAATTGCGATGTGAACCCCGAACAGATCTGGGACGTTCAGGGCCCCAAGGGCCATTGGCGCACGCGCCCGGCGGGCAAGCCTTTCATGGCTGTGTTCAATTATGAAACCACGCATGAATCGCGCCTGTTCCACCCCACGCAGGGCCGCGTAACGCCCGATATGGTGAGCATTCCGCCGTTCCTGCCCGACACGCCGGCCATGCATCAGGATTTCGCCAGCTATTACAACCTGATGGAGCAGATGGACGGACAATTGGCCGAACGCCTCGCCGAGCTGGAGGCGGACGGGCTGGCCGAGGATACGATCATCTTCCACTATTCCGACAATGGCGGCGTGCTGCCCCGCTCCAAGCGCTATTGCTATGAAGAGGGGCTGTCCTGCGAGATGGTCGTCTATGCCCCGCCCAAATGGCGCCACCTGCTGCCCGTCGCACCGGGGCAGGAAGTGACCAGCCCGGTCTCCTTCATCGATCTGGCGCCCACGGTGCTGGCGCTGGCGGGTGTGGCCCAACCGGCCCAGATGGTGGGCCAACCCTTCCTTGGCCCGCGCGCCGCGCGCAAGACCTATGCCTTCGGCATGCGCAACCGCATGGACGAACGCTATGATTTTCAGCGCACCGTCACCGATGGTCGCTGGCGCTATATCCGCAATTACATGCCGCATCGCCCATGGGGCCAGCATCAGGCGTTCGAATGGCTGGCCAAGGGCTATCAGGATTGGGAAGCGGCGCACCGCGCCGGGACGCTCAACGCCGATCAGGACCGGTTCTTTCACACCAAGCCCTTCGAGGAACTCTATGACCTGAGCCAGGACCCGCATGAGTTGCACAATCTGGCCGACAAGCCCGAGGCGGACGCGGAACTGGCGCGGCTGAGCAAAGAACTTGATGCGCATATGCTGGCCATCCACGACAATGGCTTCATCCCCGAAGGCATGGCGGGCGAAGGTTATTTCGAGAGCCGCGACCGCAAGGCCTATCCCCTGCCCGAAGTGATGGCCATGGCGCGTCTGGCGGCGGGCGGCAAGGGCAGCGAGGCGCAACTGGTCGCGGGACTGAACCATCCCCTGCCCGTCATGCGCTACTGGGCGGCAACGGGCCTGCTCATCGGTGGCCAGCAAGGGGCCAAGCCCGCCCTGCTGGCCGCGCTGGCCAAGGACAGCGCCGATCAGGTCCGCGTGGTGGCCGCCGAGGCGCTGGTGCGTCTGGGCGAGATCGACGAACCCGTCCGTGTCCTGACCGCCCTGGCCGCGCAGGACAAGGTGTGGCCGGTGCAATTGCAGGCGCTCAACGCGCTGACCTATATCGGGGACCATGCCCGCCCCGCCCTGCCCGTTGTGCAGCAGGCGGCGCAGAGCGAGCAGGAATACGTCCGCAACGCCGGGCGCTATCTCAGCGCGGTTCTGGAAGGGAAATATACGCCTTCGATGCCGATCATGGATTTTGAACGGCTGATCCGCCGCATGAAGGTCTAAAACGGATAGGGTTCGAGGCAATGCTGACGGCTGCCGTCGGTAGAGCCTCGAATCATCAGTTGATATTCAAAGGGTTGCGGTTTGAAGTCGGGGTTGATCGCGGCTTCGACCGCCGCCCGCGCAATTTCGCGCACGGGCTGATGCACGGTGGTGATGGGCGGAAACACCATGCGGGCGATGGGCGAATCGTCAAAGCCCGCCACCGCCAGATCATCGGGCACCCGGTATCCCAGCCGCGCCGCCTCGGCCATGGCGCCTGCGGCCAGTTCATCGCCCGTGGCAAAGATCGCGGTTGGCCGCTGGGGCAAGGCCAGCAGGCTGGTGGTGGCCGCCACGCCCGAGGCGAAGGTGAAATCGCCGCGCAATATCAGCGCGGGGTCTTCCTCGATCCCCGCCTCGGCCAGCGCCTTGCGATAGCCCACCACACGCGCCTCGGAAGCCAGACGGCGTTGCGGCGGGCCGATGATGCCGATCCGCCTGTGGCCCTGGGCAATGAGATGGCGCATCAATTCCATGACAATGGGTTCTTCATCCACCGGCACACGCAGACCATAGCCTTCAAAGGCCGGAGCCACCCGCACGATGGACACTTTCTCCCGCTCGAAATAATCCAAAATCCGCTCCTCATTGCTGAAGGGCGGGGTCAGGATCACGCTGTCGGGACGGGCGGAAAAGTTGATCGAGAAAAAGTCGGAGCGGCGATATTCGTGATAATCCAGCATCTCGGTAATGAGATTATAGCCCGAGGCCCGGCAGGCCGCGCCCATCGCGATCAACATGCGCGCAATATAACTGGCCCCGAGGCGCGGCACGAGCAACCCGATCAGATAGCTGCGCTGTCCCGCCAATTGCCGCGCGGCCAGCGTGGGCTTGTAGCCCAGTTCACGGATCGCCTGATTGACCCTTTCGCGCGCCTCATTGCCGACGCGCTTCTCGCCATTGACCACGCGCGAAACGGTCTTGAACGAAACACCGGCGGCCTTGGCCACATCCTTGATTGTCGCCACTGATGAAAGGATCCCCGTCTGGCCCGTCGCGCCGTTTGCGCGCAATTTTGTTCATATTGGCAAAATACCCGCAGGCAAGATCGCAGGGCGCCCCGCAAAATGCAAATGATGCTTTTTCACCACGGTTTGCCGCAAGTTAGCGCAGACCAACCGTTCGACTGGCCAGCCTGCCGGATCATGGCTATGCCGTGGTGTGACGGATTGGCCAGAATCCCGACGAACGGGGCGGCGCAGGGGAGAGGATGTGGGCGATATCTTGCGCGCCAAGCGCTATTTCCCTTTTGCTGCGCTGTTGCTTGCAAACTTCATGGAAGTTTTGAACGCGATGTTCGTGAATGTCTCGATGCCGGTGGTGGCGCGCGACCTTCACGCATCAAGCCATATAACCCATTGGTTCTACAGCTCTTATGCGCTCGGGTTTGCGCTGACGCTGGTGATGACCGGGCCGATGGCGGACCGGGTGGGGCATCGGCGGGTGTTTCTGGCCGGGGCGGGGCTGTATGTCGGGGCCTCGCTGTCCTGTGCGCTGTCGGGCGGGATTGTCGCCTTCCTGCTCTCGCGTCTGGCGCAGGGGGCCGCTTTCGCGCTGACCGCGCCCCAGATCATGGGGCTGCTCCATATCCTCTATGCCCCGGAGGACAGGGTCCGGCTGCTGCCCGCGCTCGGCTTTGCCTCGGCCTCGGCGGGCACGTTCGGGCCTTTGGTGGCCGGGCTGCTGATGTCGGGCAATTTTGCCGATCTGGGCTGGCGCATGGTGTTTCTGGCGGGCGCCTCGATCGGAGTGACGGCGCTCTTGCTGGGCTACTGGCTGCTTCCGCGCGACACGCACAGCCGTGAGCAACAGGATCAGGGCTTTCTGCATCGCCGCATTCCGCTGGTGATGGCGGTGGGCGCGATCATGGTGGTGCTGGAATGGCTGGGGCGCGACAAGGCCGGCCTGCATCCGTGGATGGCGGCGCTGGCCGTGCTGCCCCTTGTTGCCCTGTGGCGGATCAGGCGCGGGTCATTTTCCCTGCGCCGCCCATGGAGCATGTCCGCCGATCCCACCGCTCTGTCGCAACTGGCCACAGGCGCGATGCTCACCATCTGTTTCAGCGCCAGCAGCAACAGCCTGATCATCATCATCAACCATATTCTTCAGAACGGGCGCGGCCATTCGCCCTATGTCTCGGGCGCGATCCAGATCCCCTATGGCGTGGGCGTGTTTCTTTCGATCCTGTTCTTCGGCCGCTTTCTGCTGAAAAAGGACGGGCGGTTTGTCATTGCCACGGGGGCGGCGATCCTCGCGCTTGCTGCGCCGCTGATCATGTGGGCCGGGCAAAATCCGAACTGGCCGGTCTGGGCGCTGCTGCCCATTCTGGCGCTGGCGGGCATGGGGGTGGGCATGACATCGGGCTGTATCGGCCCGGCCAGCATGGCGCGCATTGCCCCGGCCAATGCAGGAGCAGGCGCGGCGGCGCTGAGGCTGGGACAACAGATCGGCCTCGCGCTGGGCGGGGCGATGATCATGCGGCCCTATTTCTACCTTTCCCAGCAGCCCGTGGTGGGCGCGGGGCCGCCGTCCTACCTGCTGGTGCTGCTTTTCGTGCTGGCCACGGCGGTGGTGCTGGCGGCCAGTTTCCCCCGGCCGCTTTTCCCCACCCGCACTTGAATCACGTCTCGCCGGTGCTGGCGCGCGGGATCAGTTCGACCGGAAAGGTCATGGCCCGCGCGCGCGCCGGGGCCGGTTCGGTCAGCCAGCAGACCGCCTGATAGGCCATTTCGGAATTGGGCTGGCGCACGGTGGTCAGCGCGGGCCAGGTCAGCCGCCCGAAATCGGCATTGCCATAGCCCGCCACCGCCAGATCCTGCGGCAGCGCAAAGCCTGTGGCATGGCCGCGCGCCAGCACGCCTGCGGCCACCTCGTCATTGAAGGCAAAGATCGCCGTGGGCCGGTCCTTGTGGGCCAGCAATTCGGCAGCCTCATTATAGCCGATCGGATCGTCGCCCTCCTTTGCCCGGCTGCCCACGGGATAGCCGACATTGCGGATCTTCTCCGGCTTGCCCCCAAGGCGGGCGATTTCCTCGACAAAACCCTGATAACGCTGGGTCGCGGCGACATGCCCGACGATGTTCATGATCAGGCCGAAATGCCGGTGTCCCTTTTCCCACAAATGCCGGGCAATCAGCGCCCCGCCATGCATCTCATCGGCCTGAACCACATCGGAACGGTCAAAATCGCCCATCGGGGAATGGCGGACATAGCGCAGGCCCAGTTCGTCAAACATATCGAGCAATTGCTCATTGCTGCTGAGCGGGGCGGTGACGAAGATCCCGTCGACCGGGGCCAGTTGCAACTGCTGGCGGAAGGAGTCGATGGCATCGCTCTGATCGGGATCGAATTCGCGGATGATCAGATGATAGCCGCGCTCCTGGCAGGCGCGCGCGGCGCCGCGATAGATCTGCGACATGAAAAACGCCGTCATCCAATTGGAAACGATGCATATTCTCAATGTCTTGGCGCTGGCCAGCGCGCGGGCCGAGACGTTCATCTGATAGCCCAGTTGCCGGACCGCCTCCATCACCCGCTCGCGCGTTTCCGCCCCCACCCCTTTCTCACCATTGAGCGTGCGCGCCACGGTTTTGGCGGACACTCCGGTGATCCGGGCAACATCATCTAGCGTGGGTCTGCGGTTCGACATGAGCGTTGCATAAGCCAACAGGCCGGTGCCTGTCCACGCAGGTGACGGTGCGAGGCCTTTCTTGACAGCCCTGTCACAGCGGCATAGGCAATACGTCAGCGCTGACGTTGATTCGTCGAGAGCGCTGGATATGGAATTTACCCCCGAATTCGCGCGTGTTCATACCCGCCAATTCGTGGCGCAAGAATCAAAAACAGGGAGAGACATCGCCATGAAATCAATCCGCACAGCCCTTTTGCTGGGCTTGGCAACGACAGCGCTGACGCAGACGGCCCATGCGCAACAGGCCCCGGCGACCGACACCGCGCCCGGAGACATTGTCGTCACCGCACAAAAGCGCGCCGAACGCCTTCAGGATGTGCCTCTCGCCGTCACCGCGCTCAGCGCGCAGGCATTGGCCACCCGCAACATCACCGACACCACCAGCCTCGGCCAGATCTCGCCCTCGCTCACCTATACGCAGGGCACCAATCCGAACAATTCGAACTTCCGCATCCGCGGCATCGGCACCGCCGTGTTTGGCGTGGGCAATGAATCCTCGGTCTCGGTGGTGATGGACGGCGTGGTCATGGCCCGCGCGGCGCAGGGCTTTTCCGATCTGGCCGATATTGAACGGATCGAAGTGCTGCGCGGGCCCCAGGGCACGCTGTTCGGCAAGAACGCCACCGGCGGCGCGATCAACGTGGTCACCGCCCGCCCGACCAGCGAATTCTCGGGCAAGGTCAATGCCACGATTGCCGAAAAGGGCGAATACCACCTGAACGGCACCGTCTCGGGCCCGTTGAGCGAGCATGTCCGCCTGCGCCTGAGCGGTTACTACAACAAGGATGACGGCTATATCTACAACGTCGTCCGCAAGGCCAAGACCAATGGCGGCGAAGGCTATGGCCTGCGCGGCAAGCTGGAGATGGACATTGGGCGCCTGAACCTGCTGGCCGGGTTCAATTATGGCCATAATCAATCGCAATGCTGCCAGACGGTGGCCATCCGCACCGACAATGCCAATCTGGCCCTGCTTCAGGCCCCGGTGATCGCCAGCCCGTCGAACATGCAGGCCAATTCAAACCTCGATACCGTCACGCTGACCACGCAGCAGACCTATTCGCTGGAGGCCAAGCTGGACCTTGGCGCATTGTCGCTGACCTCGATCAGCGCCTATCAGAAGTATAAGTTCTATAACAATCAGGATGTTGATGCCGTCAACACCGATGTTCCCATCTACAGCGGCGGCACGGCGGCCCCCGCCTATGCCCAGTTCGACGTGAATGGCGGCGGCTATCAACTGGACAATTTCTCGCAGGAACTGCGCCTGTCCAATGCCAAGAAGGGGCGGCTCAATTATGTCGGCGGGATCTATTTCTCGGACCTGACGATTGACCGCGACTTCACACGCCGCATCGTTACCTGCTCGGCGCCTGCCTCATCGGGGCTGGCCATCGGGGCGCCCTGCCCTGCGGCCAATGTCGTGGGCTCCTCGGGGGCCAGCCTGGCCCATCTGCGCTCCTATCAATATGCCGGGTTTGGTCAGGTCGATTACAATCTGGTCGGCGGGCTGAAGGCAATCGGCGGCATGCGCTGGCAGCATGAATATATCTCGGTCTATGGTTTCCAGTATCCCAACGCGCCCTTTGCCGGGGATTCGCTCAATGTCCCGGTCACGCGCGGTTTCACCGCCGCCTCGGACGAGGTGCTGACCGGCAAGGCGGGCCTGCAATATGAATTCAACCGCAATGCGCAGGCCTATGCCACCTATACGCGCGGCTATAAGGGCCAGTCGCTGGGCACCGAATACAATCAGACGTTCAACAATAATGCCGTGGTGCGCCCCGAAACCGTCAACGCCTTCGAGGTCGGCTTCAAGGGCACGACCATCGATCGCAAGCTGAGCATCGCGGTGTCGGCCTTTATCGCCAAATACAAGGATCTGCAGGTTCAGGCCAACAAGTCGGACCAATCGACCGGCAATTTCCTTTTCACCGTCACCAATGCGGGCGCGGCCACGACCAAGGGCGTCGAAATCGAGCTGACCCTGCGCCCGATCGATGGGCTATCGATCAATTCCTCGCTGGCCTATACCCATGCCCGCTTTGATGCCGATGGCCTTGCCTGTCCGCTGCAAAATCAGGCCAGTTTTGCCACCATCGCCTATGGCGCAACGCCGCCCACCAATGCCTGCTACAAGCAGTATAGCGTGAACAATGTCCTGTCGGGCGCGAACCAGAATGTGCGCGGCGGCATCCTGCCCAACACGCCCGAATGGCGCTTTACGATCAACCCGCGCTATGAACGCAATGTGGGCTCGATGATCGCCTATGTCGACCTGGCCATGGCCTATCAGAGCAGCGTGCTTTTCGCGCTGGAACAGGACCCGCTGCTGGTGCAGCGCGCCTACACCACCTTTGACCTCTCGCTGGGCGCGCGCCCGGCGGACAAGGGGATCAGCGTCTCGATCTTTGCCAAGAACCTGACCGACCAGCGTTTCTATTCCGCCATGGGCCATGGCAGCGAGCTGACCTCGCAGACGCTGACGCCCAACAACCTCACTGCTTTCGTGCCCAAGGCGGCCTCGCGCTATTTTGGCCTGAGCGTGGGCTATTCGTTCTGACCCATCCCCGGACGGTGGGAGGATCTCCCTTCCGCCGTCTGATCCCGAAAGAGGGCATGACATGACACATATCAACCGGCGCAAACTGCTGGCCGGATCGGGCCTGCTGGCTGCGGGGCTGGCGCTTGGCGGGGCGGCGCAGGCGGCGGGATCGCGCCCGCCCAACATCATCGTGATCCTGTGCGACGATCTGGGCTATGGCGATGTCGGCCCCACCGGCGGGCGGCGCGTGCCCACGCCCCATCTCGACCGGATGGCGGCCCAGGGCATCACGCTGACCGATTATTACGCCCCGGCCAATGTCTGCACTCCCTCGCGCGCGGGGATCCTGACCGGGCGCTATCCGGTGCGCACCACGCTCTCGCGCGTGCTGCTGGAGGCCGACACCCAGCAATTGCCCAAGACCGAGCGCACCATCGCCCATGCGTTGAAACCGGCGTATAAAAGCGCGCTGATCGGCAAATGGCATCTGGGCCACAAGGGCGATGCGTGGGACCCGACCAATTACGGCTTCGACCTGTTCTACGGTATTCCATACAGCCATGACATCAACCCGCTGCGCCTGTATGAACGCAAGGCGGGCGAGGCGATGCGCGACGAGGAGGTGGATTTCCCCCGCCTCCAGCAAAAATTCTACAGCCGCGCCCGAGGTTTTATCGAGGAAAACGCGCATCGGCCCTTCTTCCTCGAACTGGCGCTGTCCTCGCCCCATCTGCCCAATTTCCCCGCGCCCGGTTTTGGCGGCAAGTCGCAGGGCGCGGGCGCCTATGGCGACACGATCATCGAAATCGACAGCATCGTGGGCCGGTTGAACGCTACGCTGGTCCGGCTGGGGTTGGAGCGCGACACGCTGGTGATCTTCACTTCGGACAATGGGCCGTGGTTCGAAGGATCGACCGGGGGCCTGCGCCAGCGCAAGGGCGGCGGGGCCTATGACGGGGCCTATCGGGTGCCCTTTATCGCGCGCTGGCCCGGCCATATCCCGGCCGGGCGACGCAGCAATGCCATGGCCATGGGCATTGATGTGCTGCCCACGGCCTGCGCACTGGCGGGCCTGCCGCTGCCGCCGGGGGTGGAGATCGACGGGCGCGACATCAGCGCTGTGCTGATGCGCGGCGGGGCCTCGCCCCATGAGGAGCTGCTGTTGTTTCAGGACGAGAATGTCGTGGGCATCCGCACCCAGCGCTGGAAATATGTCCGCGCCGATTTCTATATGAACTTTCTGATGCCGCTTGACGGCCGCGGCTATCCCCAGCTCTATGACATGCGCGACCCGACCGAGCAGTATAGCGTGGCCTCGCTGCACCCGGATGTGACGCGCGCGATGCAGGCGCGGATGCAGCAGGCGGCGGCGCGTTTCGCCCCCTATCGCCGCACGCCCGAAGACCCGATCGCGGCGCAGGCCAAGGCCCAGGCCGCCGCGCGCGGCCATACCAACCTGCCCGCCATGTGGCAGGATTAACGGAGAGACGCCATGAAACTGCGGAAATATGTCGCTCTGGCCGCCATCGCGGCGATGTTGATGCCCGGCGGCGCGATGGCGCAGAGCCGCCCCGCACCAGAATACAGCCATGGTCCGGCGGCCTCACCCGCCCCCGCCCTGGCCCCGCGCCGGGCCGGATCGCCCAATGTCATCTTCATTCTGGCCGATGACATCGGGATCGAGGCGTTCAACGCCTATGACGGCGAATATTACACGCCCAACATCGACCGCCTCGCCAAGGAAGGCGTCCGCTTTACGCAGGCTCATGCCACGCCTTTGTGCAGCCCCTCGCGGGTTCGCCTGATGACAGGCATGGAAAGCCACCGCAATTACGATGCCTTCGGCTATCTGGCGCCGGGCCAGTTCACCTTCGGCAATATGATGAAGGCCTCGGGCTATACCACCGGGATCGTCGGCAAATGGCAATTGATGGGGAACGGTTTTGACGGGCGCGTGGGTATCACCCCGCAGCAGGCCGGGTTCGATGAAAGCTATCTCTGGCAGCTGAAGGCGCTCGACGCCAAGGGGTCGCGCTATTGGGGGCCGACCCGCGTCGGCAATGGCCGGACAAAGATCAACGAGGAGGGCTTCGGCCCCGATTTCGACAGCCAATATGCGCTGGATTTCATCAGCCGCCACAAGGACCAGCCCTTCTTCCTCTATTACCCGATGGTGCTGGTGCATAATCCCTTTGTGCCCACGCCCGACAGCATGAGCGCGCAGGGCGCCAAGACCCGCTTTGCCGCGATGGTCACCTATATGGACAAGCTGGTGGGCGCCTTGATGGACCGCCTCAAGGCCGAGGGACTTGATGAGAACACGGTGGTGATCTTTTCGGGCGACAATGGCACCAACCGCCAGATCACCTCGACCCGCGCGGGCTATTCAGTGCGCGGGGGCAAGGGCACGCCCACCCTGTCGGGCACCCATGTGCCGATGATCATCCGCGCGCCGGGCAAATTGCCCGCCGGGGTCACGCGTGATGGCCTGTTCGATTTTGCCGACATCATGCCCACCATCGCCGAGGCCAGCGGCGCGCAGGCCCCCGCAGGCATCGACGGGGTCAGCCAATGGGCCGTGGCCAAGGGCGAGAAGCCCGCGGCACGCGACTGGATCTTCCAGCATTATGCCCCGCAATGGCAATTCGACCCGGCGCGTTATGTTTTTGATGCCCATTACAAGCTCTATGGCGATGGGCGTTTCGTCGCGCTGGACGACATGGCGGGCAGCGAAACCCCGATCGCCGCGCCCAAGGGCGAAGCCGCCCTACGCAAGGCCGGGCTGCAAAAGGTACTGGATTCCATCAAGGACGGCGCGCTGAGCAAGGTGAAATACCCGTGGTGCGCCGGGCAGCCGTCAAGCGATCCTGCACGCCCAGCCATAGAGGCGGGATGCAAAAACATGCCTCAGGGCGAGGAATAGAACCTCGCCCCCCAAACTATCCAAGACCCTGGACTGGCCGGGCGGCCCCTCTCCAATACGTCGCCCGGCGCTTTTTGTTATATGGCGCGGCTCCTCACGCCACCTTGGGCGCCAGATGCCAGACCGGCGGGGCCTCCTTGGACAAAAGGCGCTGCATTTCGGCGGCAATATAATCGCGCGTCATCGGCAGGGCGCTCTGCTGCTTCACGTTCTGGATATGGAAATTGACCATATTGCCCTGACGGAACGCCTGTTCGGCCCCGACCAGATAGAATTGCCACATGCGCAGCAATTCCTCGTCATACATGGCGATGATGCGGTCGGCATGCAGCGTGGTGCGCCGATACCATTCGGCCAGCGTTTCGGCATAATGATAGCGCAGCACCTCGATATCGCCGGTTTTCCATCCCGTCCGCTCGATGGCCCCCACCAGCTCGCTCATCGCCGGAATATAGCCGCCGGGGAAGATATATTTGCGCGTCCACGCATCGGTGAAGCCCGGCCCGCCCGCGCGCCCGATCGTGTGGGTCAGCATGATGCCGTCATCGGCCAGCCGGTCGAACGTATGGCCGAAATATTCGTCGAAATGGCGCGCGCCGACATGCTCGATCATGCCCACGCTGGTGATCCGGTCGAATGTCTCGGTCAGATCGCGGTAATCGACGAGGCGGAACTGCACCCGGTCGGCCACGCCTGCGGCCTGTGCGCGTTCCTGCGCAAAGGCGACCTGATCGGGGGCCAGCGAAATGCCCAGCACCTCGCAACCGTAATGGCGGTTGAGAAACAGCCCCAGCCCGCCCCAGCCGCAGCCGATATCGAGCACCCGCATCCCGCGCGCATCGGGCGGTAGGCGCAATTTGGCCGCGATCAGCGCTTTCTTCTCCAGTTGTGCCTGTTCCAGCCCCACCTGCGGGCCGGAGAAATAGGCCATCGTATATTGCCGGTCTTCGTCGAGGAACATTTCGTAGAATTGCCGTGTCAGGTCATAATGGTGGCGTACATTGCGGCTGGAACGGCGGCGGTCGTTGAACTGGTCGAAATACCATGCCGCGCGGTCGATCATCCGGCTCAGCCGCCCCGGTGCGTCCATATGGGTCTTGGCCGCCTTGGCCTCGGCGCCGATCATCAGCACCAGATCGCGGATGTCATGGGGCGGCTCGACCACCATCCAGCCGCGCATATAGGCCTCACCCGCGCCCAGCGAGGGGTTGCGGGCAATATGCCCGGCGGTGCGCCTGTCGGTAAAGCGCAGGCGGAGCGGGTCGCCCTTGCCCGAGCCGTAAAGATGGACCTTCCCGTCCGCATCGGTGATCTGCAAAGGGCCGGTGCGGATCGCACGGCGGAGGAAGCGGTCAAGCAGCCACATATCTCATCCTTTCATTCCGTCGCCAACCAATGCCTGAAGGGCGGTTTCGGTTCCAGAAACCCAACAGAAACACTTAACGAAGCGATGAATACAGGCGGAAATATACGGGTAGGCCGAAATCAGGCCATTTGGGCGCGGGCCTCGCGGCGCTGACGCTTTTCCAGATACATGGCCGCATCGGCATTCTGAAGCGCCTGATCCACGGTCGTCTCGCGCGGATCGGCGCTGATGATGCCAAGGCTGGCGCCGGGATAGTGCATCGAGCAGCAGGGCAGATCATAATGCCCCTCGATCACCGAGGAGAGCCGCCGCCGCATCGCCGATACCGTCAATTCGCTGTCCTGCCCCTGCGCCGGGCCAAGCCCCGCCAGCACGAATTCGTCGCCCCCAAGGCGGCCCAGCAGATCGCTGCCCCGCATACCCAGGGCCAGCCGCCGCCCGACCTCGATCAGGAAAGCATCGCCGGTTTCATGGCCATAGGTGTCATTGATCTGTTTGAACCCGTCCAGATCGATGAAAGCCAGAGTCACGCGCCGCCCTTCGCGCAGGGCCAGACTGAACAGGCGGCTCAATTCCTGAAAGATGAAGCGGCGATTGGGCAGCCCGGTCAAAGTGTCGGTAAAGGAAAAGCCCTCAAGCTCGCGATTGGCCCGCTGAAGCTTTTCGAGCAGGTTCTCGCGCTGGATATGCTGCTGGATCAGCGCGCCGAACAGCACCAGCACCTGACGCCCTTCGGAGGTGATCGGGCGCTTTTCCGAACTGGCGGCGCATAATGTACCGAACAGGCTGCCATCCTCCATCCGCACAGGGGTGGAGGCATAGGTGCATATGCCCAGCGCGCGCGCCGCATCCGAATCGCCCCAGCAGCCCGCCACATCATCGGTAAAGGGTTGTCCGGCATCCAGTGCGCGTTTGCACAAAGTGTCGCCCCACGGCACTGTCAGTCCTTCGGGGATCTGCATCACCTTGCTGTTGCGGGCATAGAGGATGCTCTGAACCCCGGCCGCCTCATCGATCCGGGTCAGATAGGTGCTTTCCAGCCCTGTGACCAGTTCAAGCATGGTGAGCAACGGGCGGGTGAGCTGTTCGACCGTCTGCGCGGTTGCGACCGTTTCGGAAATCCGACCCAGCAATGCGTCTGACATGGCAGATCCTCTTTATTCCGCGAGCCTTGCGCCGGCCCTGTTCGTTTCACACAATGCCAAAATTCACGCATTTGGCATCAGGCAAAATGCTGAACCGATGTATAATTGCCATCGGCTTGATCGGGGCGGGCCATCCTGCCTATACCTCGCGGCCATGAAGCAACTGTCTCGCGCTCTGTCGCCCCTCGCCCCGTCCCTGTTTTCTCTGGCGGCCCTGTCGCTGATGATCGGCACCGCCCAGGCCGCCGCCCCGGCGCACAAAGCCGCTGCGGCAAAACCTGCCGCGACCAAGCCCGCGCCCAAAGCGGGCAATGACATCATTCCTTTGCCGCTCAATCCCATCCTCCCGGCCTCTCAGCGTGTATGCGGCACCAAGACCGCCTCGGGCGTCAGCTTCACCATGCTGCGTCCTGCCACCGGCCCTGTGCCCGCCGAAGAGGATTATGTGCTGGTCAATTACATCGGCTATCTGGCCGCCACGGGCGCGGTCTTCGATCAGGGCATGCACGCAACCTTTCCCGTTGCGGGCGTGATCCCCGGCTTTTCGCAGGGGCTTCAGATGGTGCCCAAGGGCGGCATCGCGCGTTTCTGCATTCCGGCGGCCATGGGCTATGGCGCGCAGGCCGCAGGCCCCATCCCCGCCAATTCGGATCTGGTGTTTCAGGTTGAGCTGATCGACTACAAGACCGGCGCCGAGATCGAAACCATGCGCAAGGCTCGCGCGGCGGCAACGGCCCCGGCCGAAACCGCCCCTGCGACCACGCCTGCGCCCAATCCGGCACCTGCTGGCACGCCTCAGCAATAAGACCAGACGCTGCGCCGGGCCAAGCGCCTGGCGCAGCGTCATAGGCGGTTCGCCCTGTTCATGCTGAACTTTGAAGAAACGGTGGTGGACAGGGCTAGATTCGAACTAGCGTACGCTTGCGCGGGCAGATTTACAGTCTGCTGCCTTTAACCACTCGGCCACCTGTCCACACCGTCAGGCCTCTTTGACAGAGGCATCGAGCTGGGGGTCTCCCCCCGAATGACCCCATTTGCATGGAGCCGTTCAGCCGAGGTCCGCGCCTATGCGGATGTTGTTCGCATCTGTCAACTGGCAGAAATCATTGCGCACAAATTCTGTCGCAAAAGCCCCGGCGCGTGCCGACACAATGGCCCTTGGGGCCGGATCACGATGAATTGTCTGGGAAAACTGCAACGGTGGTGGACAGGGCTAGATTCGAACTAGCGTACGCTCTCGCGGGCAGATTTACAGTCTGCTGCCATTAACCACTCGGCCACCTGTCCACACCGTCAGGCCTCTTGCGAGGCTATCCAGCTTGGGGGTCTCCCCCCGAATGGCCCCTTTTATGTGGAGCCGTTCAGCCGAGGACCGCGCCTATGAGGATCTTGCCCTTGCCTGTCAACACTCGAATTGGCAAAGGCGGGGAAATTTTTTCCAGAAAGGACAATTTCATGAGCCGCCACAGCGACGACGACAGCCAACAGGGCGGACGCGGAAAGGGCAAGGCTCTGCGGGGCCGCGCGGGCCGCATGCAGGGCGGACGCGGTTCGGGCCGCGCCAGCAAGGGCGCGGTGCGCCTGTGGGGCCACCACGCGGTCGAGGCCGCGTTGAAGAACCCCGACCGCCGCCACCGCAAATTGTGGGCCACACGCGAAGCCATCGCGAATCTGGATGGCGAGCTTCCCGCTGATTTCACGATCGAATATGCGCAGGCCGCCGATCTTGGCCGCCTTGTCGCGCGCGATGCGCCGCATCAGGGGCTGGTGCTGGAATGCGACGCGCTTGAGGATATTTTCCTCGATGAGGTGCTGGACGGCGATCCCTCGCGCCCGCTCGTCGTGCTTGATCAGGTGACTGATCCGCATAATGTCGGCGCGATCCTGCGCTCGGCTGCGGCCTTCAATGCGGCCGCGATCATCACCCAGGACCGCCATGCTCCGCCCGAATCGGGTGTGCTCGCCAAATCGGCCAGCGGGGCGCTGGAGGTCGTTCCCTGGGTCCGCGTGGTCAATCTGGCCCGCGCGCTCGAAGAAATCGCCGAGGCCGGTTACTGGCGCATCGGTCTGGCGGGCGAGGCCGAGGTGACTCTGTCGCAGGCGATGAGCGCGGGTCCTGTCGCGCTGGTGCTGGGCGCAGAGGGTGAAGGCATGCGCCACAATATCACCCAGCATTGCGATGTTCTTGCCCGTCTGCCGATCAGCGAGGCGATGGAATCGCTCAACGTGTCGAATGCCGCCGCCATCGCGCTCTATGCCGTGGCCACGCGCGAAGAGGCCGAATAAGCCCCTTCCCATGCCTCAAACAAAAACGCCGCCCGGATGATCCGAGGCGGCGTTTTTCTTTCTGCTTATGGCTGCGAGGCGTTTCAGCCATTCAGCAGTCAAAAACGGGTGATCAGTTCACCGCGTCCTTCAGGCCCTTGCCGGCCTTGAACTTGGGCTGAGCCGAAGCCGAGATCGCCAGAGGTTCGCCGGTGCGGGGGTTGCGACCGGTCGAGGCCTTGCGCTTGGCCACCGAGAAAGTGCCAAAGCCGACCAGACGGACTTCATCGCCAGCCTTCAGAGCAGCGGTAATCGCTTCGAACACGCCTTCGACGGCCTTGGTCGCATCATTGCGGGTAAGGCCGCTGGCTTCGGCAACCGCGCCGATCAGTTCGTTCTTATTCATTTGGGTACCCCCGGAAAGGACGTTGAGAATATCTGTTTGAGTCGCCTCGACAGCGGGCGGAATTGAGCGACTTTTAATGGCGCTGTCAAAGCGAAATGCGGTTAAAAACCCGCAATTATCCCCGAAAATCGGGGGTTTTCGACGAATGGATGGCTAAACTCGGCCTGTCGTGGCCAAACCGCAATGCGGCGACCCGGGGGTAAACCCGAGTCGCCGCATTGCAGCAAAATTGGTGCAGCAGATCAGTGCGCCGTGGCCGAAGAAGCCGGCGGCGCGCCCGCAGGCGCAGCGCCGGGCTGGCTGGCCAGATCATCGGCCTCGGTCCACTCGATGGCCTGCGGCACCTCAACCAGCGCGCGCGCCAGCACCTGATCCACATGGCTGACGGGCACGATTTCCAGACCCTCGCGGATATTGGCCGGAATCTCGGCCAGATCCTTGGCATTCTCCTCGGGGATCAGCACGGTCTTGATGCCGCCACGCAGCGCAGCGAGCAGCTTTTCCTTCAGCCCCCCGATCGCCAGCACACGCCCCCGCAGCGTGACCTCGCCGGTCATCGCCACATCGGCGCGCACGGGGATGCCGGTCAGCGTGGAAACCATCGCCGTCACCATGCCGATGCCCGCACTCGGCCCATCCTTGGGCACGGCGCCTTCGGGCAGGTGGATGTGCAGATCCTTGCGGTTGAAGATCGAAGGCTTGATCCCATAGGCAGGCGCGCGGGCCTTCACGAACGAAAACGCCATCTGCACGCTCTCGCTCATCACCTCGCCCAGCTTGCCCGTGGTCTTGACCGCGCCCTTGCCCGGCACGGTCACGCTTTCGATGGTCAGCAATTCGCCGCCCACCTCGGTCCAAGCCAGCCCGGTCACCGAACCGATCTGATTTTCCTCATCCGAAACGCCATGACGGAATTTGCGGACACCGGCGAAATCGGCCAGGTTTTCGGGCGTGATCGTCACGCCCTTTTCCTTGCCCTCAAGGATCTTGCGCAGGCTCTTGCGCGCCAGCCTGGCGATCTCGCGCTCCAGCGTACGCACGCCCGCCTCGCGGGTGTAATAGCGGATCAGATCGCGCAGCGCCGGCTGCGTCAGGGTGAACTCGCCCTTCTTCAACCCATGCGCCTCGACCTGCTTGGCCACCAGATGGCGCTCGGCGATCTCGACCTTCTCGTCCTCGGTGTACCCCTCCAGACGGATGATCTCCATGCGGTCCAGCAAAGGCTGGGGCAGGTTCAGGCTGTTGGCCGTGCAGACGAACATGATGTCCGACAGATCGATGTCCAGCTCCAGATAGTGGTCCTGGAACTTGGCATTCTGTTCCGGGTCCAGCACTTCGAGCAGCGCCGAGGCCGGATCGCCGCGGAAATCCTGACCCAGCTTGTCGATCTCGTCGAGCAGGAACAGCGGATTGCTCGTGCCCGCCTTTTTCAGGTTCGACACGATCTTGCCCGGCATGGAGCCGATATAGGTGCGACGGTGGCCGCGAATTTCGGCCTCATCACGCACGCCGCCCAGCGATTGCCGGATGAATTCGCGCCCGGTTGCCTTGGCAATGCTCTTGCCCAGCGAGGTCTTGCCCACGCCCGGCGGGCCGACGAGGCACAGGATCGGCCCCTTCAACTTGTTGGTCCGCGCCTGCACCGCCAGATATTCGATGATCCGGTCCTTGACCTTGTCCAGAGCATAGTGATCGGCATCGAGCACCGCCTGCGCCGCGCCGATGTCCTTCTTCAGCTTGCTCTTCTTGCCCCAGGGCAGACCCAGCAGCACGTCGAGATAATTGCGCACGACGGTCGCCTCGGCGCTCATCGGCTGCATCGTCTTGAGCTTCTTCAGCTCCGTCTCGGCCTTGGTCCGCGCTTCCTTGCTCAGCTTGAGCTTGTTGATGCGCTCCTGCAGCTCGGCAATTTCATTGGCGCCGTTTTCATCGCCGCCGCCCAGCTCGCTCTGAATCGCCTTCAACTGTTCGTTGAGGTAATATTCGCGCTGGGTCTTTTCCATCTGGCGCTTCACGCGGCCACGGATCCGGCGCTCCACCTGCAGAACGCCCAGTTCGCCTTCCATGAAGCCATAGACCATTTCCAGCCGCTTCAACGGATCGGTTTCCGACAGCAATGCCTGCTTGTCGGCCACCTTGGCGCTGATATGGCTGGCGATCTGATCGGCCAGAGCCGATGCGTCCTCGATTTCGGAAAGCTGGTCGCCCGCATCCTGCGAGAGCTTCTTGTTCAGCTTGGCATATTCGCCGAACTGATCCACCACGCTGCGCATCATGGCCGCGACTTCGGGCCCTTCGGCCTCGCCGCTTTCCACCGGCGCCAGTTCGGCGCGCAGCATCTCCTCTTCCTCGGTCAGGGCGACCATGCGCGCGCGCCGCGTGCCTTCGACCAGCACGCGCACCGTGCCGTCGGGCAGTTTCAGCAGTTGCAGCACCGTGGCCACCACGCCCACATCATAGAGGTCATCGGCATGGGGATCATCGCAACCCGGGTCCAGCTGGGCCAGCAGGAAGATATCCTTGTCGCCCGCCATGGCCGCTTCCAATGCGGCCACCGATTTTTCGCGACCCACAAACAGCGGCACCACCATGCCGGGAAAAACCACAATATCGCGCAGCGGCAGCATCGGCAGCGGCGCAATCACATTCGAGGGAGTGTTCTCGTCGGTCATAATCTTCCATTCAGGCTGCGCCTCAGAACGGCAGCCCCGCATTGTTTTTGAGGATATGGGGAGCGGATGCGCGTGGTGCAATGGGGAAAAGGGCCGCAATCGCCCATGTTGGCAATTTGCCCACAGAAGGCAGCGGCGCGGTTTTCCTATTTCGCCGCGCCGATCAGGGCGCGCAGACGGTCAAGCGGAACCGCCATGCCCAAGAGATCGCCGCGATCCTTGCCCCCGCCCAGATGCAGACCCAGCACACGGCCCGCCCCATCCACCACGGCGGCCCCGCTGCTGGCCTGCAAGGCCAGCGTGCCGTCGACAAAGGCATATTGCAGCGCATCGGGGCCGTTATAGATCACCCGCGCGCCATAGCGCCGGATCCGCCCATCGCCCCCCATCGAGGCCACGACCCATACCTCATCGCCCACCGCCGCCGCCTTGTCGGCCAGTTGCAGGCGGGTGGCGCCATTCAGACTGGCCGGATCGGCGGCAAAGGCGGCCACATCGCGAAAGGGCGTGGCCATCGGCACCGCGCCTGGAATCGCCAGCGTACGCCGCGCGGCCCAATGCTGACCATCGCCATTGGTGCAGCCGGTCATCTTCACATGCTCGGGCAGGTTTTCGGATGCGATCTGCGCCGCCAACCCGCCATTCGGCCCGAACAGATGCAGCGCCGTCACCAGAAAAAGCGCAGGAGGGCGCGGCGCCAGCGGATTGCTCGGGCTGGGGGGCTCGGTCATGTCGAGCAAAAAGGCGGTTCCGGCCGACATGGCGCTGTCATCAACCGAAAAGCTGGGATGACAGGTCGCGGCGGTCGGATCGGTCGCTTTGTCGCTCTCGACGGCCACGGCCACTGGGGCCGCGCAGGCCAGCATGAGGGCCATGGCGCCACGCCACAGCCCTTGATGCATTCCCGTCATGGAGGGATCAGAACGGCAGCTTAAAGCCCGGCGGCAGGCCCATGCCGCTCTGCGCCTTGGCCAGTTCGGCCCCGGCAACTTCATCGGCCTTGGCGCGCGCATCGTTGAAGGCGGCCGCGATCAGGTCTTCCAGAATGCCCTTGTCGGCGGGCACCAGCAGGCTGTCATCGACCGCAACGCCGATAACGCGGCCCTTGGCGCTGGCCCGGATCTTGACAAGACCGCCGCCCGCGCTGCCTTCAACCTCGAGCGAATCCAGCTTCGACTGGGTTTCGTTCATCTGCTTCTGGATCGTTTCGGCGGCCTGCTGGGCGGCCTTGATCATTTCTTCCATCGACTTCATTTAACGGCTCCCATAGGACTGGCGGCGAGCAAAACCGCCAGACTGTCCTTCATCGGTAATATCCTGCGCCCCGGGGAATGCGGCCAATGCGGCCTGCATCAGGGGCGACTGCTGGCGCTGGCTGACCTGCGCCTCACGGGCCTTGGCTTCAACCTCCATCAAAGTCGGTTGGCCGCCTTCGCTGCGCTGCTCGACCTCCCACAGATCGCCGGTCACCTCACGCAGGATCTTGCGCAGATCCTCGACGATATTCATCGCAAAGCCCGGAGCCTGCTCGAAAACCAGCCGTGCGGGGGAAAGTTCCACCACGCGGACCTGTCCGCGCATCATCGCCCCCATGGGGATCGAATAATGCTCGACATGCTCGACCAATTGCCGCCAATCCATAGCGGGGGCGGCAGGCGCCTGCGCCGGTTCGCCGGGCGCAGAAGGCGGCATGGCCACAGCCTGCGCGGCCAGCCCTTCAAGCTTTTTCACCAATTGCCCCGGATCGGGCATATCTGCGGCATGGAGGCAACGCAGCAACGCCATTTCCGCCGCTACCAAAGGCGCGGGCGCGGTCTTGACCTCGTCATGCCCCTTGATCAGCATCTGCCAAAGACGATGCAATTGCCCCGGCTGCAAACGCTTGGCCCAATCCTCGATGGCCTTGCGCTCATCCTCGGAAACGGCCTTGACCTCGCCGCGCCCGACCTGGGCCACGGTGATGCGGTGAGTGATTTCCATCGCGCTGCGCATCAGGGCGATAGGCTCAACCCCCAGCGCAAATTGCGCCGACACCAGATCGAGCAGAGCCGTGCCATCGCCATTCAGCAAGGCGGCGAACAGCTTGCGCTGCACACTCTTGTCGGCCAGCCCCAACATCTCGCGCACGCTCTCGGCGGTGACATTGGTATGGTCGGAATCGCTGGCCAGATCGGCATGGGCAATCGCCTGATCGAGGATCGACAGCCCGTCACGCGCCGAACCTTCGGCCGCCTCGGCAATCATGCCCAGCGCCTCGGCCTCGATGGCCACGCCTTCCTTTTCGCAGATCGCGCCGAAATGCTCGGCCAGCAATTTGGCCGGGATGCGTTTCAGGTCAAACCGCTGACACCGCGACAGGACGGTGATCGGCAGCTTGTCGACCTCGGTGGTCGCGAAAAGGAATTTCACATGCGCAGGCGGTTCCTCAAGAGTCTTGAGCAACGCATTGAAAGCATTGCGCGAAAGCATGTGAACTTCGTCGATGATATAGATCTTGTAGCGCGCCGAAACCGCCGCATAGCGCACCGCTTCGATGATCTCGCGCACGTCGTCCACGCCGGTATGGCTGGCCGCGTCCATCTCGATCACGTCGATATGCCGCCCCTCGGCAATCGCCACGCAAGGCTCGCATACGCCGCAAGGGCTGATGGTCGGACCGCCCTTGCCATCCGCGCCCACGCAGTTGAGCGCCTTGGCAATCAGGCGCGCGGTGGAGGTCTTTCCCACGCCGCGAATGCCGGTCATCAAAAACGCATGGGCCAGACGATCACGCTTGATCGCATTGGCCAGCGTCTGGACCATCGCGTCCTGACCGATCAGCTCGGCAAAAGTCTGCGAACGATATTTGCGGGCGAGCACGCGATAGGGCTGCGCCGAAACTACGGGCGCGGGGGTGGGCGCCGGATCGGGCGCGCCGAACATGCTCTCCTGCCCCGCCTCTTCCAGTTCGGCCGCGCTGGGCTGATCTTCTGGCGCGTCATCGTCCCACGGCAGATCATCGCCGTCATCGTCGCCGCCGAACATGTCCGAGGAATCAGTCATCATGAATGTCTAACTAGGGCTTGGGGAAAGGTTTGTCGAATGGGTTGCAGGGAAAGAAGAAGGGATAAATGCGAGGGTCTAGACCCTCGCGCTCCCATTACTGTCTGCGTTGCGCCCCAATGTAACGGAGCGCAACGCCGCACCGCCGGAGGCTATAAATTAAGCCGCTTCGCGGAATGCCGGTGTTTTCACACCACCCCAGTCATGGGATTGCAAAGGGTCGAGACCCTTGCCCGCCGGAGGCATAAACCACCCACCGCACAAACAAAAAAACCAGCCCGAAAGCTGGTTCTTTGTAACGTAGGAGCCGGCCGACCCGCGGCAATTCCGTTGTGGCTGCTTCCTTCCGGACCTGACCAGGTTGGCGGACGCAACGTCCGACCGACTCCCGGAGCGGCCTATGGCGAGGCTTGCCGCGAAAGGCAAGCCCCTTTGATGCTTAGCGGAAATTATCCGCGTAAGCCTGCAGCTTAAGGCGGCGCGGCGGGGTGGCGTGGATAGTGGCGAGGATGCCATGCTTGTCGGCATAGGCTTTCGCTTCATCCAGCGAGGCGAACTTGAGGCTCACCTGATTTTGCGTGTCGGCGCTGCCGGGCCAGCCCATCAGGGGGTCGGGACGGCGGGCTTCATTGGGGGCGAATTCGAGGATCCACTGGTCCAGCAGGGCCTTGCCGGACTGCATGGCGTTCTTCGGGCGCTGAAAGATACGTGCGGTCATAGGCGCTGCCATGCCAGCGAATCGCGCCATAAATCAAGAGCGACGTTGGGCATGAAACGCGTTTTTCGTCTTCAAACTGGGGTCTTCGGCCCATGGCTCGTCGGGCCAGCGGTGTTTGGGGTACCGGCCCTTCATGTCTTTGACCACATCGCGCCACGATCCGCGCCAAAATCCGGGCAGATCCATCGTGGTCTGGATCGGCTTTCCGCCCGGCGAAGTAAGCAAAAGTCGCAAAGGCTGGGGCGGATTGCCAAAGGTGGGGTGGCGCTCAAGGCCGAACAGCGCCTGCACGCGCACCTCGACCGATGGCCCGCCCGCATCGTCATAATCGATGGGATGCGTGCTGCCCGCCGGGCTGCGAAACTCGCCGGGCACCAGCCGGTCGAGCGTCTGCTTCCCATCCCAGCCCAGCCGGTCGAGCAAAGCCTGATGCAACGCCCCGGCCTCCACCGAATCAAGCCGCCGTTTGAGATGCGGCCCCGCCCAATCCTCCAGATCAGCCAGCAAGGCCGCCTCGCTCAGTGCCTCCACCCCGGCAAAGCGTGCGCGTTTGAGCAGGCCCAGACTCGAGCGCCCCAAAGGCAGCAGGCCCAGCCCCTCGGCCCGGATCCGCTCGCACAGGAAAGCCGTGATCGCGGCGGGATCGGGCTTGGGATCGCTGCCCCGCATGAACACAAAGGCCCCCAGCCGCCGCTCGAGCAGTGCCTCAACCCGCCGCTCATCCGCCACCCAGCGCAAGGTGGAACGCCGCTCGATCCGGTGCGCCAGATGTTCGAGCACCTCGGCCTCGGAAAGGGCAATCGCCCCGGTAATCCGCGCGCCCTTGGCCGACCCTTGGGCCTCGCCCACGGCCAGATATTCGGCGCGGGCCAGCGAGGACAGGCCATCGAGCACCAGCCCCCTGCCCCCCGCCGCCAGCCATTCCTCACCGCTGGCATCGCGCCGCTTGGCCAGATTGTCCGGGAAACCTTCGGCCAGCAAAACGCCCGCGGGCGGGGCCTCGCCGGGGATGCGCGCGACCAGCTTTTCGGCCCGCCGCGCCCATTGCTTGGCCATTTGCCGCGCCGCTTCGGCCTTGGCCGAACGGTCGCTCCGCCAGCGATCAAGCCGCGCCAAAAGGTCTTCGCCCCGCCCGCCCAGCGCGCGCTCCTGCAACAGAAAGGCCAGCATTGCCGCCGCCTCCCCCGCCCCGCGCGCCGCGCCATAGAGCAGAATATGCGCCTGCTCCGGCCCCATCGGCAGACTTGCCATCGCGCGGCCATGGTCGGTGATCCGATCACCATCCAGCGCGCCAAGGCTGACCAGTTTGGCCCGCGCGGCCGACAGGGCCGCCGCCGGAGGAGGATCAATCCACGCCATTGCGCCCGGATCAAGCGCCCCCCATTGCGCCAGCGCCAAGGTAAAAGGCGCCAGATCGCTGGTCAGCATTTCGGGCGGATCAAAGGCGGGGCGACCGGCATGAGCGGCCTCCTCCCACAAGCGATAAGCGACGCCCGGCCCCTGACGCGCAGCGCGGCCCGCACGCTGGGCGGCGGCGGCCTGCGAGGATCGCGTGGTAATGAGGCGCGTGACACCCGCTGCCTTGTCATATTCCGGGCGACGCGACAGGCCGCAATCGACCACCACCGACACGCCGTCCAGCGTCAGCGAAGTCTCGGCAATGCTAGTGGCCAGCACGATACGGCGGCGACCTTCGGGATCGCGGCGAATCGCGGCGCGCTGGGCCTGCGGCTCGCATTGGCCGTGCAGGGGCAGGATCGGCGTACTTTTTAGCTGCTCCTCCAGTTTTTCCGCCACGCGGGTGATCTCGCCCACGCCGGGCAGGAAGGCCAGAATATCGCCCTCCTCCTCGCGCCATGCGGTCAGGATCGCGCTCACCATCTGTTCTTCGATCCGCGCCTCGGCCCGCGCGCCCAGCCAGCGGATGGTCAAAGGCCAGGCCCGCCCCTCGCTCTCGATCACCGGCGTATCGGGGCCGAGCAAGGCGGCAAAACGCTCGCCGTCAATCGTGGCCGACATCGGGATGATGCGCAGATCTTCGCGCAGGACCTGCTGACACTCCACCGCAAGAGCCAGACCTAAGTCACTGTCAAGATTGCGCTCATGTGCCTCGTCGAACAGAACTGCGGAAATACCGGACAGTTCGGGATCAGCCAGAATGGTGGCGACAAAAATCGCCTCGGTCACCACCAGAATGCGAGTCTTGGCCGATTGCTTGCTGTCCAAACGGGTCAGATAGCCCACCGTCTGCCCGGCGCTCTCACCCATCATTTCGGCCATGCGCTCGGCCGCCGCGCGCGCCGCCACGCGCCGGGGCGAAAGCAGGATCACCTTGCCGTTGCACCACGCCTCGCGGATCAGCGCGGGGGCCACGCTGGTCGTCTTGCCCGCACCGGGCGGCGCGATCAGCACGGCATTGGGGCGATCACGCAGGGCCTTCAGGAGTTCAGGCAGGACGGTATGGATGGGCAGGTCTGACACAGGTTTGCGTCATATGGATTTTAGGGGAAAAGGGAAGTGGGCCTCCGGCGAGGGATTTCAGGTGCCTCCGGCGGGCAACTACCTCTTAATACCGCCGCGCCACCGAAAACAGCGCCGCTTCCTCCAGCGCCGAACGCATCTCGCCAGCGGGGAAAATACTCAGCGCATCAATCGCCTTCTGCGCATAATCCGCCGCGCGCTGACGGGTGGCCTCGACCGTCCCGTGGCGGGCGATGATCGCGATGGCCTCGGCCAGATCTTCGTCCTCGGCACGGAAACCGGCGATGGCGTCGCGCCAGAACTGCTGCTCTTCCTCATTGCCGGCGGCATAGGCGAGGATGACCGGCAGGGTCATTTTGCCGTCGCGGAAATCGTCGCCCTTGCCCTTGCCCATTTCGGCAGCTTCGGAGTCGTAATCGATGGCGTCGTCCACCAACTGGAACGCCACGCCAAGGTAGCGGCCATAGTCGTCGAGCGCATGCTCCTCGGCCTCGCTGCGCCCGGCAACAACCGCCGAAATACGGCAGGCGGCGGCGAAAAGCGCGGCGGTCTTGGCGGCGATGATCGAGAGGTAGTGTTCCTCGCTCGTCTCGATCTTGCGCTGGGCGGTCAACTGATCAACCTCGCCCTCGGCAATGATCGAGCTGGCGCGCGACAGGATGTCGAGCACGCGCAGCGATCCGGCCTCAACCATCAGTTCAAACGACCGGCTGAACAGATAGTCGCCGACCAGCACCGTGGCCGGGTTGCCATAGATGATATTGGCCGCCGCCTTGCCCCGGCGCAGGTCCGAGCCATCGACCACGTCGTCATGCAGCAGCGTGGCGGTATGGATAAACTCAACCGCCGCAGCCAGCGCATATTGCGCGCCGCCCGTATAGCCCACCAGTTCCGCCGCCGCGACCGTCAGCATCGGGCGCAGACGCTTGCCCCCGCTCGAAATCAGATGCCCGGCAAGCTGCGGGATCAGCGGGATGTCGCTCTGCATCCGGCTCAGAATCACGGCGTTTACCTCGTCCATCCCCTTGGCCGTCAGCGCCAGCAAAGGGTCGATCGAGGGCTGAGGCGCATCCATGGGCGCCCCAAGTTCATTCAAGGAAACGGGTTGGGCAGTCATCGGGCTCGCATTGCGCCGCATCCCGCGCAAAGGCAAGGCTGGAATCGACCATTGTCTCATGCTAGCGGCGCTTTATGGTTGAAACGTCACATCAGGGCAGCCTTGTTGCCACCACCGATCCGGTTCTGGCCTCTTTCCGGTCGAGCATCGACAATATCGATGCCGCGCTGATTCACATTCTGGCCGAGCGATTCCGCATCACCAAGGCCGTGGGCGAATATAAAGCCGCCCACACCCTGCCCGCCAGCGACCCCGGCCGCGAAGAGCGCCAGATCGCACGCCTGCGCAAACTGGCCGAGGATGCGCAGCTTGATCCTGATTTTGGCGAAAAATTCCTGCGCTTCATCATTGATGAAGTGATCCGGCATCATGAGAAGGCCAAATTGGGCGAGTAAGGGTTAAGGGGTAAAGATGCCTCCGGCGGGCAAAGGGACTCAGTCCCTTTGCAATCCCGTTATGGGGTTGCGCCATATTCGCGTCGGGGCGCTGTTCCGCGAAGCGGTTTAATAGCCTGCGGCGCGGCAAGGCTGATCTTATAGCACACTCACAAATATGGGGATTGCAAAGGGCCCCCGCCCTTTGCCCGGCGGAGGCATCCTTAACCTTTAACCTCTATCCCCCGCGCCCTGGGCAATCGCAACTTCACCAGCAACCCGCCCAGATCCTCACTCTCGTCCAGCTCAACGTTTCCGCCATAGATTTCCGCCACATCGCGCACGATAGCCAGCCCCAACCCCGTGCCCGGTTTGCCCGTATCCAGCCGCGCGCCACGGTCGAAGATACGGGTGCGCTCGGCCTCGGGGATGCCCATGCCGTCGTCCTCGACCCAGATTTCGACCAGTTCACCCTTGTCGCCCGCATCAATGGTGACGAAGACGCTGCCGCCGCCATATTTGGCCGCATTTTCGATCAGATTGCCCAGAAGGTCGTCCAGATCCTGCCGCTCGATGGCAACCTGTGCGTCATGCGATCCATCAAGGTCAAAGCGCGCATCGCCATAAAGTCGCTCGACCGCGCGCATCACCGATTTGGCCGCATCCCACACCACGGTGCGCGCCTGCCCCGCCCCGCGCCGCCCAACGGCTCGCGCGCGGGCAAGATGGTGCTCGACCTGTCGGCGCATCACCGCCGTTTCGCGCGCCACCGATTCGGCCAGATCGGGCTCCTTGGCCTGCGCCGCATTGAGCAGCACCGTCAGCGGCGTTTTGAGCGCATGGGCCAGATTGCCCGCATGGGTGCGCGCCTCCTCGGCCTGCCGCTCGTTGTGGGATAGCAGGTCGTTCAATTCCTGCACCAAGGGCTGCACCTCAACCGGCAGAGGGTCGTTCACCCGGTTGGCCCCGGTGCTGCGCATATGCGCGATGGCCAGACGCACGCGGCGCAGCGGCGAGAGGCCATACCAGCTCTGGATCGCCGCCATCAGCACAAGGCCAAGGCCCAGCACAAGGAAGCTGTCGATCAGGATCGTGCGGATGCGGCGGATCTGCGCGTCCAACTCATGGCGGCTCTCGGCCACCACGAACCACCATGTCGTATTGCTGCCCGGCAGGATGATCGAACGCTCCATGATGCGCAGGGGCTCGCCGGAAAACTGGCTCGAATCGAAAATATGGGCCTGCGTGTCCTGATGATCGGCCGAGATTTTCAGCGTGCGGTCCCAGAGCGAGCGGCTGGGGAAATCCTCATGTCCCTTGCCGCTGATCTGCCAATAGAGGCCGCTGTTGGGTTCAAGAAAACGCTGGTCGCCAAGGGGCCGGTTGAAGAACACCTCGCCGTCGGGGCCGATTTCGGCGCTGCCGATCATGCCGGTCAGCATATAGCCGAGCTGTTCGTCGAAATTGCGCGTGACCATCGCGGTCATCGCCCGATCCAGCGCCAGCCCGCCCGCCAGCAGCAGCACCAAAATCCAGCCCACCGCGATCAGCATCATGCGCCGCGCAAGGCTGCCGGTGTATTTCACCTGGTCAACCCTGCCCGTATCGCTCTTTGCTGTTTCCGGCGCTTGGGCGCTGGCCATTGTTGCTTATCCGCGCGCCGGCTCGTCAAGGCTGTAGCCAAGCCCGCGGATCGTGGTGATCACATCGGCGCCCAGCTTCTTGCGAATGCGCGTGACAAACACCTCGATAGTGTTTGAATCGCGGTCGAAATCCTGATCGTAAATATGCTCGATCAATTCGGTGCGGCTCACCACCTTGCCCTTGTGATGGAGCAGATAGGAGAGCAGCTTGTATTCCTGCGCCGTCAGCTTCACCGGCTCACCGGCCAGCGTGACGCGGCCCGAGCGCGTATCCAGACGCACATCGCCCGCGATCAGTTCGGACGAGGAATTGCCCGAAGCACGGCGGATCAGCGCCCGCAGACGGGCGATCAGTTCCTCGGTCTGAAACGGCTTGGCCAGATAATCGTCGGCGCCGCCATCCAGCCCGGCCACCTTGTCCGACCACGAATCGCGCGCCGTCAGCACCAGCACGGGGAACTTGCGCCCCTCCTTGCGCCACATGGACAGCACCGTCAGCCCATCGATTTCGGGCAGGCCAAGGTCAAGGATCACCGCATCGTAATCTTCGGTGCTGCCCAGAAAATGGCCATCCTCGCCATCGGTGGACAGGTCAACCGCATAGCCGGTCTGCTCCAGCGTTGTCTTGAGCTGGCGGCCCAGCGTGGGTTCATCCTCGACGATCAGGATCCGCATCTGGCACTTCCTTATTATTGGTCGGATTAACAGGGGAGATGGGCGCGGGGCACGCCTGCGTCAAGCAGCCGGGGCAAGGATCAGCGCCGCTGGCGCAGGATTTCCCCCGAACGCGCATCGACATCGACAAAGACCACACGCCCGTCTTTCACGAATTTCAGGCGATAGGCCATGGCCAGCGGGTCATATTCAGGCCCCAGATATTGGGCCCCCGCCATCATCGGCAGCACATGCGTTTCGATTTCGCGCAAGGATCGCACATTGCCCGCGCGCATTTCGCGCCGGGCCTCGCCCTGCGCTTCGCCCGGCCCGGCATGGGCCATCGGCACCGGCGGCAAAGCCAGCGCCGAAACCACCGCCCAAAGCGCCAGAGGGGCCATCATCAGCATAGAGGTGAGCCGTGTGAACATGGCGTCTGGGTTATCCGTTTGCGATTGAACACGATGTGAATAGAGAACATAGCGATTGTTCAGCCGGAAATGGAAGACAAGGGGGCCAAATGAAAAGATGTTATTTTCTGGCGCTATGTTTTTGCGCCTCACCTCAAGGGGCCTTGGCGCAGATCCCCTCGGCTCCCATGCTGACGATTGCGCCAAAGGGGCCGGTCGTTTCCCTGAATGTCGGTGACAGCGTGGAGCAAGCCCCCGACATCGCCATTCTCCATATCAGTCTGATCACCCGCAATCGCGAAACCCCGGCCGCCGTGGCGGCCAACAATGCGGGATTGGCAAAGCTGAAAACTGCCTTGATGGCAAAGGGCGTGCTTGCCTCGGACATCAAACAGGGCGGCCTTTCGGCCCATGACGAATTTGAAGGAGAAGGCGGCGCGCGCCATCGCAAAGGCTTCATGATCGAAAATTATATTCAGGTGAAATTGCGCAAGCTGGATGGCCTGAACGACGTCATGGGCGCGGCCGTGGCCGCCGGGGCAACCAGCACCGGCAATCTGCAATTCGACGTTGCCAACAAAAGCGCGATCATGGACCGGCTGATCGCCAACGCCACCGCGCAGGGCCGCAGCAGGGCCATGATCCACGCTCAGGCGAACGGTTTTTCCTCCGTGCGATTGTTGAGCGTTACCGAAAGCGAGGCGCGTATGGCCCTGTTTGCGCCCCCCGCCCCCCGCTTCATGCCCAGAGAGGGCGAGACTGTTCCCCTCGACCTCACTCCCCGCCCCGTCACCATTTCCGTGTCGCTGGCCATGGCCTTTGAACTGACCAACTGACGCGGCTTGCCATGGCCGCTGTTGCCCCCTAACGCGCGGCCATGGCAGTTGCACCTATTCTCAGCTGGGAAGGACTGAGCCTGATCCAGGGATCGGGCTGGCTTTTTCGCGACCTCGACATTTTCATCGCCCCGCGCGATCGGCTTGCGCTGATCGGGCGCAATGGCGCGGGCAAGACCACCTTGCTGCGCCTGATCGCGGGCACGCTGGATGCGGACAAGGGCAAGCGTTCAATCCAGCCGGGGACCAAAGTTGTCGTGCTGGAGCAGGACCCGGATTTCGGCGGTTGCCCGCGCCTGCTCGATTATTGCCTGAAGGGACCGGACGCCCCGCCCCAGCATGAGGTCGAATCCATCGCCAGCCAGTTGGGCATCGACCTGAACCGCGAGGCCGCCAGCGCCTCGGGCGGCGAGCGTCGCCGGGCGGCGATCTGCCGCGCTCTGGCCAGCGAGCCGGACCTGCTGCTGCTGGACGAGCCGACCAACCATATGGATCTGGCCGCGATCGACTGGCTGGAAAGCTGGTTGCAGCGCTATACCGGCGCCTTTGTGGTCATCAGCCATGACCGCACCTTTTTGACGCGGCTGACGCGGGCGACGCTGTGGCTGGATCGCGGATCGCTGCGGCGGCGCGAGGTCGGCTTTGGCGGCTATGAGGCATGGGAAGAGGAAGTTTACGCCAACGAGGCGCGCGCGGCCGAAAAGCTGGACGCCAAGCTGAAGCTGGAAACGCACTGGCTTTCGCGCGGGGTTACGGCGCGGCGCAAGCGCAATCAGGGGCGTCTGGAAAAGCTTTATCAGATGCGGGCACAGCGGGCGTCCATGCTCAGCCCCCAGGGCGCGGCCAAAATGAAACTGGCCAGTGACGATGTTAAAACCAAATCGGTGATCGTGGCCGAGGGCGTGTCGAAGAAATTCGGCGACCGCACGATCATCCGCGACTTTAACCTGCGCATCCAGCGCGGCGACCGGATCGGCCTTGTCGGGGGCAATGGCGCGGGCAAGACGACCTTGCTCAAAATGCTGACCGGGGAATTGGAGCCCGACACCGGGACGGTCAAGCTGGCGCAGACACTCTCGGGCGTGATGATCGACCAGCAGCGCAGCCTTCTTTCGCCCGAAAAGCGCATCCGTGATGTGCTGGCAGAGGGCGGCGACTGGGTGGATGTGCGCGGTGAGAAGAAGCATGTTCAGGGCTATCTCAAGGACTTCCTGTTCGATCCGGGCCTGATCGAGGCGCGGGTTGGCACGCTGTCGGGCGGGGAGCGGTCGCGGCTTTTGCTGGCGCGCGAATTTGCGCGGACTTCCAATCTGTTGGTGCTGGACGAACCGACCAACGATCTTGATCTGGAAACGCTCGACCTGCTGCAGGAAGTGATCGCCGATTACGACGGCACGGTGCTGATCGTATCGCATGACCGCGACTTTCTGGATCGCACCTGCACGGTCACACTGGGGCTGGACGGATCGGGGCGGGTCGATATCGTCGCGGGCGGCTATGCCGATTGGGAAAAGCAGCGCCAGCAGCGCAATGCTCCGGCAGCCAAAAAGGCGGCTGTGGCGGATAAGGCCGAGGCCGCGCCCGTGGCCATGCCCGTGCGCAATAAGGTCAAGCTGAGCTATAAGGACCAGCGCGATTACGACCTCCTGCCCGCCCGGATCGAGGCGCTGGACGGCGAGATTGCCAAGCTGGAGGCGGCGCTGGCGGATGGGGACCTCTATACGCAGAACCCGGCCCGCTTTGCTCAATTGACGGCGGCGCTGGACAAGGCCCGTGCGGAAAAGGATGCCTCTGAGGAACGCTGGCTGGAATTGGCGGAGATGGTGGAGGGGTAAGAAGCGGGAGGCATAATGCCGCCCCCCTCACTCGATCCGATAAAACTCCGCCACCCGATCAAGCGCCAGCTTCAGCACCAGCTTTCCCGAGCGCGCCGGCCATTCGAGCGATTTTTCGGCAACCGGCAGACTCTCGCCCGCACAGACCACGCGCCAGAGGATATCGGCCAGCCCTTTTCCGGCCACGGCCAGCGCGCCGTCAAAGCGGGCCTTGGCGGCGATCTGACGCTCTGTGGGATTGAGATCGCGGTCGTGGCGGCTGCCCCGGGTGACCACAGGCTCCCAACGCATCGACATATTCGGGGCCAATTGCGCCGTTTCCCAATCGGCGCGCAGCCGCTCGCCCGCATCATATTCGCGATCGGTGAGATGGCCGCGCGCGTGGAGCCATGTCAGGGGCGATTCGCACAAATTAACCGTCACGCTGCGCCCCAATCGGCGAGGTTTTCCGCGTCCAGGCCCCTCTGCGGTTAATTCCCGTTCGACAAGTTGCCGATTCATAGTAGTATCCCCTTAGGTTTCTTCTGCCATTCCTTGCAAAGAGTTTGCCAAGCCGGGCAAATTGTAGGAAAGTGAAAAAACCGGATTGGTTCGAGGGGTCGGCTAGTCATGATTAACCGCATACGTGATATTCGCAGACAAAAGGGCATGACGCTGGCAGATGTGGCCGCGCGCTGCTCACCGCCCACAACGGCGCAGACGATTGGCAGGCTGGAAACCGGCACGCGCAATCTCTCGCTCATCTGGATGAACCGGATTGCGCTTGCGCTTGAGGTGGATCCGGAGCTTCTGGTGCGCGGGGATACGGCCGAACAGGCCAAAATGGTCGCTCGCCTGACCGATGTCGGGGCCGAGGCCTTGACCACGCCGCGCGATGCCATCCTGCCTTCCGAACTGGTGGGTGAAGGCACGCAGATGGCGATGTCGGTGGAAACCGGCGCGGGTGACTATCGCAGCGGCGACCAGATCTGGTTACGCCAGATGCAGCCGGAAAGTTTCTCCAAGCTGGTTAACCGCGATGTGCTCGCGCCGCGTCCGGGAGGGCGATTCGTTTTTGGCCGCCTGATCGACCGGGACGAGCATCGCATCGCGCTGCTGCCTCCCGGCATCGGCCATCGCCAGTTGGTGATCGACAGCCCGCCATGGCTGGCTGTTGCCGAAATGTTAGTGAGGAAGCTGTAATCACCCGCGTATGATGCGCGTCCTCTCCCTATCCACCCTGTTCCCCTCGCCCGTTCGCGGGGGGTTCGGCAAATTCGTCGCCAATCAAATGGCGGCGCTTCAACGGCTGGGCGGGGTTGATCTGACCATGATCAACCCAGTCGGCTTGCCCCCTTTTCCGCTCAGCCTGCGCCAGCCCTATCGGGATTGGGCGCGATGCCCTGCGCAATCGCAATTGGGCGGGCTGACAGTGCTCCATCCGCGCTTCACGCTGCTTCCCATGATCGGCGGTGATGGCAATCCGAACCGGATCGCCCGCGCCGTGCTGCCATTGGTGCGGCGGCTTCATGCGGAAAAGCCGTTCGATCTGGTCGATGCGCAATTCTTCTTTCCCGATGGCCCCGCCGCCGCGATCATCGCGCGTGAACTGGGTCTGCCGCTGACGATCAAGGCGCGCGGGTCGGACATCCACTATTGGGGCGGTCGACCGGCGGCGCTGGCACAGATGCTGGCTGCGGCGGATCAAGCATCTGCGCTGCTGACCGTTTCCGGTGCTTTGGGGCGCGATATGGTGGCGCTGGGCATGGATCAGGCCAAGCTGCGCGTGCATTACACCGGGCTGGATCGCGGGCGCTTCAAGCCCATGCCGCGTGGCGAGGCCCGCGCCGCTCTTCCCGAAAGACTTGGTCTGACAATACCCGATGGCGCGCCGCTGCTGGTTTGCCCTGGCGCGCTGATCGCTATCAAGGGTCAGGCGCTGGCCATCGCCGCGCTGGCCGATCTGCCCGACGCGCATTTGGCGCTGGCCGGGACCGGGCCAGACGAGGCCGCCCTGCGCCAACAGGCCGCGCCCTTTGGCCCGCGCGTTCATTTCCTTGGACAGGTCAGCCATGACGCCCTGCCTCTGCTGATGAGCGCAGCCGATGCCGTCATCCTGCCCTCCGAGCGCGAGGGGCTGGCCAATGTCTGGATCGAGGCGCTGGCCTGCGGGGCGCCCTTGGTCATCCCCGATATTGGCGGCGCGCGTGAAGTCGTCACCTCTCCCATGGCGGGCCGGATTGCGGAGCGCAGTCCTCAGGCCATTGCGGCGGCGGTGGCCGAATTGCTGGCCACGCCGATGGAACAGGCAGATGTAGCCGCGCAGGTGGCGGGGTTTAGCTGGGAGGCCAATGCGGGGAGGCTGAAGGAATTTTGGCAGGAGGCAAGGTAGCCTCCGGCGGGCAAAGGGTCTCGACCCTTTGCAATCCCATGACTGGGCGGAGTAAAATCCCAAAGCTCACCGCGCCGCTGGCCATAAAATAAAAGCGGCTTCGCCGCATAAAGCAACAAAGCCGCCTAAAACCTATTAACGGGATTGCCAAGGGACAAGTCCCTTGGCCCGTCGGAGGCACACTAAACCTTAAGGCGCCTCATCCTTCGCCCCTTCACCCGGCACGAAGCTGGTCGGGTTGACCTTGAGCCAGATCAGCATCGGCGCTGCGGCGTAGATCGAGGAATAGGTGCACACGAAAATCCCGAGGATCAGCGCCGCCGAGAAACCAAAAATCACCTTCGGCCCCAGCAGCAGCAGCGCGATCAGCGTGATCAGCATCGTGCCCGAGGTCACCACCGTACGCGCCAGCGTTTCGTTCACCGACAGGTCGAGCAATTCCTCCAGCGGCATCTTGCGATACTTCTTCAGATTCTCGCGGATACGGTCATAGACCACGATCGTGTCGTTGAGCGAATAGCCGATCACCGTCAGGATCGCCGCCACGATGGTCAGGTCGAACTCCATCTGCGTGACCGCAAACAGGCCCAGCACCAGCGAGACGTCATGCACTAGGCTGACCAGCGCGCCGACGCCGAATTGCCATTCAAAGCGATACCAGATGAAGATCGAGATCGCGAGGCTGGCAAAGCCCAGCGCCTTAAACGCGGTCCAGCCCAATTCCTTCGAGACCTTGCCCGACACCGAATCGACGCCATCGACGCGCGCATCGGCGTGGTTCTGCTTGATGTTGGCCGTGATCTTCTTGGCCATGGCATCGGCCAGAGCCGCATCCTTGTCCGACCCTTCGGGCAGGCGCAGGCGGATCGAGATCTCGTTGGGCTTGCCAAAGGTCTGGATGATCGGCTCGCCATAGCCCAGCGTCTCGACCTCGCTGCGCAATTGCGCGATCGGTGCGGTCGGGCTTTGCGTAAAGGTCACGCGGATCATCTGGCCGCCCACAAAGTCCACGCCCATGTTCAGCCCATGGGTGAACATCAGCGTCCAACTGCCCAGCATCAGCAGGACAGAGATGATCGTGGTCGGCCACTGCCACTTCAAAAAGTGGAGATTGGTGTTGTCAGGGACGAGTTTAAGCAAACGCATGGAAATTCACCCCTATCAGATATGCAGGTCGGACGGGCGCGCGCGGCGCAGCCAGCCCGCCACCCACATGCGGGTGAGGAAAACGGCGGTGAACACCGAGGTCGCGATACCGATCATCAGCACCACGGCAAAACCCTTGATCGGGCCGGAGCCGAATTCGAACATCAGCACAGCGGCGATGATGTGGGTAATGTTGGCGTCAAAGATGGTGCGGCTCGCTTCCTTGTAGCCCAGCTCGACCGATTGCACGACCTTGCGCCCGCGCCGCCGCTCTTCGCGGATGCGCTCGTTGATCAGCACGTTGGCGTCAACCGCCGCGCCGATGGTCAGCACGAAACCGGCAATGCCGGGCAGCGTCAGCGTGGTGTTGAACACCGCCATGATGCCCAGAATCATCAGCACGTTGATGATGACCGCCGTGTTGGCATAGATGCCGAAGCGGCCGTAGGTGACGGCCATAAAGATCACCACCAGCGCGGTGCCGACCACCATGGCGATCATGCCCTTGTGGATCGAATCGGCGCCAAGGTCGGGGCCGACCGTGCGTTCCTCGACCACCTTCAGGTCCACCGGCAGCGCGCCCGAACGCAGCGCAATCGCCAGCTGGTTCGCGCTTTCCACGGTAAAGCTCCCCGAAATCTGGGCGCTGCCGCCCATGATCGGTTCGTTGATGTTGGGGGCCGAGAGCACCTTGCCGTCCAGAATGATGGCGAAAGGCTTGCCGACATTCTGGCTGGTCAGGCGGGCGAATTGTTCGCCGCCCTGATTGTCGAAGGTGATCGAGACGACCGCCTCATTGTGCTGGCTGAAGCTTTGCGTGGCATTGGTCAGGCGGTCGCCCTTGATGCCGCCCAGACGCTTGACCGCAATCGCGCCCTGCCCATTGGCAAAGGGCACGATTTCATCGCCGGGGGCCGCAACACCGCCCGCCATGCCGTTCTGATCGACCAGCTTGAATTCCAGCTTGGCGGTCTGGCCCAGCAGGGCCTTCAACGCGGCCGGATCCGACAGGCCGGGCACCTGCACCACGATGCGGTCGGCGCCCTGACGGATGATGGTCGGCTCGCGCGTGCCCATGGCGTCGATACGCTTGCGCACCACCTCGGTGGCGGTTTCCATCGCCTTGTCGATCGCGTCGGCGATGCCTTCCTTGGTCGGCGTCAGGACAAAGCGGGTGGTGTCGACCACCTGAATATCCCAGTCGCGCTTGCCCGAAAGCCCCGCGCCATTGGTCAG
This sequence comes from Novosphingobium sp. 63-713, assembly GCF_001898925.1. Taxonomy (NCBI): domain Bacteria; kingdom Pseudomonadati; phylum Pseudomonadota; class Alphaproteobacteria; order Sphingomonadales; family Sphingomonadaceae; genus Novosphingobium; species Novosphingobium sp. 63-713. Next base: position 103,714 of record NZ_MKVS01000008.1, read on the forward strand.
CGGCACCAGCACTTCGCGCGCAGCGTCCACTTCGGCGGCGCTGGCCACCATGAAGGAGAGCACGCCGCCCTTGGTGGAAATGTCGCCGTAATGCACATTGCCGGCCTTCTTCAGGGCGGCGCGCACTTCTTCTTCCTTGCCTTCAAGGCGCTGCGAAACCACCTGATCGGCATTGGCTTCGAGCAACAGGTGGCTGCCGCCGGCAAGGTCGAGGCCAAGGTTGATCTTGGGATTGGGCAGCGAGGAGGGCCAGTTGCCCCCGGCCCATGACACTATCGAAGGCACGGCGGCGGCCACGCAAAGCAGCGTAAGCGCCCAGTACCAAAGCTGTTTCCAGCGGGGAAAATCGAGCATGGGTTCATCCGGCTCTAGAAATGAGAAGCGGCCCGGAAAGGGGCCAAGGCAGCGCACATAAGAACGCCCCACAGCCGGTTCAAGCTGGGGGCGTCTATGTCATCAGTCGTTGGCGGGCTTGCCCGTGCCGGGCACCACCACGTCCGAAATGGTTGCCCGCACGGCGCGCACGCGCGTGTTAGGGGCGATTTCCAGTTCGAGGTAGTCGTCGTCGGCCTTGACCACCTTGGCCAGCAGGCCACCGGCGGTAATCACCATGTCATTCTTCTTGATCCCTTCCAGCTTGGCCTTCTGGGCCTTTTGCTGGGCCATCTGCGGGCGCAGGAACAGGAACCACATGACAATGCCCATCAGCACCAGCGGCAGGAATTGCAGCCAAGCGGGGGGCTGGCCACCGGCGGCGGCGGCGGAAAGAAGCGAAAGCGTTTGGATCGACACGGGAAAACACCCTTGCGCAGGAATAACAGGAACCGGATCTGGCCGATCAGGCAGGATAAATCCGCCTTCTCGCGCCTCCCCCGAAGTGACCGTGCGCCTAGCAGCTTATCCGGATCATATCAATGTGACGGGGCATGGGCGTGCGTAATGCCCGAAATGCCTGGGTTTTGACCCAAGCCCTGATCAGCAAGGCAAAAAAATTGCCAGAAAAATGCAAAAAGATGATTGCCATGCCGAAAAAGCCCTCCTATAGGCGCGCCTCCGGCAGGGCAACGCCCCACCGGAAACAACCAAGGTCGGGACGTAGCGCAGCCTGGTAGCGCATCACACTGGGGGTGTGGGGGTCGGAGGTTCGAATCCTCTCGTCCCGACCAATTGGTTTCAAAAAGGCGATTGCCCAGGCGGCGGTCGCCTTTTTTGTTGCTCGATTTCCTACGCAAACCGATTTGGTTATTTCATTCTCCCCAACAGGAGAACCCCTATGCCCGAATCAGCCGATCCGCCCGCCAATGGCCTGCCCGAGCTTGGACCGGCCCAGATCGAAGCCGCCTGCCCCGACCGCTATGTCAGCCGGGCGCGACCCAGCTTTCTCTATCTTATGTATGGCATGATCCTGCTCAGCCTGCCGATGGGCCTGCTCTCGGCGATCAGTGCGCCGGTGGCGGCGGCCATCAGCAATGGCGTCAAATTGTGGCTCAACAGCTTGCCCGATGGGCTCTACGCTTTGTTCGGCACCGGTTATCTGGGTTATACCGCCGCGCGCCAATGGGGCAAAGTGGCCGGAACGGACCGCTGAACCTTGCCCGCTCGACGCGACATTGTATGACGCCTGCAACGCAAACAGTTTCAGGCAGGCTTTTCCATGGCAACGACCATTTTCGTCCTCAACGGCCCCAATCTCAATCTGCTCGGTACGCGCGAGCCGCAGATTTACGGCCATGACACGCTGGCCGATATTGACGCCAGCCTGGCCAAGCGGGCGGCCGAACTGGGCGTTGCCGTGGATTGCCGCCAGTCGAACCACGAAGGCGACCTGATCGACTGGCTGCACGAGGCCCGCGCCACCGGCGCCAAGGCGGTGCTGTTGAACGCAGGCGCGTATACGCATACGTCGGTCGCGCTGCATGACGCGATCAAGGCGATCCAGTTGCCCGTGATCGAGGTCCATCTCTCCAATCCCCACACGCGCGAGGAATTTCGTCATAAGAGCTATATCGGCATGGCCGCCAAGGGCACCATCGCCGGTTTTGGCGCGAAATCCTATCTGATCGCGCTGGATGCGGCGGTTATCCTGTAAAATCGCCCGGAATATGGCCCTGCGGGTGGCTTGCCTTTGGTAAACGCCCGGTTTCCCCTTGCCTGACAACGGCCGTAGGGATAGGGGCCAAGCCTGATAAACCATCGCCAAGGGGATTTCATGGGCGACAAAACTGAAACGGGCCGCGACATCCAATCCGGCATGAACGTCGATGCAGCGCTGGTGCGCGAGCTGGCGGTTCTGCTGGGCGATACGGGCCTGACCGAAATCGAAGTGGCCGATGGCGGCCGCAAAATCCGCGTCGCGCGCAACGTCACCGTTGCTGCGGCGGCTCCGGCCTATGCGCCCGCGCTGCCTATGGCGCCCGCCGCCGCGCCGGTTGCGGCGGCTGCGCCTGCTGCTGCGGCCCCGGCTGCGGCCGCTCCTGCCGTGGTTGAAGGCACGCAGGTCAAATCGCCGATGGTCGGCACCGCCTATCTGGCGCCCGAACCCGGCGCGCCCGATTTCATCTCCATCGGCAAGGCGGTCAAGGCGGGCGACACCCTGCTGATCGTGGAAGCGATGAAGGTTATGAACCCGATCACCGCCCCTGTGGCCGGCACGATCAAGGCGATCAGCATCGAAAACGGGCAGCCGGTCGAATTTGACCAGCCGCTGGTTGTGATCGGCTGATAGAATTATGGCCATCAAACGCATCCTGATCGCCAATCGCGGCGAAATCGCTCTGCGCATCCATCGCGCGGCGCGGGAAATGGGCATCGAAACGGTGGCTGTGCATTCGACGGCGGATGCCGATGCGATGCATGTGCGGCTGGCCGACCATGCGGTCTGCATCGGCCCGCCCGCGGCCAAGGACAGCTATCTGAACGTGGCGGCGATCATCAGCGCGGCGGAAATCACCGGCGCCGATGCGATCCACCCGGGCTATGGCTTCCTTTCGGAGAACGCCCGCTTTGCCGAAATCGTCGAGGCGCATGGCCTGATCTGGATCGGGCCCAAGCCTGAACATATCCGCACGATGGGCGACAAGGTCGAGGCCAAGCGCACCGCTGGCGCGCTGGGTCTGCCGCTGGTGCCGGGTTCTGACGGCGCGGTCTCGGAGATCGAGGACGCCAAGCTGATCGCGGAAGATGTCGGCTATCCGGTCATCATCAAGGCGGCCAGCGGCGGCGGCGGTCGCGGCATGAAGGTCTGCACCGGGCCGGATGAACTCGAAACGCTGATGCAGCAGGCAGGCAGCGAGGCCAAGGCCGCCTTTGGCGACGCCACGGTCTATATCGAGAAGTACCTCGGCAACCCGCGCCACATCGAATTCCAGGTGTTTGGCGACGGCAATGGCAATGCCATCCATCTGGGCGAACGTGACTGCTCGCTGCAGCGCCGCCACCAGAAGGTGCTGGAAGAAGCCCCCTCGCCGGTGATCGGCGCGGAGGAACGCGAACGCATGGGCGGCATCGTGTCGAAGGCCATGGCCGACATGGGCTATCGCGGCGCGGGGACGATCGAATTCCTCTGGGAAAACGGTGAGTTCTACTTCATCGAGATGAACACCCGTCTTCAGGTGGAGCATCCCGTTACCGAAGCGATCACCGGCGTCGACCTCGTGCGCGAACAGATCCGCATTGCCGATGGCCTGCCGCTCTCGGTGCGTCAGGACGAGCTGGAATTCCGTGGCCATGCCATCGAATGCCGCATCAACGCCGAGGATCCCTTCACCTTCGCTCCCTCGCCGGGGCTGGTGGAGAATTTCCACGCGGCGGGCGGCCTGCATGTGCGCGTCGATAGCGGGCTCTATGCCGGTTATCGCATCCCGCCCTACTACGATTCGATGATCGCCAAGCTGATCGTTTATGGCCGCACCCGCGAGGGCGCGATCCTTCGCCTCAAGCGCGCGCTTGAGGAAATGGCGATTACGGGGCCGAAAACGAACATCCCGCTCCATCAGGCGCTGCTGGACGTGGATGATTTCAAGACCGGCAATTACACGATCAAGTGGCTTGAGGAATGGCTGGCTAAGCGCTGATATTCCTTAAGTTATCGAAAAGAGGCCGGTGGGGAGATATCCTTGCCGGTCTTTTTTTGTGCCTCCGGCGGGCAAAGGGTCTCGACCCTTTGCAATCCCTTTAATGGGGCGTTTGGTTTGCGGGCATCGCGCTGATTCCGCGAAGCGGTTTAATAGCCTGCGGCGCGGCGATCTCACGCAATGTTGATCCGTTGGCTCAACCTAGACAGTCATGGGATTGCAAAGGGCCCCCGCCCTTTGCCCGCCGGAGGCATCCTTACCCTAAACAAACCCCGCCCTAAACCCGGCCAACCTCTCCACCGCCTGATCCAGCGTATCGCCCCGCTTGGCATGACACAGCCGTAGATAACCCCGCTCCGGCCGATCCGCATAGAAGGCCGACACCGGGATCGACCCCACGCCCGCCTCACGGACCAAGCGCTGAGCCAAAGCCTCATCCTGCGCAGGCAGACCCGAAGCCGCCAGATCAACCGTCACAAACCACGTCCCCGCACAGGGCAGCACGCAAAAACCGGCCTGCGTCAACCCGCTCACCAGCCGCGCCTTGCTCTCGACATAGCGGGCGCGATGCGCGGCAAACCAAGCCTCGCCCAGCGCCAGCCCTTCGGCCACGGCCCATTGCAACGGGGTGGGGGTGGTAAAGGTGATGAACTGATGACTGGCCGCAACGCGCTCGGCCAATTCGGGCGCGGCCACCGCCCAACCGATCTTCCACCCAGTCAGCGAGAAGATCTTGCCTGCCGAGCCGACCTTGACCGACCGGTCGCGCAGCGAGGGAATATCCAGCACCGAAAGCGGCTTGCTGCCATCCAGCACCGTCGCCTCCCACACCTCGTCCGACAGCACATAAATCCCATGCCGCTGCGCCAGAGCGCCAATCTCCTCCAGCGTGGCGCGATCCAGCACGGTGCCGGTGGGATTGTTGGGCGTGTTGAGGATAATCAGCCGCGTCTTGTCGGTAATCGCGTCCGCCAGTTCGTCGAGATCAAGGCTCCACGCCGGAGGCCGCAGATTGACCAGCCGCGCCACGCCCCCCGCCCGCGCCACCAGCGGCAAATAGGCGTCATATAAGGGTTGAACGCAGATCACCTCGTCACCGGGCCGCACCAGCGCCAGAATCGCGCTGGCCAGCGCCTCTGTCGCGCCGGAAGTCACGATCACCTCCGCCGCCGAAACGCCATACAGCCCCGCCACCGCCCCGCGCAATTCGGGCAGGCCGCGCATCGGCGGATACTGATTGCTGCGTTCCACCAAGGCCCGCTGGGCCGCGCCGATCACCTCGGGCGGCTCCTCCATATCCGGAAATCCCTGCCCCAGATTGATCGCGCCCAGATCGCGGCAAAGCCCCGACATCACTTCAAAAATCGTCGTCTGGCTCATAAATCCCCGCTCACAAATCCCCCAGGGCGTGCAGCGCAAAGCGACGAAACTGCATCAGCCTTTCATCCCGGCTCTCGCGCCCCTCGCGCCGTGCATCGCGGGGTGGCACATCCAACGCGGCCGCCGTAACAAACCGGATGCGCCAGCCCAGCGTCGCCTCATCCACCCCCGGCAGTACGGCGGCCAATTGCGCCTTCACCTGCGCCACGCCATCGGCAAACATCGCCCATATCTCGTCATGCAGCGCAGGCGCGGCGCGCGAAAAAATCTCGTCCAAAACCACGATGGCGCGATAATCCCCGCTCATCGCCGCCTGCGCCCATAGGGGCTGGATCAGCGCATCGACGCTGGCCTCAAACCCCTCGCCGCGCGCCAGCCAGTCGGCCCGGGCATCGGCAATCATCGCCCCATTGCGCAGCGCCAGTTCGCGCAGCAACCCGTCCGTGCCGCCAAAATGATAACGTATCAGCGCCGAATTAGCCCCCGCCGCCCCGGCAATCCGTCTCACGGAAAGCGCATGGACACCCTCGCCCACAACAAGCGTTTCGGCCGCCAGCAACAGGCGCGCGCGGGTTTGGGCTGGCGTATCCTCGGTCATATCGGGCCAGCCCTATCAAACCGCGCGCGCCCCGCCAATCCCGGTCAACCGTTCAAACAACACCCGATCATGGGCCAGCCTCTTCATAATATAGGCCCGATCCGCCGCGTCCGGCGGGGCCGGATAATCCATCTGGGCCCGCGCATTACGCCGCAAAGGCTCCACCGCGCCAAACGGCGACACCCCGGCAAAAGCCGCCACGCGCGCCAACACGCCCTTATGATCGCGCGCCAGTTCCGCGCTTTCAATGAACAGCAATTGCCGCCGGGGAAACAGCGCCATGGCCCGCGCCACCTGCATCCCATAAGCGCTGCGCTGGATATAGGAGTGATGGCGCAAGCCCACCTCTCCCGCTGCGATCCGGCCGCGTTCTTCGCGGATGGCGCAGGCAAAGGGCATGGCCTCATCCTCCCGCGCATATTCCATGCACCACTGCGACCATGCCCGCTCCACCGGATCGCGGCTCAGAAAAATCAGCCGCGCCGCCGGATTATAGGCCGCAATCCGCTCCATCGCGCCGGGCCAGAAGCCATAGATCGGCGTGGCATCGACGCGCATCCCCGGCCCGACAAACCGCGCCTCATAGGCGGCATAGTCGGGCCGCGCCCAATCGACGCCTTCATCGTCGAAAAAATGCAACTCCTTGGGCCCCGCGCAAATTTCGGGATGCTGCGCCAGATAGGCGTGCAGGCTGGTGGTCCCGCATTTCTGCCCTCCGGCAATGAACAGGCCCACGCGACCACTCATGCCGCACCCCGCGTGGTGATGATCCGGCTGACCCGCCGCACGCCGTCGCGCCGCTCCAACTGCACCACCACATCGACCACCGATCGCGCATAATCCATAATATCCTCCCGCCCCAGCCCCAGCCCGGCCTGCAGGACAATCAACCCCAATTGCTCAATCGCCCCCTCCGGGCTGTCGGCGTGGATCGTGGTCATCGAACCGGGATGGCCGGTGTTGACCGCGCGCAGGAAACTGTAGGCTTCCCGCCCCCGCAACTCGCCCAGCATGATCCGGTCAGGCCGCATTCGCAGCGATGCCTGCAACAGATCCTCCACCCCCACCTGCGCCTCGCCCATGCTCCCGCGCACCGCCAGCAGCCCCACCGCATTGGCATGGGGCACACTCAGCTCCGCCGTATCCTCGATCGTCACCAACCTTTCCCCATGCGGGATCTCACGGATCAGGGCATTGAGCAGCGTCGTCTTGCCGCTCGACGTCCCCCCCGAAATCAGGATATTGCGCCGTTCGCGCACCATCGCGGCCAGATAATCGCCCATCCCCTGCCCATCCCCCGGCGCGGGTACAGGCGCAGACGGCGCCATCCCCTGCCGAAACTGCGCTCCGTCAAACATCCCCTGCGCGCCCAGATCGCCCAGCCCCAGATCGGCCACCACATGTTTGCGGATCGCCAACGCCATCCCTTCGCGCGCGGCGGGCGGGGCCACCACCTGAACCCGCGCGCCGTCGGGCAGTGTGGCCGCCATCAGCGGATGCTCGCGGCTGATGCCTTGATGGCTGATCCCGGCCACGCCCCGCGCGATCAGCCACAACCGCACCTCGTCCACTTCCGGCACATCATGGCGCTCCATCCCTCCACCCATCCGCTCCACCCAGATTTCACCGGGCCGGTTGACGAAAATATCGGTCACATCCCCCTGCGCCAGAAAGGGCGCAAACGGAGCCAGCCATGCCATCAGCATCATCGCCCCCCCGGGGTTCCGGCAAAATCGAGATCATGCGCAACCAGCACTGCGATCACCGCCCCCTCGCTCACCTTCACCGTGGCGGGGCGATTGACCGAGGGCACCAATTGCTGCCCCAGACTTTGCCCCGCGCCGCCCAGATAGACCGCAGTCCCGCCCCGGCTGACCTCCGCCGTCGCGACATTGACGCCCAGCGTCAGCGCCGATTGCAAAACCGCGCTGCCGATCTTTTCAATCGCATGGGTATCCACCCGCCCCGCAATCCCGGCCCCGCCCATCGCGTCGCTGGCGGGCGAGGCAATGCGGATCGCCACCCCATCAGGCCGGATCAAGCGGTTCCACAAGACCATCACCCGCCGCTTGCCCGCGCTATTGTCGGCCTTGAACTCACCGATCAACCGGCTGCCGCGCGGGATCAGCACACGCGTCCCGTCAAACCCGCGCACATCGGCGCTGATGATCGCGCGGGCCAGGCCCGGCCGGTCGGAATTGAGCGGCGTTTCCAGCGTCGCGGCCATGATCGTCCCTTGCGGGATGGTGCTGGCCCGGCTGCGGATCAGAGTGGCATGGGCGGTGTCATCAACCGGCGCGGAACCTTCAGGCTTTGCGCCCTGAACCGCCGCCCCCATGCCCGCCGTATTGTCGATCACCAACGCAGATTCGCGATTGGCCGCCGGACGCAGCGGCGCAGGCGGCGCATAGGCTGGCGGGGCAAAAGCCACCGCAGGAGGCATATAGGCCACCGGCGGCGGAACAGGCGGCGCAATCCGTCGCAACATGACCGGATGCGGCGCCACCACCGACGTCCGTTCAACCGGCAGCACCAGCGGCGGCGGCGGCACGCTCAGCATGACCTGCGCCTGCGGTTTAGGCGGCGGCTTCCTCTGCCCCTGCATCCAGACGAACAGGCCCAACCCCAGCGCGCCCGCCACCCCCAGCATCACCGGCAGGGGCAGCATATCGCGCGGCGGGGTCACCTTTGGGCGAATATCGCGGCCGCTCATGGCGCGATCCTCCGCCCCTCGGCCCGCGCATGGCCCGCGATGAAGGTCAGCCGCGCATAAACCCCCTCCACCACATAGAACCCATCGCGCATAGCGCCATTGACCAGCGCCCGCCCGCCTGCTCCCGCGCCATAGACCGCAGGCATCGCCGCCCCTTCGGCCCAGCGCATCCGCGTCACCGCACCATCATCGCCAATTTCCACCGGCCAGAGCGCGTGATCCCCACCCAGCCGATAGCGCCCCACAACCACCGGCCCCGCCGCCACCGGCGCGGGATAGGTAAAGCTCAGGAGATAGGGCTGAACCCCTTCGCCCGGCGCGGCGCCATAGAGGGTGAAATTATAAGCCCGCGCATCGCTCAGCACCGTCAGATTGGTGGTCGGCGCATAGCCAACCGGCTTGATAATCAGGCTGTCGGCGCGCTTGTTGGTCTGCACCACCCATCCCGCGCCATCGCCCAGCGTCACCGTTTCGATCCGCTCATCCGCGCCGAACCGCACCGTCAACGCAAAGCCGTTGGCCACACGCAGCGCCACCACCTCGTCCGGGTCATAGGCCACCGTCTGCACATGCGGATCGCCGCCGCCCGCGCGCGGCGTGATCTCGGCTACGGCGGGCGTGCCCCCCATCAAGGCAAAGGCGAGCAGCAGGCGCATCATGGCTCTCCTCCGCCCGGCTGCACGATCTGGGGCGCCCGGTGAGGATTGCGGAAAGGATAGGGGCGCGGCTGCACCACTGTGGGCGCAACCTCCCGCACTGTTTCCGCAGGGGCCAAGGCCACGGGGCGCGGCGCGGCGGGCAGGGCGACAGGCGCGGCCGGAGGCGCCTCCTGATCCCGGCGATAGGCGGTCACCTGAAAGCCCAGCGGATTAACCCATCTGTCCTCGATCCGCTGCGGCGCGCCGGAAAAGCGGTAATGCACCAGCGCCACCCAATAATCGCGCCCCTCCGCCCGATCCGACCAATAGCGCACCATCGCCTGACCGGCGCCCATCGGCGTCACGCTCTCCACGCCCACATGCACCACCTTGGCGCGGCCATAGAGGCTGATCGGCCCCTGCGGATTGCCCGCCTGCATCAGCGCCAGATAATCGCGCCGCGCCCCATCGGCCGACCACAGCGCGACCTTGCGATACTGCTCCTCTACCGTGGCGGCATCATAGCCTTCGCGCGCGATAACATATTGCGCCAGCAGCGATTGCGTCAGCGCCGCGTCCGGGCGAACCGTCTGGGGATGGATGCCCTCCAGCGTCTGGGTAAAACCGGTGTGGCTGTCGACCAGCAGCGTATAGGGCACCACGGTCTTCATCGGCGCCAGCGCGATCATGGCCAGCGCCTCCAGCCCCGCCACGCCCACCGCGACGCCCGCCACGATCCACGCCCGCCGCGCCGAGCGGGCATAGGCCGTATCACGCTGCCGCGCCCAACTGTCGGCCTGTTGATAATAGGCGATCCTCGTTTCCTCGCTCATGCCGCCCCATTCCCGTTTCGCGTATCCCGTTGCCGCGCCGCGCCGGAGATCCGGCCCCTCCGCCGCGCCGCCGCGCCGCCCGTTTGGCCCAATGGTGCCAATGCGGCTCTCCCTCGCTCGCTGTTTCGTTCAATGTGCATTTCCTCGCGGCGCAGGCTGCGCATCGCGGCCTGCGCAATATGTTGGGCGCGAGTGGTGCTGTAGGTCTGCCGGGTCCGGTGCGAACCGGGCGTCTGCGCTGATACTGCGGGGTGGAGGGGAGACGAAACCGCCCGCTCCTCAATCGTCGCGCCTTCGGGCAAACGGATCGTCCAGGCCGCGCGCATCACCCCCAGCGCCACCACCGCCAGCAAAGCCGCAAACAGCCCCGCCCCCGAGGCGATCCGCCCCGCTATCGCATTGGCCCCATCGCCCCCCAAGGCGCCGAGCAGCGACGCCACCTGCGGCCCGATCACCGCCAGTTCCAGCCCGAGCACCATCGCCCCCGCCAACGCCGCCAGCATCGCCCCTGCAACGGCCCGCAGCCAGCCCACGAACAGCCCCTGCGCGCCCACCAGCAGCAGCGCCCCCACAAACAGCGGCCCCAGCCCCAGCAGCAGCGCGATCACCAAACGCGGCGCCATCAGCCCCGCCAGCGCCGCCCCCGTCAGCCAGCCACTGGCCCATGCCACTTGGCCACGCGCCTCGCTCGAAAGGACATGGCCGCCCTGTTGCACCTTGTCCTCGGCGGTCTGGGCCGCATCCACGCGCAGGGCCTCGTCCAGATCGCCTGCGATTCCATCAAACCGCGCCGCAAGACCATAACGCGCACCATCCGCGCCGATCACCGAGAGCGCCAGGCTCTCCGGCCCCTCGATCCCCACGCGATAGGCCGCCGCCTCCCACGCGGGCCATTGCGTGGTCAGCGCCAGTACAACCCCGATGCGCAGCGCCAGCATCAGCCCGTCGCGCCCGCGCGCCTGCCCCAGCATCAACCGATAGCCGATCAACGCCACGGCAATCGTCAAAGCGGCAGTTAACCAAGCGCCGCCGCCCAACACCCGCCAGCCATCCTGCGCCAGCCCCAGTACCCGGCAATCGGCCAGCGCCAAAACCCCGCCCACATAAGGCCCGGAAGGATCGAACGCTCCGCAATCGGCCATCATCCATCCCCCAACAGGCGCGGCAGCCAGCAGGCCGGATCATCCCCCACCTCAGCCCGGATCGCATCCAGCCGCCGCACATGCGCCTCACGCCCCGACAACACCGTCAGCCAGCGCGCGCCATTCTTCATTGCAAGGCGCAGGACCACGCTTTCCCCGCCCTGCTTGACCAGAAAGCATCGCGCCGCATCGGGCATCGCGCGCACCAGTTCGAACTCATGCAGGGTCAGGCCAAAGCCATCGACATAATCCACCGCCCGTGCCTTGGGGTTGGCGGTGAAGATCTGGGTCGCCGTCTGCTCGACAATCGCCCCGGCGATCCGGCTGGCCAAGGCATCCTCGGCATTTTGCGTGACAAAGCCCAGAATACCGCCCCGCTTGCGAATGGTTTTCAGCCAGTCACGCAGCCGCCCGGCATAGATGTCATCATCCAGCGCCTTCCACCCCTCATCGACCACAATGATCGCGGGCATGCCGTCCAGCTTGGCGTCCACCAAATGAAACAGCGCCATCATCAGCGGGGTGCGCAGCACCGGATGGTCCAGCACCAGCGTCATGTCGATCCCGACCACATCATGCGTCAGATCGAGGCTGTCCGCCCCCTCATTGTCAAACAGCCAGGCGTGTTCGCCCACCCCCCACCATGGCCGCAGCCGCGCCGCCAGATCATCGGGCGTAGGCCGCGCCCCTCCGCGCAGCAGGGCAGCAAAATGGCGCAGCCGCCGCAATTCGGGCGGGGCCAGATAGTTGGCCTCCACCGCCGCCCGCATCACCTCCATTTCCGCCGCATCGCGCAGCCCGCCCACAAGGCAGCCCAGCCAGTCGAGCAGAAACGCCCGGTTGCCCGCCGTATCGGGCAGGCGCAGCGGGTTCAGCCCCGAGGGGCGATCAGGCCGCATTGCCTCATAGGCGCCGCCCATCGCCCGGATAAAGATTTCCCCGCTGCGATCCTTGTCAAACAGCACGATGCGCGGGGCAAAGCGGCGGGATTGGGCGAGCAGGAAATTGGTGATGACGGTCTTGCCGCTGCCGCTGGGGCCGATCACGGTGAAATTGCCCAGATCGCCATCGGCGTGAAAGTTGAAATGATAAGGCCCCGCCGCCGTGGTTTCAAACAGAGCCACCGCATCGCCCCACGGATTGCCCCGCGCGCGGCCCAGCGGGAAATTATGCCCGCTGGCAAAGGCGGCGAAATTGGCCGAGCCGATCAGCGCGCGGCGGGTTATATAGGAAAAATTACCCGGAAACTGGGCCCAGAAGGCCGGCTCCATCCCCACATCCTCACGCACCGCCACGATGCCCAGATCACCCAGCGCCGCCAGCACCTCGGCCACGCCCGTATCCACCTCGCGCTGGTCCTCGCCCATGATCTGCACGCTCAGGTGGTGTTCGCCAAAACCGGCGCGCCCTGCCGCCACTTCATCCTTGGCCTGCGTCAGTTCCTCACGCAGGCTGATCGCCTCATCATCGGCGGCGCGCATCCGGCGCAGCGCGCGGTTCATCCGGCCAAGGCTCTCCCCCCGGTCCACAAAGGCAAAACTCTGGCTGATGCTCATCGCAAAGGGCAGGCGCAGCAGATCGTCGAGCATCCCCGCCGTGGTCTGGCCCGGATAGTCCTTAATCGAGACCATCGCGCCAAAACCATGCCCGATTTGCACCGTATCCTGACCAAAGGAGACGCGGGCGCGAGGCAGATGATGGCCGACATCGCCATGGGGCAGCAGCATCGGCGCCATATCGCCATGGAACAGCGCGCCCAGAAATTCGAGCAACTCGCTGCACACGCCATGGCCCGCGTCATAGGCCCCCAGCCGCCGCGCCCCGTAGGGGGCCAGCGCGGCCAGCACCTGCTCGACCGCCGCCTCCAGCGCGCGCAATTCGCCCGCCATCTCCGCCCCCTGCGCCCGGCTCCACAGGCGCCGCACTCGCGCCGGGCGGCGGATGACGGTGATGAACAGGTCATTGGTGTAAAGCCGCCGCGCCGCCAGCCTTTCGCGCCATGCCTCGTCCAGCCCCGCGCTGAAGGCATCAGGGAAAGCGCCCCCCAGCTCAGGCTCCACCCGGCGACGCAGGATATGGTGATAGAGGGCAAAACGCGAAGAGCCGATCGCCCGCAGCATCGCCTCACGCATGTCCTTGCGATAGTTCAGCGTATCGCCATCGGCGGTTTCAAACATCAGCCCGTCGATGCGGATCACCTGCATCAGCGCCCCGTCGCGCAGCGCCAGCGTGGCATCATCGACCAGATGCGAATAGGGCAGATGCGCGCCCGCCGCCGCCTCTCCAGCGTAATCGGGCGCCTTTACGGCCGATAGGAATTGCATTGCCAGAACCGGTAATGCCGCACGCGCGGACAGCGCATGGCGCGGACCATCCAGAGATCGAACCGGCGCGGTTCATGCAGGCAGGCAAGCGCCCCCAGCCCATGCACGCCCAAGGCCAGCGCCACCACCCATGCCGAGCGCAGCAACAGGAACGCCTCGGTCGAGACAACCAGATTGAGCACGAAAAACGACCATGTGACACCCGCGAACATCTGGGGCCGGGTCAGCCCCACAAACAGCGTATCGCGCGCCAGAGGGGCCGAGGATGGCGCGGAGCGCCCGTTCATTGCCCCATCCCCGCCGCCAACTGGATGCCCGCCACGATGCTGGCCGCGCCGAACAGGACGAAGCATCCAAGGATGACGCTAGCCCCGTATCGCCAGTTGATCCGCCCGGTCAGCATCATCATGCCCACCACCGCCACGGCCACCACAGCCGCCACCGTGGCCACCGAACCCATCAGCGTCCCCTGAACCCAGCGCAGCGCGCCGACGATGGGGCCCGAACCGGCCGGGTCGGCCGCGCCATAGGTTTGCGCCCAGGTTGGCACAGCCCAAAGCGCCATCAAAAGCCCGGCCATCCGACGATAATAGGGGAGAAAATCCTGTTTCATGGCCCAAAGGCTAAAAACGGGTGCGACAGCGCGCAACGCGGATTGCATCGGTTTTCAATCCGATTTTTTACCTAAAAGCATCAGCCCTATCGTTCAATCTCGACAAAGCGTGTCGGACAAAGGTTGATGCCGGGGCCTGCTTCGGCTAAAGGCCCGCCCTTTCCCGGAGTCTGGCGGTATTGTCGCCGAATTTTTCCGCATTCCGGGGCTTGCCTTTTGGCGGCGCTGGGCGCCAAAGGCATGTATCGCCGATCCAGTCAGGAATTAGGGGAAAGCCCATGTCGCGTCGCCGTCAGATCTATGAAGGCAAGGCCAAGATCCTTTACGAGGGTCCTGAGCCGGGCACGATCATCCAGTATTTCAAGGATGATGCCACCGCTTTCAACGCGCTCAAAAAGGGCACGATCAACGGCAAGGGCGTGATCAACAATCGCATCAGCGAATATGTGTTCACCCGCCTGAACCATATCGGCATCCCGACCCACTTCATCCGCCGCCTGAACATGCGCGAACAGCTGGTGCGCCAGTGCGAAATCGTGCCGATCGAGGTGGTGGTGCGCAATGTGGCCGCAGGTTCGATTTCCAAGCGTCTGGGCATCCCCGAGGGTGAGCCGCTGCCCCACACGCTGATCGAATATTACTACAAGGACGATGCGCTGGGCGATCCGATGATCGCCGAAGAGCACATCGCCTGCTTCGGCTGGGCCAGCAATGAGGAAATGCAGGACATTTCCAGCATGGCCATCCGCATCAACGATTTCATGTGCGGCATGTTTGCGGCGATCAACATCCGTCTGATCGACTTCAAGCTCGAATTCGGCCGCATCTGGGATGGCGATTACAGCCGTGTGATCCTGGCCGATGAAATCAGCCCCGACGGCTGCCGCCTGTGGGACATGAATTCGGGCGAGAAGCTGGACAAGGACCGCTTCCGTCAGGATCTGGGCGGCGAGGAAGAAGCCTATCAGGAAGTCGCGCGCCGTCTTGGCCTGCTCGACAATGAAGGACCGAGCGAGGTTCTCGACCTGAACCACCATCGCAAGCTGCGCGGCAAGTAAGCCGGCGGCTTTCGGGTCTGAACAAAAGGGGCGCTCCACACCGGGGCGCCCCTTTTTGTATGCGGCCAATCCTATGAGTTGGGTCCGGCCTGGATCTCGTATCCGCAATTATCCGGTTGCGCCATAAACGCTTCGATAACGGATAAAACTGGCCGATGCCGTTCCTGCGCCCGGAGGATCCGGCGACAATTGTCCGCTTCCCCTGCGCGGCTTTCGCCCTTACTCTGAGGCCATGAAGCCGCTTCGTACTTCGTTTGCCCCTGCCGCCCTATTCGGAGCCGCCCTGTTCGGACTGGTTGCCGCCCCGCTGTGGGCGCGTCCGGCGCCTTTGCCGCAACATGGCGCGGCGCATCGCGCCATCGCCGCCAATATCGGCACATGGCCGTTTCAAAAGAGCGATATTGCCCCCGACCCGGCCTATCGCTTTGGCCAATTGCCCAACGGCATGCGCTATATCTTGCGCCACAATGAAACGCCCAAGGGCGAAATCGCGGTGCGGATGCGCTTTGATGTCGGCTCGCTGGACGAGGGCGAGCAGGAGCGCGGCTTTGCCCATTTCGTCGAACATATGGCGTTTCAGGGCAGCACCCATGTCGCGCAGGGCGAGATGGTGCGCCTGCTAGAACGCAAGGGGCTGGCCTTTGGCGCGCATACCAACGCCTTTACCACCTATGAAACGACGACTTATCATTTAGACCTGCCGCGCAACACGCCCGATTTGATCGACACGGCCCTGATGCTGATGCGCGAAACGGCGGGCGAACTGACCATCTCGCCCGAGAGCGTGAGCAATGAGCGCGGCGTGATCCTGTCGGAAAAGCGCGACCGCAATAACTGGCAGTATCGCGAGGCGCAGGACCGCTACGCCTTTGTCGATCCCAAATCGCGCTATCTGCAACGCAGCCCCATCGGTACCGAGGAAACGCTGGGCGGAGCCACGGCCGAAGCGCTGCGCGCGTTCTGGCGCCGTAATTATGTGCCGGAAAAGGCCGTGCTGGTAATGGTGGGCGATTTCGATGTCGTCGCGGTCGAGGCCGAGATCCGCTCCCGCTTTGGCGATTGGGCACCATCGCCCGCCGCGCCGCAGCCTTCGGCGGGGCCGATTGACGGGGCTGATGCGGGGCGCAATTCGATCTATCTCGACCCCTCGCTGTCCGAACATATCACCATCACCCGGCGCAGCGCATGGCGCGACGAGCCCGACACATGGGCCAACCGACGCAAAGGCCTGGCCGGCACGGTGGGCTATGCCATCATCAACCGGCGGCTGCAGAAATTGTCGCGGCGGCTCGATCCGCCCTTCCGCGCGGCGCAGTTCGGCACGAATGACATTTTCCACGCCGGGCGCGATACGGCGATCAATGTCGATTCGATCGACGGACGCTGGCGCCGCGCGCTGACCGCCGCGACCACCGAGGTGCGCCGTGCGATCGAGCAGGGCTTTACCCAGCGCGAGATCGACGAGCAGGTGGCGGTGCTGACCAGCCTTGCCGAAACGGCGGCGGCGCGCGAGGAAACGCAGGGCAGCGTGGCGCTGGCCAATGCGGCGCTGGGGATGCTGCGCGGAGGGGCGATCCCGTCCGATCCGAACGCCAACCTAGCCTTCATCAAGGCGCAGACCCCCGGCCTGACGCCTGAGCGCGTGCTGGCCGCCGTCAAGGCCGATATGGCCGCGCTCGACAATCCGCTGATCCGCTTTACCGGGCGGCGCGCGCCCGATGGCGGGGCCGACGCCATCCGCACGGCGTGGAACGAGGCATCCACCACCCCCCTGCCCACGATCATGGAGCCGCCGCCCGCCCCCTTTGCCTATACCGATTTCGGCGCGCCGGGCCGCGTGGTTGAGGACAAGCGCGAGCCCTTTTTCGGTATCCGCGAGATCCGTTTTGCCAATGGCGTCCGGCTGAACCTGAAGCGCACCACGCTCTCGCGGCAATCGGTGCTGGTGCATATGGCGATTGATGGCGGACAGATGCTGGCCACCAGCGGCAATCCGCTGGCCGTGGAAATGACCGCGATGATGGGCACGGGCGGGCTTGGCAAACATACGCTGGACGAGATGCAGTCGCTGACCGCAGGCCATCTGGTCAGCCTTGGCCTGACCGCCACGGGCGACAGTTTCAACGCATCGGCGGGGACGCGGCCCAAGGATCTCCTGCTCCAGCTTCAGATGATGGCCGCACTGATCACCGATCCGGGCTATCGGCAAGAGGGCGAGAATATCTTTCACCAGAACGCCAACACGATGTTCCTGCGCCTGCGCGCCACGCCGAGCAGCGCGTTGCAGAGCGCCATCGGCGGCATTCTGTCGGACAATGACCCGCGCTTCACGTTGCAGCCCGTCACCGCCTATCGCGGCCTGACCTTTGCCAAGCTGAAGGCCGATATCAGCGAGCGCCTGCAGCATGGGGCCATCGAGATCGGTCTTGTCGGCGATCTGGACGAGGAGGCCGCGATTGCTGATGTGGCGCGCACCTTTGGCGCGCTGCCCCCGCGCGAGGCCGAGTTTCGCCAGTATGATGACCAGCGCAAACGGCCCTTTACCAGCCGGCGGGGGGATCGCACTCTGACCCATACCGGCCCTGCGGATCAGGCGCTGATCTATGACGTGTGGCCCACGCGCGATGATCGCGATCCCAATGAAAAGCAGGTGTTCAACATGCTGCAGCGGGTGGTGCGCATCCAGTTGACGGAAACCTTGCGCCAGAAACTGGGCCGTTCCTATTCGCCCAGCGCCAGCAGCGATCTGAGCCGGGTGTGGCGCGATTACGGCACTTTCGCGGTGGCCGCGTCGGTCGATGTGAACAGCGTGGATGTGGCCAAGCAGGCGATTGACGAAGCGGTGGAGGCACTGGCCAAAACACCGCCTTCGGACGATCTGATGCTGCGCGCACGTCAGCCCTTGCTGGAAACGATCGACAATACGCTCAACACCAATGGCGGCTGGCTGGGCATTGTCGCGCTGGCCCAGAGCGAGCCCGATCAGATCGAGCGTCAGGTCCATGCGGCGCAAAGGTTGCGCGCCGTAACGCCAGAGGCGGTGCAGGCCGCTGCGCGGCGCTATCTGGCCGCGCGCGATGCGGTGCGGATCACGGTCCTGCCCGCCTCTGCAGCGGCGCCCGAGCCATCCACGGCCTCCAAGGAACCGGCCGCAAAGCCGCAAGGGATGACAACGCATGAAAGCGGTTTTGTTTCCCGCGGCGATGCCCCGGCCTCGTGATTTTACCGAATGGCCGTAAAGTGAGCGAAACAGCGTACGCCTTGCGACAAATAATTACCCTTTTTCCGACATTCTGCTCCTTTGGCACCCTTGACGTTTGTGGCCTGTGACCGGAAAGCCGCAAGCTATAGAACGATTGTATCAGTACCGGGGGCCCTCCATGTTTCATAGCCGTCGCCTTGCCTCCCTTGCGGGTGGGCCTGCCATGCTGGCTGTCAGCCTTGCGCTGGCATTGTCCGCGTGTTCGGGCGGCCCGCAACGCGACAAAAAGACCCCGCAGGTCGGCTTTTCACAGGTCACGCTGACCGAGGTTCCGCTCGAAATCGAACTGCCGGGCCGTACCGCCCCCTATCGCCAGGGTCAGGTCCGCCCGCAGGTGTCGGGCGTGCTGATGCGCCGCCTGTTCACCGAAGGCCAACTGGTCCATCAGGGCCAGCCCCTTTATCAGATCGACCCCAGCGTCTATCGCGCCGCCGCCGATCAGGCCGCCGCCAATCTGGTGAGCGCGCAGGCCAGCGCCGAAGCCGCCAAGGTCAAGGCCGACCGCTACAAGCCATTGGCGCAGGATCAGGCCGTGGCCCAGCAGGATTACACTGATGCCGCCGCCGCCGCGCGCACCAGCGCCGCCTCTGTCGCGCAATATCGCGCCGCTCTGGCCAGCGCCAAGGTCAACCTGCGCTTTACCACCGTTCCCGCGCCGATCACAGGCCGCATCGGCCGCTCGCTCTATACCGAGGGTGCGCTGGTGACGGCGAACCAGACCGATCCGCTTTCGGTGATTTCGACGCTGGACCCGATCTATGTCGATATTCAGCAGAGCAGCGCCAGCCTGATGAAGCTGCGCAAGGAATTTGCCGATGGCGGCATCAAGGAAGTCGGCAAGGTCAAGCTGATCCTTGAGGACGGCAGCGAATATCCGATCCCGGGCACGCTGGAATTTTCCGAAGTCACGGTCGACACCACCACCGGCACGGTCGCGCTGCGCGCCAAATTCGCCAATCCCGACGGCACGCTGCTGCCCGGCCTGTTTGTCCGCACGCGCGTGTCGCAGGGCAAGCAGAGCAAGGTCGTGCTGGTGCCGCAGGGCGCGCTCAGCCGCGATCCGCGTGGGGGCGCCACGGTGATGGTGCTGGGCGCGGGCAGCAAGGCCGAGATCCGCAAGGTGACCGCCGACCGCACGATCGGCGACCAATGGGTGGTGACCGATGGTCTGAAACCGGGCGACAAGCTGATCACGCAGGGCCTTGGCAAGATCCGTCCGGGTCAGGTCGTGGTGGCCGTGCCCGACAGCACGCCGCAGGGCATCAAGGCCCATGACAAGTCCTCAGCCCAAAAGCCCTCCGCAAAGTAAGAGACGGGAAAAAGCGTCATGTCGCGCATCTTTATTGACCGTCCGATCTTTGCATGGGTGATCGCGATCATCATCATGCTGGCCGGTATCGCCGGGGTTTCGACCCTGCCGGTGCAACAGTTTCCCGATATCGCCCCGCCGCAGGTGAACATCAACACCACCTATCCGGGCGCGTCGGCCGCCATTCTGGAAACCAGCGTCACGCAGGTGATCGAGCAGCAATTGACCGGCCTTGACGGGCTGCTCTACTTCTCCTCCACCTCGAGTTCCTCGGGCTCGGTGTCGATTTCGGCCACGTTCGAAAAGGGCACCAACCCCGACATCGCCCAGGTGCAGGTGCAGAACAAGGTGCAGCAGGCCCTCTCGCGCCTGCCCTCGGTGGTGCAGCAGCAGGGCGTGCGCGTCACGAAGTCGAACCCCGACTTCCTGCTCGTGGCCTATGTGGCCGACACCTATGACCGCACGACCAATATCGACGTTTCCGACTTTCTGGCGAGCCGGTTGCAGGAGCCGATCGGGCGCATCGAGGGCGTGGGCCAGACCAACGGTTTTGGCGCGCAATATGCGATGCGCGTCTGGATGGACCCGAACAAGCTGGCCGCCAACCAGTTGATGCCCTCCGACATCATCACCGCGATCACCGCGCAGAACGCCGAAGTGGCCGCTGGCGAAATCGGCGCTGTCCCCTCGCCTGCGGGCCAGATGCTGGACGCCACCGTGACCGCCCAGTCGCGCCTGACCAGCCCGGCCGAATTTGCCCAGATCGTGGTGAAGAGCGCCAGCAGCGGCGCAACGGTGCGCCTCTCGGACGTGGCGCGCATTGAGCTGGGTTCGGAATCCTATGGCGTGGTCAGCCGCGTCAACGGCCATCCGGGCGCGGCGCTGGCCATCTCGCTGGCGCCGGGGGCGGACGCTCTGGCTACGGCCAAGCTGGTCAAGGCCAAGTTCGCTGAGCTCTCCAAGAGCTTCCCGGCGGGCTATACCTATGGCTTTGCCAATGACTCGACGCGCTTCATCTCCAAGTCGGTGGCCGACGTGGTGGAAACGCTGTTCGAGGCGATCATTCTGGTGGTGATCGTGATGTTCGTCTTCCTGCAAAGCTGGCGCGCGACGCTGATCCCGGCGATTGCGGTGCCGGTGGTGATGCTGGGGACTTTCGCGATCTTTGCGGTGGCGGGCTATTCGATCAACACGCTGACGCTGTTCGGCCTTGTGCTGGCCATTGGTCTGCTGGTCGATGACGCGATCGTGGTGGTGGAGAATGTCGAGCGATTGATGGCCGAAAATCCGGGCATGACCCCGCGTGAGGCGACCATCGAATCGATGAAGGAAATCTCCATCGCGCTGATCGCCATCGCGCTGGTGCTTTCGGCGGTGTTCATGCCGATGGCTTTCTTTGGCGGCTCGACGGGCGTGATCTATCGCCAGTTCTCGCTGACCATCGTGTCGGCCATGGCGCTTTCGGTGGTGGTGGCGCTGGTGCTCTCGCCCGCGCTGACCACGACGATCCTGAAAAGGCCCGAGGATGAGGATGAAACCTCGCTGGTAGGCCGGGCCAGCCATTGGATGCGGGTCCGTTTCGAGCGCTATTTCGGGCGCCTGCTCGAATGGTATCACCCCAAGGCGAGCTGGGCCGCGACGCACAAGCGCATTCCGATTGTGGCCTATGGCGTGGTGCTGGTGGCGCTGGTCGTGCTGTTTGTGCGGATGCCCACGGGCTTCCTGCCTTCGGAAGATCAGGGCATGGCCCAGATCAGCTTCCAGTTGCCCGCCGGCGCCACTCTGGAGCGCACGCAGGAAGCACAGCTGGCGATCGAGAAATATTTCCTCCAGCACGACAAGAAGAACATTGATGCGGTTCTGGTCGTGGCGGGCGGTTCGCAGGGCGGCGGCAGCGGCCAGAACGCGGGTCGCGGCTTTGTCTCGCTGACCGACTGGGACGAACGCAAGGGCACGGAAAATTCGGCCGAGGCCATCACGCGCCGTGCGACTGCCGCGATCAGCGGCGGCTATCGCGATCTGGAATTCTATGCGCTGCAACCGCCCACTGTACGCGGCCTTGGTCAGGCCACCGGCTTTACCGCCGAGGTGCTGAACAGCGGCGGCATGGATGCCGAAGCCTTTGCCAAGCTGCGTGACGAAATTCTGGCCGAGGCGCGCACGCTGCCCCAGCTTTCGAACGTCCGCCTGACCGGACTGCCCGATCAACCGACGCTGAAGATCACCACTGACACGGCCAAGCTGACCGCGCTGGGTGTCGCGCCTTCGGATGTGAACACCACGCTGGCCGCCGCCTGGGGCGGGCGCTATGTCAATGACTTCGTGGATCGCGGGCGTGTGAAGCGCGTTTATGTAATGGGCGATGCCCAGTTCCGCTCGCGCCCCGAGGATCTGTCGCAATGGCAGGTGCGCAACAGCAGCGGCAAGATGGTCCCCTTCTCGGCCTTTGCCAGCTTTACGTGGAGCAAGGCGCCCAATGCGACCTACCGCTTCTCGGGCACGCCCAATTTCGAGGTTTCGGGCCAGTCCTCGCAGGGCTATTCCTCGGGCGATGCGATGAATGCGTTCGAGGCTTTGGTCGCGCAATATCCCGATGTGTCGATCGCATGGTCGGGCGCCTCCTATCAGGAACGCCTGTCCTCGGGTCAGGCGCCGCTGCTCTATTCGGTGTCGCTGATCGTGGTGTTCCTGTGCCTTGCGGCTCTTTACGAAAGCTGGAGCATTCCCTTTGCCGTGCTGCTGGTCATTCCGGTGGGTCTGGTCGGCGCGGTGGCTCTGGTCACCCTGCGCGGGCTTCAGAATGACGTCTATCTCCAGATCGGTCTGACGACGACGATGGGTCTGGCGGCCAAGAACGCGATCCTGATGATCGAATTTGCCGAACAGGGCGAAAAGGCGGGCAAGGATCCGATCACGGCCGTGCTGGATGCGGCGCGGATGCGTTTGCGGCCCATTCTGATGACGTCCTGCGCGTTCATCTTCGGCGTGCTGCCGCTGGCCATTGCCACGGGGGCGGGCGCCAATGCGCGCATCGCCATCGGCACTTCGGTGATCGGCGGGATGCTGACCGCCACAGGTCTGGCGATCTTCTTCATTCCGCTCTTCTTCGTGCTGGTGCGCGGCGGTTTCCGTCAGTTCCGCCGCAAGAAAGCGGACGATCAGGGAGCGGTGGCATGAAGAACCTCTCCCTGATTGCGGCTCTCGCTCTGGTGGTCGTCCCGGCAGGACTCGAAGCCCGCCCGCGCGCCGATCAGCCCGCCGATCCCGCGCCCTTGCCGATCCCCGCCGCCTGGCCCAAGGGCGAGGCCTATGTCCTGCCCGGCGATGCGGCGCTGCCGTCCTATTCCTATGCGCAGGTTCTGGCCGATCCGCGTCTGGTCAAGGTGATCGAACTGGCGCTGGCCAGGAATCAGGATCTGGCCGTGGCGCTCGCCAATATCGAGACGGCGCGCAATCAGTATCTGGTGCAGCGCGGCGCGCTCTTTCCCGAAATCGACGCCAATGGCGGTTTCACCCATGCGGGCGGCGATGGGACCCGCGTGGCCGGGGCGACCACCAAGGGCGATTCGGCCAGCGCGACCGGCACTCTGGCCAGCTATGAGGTTGATCTGTTCGGGCGCGTGCGCGGCCTGACGGCGGCGGCCAAGGCGACCTATCTGGCCAGCGAGGCCGGATCGCGCGCCACGCGCCTGTCGCTGATCGCCAATGTCGCCAATGGCTGGCTGACCTATGCGGCGGATCGCAGTCTGCTGAAACTGGCGCAGGATACGGCGGCCAGCGCGGAAAAGAGCGTGGCGCTGACCAAGCGGCGGGTCGATGGCGGGATCGGCCTGCTGGCCGATCAGCGCAAGGCCGAACTGACCCTGCGCACGGCGCAGGCCGATGTCGCGGCCCAGACCAATGCGGTGGCGCAGGATCTCAATGCGCTGCGCCTGCTGGTGGGGGATGAGGTGCCGGGCGATCTGTTGCCCGCTTCGATTGATGATGCGGCCTCGCGTCTGGCGCCGGTGGCGGCGGGGCTCGATTCCTCGATCCTGCTGCGCCGCCCCGATGTGGCGCAGGCGGAATTTTCGCTGCGTTCGGCCTATGCCAATGTCGATGCCGCGCGCGCGGCGCTCTATCCCAAAATCACGTTGACGGGCGTTGCGGGCGTGGCGACCACTGCGCTTTCCAGCTTGTTTTCGCCCACGAATTTCGCATGGGGTCTTACCTCGGCGGCCTCGTGGCCGATCTTCAAGGGCGGCGCGGCCAAAGCATCCTATCGCGTCAGTCAGGCCCAGCGCGATGCGGCGATCGCCACCTATCGCAAGACGGTGCAGACCGCGTTTCAGGATGTGGCCAATGTTCTGGCCCGGCGCGGCACGATCGAGGCGCAGGTGGAGGCCGTGCGCGCGGGGCGCGATGCGGCGTCCGACAACTACCGTCTGGTCAACCGCCGCTATGAAGGCGGGATCGGCACATGGCTCGATGCGCTGACCGCGCAGCAGGCGCTCTATTCGGCCGAAAAGACGCTGGTGTCGGCTCAGTATACGCGGGCCAGCAATCTGGTCGGCCTCTATCGCGCGCTGGGCGGCGACCGCGCGGCCATTGCACCGCGTTAAAGGGGCAGTGCGGGCTTTTTGACGTCAAAAGGCCCGCGCCCCCTTGGCTTTTGCGCCATTGCGCGCCATAGGCGGGGCCGATTCTACCATGATGCATCATCGGTGCATCGCACCCGATCGGGTGCCATAACAGAAAGGCCGCCCAGCGATGAAAGTGCGCGTTTACGTCAGCCTCAAGAACGGGGTGCTCGATCCGCAGGGCCGCGCGATCCACCATGCCATCGAAGGCCTTGGCTTTTCGGGCGTTTCCGACGTCCGCGCCGGTCGCCTGATCGAGCTGGAAGTGGACGAGACGGTCAGCGATGCAGCGCTTGAAGAGATAGCGCAGAAGCTGCTCGCCAATCTGGTGATCGAGAACTACCGCATCGAGAGGGTGTAAGCCATGCGTTCGGCAGTCATCACCTTTCCCGGATCGAATTGCGACCGCGACATGGCCGTGGCCGTTGAGCAGGTCTGCGGCGGCGAGGTTCACCGCGTCTGGCATGGCGATGCCGCCCTGCCCGAAGGTCTGGACTTCATCGCCCTGCCCGGCGGTTTCTCCTATGGCGACTATCTGCGCAGCGGCGCGATGGCGGCCCGCAGCCCGATCATGCGCGCCGTGATCGAAGCGGCCAATCGCGGCGTCAAGGTGCTGGGCGTGTGCAACGGCTTTCAGGTGCTGACCGAGGCAGGCCTGCTGCCCGGCGCGCTGATGCGCAATGCCGGTATCCGCTTCGTCTGCCGCGAAGTGAAGCTGACGGTGGACAACAACACCAGCGCCTTCACGCATCGCTATCTCAAGGGTCAGACGATCACCATCCCCGTGGCGCATCACGACGGCAATTTCTTTGCCGACGATGCCACGCTTGACCGCATCGAAGGCGAAGGCCGCGTGGCTTTCCGCTATGCCGAGGACGTCAATGGTTCGGCCCGCAACATCGCGGGCGTGCTGAACGAAGGCGGCAATGTGCTGGGCATGATGCCCCACCCGGAACGCTTCATCGAGGCGGCGCAGGGCGGCACCGATGGCCGCGCGCTGTTCGAAGGCGTGACCAAGGCGCTGCTGAGCGCCTGATCGCTTCAAACGATGGGATCAGAAAGGCGGGTTGACCAGACGGTCAGCCCGCCTTTTCCTGTTGCGCCACCGGCATTGAGCGGGTGCCGAACAGATCGCGCACTTCCTCCACCCCGCGCGCCTCGCCATAGGCCAGCCCCTGAAGGCGGCGACAACCCAGTTTGCAGGCGATTTCCAGCTCTTGCGGGGTTTCCACACCCTTGGCGATGGTGATCATTTCCAGACTGTCGGCGATCGCCACAGCGGCGCGGATCATCGCCACGCTTTCCGCATTGCCCGAAGCCGCGCCTTTCATCAGCGCCCGGTCCAGCTTGATCGCGTCGAACCGCATCTCGCACAGGATCGCGACCGAGGCTTGCCCCGCGCCGAAATCATCAAGGATCACCGAACAGCCCAGCGCCGTCAGCCGCTCTATCGTGGCGCGCGCCAGCGCAGGGTCGCGCTGGAACAGGCTCTCGGTCACCTCGATTTCCAGCCGTTGCGGCGCCAGATTGCTGACCGCCAGCGCGGTGACGACATGATCGATGAAGGCCGGATCCAGCGCCTGCTTGTCCGATACATTGACCGAAACTCGCAGGTTTCCGGGCCATTGCGCGACCTGATGGCAGGCTTCTTTCAGCACCCATGCACCGATCGGCAGGCTGAGGCGCGTGTCCTCGGCCAGCGACAGGAAGCGGTCGGGCGAAACCCGGCCCAATTCGGGGCTGTTCCAGCGCAGCAAAGCCTCGAAGCCCACCAGCCGTTCGCTGGGCGCGTCGACGACGGGCTGATAGAACATCTCGAATTCCTGCCGCTCGACCGCCGCGCGCAGGGCCTCTTCCAGCCAGGCGCGCGCCTCGGCCTCGGCGCGCAGCGCTTCGTCAAAGGCCGAATGCATGCCGCGCCCGTTGCGCTTGGCGCGATAAAGCGCGAAATCGGCATTGCGCATCAGGGCCGGCACGCTGCCTCCATCGACCGGGCCAAAGGCCGAGCCGACCGAGGCGCCGATGGTCAATTCATGGCCATCGACGAAATAGGGCTGCGAGAGGTCGGCAATGATCGCCTGGGCCAAACGGGCCACGAGCGTGCGCTCATTGGCCTGACGCAGCACCACGCAAAATTCATCACCGCCCAGCCGCCCGCACAGCGAATTGGGCGTCATCAGCACGCGCAAACGTTCGGCCACCTGGCTCAGCAACTGATCGCCCACAGGATGGCCCAGCGTGTCATTTACCGCCTTGAACCGGTCGAGATCGATCATCATGAAGGCGCATTGCCCATCGCCCTCACGCGCGGCGACCAGCGCATTTTCCAGCGCATCAATCACCATCATGCGATTGGGCAGCCCGGTCAGCGTGTCATAGCGCGCCAGATAGGCAATCTTCTCACTAGTTTCCTGCTGCTCGGTCACATCCGATGCCACGCCGCGAAAGCCCATGAAGGCCCCCACATCATCGAACCGCGGCGCGCCGGACAGCGACCAGTAACGCCGCGTGCCCTGCACCATTACGCGCACCACGAGGTTCGAGAAACTCTCGCGCGCCTTGAACTTTTCTTCCAGTTCCTTGAGCCCGGGCACCGTCCCGCGCTCAATCCCGCGCCCCTCGCCCGAGCGCGGATCGCCGCCCGGCCCCAGCAACAGCGCAAGAAATCCCGCGCCCTCGATCTCGCTGGGCGCCATGCCCATGGCTTCGGCGAAACGTTCCGACACCGCGCGCACCCGGCGCTGGGCGTCGGTCTGCCACAGCCAGTCGGCCTCATCCTCATCAAATTCACGCAACAGCAGGCTCACCACCTCGTTGCGTTCGGCCATGCCCGCCACCGCAAGGCGCGAGGCAAGGAAATGACGCGAGGCCTCGATCGTGCCCAGCGCGATACTGGCCACAAACAGCGCCGCTACCCCCGCCATGCCCGGCTGAAGCAGCGTGAAAAAGCCCACCACCGAGCCGCAGCCGACAATCGTGGAAAACAGCAGCGTGGACAAAGGCACCGTGGGCACGATCACCGCCGAAACGGTCATCAGCATTGCCAGCACGGTCCAGAATTCATAGCGCAGATGCACCGGCGCCTGAGGCAGGAAAAACAGCAAAGGCGAGGCCCAGACCAGCGCATTGATGATCGTGCCAAGCGCCTGACGGCGGAATTCATTGCTGAACATGCCGCGGCGGTCGGCGTCGCTCAACTGCCCTTCGTTGCGCACACTATAGGTTAACGAGGCGCATAAAGCGCCCAGCCACCCCCCGATCATCGGATGGCTGACAAAGGGGGCAAACAGCAGCACCGAGACGATTGCGGCCAGCGCCTGCGCCCAAATCCGCGCGCGCGCCACCAGCGCAAGTTGCGAATATTGCAGGCCGCGCAGCCGCGCCCATTCATCCGTGCCTTGGCCAGAAAGGCCCAGCACCGACCAGATGCTCAATTCGCCAATCGCGGGGGAGGAAATCGCGTGAGTCATTGCAGAGTAACCTACGCTGCAATGCCTATCACCATGTGTAATGGATTTGGTAAACGGCCAATCAACCCTTTGCCGTTTTAAAGTCACAAAGGGGGCGGGAACAAACAGATACTCTGCCGTCCCCGCCCCCGCAATTCCGTCAATTATTCCACCGTCACCGACTTTGCCAGATTGCGCGGCTGGTCAACATCGGTACCCTTAACGCAGGCCACATGATAGGCCAGCAACTGCACCGGCACGGCGTAAACCAGGGGCGCGATCAGCGGGTGGACCTGAGGCATTTCGATGGTGGCCATACAGCCCTCACCCGCCTCGGCCAGCCCTTCGGCATCCGAAATCAGCACGATCTTGCCGCCGCGCGCGCGCACTTCCTGCATGTTTGAAACGGTCTTTTCAAACAGCGGGCCCGATGGCGCGATCACGATCACCGGCACATGCTCGTCAATGAGGGCAATCGGCCCATGCTTCATCTCGCCGCTGGCATAACCTTCGGCATGGATATAGCTGATTTCTTTCAGCTTGAGCGCGCCTTCCAGCGCCAGCGGATAATCCTGACCACGGCCCAGATAGAGCACATCGCGCGCCGGTGCGATAAGGTGCGCCATGGCCGCAATCGCATCATCATAGGCCAGCGCGGCATTGAGCGCCGAGGGCGTCTCGATCAGATTGCGCACAACTTCGCGCTCCTCATCGCGCGTCATGCGCCCGCGCTTGACCGCCAGATGCGCCGCCAGAGCGGCCAGCACAGCAAGCTGGCAGGTAAACGCCTTGGTCGAGGCCACGCCGATTTCCGGCCCTGCATGGGTAGGCAGCAGGAGATCAGCCTCGCGCGCCATCGAGGAAGTCGGCACGTTCACCACCACAGCGATGGTCTGCCCATTGGCCTTGCAATGGCGCAGCGCGGCCAGCGTATCGGCCGTCTCGCCCGACTGGCTGATGAAGATCGCCAGACCGCCCGGCTCCAGCACCGGATCGCGATAGCGGAATTCGGACGCCACATCGATGTCCACCGGCAGGCGCGCGAAATGCTCAAACCAATATTTGGCCACGAGGCCCGCGTAATACGAGGTGCCGCAGGCCACGATGGTCACGCGCTTGATCGCCGACAGATCAAAGTCGATCTGGGGCAGCGCCACGCTTTCATCATCGCGGCGGACATAGCTTTGCAGTGTCTGGGCCACAACCGTCGGCTGATCGTAGATTTCCTTCTGCATGAAATGGCGGAAATTACCCTTTTCCACCGCCGCCGCCGAAGCGCCCGAGGCCACAATCGCGCGGGTGACGGGATTGTTGTCCTTGTCGAAGATCTCCACCCCTTCGCGGCGGATGACGACCCAGTCGCCTTCCTCGAGATAGGTGATGCGCTGTGTCAAAGGCGCCAGAGCCAGCGCGTCCGAACCGAGGAAAGTCTCGCCCTCGCCATAGCCCAGCACCAAAGGCGAACCCAGACGGGCGCCGATCAGCATGTCGGGATGTTCGCGGAAGGCAATCGCCAGCGCGAAGGCCCCGCGCAATTGCGGCAGCGCAGCCTTGACCGCATCGACCGGAGACAGTCCGCCCTCGACCAGATCCGAAACCAGATGGGCCACCACCTCGGTATCGGTTTCCGATTCAAACACGCGGCCCTTGGCCTGTAATGCCTCGCGCAGGGGGCGGAAATTCTCGATGATGCCGTTATGCACCAGCGCCAGCTTTTCCGTGGCATGGGGGTGGGCATTGGCGGCCGTGGGCGCGCCATGCGTGGCCCAGCGGGTGTGGGCGATGCCCACATTGCCCGGCGCGGGATTGACCGCCAGTTCCTTGACCAGATTGAGCAATTTGCCCGGCGCGCGGCGGCGGATCAATTCGCCGTCATACACGGTGCAAACGCCCGCCGAGTCATAGCCGCGATATTCCATCCGGCGCAGACCATCGACCAGACGATCCGCCACCTCTTCCTTGCCGACAATGCCGATAATCCCGCACATATGTTCAGCCGCCCCTTTATCCATCCGTGGCCGGACCATGCCCGGCCATTCCTTGCCGCCCCCATAGGGGGCAAACGCTTTCTGTCCGATTAAGCGGGTTTAGCCCTGCTTTTCGGCCTTTTTCTTCTTCATCGCGTCGTGAAAACGATCGGCCCAGCCGGGCTTGACCATCTGTTCGGCGCGCACCAGCCGCAATTCACCATCGCCCACATCGCGCGAAACGGCGCTGCCGGCGGCCACAATGGCGTCCTTGCCGATACGCACCGGGGCGATCAGCGCGCTGTTCGAACCGATGAAGGCGCGCTCGCCGATCACGGTCTTGTATTTGAAATAGCCGTCATAATTGCAGGTGATCGTACCCGCGCCCAGATTGGCGCCCGCCCCCACTTCGGCGTCCCCGACATAGGAGAGGTGGTTGACCTTGGCGCCCTCGCCGATGGCCGCCTTCTTGATTTCGACGAAGTTCCCGATCTTGGCCTTGGCCCGGATATCCGCACCGGGGCGCAGACGGGCATAGGGGCCAAGCTCGGCCTTGCCGGCCACGGTCGCGCCTTCCAGATGGCTGAAGGCATGGATCGTAACGTGATCCGCCACGGTCACGCCGGGGCCAAACACGACGTTGGGTTCGATCAGCACATCGCGGCCGATCTGCGTGTCCCAACTGAACCACACGGTTTCGGGCGCGATCAACGTGGCGCCATCGGCCATAGCCTGCGCGCGGCGGCGATCCTGCCAGCGGCGCTCGGCATCGGCCAGTTCGGCGCGACTGTTGATCCCGGCCACCTCGTCGGGGTCGGCGGTCACCACCACAGCGGCGCGATCCCCATCGGCCAGCGCGATATTGACGATATCGGGCAGGTAATACTCGCCCTGCGCATTGTTGTTGTCCACCCGCGCCAGCAGCGCGAAAAGATCGCCCGAACGCGCCGCCAGCAGGCCCGAATTGCACAATTTCGTCGCGCGCTCGGCCTCGGTGGCGTCCTTGAACTCCACCATCTTCACAATGGCATCGCCATCGGCAATCACGCGGCCATAGGCCAGCGCATCATCAGGCGCAAAGCCCAGAACGACCACCTTGGGCGCATCATCGGCATGAAGCCGCTCGATCATCGAGCGCATCGTCTCGGCCGTGACAAAAGGCACATCGCCATACAGCACCAGCACATCGCCATCAAAATCGGCCAGCGCGTCCTGCGCCATCTGCACCGCATGGGCCGTGCCATGCTGGGGATCCTGCACGGCGATGGCCGCCCGCGCGCCCAGCGCCTTTTCCAACTGATCGCGGCCATGCCCCGCCACGACCACCTGACGCGCAGGCGCCAGATCCGCCGCGCTCGAAAGCAGATGCTCAAGCATCGGCCTTCCGGCAATCGGGTGCAACACCTTGTGGGTGTCGCTTTTCATGCGGGTACCCTTGCCCGCGGCAAGGACGATGACGGCGAGCGGTGTCGGGATATTTGTCATACCGCCCCCATGCCAGCAAATCCTTGCAGATTCCATACGGACGCGGCATCGGCATCAGTCATGCACAATTTTCCTTTCGATATCGTCGGATTCGACCTCGACGGCACGCTGATCGACAGCAAGCTCGACCTTGGCGTGGCGCTCAACCATGCGCTCGAACAGGGCGGCTTTGCGACGGTTCCCCTCGACATGATTCCGCGCCTTGTGGGCGGAGGCACGCGGGTGCTGATGGAGCGCGCGCTGGCGGTTCAGGGGGCGACGCTCGACCATGACGGATTAACCGCGATGGCGGCTGAACTGGTGCGTTATTACGAGGCCAATATCGCGGTCCATTCGCGCCTGTTTCCGGGCGGGGCGGAGATGCTCGACGATCTGGCCGGGCGCGGGGTCAGGCTGGCCGTGGTGACCAACAAGATGGAGCGCCTGGCGCGCAAATTGTTTGGCGAACTTGGACTGACGGACCGGTTCTATACGATCATCGGGGGCGACACGCTGGGTCCGGGGCGGCAAAAGCCGCTGCCCGATCTGCTTCATCTGATGGTCGAGCGTTCGGGGATGTCCTCCCCGCGCACCGCCTATATCGGCGACACCCATTTTGACACCGGCGCGGCGCAGGCGGCGGGCATTCCATGCGTGGTGTGCAGCTTTGGCTTCAATCAGGGCCAGACGGGGGAGTTGGGGGCCGATGCGGTGATCGACCATTTCGACGCGCTGGTGCCGACGCTGGAAAGCCTCTAACCCTCGACAGCCTTGAGCAACCGGCGCTCGATGATGCTGAGCACCCCGGCCAGTTCGTGGCCGCGTTTGAGTACCTGCCCGGCCTCGCCGTAAAGCGCCCACATGCCCTGTTTGCCGCGCAGCGAGGGGCGCTTTTCGATCCGCGCCTGCGGCCTTTCGGCGCTGCGTTTAAAGGCGGAGAAACTGGCGGCTTCCTTGCCGAAATCCATCGCATAATCGCGCCATTGGCCCGCCGCGACCATCCGGCCATAAAGGTCGAGGATGCGCATCAATTCGGCCCGATCAAAGGCGACCTGCAAAACCGGGCGGGGAAAGGCAACGACTGTAGGCGGCTTCTCCGGCTCCATCGC
This sequence comes from Novosphingobium sp. 63-713, assembly GCF_001898925.1. NCBI lineage: Bacteria > Pseudomonadati > Pseudomonadota > Alphaproteobacteria > Sphingomonadales > Sphingomonadaceae > Novosphingobium > Novosphingobium sp. 63-713. The sequence continues at coordinate 136,265 of NZ_MKVS01000008.1, forward strand.
GCCGGATTACCCCTTGGTCCCATCGTGGCGCTGATCGGCGGCCAGCAGATCGGCCACCTGCGCGCGCAGATCGGCGGCCAGCAGATCGGCCACCTGCGCGCGCAGATCGGCGATTTCGGCCTCCAGCTTGCAGATGCGCCCGACCGCCGGTTCGGCATCCGCACAAGGCTCCTTGCAAGGCGTGCCATAGGGGATGAAATCCTTGGCCCATGTCTCGGCCGCCACCAGCGTGCTGCGCGCCTTGACCCCCACCATGGTCGCCCCCTCGGGCACATCCTCGGTCACGACCGCATTGGCGCCGACGCGGGCGCGGCGACCAATCGTGATCGGCCCCAGAATCTGCGCGCCCGAACCGATGATGCTGTCATCCGAAAGCGTGGGGTGGCGCTTGCCGCCGATGCCATTGGCCGGATTGGTCCCGCCCAGCGTCACGCATTGATAAATCGTGACATTATCGCCGATTTCCGCCGTTTCGCCGATCACGGTAAAGCCATGGTCGATGAACAGATGCCGCCCGATGGTGGCGCCGGGATGGATGTCGATGGCGGTAAAAAACCGCGCCAGATGGTTGACCGCGCGGGCCAGAAAGAACAGCCGCGCCCGGAACAGGCGATGCGCCACGCGATGGAAACCCACCGCCCACAGGCCCGGATAGAGCAGCACTTCCCAACGCGAACGCGGCGCAGGGTCACGCGCGACAATCGAGTCCAGATAGGCGATCAGACCTGAAATCATCCCTCAAAATCCCTCTGCGCGCCGTGGGCGTCCCACATCCGCCTTATGCTATGCCTTACAACATACGCGGTTCGGCGGACCCATTCAACTCCTCCAGCGCGTCACGCAGGATCGCCTGTCCCGGCGGCGCCTTGCGCTCCAGAGACAGCCGGTCAATCGTCGCCACCAGACGTTCTGCCGCGATATGGGTACGCTCACACCGGCTTGCAAGATAGCGCGCGTGATCGTCGGTCAAAGGCAGCAGGCGCGTTTCGGCATGGGCCGCGATCAGATCGGCCATCATCTCGTCATCGGGCGCCTCAATGTCCAGCCAGAGCGCCGCCCCCATGCGCGAGCCAAGGTCGGGCAACGTGATCTTCCACCCGCCCTCGCGCGCGGTGGTGGTCAACAGCAGAGGCGTCTTTTCCTCCTGCGCGCGGTTCCAGCGGTGAAACACGGCGGTTTCATCCATCGTGTCGGCGTCGTCCAGCGCGACGCCGCCGCTCTCGGCAAACCATGCCGCCAGCAGGCTCTTGCCCGAACGCGGCGGGCCGGACAGAATCGCGGTGCGAAACGGCCAACTGTCGGGCGCGGAAAGCGCGGCAATCGCCGAAGCATTGCCCTCGCCCACGACAATGCGCGCGGCGCTGGGCGACTGATCGGGGGCCAGCGGCAGCGCGAACTGACTGGAAACGGGTTTTTTCATCATTTTGCTCATAAATCTCTATCGGCGGATGCGCAGCGCGGCCCCTGCCACGCTGACCTGCCACCCTGCCTTGCGCAAAGCCGCCGCCAGAGCGTCGGCATTGCCGTTGAACTGCGCGCGCATCACCGAAGTTCCGCCAATCGCGATCGAAGTGGTGGCCGCATTGTCCACGCCCGCCACGCCGCGCACTGCGGCCAGCGCCTGATCCACCGCGCGCGCATCGGGCGAGGCGAATTGAATAGTCAGCGCCGCCGCGCCCGGCTTGGGCTGGGGCGCGACAGGCGCGGCGGCGACCGTTTCGGCGGCGGCGGCTTCGTCTGCGGCATGTTCGGCGGCGGCCTGCGCGGCGGCGGCGGCCTCTGCGGCGCGGCCTGCGGCGATCAACGAGGCCAGCCCCGGATCCATCGTGGGATGATCGACCGACAGCGTGGGATCAGGCCGCAACAGCCCGCGTGACAGCGCATCGGTGTAAATCTGGTCCATCCGCGCCAGCGCCTGCGCCAGCATCGCGGGCACCGCGCCATCATCCGAAGCGGCCAGCTCGAACGAACCCAGCGCGATATTGTCCGGGCCATAGCGCGCGGTAAAAAAGCCCTTCACCGGACCGCCGGGCCATTGCCGCTCCAGCCGCGCCGCCGGGATCAGCACATCGGACGCGCCGAACTGATCCAGCACCCCGCGCCACCACACACGGCTGCGCCGTCCGGGCTGGCCCGCGTTGATGATCAGCGAATCGGCGCCGCCGCCATTGGCGCGCACATAATCAATCGCGCTGGCCCCGGTGCGATATTCGGCCCAGACCTTTTGCCAGGGGCTGCGCACCTCAAACACCTGCGACACCCCGCCCGAGGTCAGCATGGGAATCACCAGCATCGGCGCGGAACGCACCGCCACCCCGCCATTGCCCGCGCCATATTGACCGGCCCGGCCGCGATCAAACGCGATCACCAGTTTGGCGCGATAGCGATGCGGGCCGATTTCCTCGCGGTCCACCACCACGCCCGCCACGATGCTTTCGATCGTCCCCACGTCCAGCGCCGGGCCATGGGCGGCCTCCCACGCTTTCTTATAGGCTTCGCGCCAACCATTGAGCTTGGCGTCCTGCGCGTTCTTGCCAGTGGCGTCGACCTCGATATTGCCGATTTCAATATCGTTGCTGGCCACCACCGGGGCGATGCCGCGCTCGCCCTCGATTTGCGCGAGCAGGTGATCGGGGCCGACAAAAGCCACCCCGCCCGCCAGCAACAGGCCCGCCGCCAGCGCGCCGCGCGCGGCAAAACCACGAGGGAGAAGCGCGATTCTGCCACGCCGTGCGATAAGATTTGCCGGTTTTGTCATGTTCAGGGCCCGCTATTGCCCAATCGGGCATGGAAATCCAAGCAGGAAAGCGCTAGGCGGCCCCCAAACGTGATTTCTTCGCAAGCGAGCAAGGCCCCATGACCGACACCACAGCCTCTGGCCCCACCAATTACACTTATGAGGACGCAGGCGTCTCGATTGCCGCCGGCAATGCCTTGGTGAAGGCCATCGGCCCGCTGGCCAAATCGACCCGCCGCCCCGGCGCAGACGCCGATCTGGGTGGTTTTGGCGGCTTTTTCGACCTGAAGGCGGCCGGTTACAAGGACCCGCTGCTGGTGGCGGGCAATGACGGCGTGGGCACCAAGGTCAAGCTGGCCATCGACCATGACCGCCATGACAAGATCGGCATCGACCTGGTGGCCATGTGCGTCAACGACCTGATCGTTCAAGGCGCCGAGCCGCTGTTCTTTCTCGACTATTTCGCAACGGGCAAGCTGGAAAACGGCGTGGCCGAGCGCGTCATCGCCGGTATCGCGGAGGGCTGCCGCATCGCGGGCTGCGCGCTGATCGGGGGCGAAACGGCCGAAATGCCGGGCATGTATACCGCCGGCGATTATGACCTTGCCGGTTTCTGTGTCGGCGCGGTGGAGCGCGGCGAGCAACTGACCGGCGACCGGGTTGCTGCGGGCGATGTGCTGCTGGGTCTGGCCTCATCGGGTGTGCATTCGAACGGCTATTCGCTGGTGCGCCGTCTGGCCGCCGACAAGGGCTGGAAGCTGGACCGCCCCGCCCTGTTCGACAATGAAAAGCTGCTGATCGACTATCTGATCGAGCCGACTCGCATTTATGTGAAGACGCTGCTGCCGTTTATCCGTTCGGGTCGCATCAACGCTCTGGCGCATATCACGGGCGGCGGTTTGCTGGAAAACGTCCCCCGCGTGCTGCCTGAGGGGCTTCATGCCTTCATCGACGCAGATAGCTGGGAACAGAGCCGCCTGATGGCCTTCCTTCAGGCGCAGGGCAATATCGAGCCGGGCGAAATGGCGCGCACCTTCAACTGCGGCATCGGCATGGTGCTGGCGGTCAAGCCCGAGGAAGCCGAAGCGCTAGCCGCCGATCTGGCCGCTGCGGGCGAGACGGTGTTCCGCATCGGCGAAATCCGCGAAGGCGCGCGCGGCTGCACCGTTTCGGGCAGCGCCGAGGCGTGGAGCGCACGGCAGGCATGGGAAGCCACCCATAATGCATAAAGCAAAGGTCGCCGTCCTGATTTCGGGCGGGGGTACGAATATGGCCGCGCTGCTCTATGCTAGCCGTGCGCCGGAATGCCCCTTCGAAATCGTGCTGGTGGCCAGCAACAATCCTGAGGCGGGCGGCCTGAAACTGGCCGCCGCCGAGGGCGTGCCCACCTTTGCCCTGCCCCACAAGGGCATGGCACGGGCCGATCATGACATGGCGATGGACGCGGCGATCCGGGCATCGGGGGCGGAATATGTCGCGCTGGCCGGTTATATGCGCATCCTGACGGCGGAATTCGTTTCCGGTTGGGCCGGGCGGATGCTCAATATCCATCCCTCGCTGCTGCCCAAATACAAGGGGCTGCACACCCACGAACGCGCCATCGAGGCGGGCGACAGCCATGGCGGCGTGACTGTCCATCTGGTGACGCCCGAGTTGGATGACGGGCCGATTCTGGGCCAGACGCCCGTGGCGATCATTCCCGGTGACACCGCCGAGAGCCTTGCCGGGCGCGTGCTGTTTGCCGAGCATCAGCTCTATGCCCGCTGTCTGACCGAACTGGTGACGCGGCCCTATCGCGCCGACTGGCTGCTGGCACGCGTGTCGGAACTGGCCGCCGCCCTGCCCGAAGTCGAGGCACGTGAAAGCCACGGTTCGCCCGCATGGTCGATCAAGGGCGGCAAATTCTTCGCCTATTTCAATGATCGCCACCATGGTGAGCAGCATATTGCCCTGCTGGTGAAAACCAGTGGGCAGGATGAAATGAACGCCCTGATCGACGCCGATCCCGAGGTATGGTTCCGGCCTGCCTATTACGGGGCTTCGGGCTGGGCGGGCTTGATCCTGAACCGGGCGGATGTGGATTGGGATCAGGTCTCCGATTGGCTGGCGCGGAGCTGGCGCTCGGTCGCGCCCAAGCGGTTGACGCGGTTGATGGATGTGGCGGATCAGTTTTAAGGTTTAAGGGCCTCCGGCGCGCAAAGGGACTCGGTCCCTTTGCAATCCCATGAATGGAGTTGCGCCAAATTTGCCGGGAAACGTTGTTCCGCGAAGCGGTTTAAAAGCCTGCGGCGCTGCAAGGTCGCGCGACGATGATCCGAAGCGCAACAAAGACAGTATAGGGATTGCAAAGGGACGAGTCCCTTTGCCCGCCGGAGGCATAAAACCCACAACAAAAAAACCGCCGGAAGGACCATCCCTCCGGCGGCTTTTTCATGCCATCAAACGGCCGGAATTAACCGACGATTTCTTCCGGCTTGAAGAAATAGGCGATTTCGATCGCGGCGTTTTCTTCCGAATCCGAACCATGGACCGAGTTGGCTTCGATCGATTCGGCCAGTTCCTTGCGGATGGTGCCGGCGTCGGCGTTGGCGGGGTTGGTGGCGCCCATGATGTCGCGGTTGCGCTTCACAGCGTCTTCGCCTTCCAGAACCTGAACCACGACCGGGCCCGAGATCATGAACGAAACCAGGTCATTGAAGAAAGGACGCTCGGCGTGAACGGCATAGAAGCCTTCGGCCTGTTCCTTGGTCATCTGGATGCGCTTGCTGGCGACGACGCGCAGGCCGGCTTCTTCCAGCATCTTGGTGACGGCGCCGGTCAGGTTGCGGCGGGTGGCGTCGGGCTTGATGATCGAGAAGGTGCGGGTAAGCGCCATGTCGTAGGTTCCTTGCGTTGGATGGGCCTTGACGGCCCTGTTGCGCGGCGCCCTAGCCTTTCGCGCTCTCTCCTGCAAGGGTGACCATTATCCCGCTTGCGTCCATTTCCGGCCTTCCCGGCGATAGAAGCGACAGGCCCAGCCCTCGCGCCCTTTGAGCAGACGCCATGTCTCACGTGCGGCGGCACGCTCGGCCTCGCCAAAGACAAGCAGGACGCGGTCGAAATCCCCCTCGCCGGGCTCGCGCCAGACGCCATCGGCCAGAGCAAGGAAGCGCGCGCCGTTGGCCGGGGCCACGTCCTGCGCGATCAGGATGGGCTGGCGCGCATCATGGTCGCCCCCGGCGATGCCATTGGCCAGAAAGCTGGTCGCCCCCGCGCTCCACAAGGCCTGCGAAATCCGCTCACGCGCGCCCGCCTCGCCCGCCACCACCAGCAGGCGACCGCCCGTCTCCAGCACCTTGCCCGCCAGTGGGGCAAGGGCCAGTTCCGGGCCGCCGGTTTCCAGCAGGTAGAAGTCGGCCTGCATTTATTCTGCTTCACGGACCAGCGAGTCGAGCAGGCGCACGCCAAAGCCGGTCGCGCCCTTGTCCCAGGTCGCGCCGGGCTTGTCGGTCCACACCGTGCCCGCGATGTCGAGATGCGCCCACGGAGTCTGCTTCCCGTCAGCGTCCTTTTCGATGTAGCGAGCGAGGAACTGCGCCGCCGTGATCGAGCCGCCGAAACGGCCGCCGACATTCTTCATGTCGGCAATCGGGCTGTCGATCATCTTGTCATAGACCGGACCCATCGGCATCCGCCACAGCTTGTCGCCGGTGGCCGCGCCCGCCTTGGTCAGATCGGCCGAAAGCGCATCATCATTCGAGAACAGCCCGGCATATTCATGCGCAAGGCTCATGATGATCGCGCCGGTCAGCGTGGCCAGATCAACGATCTTGGCAGGCTTGTACTCGCGCTGCACAAAGGTCAGCGCATCGCACAGCACGAGGCGGCCTTCGGCGTCGGTGTTGATGACCTCGATGGTCTGGCCCGACATGGACGTGACCACGTCGCCCGGGCGCTGGGCATTGCCGTCGGGCATGTTTTCAACCAGGCCCAGAACGCCCACCACATTCGCCTTGGCCTTGCGCCGGGCCAGCGTCAGCATCGCGCCCGACACCGCGCCCGCACCGCCCATGTCCCACTTCATGTCCTCCATGCCCGCGCCGGGCTTGAGGCTGATGCCGCCGGTGTCAAAGGTCACACCCTTGCCGACAAAGGCCAGCGGGGCCGCATCAGCCGCGCCGCCGCGCCATTCCAGCACCACCATCCGGGGCGGCCGCGCCGAACCCTGCGCCACGCCCAGCAGTGAGCCCATGCCCAGCGAGCGCATTTCCTTTTCGTCCAGCACGCGGATGTCCACGCCCGTCCCGGCGAAACGCTGGCGGATGCGTTCAACGAAGCTTTCCGGATACAGCACATTGGCCGGTTCGGTCACCAGTTCGCGGGTGAATTCGACGCCCTCGGCAATGGCGGTGGCGGCTTCCCACGCGGCCTGCGCGCCATCGGCGGCGTTCATCACCAGAATTTCCTCAAGGCTGGCCTTTTCCTCGTCCTTGAGCGTGGTGCGATAGCCATCCTGTTTCCACAGGCGCAAACGCAGCGCCAGCAGCACGCTGGCCAATTCATCCGCCGCCAGCCCCGCGCCGTCGAGCAGCAGTTGCGTCGCGCCCGAGGTGCGATACTTGCCCGCCAGCGCCCCGCCCGCCTTTTCCAGCGAAGCGCGGCGGTCGGTATCGGAATCGCCCCCGCCGATGCCCACCAGCGCCAGGCGCCCGATCACGCCATCAACATCGGCAAAGCCTTCAAACACCTGTCCGGCCCGTCCCGCAAAGCGCGCGGCCTTGGCACCGGCCACGATCACGGCGGGCAAACCTTGTTCCCACCCATCGGCGGCCACGAAACGGGCGACCGGCGCAAGGACCGAAGCGGGCGGGCTGGCGAGGAATGTGACGATCATGGTAACTCCTTGCAGGCCGGACGAGCGGCCCGTTCAAAAGCATTGGGTCGGTATTGCGATGCGGTGGGTTGATGCCAATCTCATCGCCTTCATGGATTGCAGTTAGGCATCCCCTCTGCGATAGGCAAGCCATGCCTGCGTTGATTGGGCCTCATGCGCCCCTTACCAAACCGAACCTTTCCATTGTCCTGCGCCGGATGGCGCCATGGGCGGCGCTCTGCGTCGCGCTGGCCGCCGATCCGGCATGGGCGGCAACCATGCGCGAGGCCGGTGGGCTATCGGCGGGGGGGCTGGAAACCGGCGCCGAGGCGGGCGGCCCGGCCGCCGACCTGCCCCAGCGCACGCGCTATGACGAAAACAAGATCGATTTTGCCGCCGATCAGGTCGATTACGACGACACGAATGATGTCGTGATCGCCACGGGCAATGTCTTTTTGCGGCGCGGCGAACAGACCGTGCGCGCCAATACCGTCCGCTGGAATCGCAAGACCGGCCAGATCATGGCGCAGGGCCAGCTTCGCGTGGTCGATGCCAATGGCAACGAATTGCTCACCGACCAGATGGAGTTGAGCGAGGATTTGAGCGTTGGGCTGACGCATAATATGCTGATGCTGATGCGCGAGGGCGGGCGCCTGGCCGCCAATGAAGGGCGGCGCGACACCAACGGCCATTATGTCCTGACCCAGGCGGCCTATACCGGCTGCGACGTGGTGGACAGCAAGGGATGCGAGAAAAAGCCGATCTGGAAGGTGACGGCGCGTCACGTCGAATATGATCCCGATAAAAAGATTGTGCGTTTCAAGGGCGCGCGCCTGTCGCTGTTCGGCGCCTCCATCGTACCTCTGCCCAGCCTTCAGGTGGCGACGGACGGACGGCCCCTGCCCGGTTTTCTGGTGCCCGATTTCCGCACATCGGCGGCCAACGGATTTGAATTTTCCAGCACCTATTACGCCCGCCTTGCCAATAACAAGGATCTGGCCATCACCGGCTATGCCTTTACCAAGGCCAAGCCGATGGCCAAGGTGCATTACCGCCAGTTGGGCGATACGGGCGCGTTTCAGATCACCGGCTATCTGACTCGCTCGGCCGCCACCGACGTTTCGGGCCTCAACACCCAGCAGAAGTGGCGCGGCTATTTCGACGCCAACGGCAAATATCAGCTCTCGCCCAACTGGAGCCTCGATTTTTCCGGCCGCTTTGCCTCCGACCGCACGTTCCTGCGCCGCTATTATATTTCCTCGGACGATACGCTGCGCTCGAACATCAATCTGGAGCGGATCGGCCAGACGTCCTATTTCTCGCTCTCGGGCTGGGCGTTCCAGACGCTGCGCGCCACGGGCACGCAGGGGCTGGTGCCGATTGCCCTGCCGATGATCGACTATCGCCGGCGGTTTGACGAAAACCTGCTGGGCGGCAAGATCGAGGTGCGCGCCAACACGCTGGCCATCACCCGCAGCGCCGGGCAGGACATGCAGCGCGCCTTTGCCAGCGTGGAATGGAACCTGCGCAAGATGACGCCCATGGGGCAGATCATCACGCTGACCGCGCTGGGCCGGGGCGATGTCTATCATTCGACCGACAATCTGTTGACCAGCACCGCCATCTATCGCGGCACCGCCGGTTGGCAGGGGCGCGCCACGGCCACGGCTGCGGCCGACATCACCTGGCCCTTTGTCGGCCCGCTGTTCGGCGGAACGCAGGTGTTGACCCCTCATGTGCAGTTCGTGGCCACATCGCCCACGCCCAACATGCGAATCCCCAACGAGGACGCGCGCGCCATCGAACTCGAAGATATCAATCTCTTCGCGCTCAACCGCTTTCCCGGCTATGACCGGATCGAGGACGGCAACCGCGTGACCTATGGCATGGAATGGCGGCTGGAGCGGCCCAACTGGCGCATCAACGCCAATGTCGGCCAATCCTATCGCCTGACCAGCCAGCCCACCCTGCTGCCTCAGGGCACGGGCCTGTCGGACCGCATGTCCGATATCGTCGGGCGCACCGAAATCCGCTATCGCGATTTCTTCAAGATCACCCACCGTTACCGGCTCGACCACGACAGCTTCGTGTTTCGCCGTAACGAAGTGGACGCGACCTTGGGCAGCGACACGACCTATCTCGAGGTCGGCTATGCGCGCCTGAACCGCAATATCACCACCAGTCAGGAAGATCTGGTCGACAGCAATGAATTGCGCACAGCGGGGCGAATCGCCTTTGCGAAATTCTGGTCTGTGTTCGGTTCGGGCGTGTTCGACCTTTCGGACAAGAGCCTGCTGGCCAACACCAGCACCGCCTCGTTCCAGCCCTTGCGCACAAGGCTGGGCGTGTCCTTCCAGACCGACTGCTTCCAGTTCGACCTGAACTGGCGGCGCGACTATGTGACCATCGGTGACGCCGTGCGCGGCAGCAGCTTTGAATTGCGCTTTTCGCTGCGCAATCTGGGTTTCCGGTAAACGGCCACAAGCATCTGTTGGCAGGGCAAGACAAAGACGCTATCGCCTGCGGCCATGGCGGGGTGGCATATCACGATATGCTCCCAAATCGCTGCTGGCTCAGCCGGGGTTAAGCCCGGAGGGTGCAGATGCACGGCGACAAGAACAGGATCGAGCGCAAGATTATGGTGGTGACGAAAAAGGCAGGATCTGGATCGGGTGCGGCGCGCGTAAGGGCGGTGGCCCGGATGGGCGCGCTCGCTGGCCTGTCTCTGGCGCTGGCCGCGCAAGGTTTCGCGCAAGCCCCCGTGCGCTCCAAAACGCCCAAGGCTCCTGCGACAGCGCCCAAGGCCCCGGCCGCCAAGCCCGCCGAAGCGCCCACGGCCAGCGATCCTTTCGGCATCGGCCAGAATGTGACCATGTTGGGCAAGGACAACCCCAATCTGCGCCGCGCCACCGCCATCGTTAACGGCGATATCATCACCGGCACCGATGTGAACCAGCGTCTGGCGCTGATCCTGGCGGCCAATGGGGGCAAGGTCGCGCCTGAGGAAGTCGAGCGGCTTCGCGCGCAGGTTTTGCGCAACCTGATCGACGAAACGCTCCAGATTCAGGAATCGAAGAACGCCGACATCAAGATCGACGAGGGCGAGGTCGACGGCACCTATGCCCGCGTCGCCCAGGAAAACTTCAAGCAGGAACCGGCCGCGCTCGACGCCTATCTGGCCCGCATCGGCTCCTCGCCCAATTCGCTGAAGCGCCAGATCCGCGGCGAATTGGCATGGAACCGCGTGCTGCGCCGCAATGTCCAGCCTTTCGTCAATGTCAGCCAGCAGGAAGTCAAGGAACTGCTCGAGCGGATGAAGGCGTCGAAGGGCACCGAGGAATACCGTCTGGGCGAAATCTATCTGTCGGCCACGCCCGACAGCCGCGCCGTCGTGGCCGAAAATGCCCAGCGCATCATGAGCCAGTTGAAGGAAGGCGGCAGCTTTGCCGCCTATGCCCGCCAATATTCCGAAGCCTCGACCAAGGCGGTGGGCGGCGATCTGGGCTGGATCCGTCTGGCGCAATTGCCCACCGAACTGGCCGCCTCCGCGCGCGAGATGCAGACCGGCCAGCTCGTTGGCCCGATCGAGATGCGCGGCGGTTTCTCGATCCTTTATCTGATCGACAAGCGTCAGGTGCTGACCGCCGATCCGCGCGATGCGGTGCTTGCGCTCAAGCAGATCACGCTGGCCCTGCCCGCCAATATTGCCGAGGCCGAAGCCAACAAGAAGATCGACGAATTTTCCAACGCGATTAAATCGGCCAAGGGCTGCGGCGGCGTCGATGCGGTTGCCGGCAAGCTGGGCGCGCAGGTTGTCGCCAACGACCAGATCCGCGCGCGCGACCTGCCCGCCCCGCTTCAGCAGTCGCTGCTGGCGCTTTCGCTGGGCGAAACCACGCCGCCGTTTGGTTCGGTGCAGGAAGGCATCCGCATGCTGATGCTGTGCGGCCGCGACGATCCCAAGGCGGCCAGCGGCCCCTCGTTCGAGGAATTGATGTCGCAGATGGAAGAAGACCGCGTCAACAAGCGCGCGCAAATGTACATGCGCGACCTTCGCCGCGACGCGATCATCGAGTATAACTGAGATATCGGGTTTAACTGAGGATAAAGAGGTGGCCTATCCAATCCTTCCATTGGCTGTTTCGCTGGGCGATCCGGCCGGTGTGGGGCCGGAACTGATCGCGGCGGCGTGGTTTGCGCGCCGCGTCCATGCCCTGCCCGCCTTTTGCGCGGTGGGCGGCGCGGCCGTGCTGGCCGGGGCGGCGCGCGCGCGCGGGCTGGACATTCCGGTCGAGCGCGTCGCTTCGATGGAGGAGGCCGCGCTGGTCTATGATCGCGCGCTGCCCGTGATCGGCGAGTTCGATGGCGAATATCGTCCCGGCGCGCCTGATCGCGACGGCGCGGCGCTGGCGCTGGAAAGCCTGACTCAAGCCACCGCTCTGGCCGTGTCGGGTCAGGCGGGCGCGCTGATGACCGGGCCGATCGCCAAATCGCGGCTGGCCGAGGTGGGTTTCGATTATCCCGGACAGACCGAATTTGTCGCCCATGCCGCAGGTGTTGAGGCCGAGGATGCGGTGATGATGCTGGCGGGTCCGAATTTGCGCACCGTGCCGCTGACGGTCCATGTCGCGCTCTCGGCGGTGCCGGGGTTGATTACGCAAGACCTGATCCTGCGCCGTGCGCGGGTGGTGGCGCGAGCGCTGGAGCGTGATTTCAGGCTGACCAACCCGCGCATCGCCATTGCCGCGCTCAACCCCCATGCGGGCGAAGATGGGCGTTTTGGCGACGAGGATCAGCGCATCGTGGCCCCGGCCATCGAACAATTGCGCTCCGAGGGCATCAATGCCAGCGGGCCGCACGCCGCCGATGGCCTGTTTGCGGCGCGTGGGCGGGCCTCGTTTGACGTGGCCATCTGCATGTATCACGATCAGGCGCTGATCCCTTTGAAAGCGCTCGATTTTGACCATGGTGTCAATATCACGCTGGGCCTGCCGATCATCCGCTCCTCGCCCGATCACGGCACAGCCTTTCCCATCGCGGGCAAGGGGCAGGCCAATGTCGGCGCGACGGTCTCGGCGCTGCGCCTTGCCGCCGATTGCGCACGCAGCCGCGCCGCCCTATTGGCGGCCTGATGAGCGATTCCGATTTACCGCGTCCCGATTTGCCGCCCCTGCGCGAGGTCATCAATGCCCATGGCCTGTTTGCCAGCAAGGCGCTGGGCCAGAACTTCCTGTTCGACGAGCAATTGCTTTCGCGCATCGCGGCCATCCCCGGACGGCTGAAGGGCCAGAATGTGCTGGAGGTCGGCCCCGGCCCCGGCGGTCTGACTCGCGCCCTGCTGCGCGCGGGGGCCAAGGTCACGGCCATCGAAATGGACAAGCGCTGCATGGCGCCGCTGGGCGAGTTGGCCGAGGCGTTTCCGGGGCAATTGACGGTGATCGAAGGCGATGCGCTCAAAATCGACCATGCCGCCCTGTTTGATGGCGAACCTTACGCGATCCTGGCCAACCTGCCCTATAATGTCGGCACGGCTTTGTTCACGGGCTGGCTGTCGGGTGAGACTTGGCCACCGCGCTGGACCAGCCTGACGCTGATGTTTCAACAGGAAGTGGCCGAGCGGATCGTGGCGCCATCGGGCAGCGATGCTTTCGGGCGTCTGGCCGTGCTCAGCCAATGGCGCGCCGCCCCCAAGATCGCGATGAAGGTGCATCGCAGCGCCTTTACCCCGCCGCCCAAGGTGATGAGCGCGATCATCCATGTGAAGCCCGGCGATATGCCCGAAGGCGTCTCGGCCCGGATGCTGGAGCGCGTGACCGAGGCCGCCTTTGGCCAACGGCGCAAAATGCTGCGGCAAAGCCTGAAAGGCCTGCCCGGCGCGCTGGATGCCCTCGAAACCCTTGGCATCGACCCGGCCCGCCGCGCCGAAACGTTGTCCGTGGCAGAATTCGTCAGCATCGCCAAAATTCTCAGCGCCTGAAGAAAACCCCCGGAGCATCGGCCCCGGGGGTTTCTTGCATCAGGCCGTTTCGAGTTGCCGCGCCGCCTGCTTCTTCTTCAGGCGCCATGCGTGCAGCAAGGGCTCGGTATAGCCGCTGGGCTGCTCCACCCCGTTGAACACCAGATCGCAGGCCGCGCGGAAGGCATAGCTTTCCTCCCAGCGCCCGGCCATCGGCTCATAGAGCGGATCGCCCGCGTTCTGGGCATCGACCTTGGCGGCCATGCGCTTGAGCGAATCCATGACCTGCTCGCCCGTGGCCACGCCATGCAGCAGCCAGTTGGCCATATGCTGGCTGGAAATACGCAGCGTGGCACGGTCCTCCATCAAGCCAACATCGTTGATGTCGGGCACCTTGGAGCAGCCGACGCCCTGATCGATCCAGCGCACAACATAACCCAGCAAACCTTGCGCATTGTTATCCAGTTCCTCGGCGACATCCTCGGTCGAGAAATTGGTGCCCAGCGCCAGCGGGATCGTCAGCAAAGGCTCCAGACCCGGCACAGGCTGCGCGGCGATTTCACGCTGGCGGGCAAAGACGTCCAGCCCGTGATAATGCGTGGCATGCAACGTGGCCGCCGTGGGCGAAGGCACCCATGCGGTGTTGGCCCCGGCGCGCGGATGGCCGATCTTCTGCTCCAGCATGTCGCGCATCCGGTCGGGCGCGGCCCACATGCCCTTGCCGATCTGCGCCTTGCCCGACAGGCCGCTGGCAAGGCCGATGCCGACATTGCGCGCCTCATAGGCCGAAATCCAAGCCGAAGCCTTGATGGCATTCTTGCGAATGACCGGGCCGGCCTGCATCGAGGTGTGGATCTCATCGCCGGTGCGGTCAAGGAAGCCGGTATTGATGAAGACGATCCGCTCCTTCACCGCCTCAATGCAGGCGGCAAGGTTGGCGCTCGTCCGGCGCTCCTCGTCCATCACGCCCACCTTGATCGTGTGGCGCGCAAGGCCCAGCAGATCCTCGACCGCGTTGAACAGGTCGTTGGTGAAGGCGACCTCCTCCGGCCCGTGCATCTTGGGCTTGACGATATAGATGCTGCCCGTCCGGCTGTTACGATGGCGGCCCAGACCTTTAAGGTCCTGCATCGCAATCGCGCTGGTGATGACAGCGTCCATCACACCTTCGGGGATCTCGCGGCCATCGGCCAGCAGGATCGCCGGATTGGTCATCAGATGGCCGACATTGCGGATGAACAGCAGGCTGCGTCCGGCCAGCGTCAGGTTCGAACCATCCAGCGCCGTCCATTCCCGATCCGCCGCCAGTTCGCGGTGCAGGATCTTGCCGCCCTTTTCAAAGCTCTCGGTCAGATCGCCGCGCATCAGGCCCAGCCAGTTGGCGTAGGCGGCGATCTTGTCCTCGGCGTCGACGGCCGCGATCGAATCCTCAAGGTCGCAGATCGTGGTCAGCGCCGATTCGAGGATGATATCGCTGATCCCCGCCTTGTCGGTCGCGCCGATGACATGGGTGTGGTCGATCACGATCTCAATATGCAGGCCATTGTTGACCAGCAGCAGCGCGCCCTTATGCCCATCGCCGCGCCGGGCGATCAATTGTTCGGGCCGCGCAAGAGCAGGCAGCGGACGTTCGGGACTGATGCCTTCCCAATCGGCCCATGAGCCTTCGGCCAGCGGAACCGCCGAATCGAGGAAAGCCCGTCCCGCCGCGATCACCGCCGCGCCGCGCTCGACATCATAGCCGCCCTTTTTGGCCGCCGGAGCATCGAGCGCATCGGTGCCGTAATAGGCGTCATACAGGCTGCCCCAGCGCGCATTGGCGGCGTTGAGCAGGAAGCGGGCGTTGAGGACCGGCACAACCAATTGCGGCCCGGCCATCGTCGCGATTTCCGCGTCCACATTGCGCGTGGTGATGGCAAAGGGCGCCGGTTCGGGCACGATATAGCCGATGGCGCGCAGGAAGCCCTCATATTCGGGCAGATCCACGGCGATCTTGCCGCGCTCGCGATGCCAGCCATCAATGGCGACCTGAAGTTCATCACGGCGGGCCAGCAGCGCGCGATTGCGCGGCGCATATTCGCCCAGCAACGCGGCAAAGCCCGACCAGAAGCGCGATGCATCCAGCCCCAGCGGCGGCAAAACCCGATTTTCGACGAAAAGGGCCAGATCGCCATCAACCTGAAGGCCAGCCCGGTCCTGATACTTGCTCATCATCATCACCCTCATCCAAGGCGCCGCCCAAGCGAATGCCTGAACGACATAAAGGCATGCGCGCTAAACGCATGGCATACATGGACTCCGGGGAGGAGAGACAGATAGACTTATGACCGATGGCGGCGCCTTTGGCAACCGGCTTGTCGGGCGCGGCGAATTTTCAGGCGCCTTGCGGCAATTATCGCAAAGCCGGAGCGTTTTGTCCCAAAGGCGAACAATTCATGGTTAACGCCATGTTTACCACCCTTGCACCACCTAGGGGTTATGCCAGAGTGGAGCCACAGGCCGACACGGACATTTCAAAACACCGTGAGGGCAAAGCAGAGGTTTGGCTTATGTGGCAGAAAATCGCCCGTCTTTTCGTCATCAAGACTCGTGCCGAAGCGTTTCTCGTGATTTTCGCGCTGGCCAATGGCGCGGTGCAGCGCGGACAGGTCTATCTGGGCCAATATCCCGGTTTCGGGGGCAAGCTGCTGTTTCTGGCCTGCACCGGCTCGGTGTTCATGGCGGGCGCCAAGATCCTCGACTGCATCAAGCATGAAGCGGCCAAGGCCGAACCGGAAACCGTCAAAGCCTAAACCTCTCTGAATTCGCCCTGCCCCAATCCATCCAGCGACCATTCCCCCACGCGCCAGCGCACCAGACGCAAGGTCGGGTGCCCCACGGCGGCGGTCATGCGGCGCACCTGACGGTTGCGCCCTTCGTGAATGGTCAGCGCGATCCAGCAATCAGGCACCGTCTTGCGAAAACGCACCGGCGGATCGCGCGGCCACAGATCGGGCGGGTCGATCCGCTCGGCCTTGGCGGGCAAGGTCATGCCATCCTTCAACCGCACCCCTCGCCGCAGCGCTTCAAGAGCCGCCTCGTCCGGCTCGCCTTCCATCTGCACCAGATAGGTCTTGGGCGCCTTGTAGCGCGGATCGGTGATGCGCGCCTGAAGCCGCCCGTCATCGGTGAGCAGCAGCAGCCCCTCGCTGTCATGATCGAGCCTGCCCGCCGGATAGACGCCAGGACGCTTGATGAAATCGGCCAAGGTCGGGCGCGGCGGGCCATTGGGTTCGGGGGTGAACTGGCATAGCACGCTATAGGGTTTGTTGAAGAGAATCAGCGCCATCAATCCTCTTCCTCAAAACCAAGACTACCTTGATTGATGAGCGCGGTAAGCAGGACCAAGCTCTCTTCGCCCGGCGCAGTCCCGCTCCATTCGCCGCCCGCGCAAAGGTCGCGCGCCAGTTCTGCGGCCTCGCCCCGACATTCGCGGCAGACGCCATCGACGAAGAGCAGAACGCCCTCACCTGCCTCGATAAAGGCGAAGCGATGCGCCGGGTTGCGATGCAGCGCATGGCCCTCGCCCAGCATCGCGGCGACCTCGTCGGCCTCCATTTGCTCCTCAGGGCGCCAGTCGGTTTCGGCATATTTGGACAGGCTGTTATAATGGCCAAACCAGCGGGCAAAGGCACCGCGATCCGCCAGCGAGGCCAGCACCATGCCATGCAGGCGGTCAAGCGCCTCGGCGGTGATCTCGCCCGGATGCGCCTGAAGGCTCAGATCGGGGTCGGCATAGCGGTCATCCTCGGCCATGGCGTCAACCTGATGCGCGGTCCACGCCTCGGCCAGTTCGGCGCGCGAGGGAGCGCGAAAACCCACCGAATAGGTCATGCAATCATCGCCAATCGCCACGCCGTCATGGGCAAAACCGGGCGGGACATAGAGGATATCGCCCGGCTCCAGAACCCAATCGCCCGTCGCCTCGAAATCCTCGATCAGGCGCAGATCCTCATGAGGAACCAGCGGCGTCTGCGCATTGCAAACCGGGCCGACCCGCCAGCGGCGGCGACCAAGGCCCTGAATCAGAAACACATCATACTGATCGAAATGCGGCCCCACGCCCCCGCCGTCATTGGCATAGGAAACCATCACATCGTCGATCCGCCAGTCCGGCACGAAACGAAACGGCTCGATCAGCGCCGCCACATCCGGCACATAATGGTCAACTGCCTGCACCAGCAGCGTCCACGGCTCCTTGCCCAGAGCGCCAAAGCGTTCCTCAGCAAAGGGGCCGCGCTCCAGCGCCAATTTGCCGCTGCCACTCGTAATCAGACGCGATTCAACGCCCTCCTCGCAGGCAAGGCCCGCCAGTTCGTCCGGCTCAAGCGGATTGGCCCAAGCCTTCCACGGATTGCGGATCAGCAGCGGGCGCTTCTGCCAATTGGCGTTGAGGAAGGCGGCGACATCGAAATGGGCGAATTGCATCGCGCGCTCATGCGCTCTTGGGCGCGTTCTGTCAAAATGTAGGGGAGATAGGTGGGGCGGTTCTGTTGCTAGGCCCGCCCCGGGCCCCCGAATTCCCTTCTGTTACCCGGTGGGTTCAACCGTGTTCTAGGTTTGTAACTTCAGCCCGTTAAGGCCTAGAATTACGCAGCCAGAGCAAGTGCTTCGTTGTCGTTGGCACTTATGAGTTTTGAGCCTTATACGGGTTACTCAGCCCGGGCAAAAACAGCGCTTTTCAACACACGTCGATCCTAGTTCGGCCCCATCAACACCCTCGCGACAACGAGGCCCCGGCACAGGTCCGGGTAGTGATGGTGGAGCCGCCGGGTACCGCCCCCGGGTCCGCTGCATCTATTGCACGCCGCAGTTTATCACCATAGCCGGTCGAAACCGGCGAGGGGTGATATAGGCGCAATTTTGCAAAAGAAAAGGGGGCCGCCCCGATTTCCGATGGCAGCCCCCCTGTGCATGTTGGCTGGTCTCAGCGCGCCTTTTTCAACGAGCCTTTTTCAACGCGCCTTAAGGGCATCGCGGATTTCGGCCAGCAGTTCGACCTCGGTGGGGCCGGCGGGCGCGGCCGGTGCCTCGGGGGCGGCAGGCTTGGCGGTGGCCTTGTTCGCGCCCTTGACGATCAGGAAGATCACGAAGGCCATGATCAGGAAATTGATGATCGCGGTGACAAAGCTGCCATAGCCCAGCATCGCCACACCCGCCTTTTTCAGCGCGGCATAATCGGTGGGCGATCCGGTATAGCTGGCCGGAATATCGCCCAGCAGGATGAATTTGGACGAAAAATCGATGCCGCCCGTGACCTTGCCGATCACCGGCATCAACACATCATCGGTAAGGGAGGAAACGATCTTGCCAAAGGCCCCGCCGATGATCACACCGACCGCCAGATCCAGCACATTGCCGCGTGCGATAAAGGTCTTGAATTCCTGAAGCATATTATCCTTCCCTCTTCTGCCTGACCCAGAATTGCCACAGGGCGATGTTAACCACAACCGCCTATCAGGCCCTTATGTTTGCGCCTTCAACCTGACGCCTTGCACTTTGCCCAAAGCGGTGGTTAGCCGACAAGACGTTGCAACGGAGCCTTTGATGACCAAGGAAAAGATCGTCCAGACCTGGCGCGAGAGCGAAGAGCAGGTGGTCTGGCAGGGCCGGTTCATCGCGACCAAGCAGCGCGGCAACTGGGAATATGTCAGCCGCGCGCGCAACATCCGCGCCGCCGTCATTCTGGCGATTGACGAGGAGGACCATGTCCTGCTGGTCGAGCAATATCGCGTGCCGTTGAAGCGCACCTGCCTGGAATTGCCCGCCGGTTTGGTCGGCGATTCCGATGACAATGCCGATGAAGTGGCCACCGATGCCGCCCGGCGCGAATTGATCGAGGAAACCGGCTATGATGCCGCGCGCATGGAAGTGGTGGGCGAATTTTACTCCTCGCCCGGCATGGTGACCGAGAGCTTTACCCTGCTGCGCGCCCATGGGTTGACCAAGGTCGGCCCGGGCGGCGGGGTGGATGACGAAGAGATCATTACCCACCGTGTGCCCCTTGCCGACATCGGCGCTTTTGTCGCCGCCCGCCGCGCCGAGGGCATGGCGATTGACGTGAAACTGTTGATGCTGCTCGCGCCTCAGATTATTGCGCGGGGGTGAAATCGACCGTGTGGCCCAATGGCCTCTGGACAAGTGATAGCAAAGAGGGCCAAGACCGCCGCCATGGGGGAAGATGATCGCCACAAAACCGCCAAGCTGCATTCGACCGACGAGGCCGAAGCGCTGATCGACGCCGGTAAGGCGAAGAAGCGCTATCGCGTCACGTCCTTCGATGTGGCCGCCGAGGCAGGCGTCAGCCAGTCCACCGTCAGCCGCGCGCTGGCGGGCGACCCGGTGGTGAGCGAGGCGACCCGCGCGCGCGTGGCCGCGGCCGCAGCCAAGCTGAATTATCACGTGGACGAGAATGCCGCCCGCCTGCGCACCGGCCGGACGGGCACTCTGGCGGTGGTGGTGATCTGCCGACCCGACGAAGATATCAAGAATTTCAACCCTTTCCACTTCGCGCTTTTGGGCAGCGTCTGCGCGGCGGCTTCGCGGCGGCGGCATGAAACGATCGTCTCGTTTCAGGGCGCGTCCGACCACCTGTGGGGCCTGTATCAGGAACAGCGCAAGGCCGACGGGCTGATCGTCATCGGCACCAGCGAGAATTGGGACGCTTGGGATTACTTCCACTCCATTGCCGCCGAGGGCGCGCATCTGGTCTGTTGGGGCAGCCCGCATGAGGACCTCGATTGGGTGCGGTCGGACAATATCGGCGGGGCGCGGATGGCGACCCAGCATCTGATCGATTCGGGCTATCGCAACATCGTTTGCATTGCCTCGGAAACCTCGGCCCAGCGCCAGTTCAAGGAGCGCTATGAGGGCTATGCCGAATTGCTGCGCGAACAGGGCATGGAGCCGCGCCTGATCACCTTTGAGGAGGGGATGAGCCGCGACGAACAGGGACGCCGCGCGGCGGTGGAACTGATCCGTTCGGGCGTGCCTTTCGATGCGATCTTTGCCTGCTGCGACGAAATGGCGCTGGGCGCGCTGCGTGTACTGCGCGAACAGGGGATTTCGGTGCCTGAACAGGTCGGCCTGATCGGCTTTGACGGCATTCGCGCCGGGGCGCATTCGGCCCCGCCCCTCTCCTCGGTCGAACCGGATTTCCAGACAGCGGGCGAAGTTCTGGTGGACCGCCTGCTCTCGGTGATCGCAGGCACGCCGGGCGAAAAGAAACGCGTACCGGTGCGCTTGTTGCCCAGGGGCAGCAGCCGGAGGTAAGGGAGCCTTTTGCTGTTTGCGCTTTTGCCGGCTGCGTAAACGGCCGAAATGCCAGCCAACTGCGCCCTCACCAAATCCAGCGGATCAGGGGAACTGGACCAGGCTACATGCACCCATGCCCGTGCGTCCATGCTTTTTAAGCCGGCACGAGATGCGCAGGGCCTTGCGGTTCAAGGCACCTATAATCGCAGGTTCGGCTGAACGGTTCCGCAAAAGCGGTAAAGGCAAAGGGCCGCGTGACGAAACACGCAGCCCTTCAATCCATCCTTACAGAGCCGATACACCCAAAAATTCGGGAATCGGCCCATTCCATTCGCCCGGCTTGGACGGCGGATCATTGTCGCGCCAACGGCCACGGCTGCGATCTTCCTGACGATGCTCGTGGCGGTTTTCATGCCTATGCTCGCGGCGGGGCGCGCGCTCCTCGCGGGGGCTGCGCTCTTCCTGCTGCGCCCGTTCCTCGCGGCGCGGACGCTCCTCACGGGCAGGCCGTTCTTCACGCGCAGCGCGTTCCGGCGCCTTGCGCTCGCGCGGCTTATGCGCGGTTTTCTCGGCCT
The DNA here is from genome assembly GCF_001898925.1 of Novosphingobium sp. 63-713. NCBI lineage: Bacteria > Pseudomonadati > Pseudomonadota > Alphaproteobacteria > Sphingomonadales > Sphingomonadaceae > Novosphingobium > Novosphingobium sp. 63-713. The sequence continues at coordinate 157,678 of NZ_MKVS01000008.1, forward strand.
TCTCTTCCGCCTTTTCGGCCTTGTGGTCGATCTCCAGCTTGATTTCCGGGATCGGGCCGCCGGTCAGCTTCTCGACATTCTGGATCGCTTCCAGATCGGCATCGCAATAGATCGTGAAGGCGCGGCCTGTGGCCCCGCCGCGACCGGTGCGGCCGATGCGGTGGACATAATCATCCGGATGCCAGGGCGTGTCGAAGTTGAAGACGTGAGAAACGCCCTTCACATCCAGCCCGCGCGCGGCCACGTCCGAAGCGCACAGGATGTTGATTGAGCCATCCTTGAACCGGTCCAGCTCGGCAATACGGCTCGACTGATCCATGTCACCATGGATTTCACCGGCGGCAAAACCGTGGCGCTTCAGGCTCTTGGCCAGTTCGCGCACCGTCGTTTTCTTGTTGGCGAAAATGATGGCCGTGGTCACGTTGTCGTGACGCAACAGATGGCGCAGCACTTCGCGCTTCTGCTTGGGGCCGCATTTGACCTTGTGCTGGGCGATGCTGGTGTTGTTCGAAGCGGGCCGGGCAACCTCGATATATTTCGGGTTGCTCAGGAAGCGGTCGGCCAGCTTCTTGATCGGCGGCGGCATCGTCGCGGAAAACAGCAGCGTCTGGCGCTGGGCCGGGAGCTTGGAGCAGATCGTCTCGATGTCGGGAATGAACCCCATGTCGAGCATACGGTCGGCTTCGTCGATCACCAACAGGTCGCAGCCCGTGAGCAGGATCTTGCCCCGCTCGAACAGGTCCATCAACCGGCCCGGCGTGGCGATCAGCACGTCCACACCATCCGAGAGCGCCTTGACCTGATCCCCCATCTGCACGCCGCCGATCAGCAGCGCCATCTTGAGATCATGGTTCTTGCCATATTTCTCGAAATTCTCGGCCACCTGCGCGGCCAGTTCGCGCGTAGGCTCAAGAATGAGCGACCGCGGCATCAGCGCGCGGCGGCGGCCATGCGCGAGAATGTCGATCATCGGCAGCACGAAACTGGCGGTTTTGCCGGTGCCGGTCTGTGCAATACCGATAAGGTCGCGCATCATCAGCACGGAAGGGATTGCCTGCGCCTGAATCGGCGTGGGCGTGTCATAGCCAGCAGCGGTAACGCTTTGCAGCAATTCGTCGGAAAGGCCGAGATCGGCGAAACTCATGGGTTTGGGGTGTTTCCGCAAGTGGGGGCATCCGTCCTACCCGTGGCCGGATGCACAAAACCGCCGCCTTGGCGGACAAGGCGGCGCGGGTGTTGGGGGATTAGCGCCAAATCGCGACGAAAGTCAAGAAAATCGCCCGAAACAGCCTTAACGGCGCACGGGAACTTCGACCAGGGCGTGTAAATCATGGATCAGGCAATTGGCGCCCGAGCGCGCGTGGATCTTGTCACGTTCGATGCAGATCTGTCCGTCGGCGTTGCGTTCGACATAAAAACCGGAATAAAAATCATGCGCATGGCATGATTTATCCAGCCCCGCCGTGACCACCCGCGAATCGCGCAGAAAGAACAGCAGGCGGTTGCGCGGCGCGCTCTGAACGCTGACAATGGAGGAGGCGGGCAGGCATTTGCCCATGTTGCGCTCTTCCAGCCGGGTGGAGCGATCCTCCTGATCATTCTCGATCACGAAGACCGGCGGCGGCACCGGCGGCCCGGGCGAAATGCGGATCGAGAACTGCTGCTGAATGCGGACCTGTTTGTATTCATCGTCCAGATCGAGGCCGCGCACTTGCACAGCATGCCAGACTTTCTCGCCCGTATCGACCAGTGAGGCTGCTCCGGCCGGAGACTCGCCATGAATCAGTGCGACAAGGCCCAGCACAGCCACGGCTCCCCCAAGCACCCAACGCCCGCGGCGCAGGCCGGAGCTGACGCCAATCATGCGCCGCAAAAGGATCGGAAAGGGAAGTCTGGCCATATATTTGCAAGGTTTGATCCTCCCATGCGGCAGGCCAAACGTGTAACCCTCATGTCTGTTTCTCGGACTTGTGACATAATCACATTTGTTTGAACAGCCGCTTAACCTGCACCTTCTGGAAGCGGCGCAGGGTCTGTGGCATAGGGCGGGCCATGACCCGGAACGACACCTTTCTCGCCGCCGCCGCCGCCCTTCTTGGCCCGCGCGGATTGACCTGTGATCCTGACCTTCTGGCGCCGTGGCTGACTGACTGGCGCGGGCGCTATACGGGCTCGGCCATGGGGCTGGCCTCGCCCGCCGACAGCGCCGAACTGGCCAAGCTGGTGATGCTGGCAGGAGAGCACAATGTGACGCTGGTGCCGCAGGGCGGCAATTCGGGCATGAGCGGCGGGGCAACACCCGATGCCAGCGGGGCCTCGTTGCTGGTTTCGCTGCGGCGGATGAATGCCATCGGGCCGATCGATCTGGAAAACCGCCGCGTCACTTGCGGGGCGGGGGTGGTGCTGCAAAACCTGCACGAAGCCGCCGAGGCGGTGGGGCTGCGTTTCCCCCTCACCCTGGGCGGCAAGGGTTCGGCCACGGTGGGCGGGCTGATCTCGACCAATGCGGGCGGCACGCAGGTGCTGCGCCACGGCAACATGCGCTCGCAGGTGCTGGGGCTGGAGGCGGTGCTGGCCGATGGGGCGATCTATTCCGCGCTGACGCCGCTGAAGAAGGACAATCGCGGTTTCGACCTGAAGCAGCTTTTCATCGGGTCCGAAGGGACGCTGGGCATCGTCACGGCGGCCACGCTCAAGCTCGAACCGGCGCTGGCCGACCGGCGGGTGATCTGGGCCGGGGTGGAGAGCATTCAAGCCGCGCGCGCGTTGCTGCTTCATGCCGAAAAGGCCGTGGGCGAGGCGCTGGAAGGCTTTGAGGTGATCCCCCACCCCAGCCTTGAAGCGGTGTTCGATTACGCGCCCGATATGCGATCGCCGCTGGAGGGCGCTCATGCATGGTACGCGCTGATCGAGGTCGTGGCCGATGCGGCGGATGCGCCGACGCTGGGCGAGCGGGTCGAGACGATGCTGGCCGATGCGTTTGAGGCGGGGCTGCTGCAGGACGCCGCCATCGCCAACAGCGAGTCGCAGGCCGAGGCATTTTGGGGCCTGCGCGAGACGGTTCCCATGGCCGAACGCAGCAAGGGACCGGCGATGCAGCACGATATATCCGTTCCGGTGGAAAAAATGCCCGACTTCATCACCGACGCCATCGGGCGGGTCGAGGCGACCTTTCCGGGCGTCCATGCCGTGGCTTTTGGGCATCTTGGCGATGGGAATGTGCATTTCCACGTAATCTCTCCGGAAGGGAGCGAAAGGGCCGTCTGGGAGGCCTCGGACGGCAAGGCCATCAGCCGTTTTGTTCACGATCTGGTCACGCAATGGGGCGGCTCGCTCAGCGCCGAACATGGCATCGGCCAGATGAAAGTGGGCGAATTACAGCGCCTTGGCGATCCGGCCTCGCTGGGCCTGATGCGTGCGGTCAAATCCGCGCTGGACCCCAAAGGATTGCTTAACCCGGGAAAGCTATTGCCCTCGGTGTGAAACCGTGCAGGGTGACTTGCCTTGGGCAAAACCGCGCCCTATGGCCTGTAACTTGAATATTGACCTTGTGGGGCCTTTATTGCCCCAGTTTTCGGAGAGACCCCATGGCCAGCGCGCCGCAGAACGCCAACCTGCCGCTGTTCTACAACGACCTCGTTCCGCTCAACAGCCGGGACCACGCCAATTACAAGAGCCAGAGCACCGACAAGGCGACCTGGTTGATTGGCCAGCACGCCGTGCCGCTGACGGTCGAGGAATTCCCGCAGGCCGCGCGCCACTTCCCCATCGTGTTCTCCAGCGGCGATCAGCCGGTTCCGCTGGCGCTGATGGGCCTGAACGAAGGCGTGAACGTTTTCGTCGATGCCGAAGGCAAGCTGACCTCGGAAGTCTATGTGCCGGCCTATGTCCGTCGCTATCCCTTCATGCTGGCCCGCCTGACGCCCGACGCGCAGGAACTGTCGCTCTGCTTTGACCCCACCACCAACCTGCTGGGCGAAGAAGTGGACGGCGCGCCGCTGTTCGATGGCGAAGCGCCCAGCGAAGCCACCAAGAACCTGCTGCAGTTCTGCGAAAACTTCGAAGAAGCCGGTATGCGCACCGCCGCTTTCGTTGAAGAGCTCAAGAAGCACAACCTGCTGATGGAAGGCGAAGTCGCCATCCAGCAGGAAGGCACGGAACAGCCCTTCGTCTATCGCGGTTTCCAGATGGTCGATCAGGCTAAGCTGCGCGAAGTGCGCGGCGACGTGCTGCGCGGTTGGAACCAGTCGGGCCTGCTGCCGCTGCTGTTCGCCCACCTGTTCAGCCTCGACCTGCTGCGCGAAATCTTCGCCCGTCAGGTTCAGCTCGGCGTTGGCCCGGTTGTGCTGCCGCAGGTCGCTCCGGTCGCCTGAACGCGTGACGCGCCTTAATGCGTGATATCGCGGCCCATCACCGGCCGTGATGAAAACAGACCCCGCCCGGCCCTGCGCCCGGCGGGGTTTTGCTTTAAACGAACCAAAAAGGATAAATTTCAACTCGTCGCATTTTCTTTTCCAAGTGATGCATTTTATCACTAAACGCTTGCGGCGGCCAAAATGTCAGGGTAATACACAGTCATCCGGTTGGCGCTTCCCTCATGGCCCGACTGGATTGGTGCAACTTCGGTTGCACTTCCTCCCTGAACCTTGGCCACCTCGCGCATCGCGCGAGGTGGTTTTTTATGTGCCGCGCGGCTTATTCGGCCGCCTCGGGCCATGTTTCGCCCGCCCGCCGCCCGCCCATCGCGGCCACCTGCGCGCCCAGTGTAAGGACCAGCGAGGACAAAAGCGCCGCCATCGCATCGAAACCCTCGCCGGTTTCGATCAGTTGCGAGTCGAGATAGGCGGCCCGGTCCACCTCCAATTGCATGGCATGGACGCCACGGCGCGGCGCGGCATGGTGATCAAGCGCAAATCCCCCGGCATAGGGCCGGTTATGCGCGGCCAACACGCCTCCCCCCGCGAAATGCGAGAAGGTCCGCGCCACCAGTTCACCATGGCAACTGGCCCCAAAACGATCCCCGACGACAATAGTGGCCGCCTCCTGCCCGATGATTCGCGGCAGCGGCGGCATGGAGTGCAGGTCGATCAGCAGCACCGCGCCCCAGCGCTCGCGCTCCTGCGCCACCAGATCGGCCAGAGCGGTATGGTAGGGCTGATGAATACCATCGACTCGCGCCTCGACCTCGCTCCATGACAGGCGCCCACGCCAGATCTCGCCCATGCCCGGCAGGCGGCGCGGAACCAGCCCCAGCCCGCTGCGCGCCCGGCCATTGGCGGGCCCCGGCCCCGGCGCGACAAGACCGAGCATATCCCAATCGACATCATCATCGGCGCGGTTGAGATCCAGCATCGCACGCGGCGCATGGGCCAGCATCAGCGCCGCCCCGGTTTCGCGCGCCACCGCCAGAGCCAGATGGTCCACCAACCGATCCTCAAGCCGCAGCGCCGCGACATCGGGATACCGCATCCGCGCCAGCACATCGGGAGGATAGCGCCGCCCGCCATGGGGCGCGGCAATCACCACCGGCAGGCGCGAAACCGCAGGCGACAGAACAGAAAAGGCCGGTTCACCAAGGCCGGGGATCACGCCGCCATCGCGACGGATCACACCGAGCGAATCGCACAGTTCAGGCCGAATTTCATTCATCGCCCCACAGTGCGGATTTCTCCCCCGCGTGTCAAAGTTAGCACCTTGGCGCCGGGGTGTTTCAAATCAGGTCATGCCCGAAATGCCGCGAGAAATCCTTTGCAGCGCGCGCTATAAGCGGAACAACGATAAAGAGAGATAACGCCATGATCCGAATTCTGCTTGCCGAAGACGAAGCCGCCATGCGCACCTATCTGGCCCGCGCGCTGGAAAACGCAGGCTATGACGTGGTGGCGGTGGATCGCGGCACGGCGGCGCTGCCCTATCTGGAGCGCGAGCATTTCGACCTTTTGCTGTCCGACATCGTGATGCCCGAAATGGACGGCATCGAACTGGCCCAGCGCTGCGCCGAGGTCAGCCCGGACACCAAGGTGATCTTCATCACCGGCTTTGCCGCCGTCACGCTCAAGGCGAGCCGCGAAGCGCCCCAGGCCAAGGTGCTTTCCAAGCCCTTCCACCTGCGCGATCTGGTGGCCGAAGTGCAGCGCGTGTTTGGCCAGCCCAGCCAAATCAGCGTCTAAACAGGCCCTTACGCAAAAAAATTGCAATATTTCGCATAAGCCTCTTGCGCTAATCGAAGAGCACCGTTAGAGGCCGCGTCACACCCGGCGGACGCCAACAACGCCAACCGGGATGGACTTGAAAGTGTGGGCGTATAGCTCAGTGGTAGAGCACTGTGTTGACATCGCAGGGGTCGGAAGTTCAATCCTTCCTACGCCCACCATTCAAAAACCCGCCACGCCGCAAGGCTGGCGGGTTTTTTGTTTTGCATGTCTTTTGCGTGAAGCATCCGGGCCTTCGGGGTAAATCTTTACCTCTGATGGCTAGAGCTTGGGGCCATGATCTCTCCCCTGCCCTGCATTCCGGTCGGCTGCTGAACCCCATGTCGATTCGCGCATCCATCGCATGGTCAATGGCCACGCAATATCTGGCCTTTGTCATCCAGTTCGCGGTCAGCGTCATCATTTCGCGGCTTTATCTCAGCCCCTCGGAATTTGGCGTCTATTCGGTGGCGCTGGCCGCCTCGATGCTGGTGGCTATGTTTCAGGATGCCGGGATCACGCGCTTCGTATCGGGGCAAAGGGCGATGGATCCGGCCCATGTGCGTGATTACGCGGGGGTGGCGGTTTCGATCGCCTGCGGTGTGGCGGTGGTGCTGGGGGCGCTGGCGCCGGTCATCAGCCATATCTATCACGATACGACGCTGATCCGGTTGACGCTGATTATTGCTGCGGCCAGTTTCATCAGCCCCTTCGCGCTGATCCCGGTGGGGCTGCTGACGCGCGAGATGAATTTTCGTGCGCTGTTTTTCGCCAATATCATCAGCGCCCTGTCCGGCGGACTGCTCAGCATCTATCTGGCCGCGCATGGGGTGGGGCCTGCATCGATGGCGTGGGGCCTGCTGCTGGCGGCAATCTTGCGCACCGGTATCGTCATGCGGTTTCGCCCGGTGGTGCCGCGCTTTCCGCGCGACTGGGCTACGGCCCGCCCGCTGCTCTCCTTCAGCGCCAATTCCTTTTTCATCAGCGCAAGCGGCGCCATCGGTATGCGCACCCAAGATCTAATCGTTGCGCGCCTGCTGGGTGTGACCGCCACTGGCCTGTTCAGCCGTGCCACCGCGCTTTCGGCCCAGCTCTCGACGCTGGTGACCAGCGGACTGACCTCGGTGTTCTATGCCGCCTTTGCGCGCAAACGCGACGCGGGCGATCCGCTGGCGCCGTCCTATCTGCACCTGACGGCCTGCAATACGGCGGTGAACTGGGCGGCGATGATCGGACTGGGGCTGGCTGCGGGGCCTTTGGTGCATCTGCTATATGGGCCGAAATGGGCGGGCGTGTCGGTGCTGCTGAAATGGACGGCGCTGTCCGAAACGCTGTTCGTAGCGGTGCCGCTGCAGATGGATGTGCCGATCCTGCTGGGCCGCATCCGCACGCTGATCTGGGTGAACTGGATCGATACGGCGATCATCATCGGCTGTCTGACCGTGGCCTGTTTCATCGGGGTTGAGGCGGCGGCGGCCAGTCGTATCGTCTATGGCCTGGTCTGGGTGGGCATTTACGGGGTGTTTTTGGCGCGGCTGATGCATTTCCGCTTTGTCGATCTGGTCAATATCTACTGGCGCAGCGCGGTGGCCGCCTATGGCGCGGGCATTCCGCTGATCGTGGCGCAGGATTGGCTGGGCATGGGCGCCGGGGATATTGGCTGGGGCCTGTTGATCGCTCTGTCGGTGGCGGGGATTCCGTGCTGGCTGGCCTGTCTGTTTCTGGTGCGCCACCCCGCCACCATCGAGATCCGCACCATTGCCACGCGGGCCTATGCGATGGCGATGGGGCGTTTAGGCCGCAGCTCGGCGGCCTAAACAGGTGGCAGCATAACTGGCCGCCACGCGCAGTTCCAATTCATCGCGGAACTTTTCAGCCGAAGTCCCCGCCCCCACCAGCCGCCGCATGGCGCAACCCGCAATCTTGCGCCAATACCAGCGCTGCGCCAGCATGTTGGGCCGCGAGAGCAGCGTATCGCACGTGGCCAGATCGCGCCCTTCGCGCCGCGCCCATTGGCGGAAATAGTCCCGGTTCACACGCGCCGGCTGCAACAGATGGGTCACGCCGAAGTCGGGGCAATAGAACCCCCGCTTGCCCTGATCGGTCAGCCATTGGTTGAGCCAGCGATCCTCGGCGGTATTGAAGCAATCGGGATAAGGGCCAAATTCTTCAAAGATTTTTGCCCGCAGCGCGCAATTGCCCTGCGTCAGCATGCCATGAAAACCGGGAGCGAACTGGCGGCGCTGGCTCCCGTGGTCGATAAAGCCCAGCGCGCCGTTGAACCCATCGGGCAGCCATTCGGGCAATGAACTGCCCTGAGGGAAAAGCACCGGCCCGGCGATATAATCAGTGGCCGGATCGGCAAATTCGCGCGCGATGGCCTGAAGCCAGCCCGGCACGATGCGTTCATCATCGTCAAAACAGGCGACGATCTGCCCGCGCACAGCCCCAAGCGCCGCATTCAACGCATGTTGCGGGCCCGGGCGCGCCTCATAGAGCGGCACCAGCGCCTCGCCATAACGCGCCTGCAAATCGGCCAGCACAGCCTGCGTATTGTCGCTCGATGCATTGTCGACCACCAGCAATCGGGCATTGACCCCGCGCACATCGGCGGCAAAAAACGACGCCACCGCCTCAGGCAACATGTCGGCGCGATTGTGGGTGCGCAAAATGACATCGACATCAAGGGCAGATAGCTCAGGGGCGGACATGCAAAGCTCCTTATCGGGGCGGCAAGCAGGCGCCCCGGCCGGATTACTCTAGGATTGGCGCGTTAAAATAGCCTTGCCCAAGGGCGCGGGACCTGTGGAGAGGCGTTTATTTGCTATGACTTCGCAATATCAAAAACTATCTTTCGTCGCATCGCCCAATGCGAAAACCCGCCCTTGCGCGGCGGAAATCCTATGCTAGGGGGAATGCAAGCCACTCCACCCCAGGGAACAAAAGCACATGGCAAAAATCAAGGTAGCCAACCCCGTTGTCGAGATCGACGGCGATGAAATGACCAAGATCATTTGGCAGTGGATCCGTGAACGACTGATCCTGCCCTATCTGGACATCGACCTGAAGTATTACGACCTGTCGGTGGAAAACCGCGACGCGACCAACGACCAGGTGACGGTCGATTCGGCCAACGCGATCAAGGAATATGGCGTCGGCGTGAAGTGCGCCACCATCACCCCCGACGAAGCCCGCGTTGAAGAATTCAACCTCAAGGAAATGTGGAAGAGCCCCAACGGCACGATCCGCAACATCCTTGGCGGCGTTGTGTTCCGCGAGCCGATCGTGATCTCGAACGTGCCCCGTCTGGTGCCGGGCTGGACCGACCCCATCGTGGTTGGCCGTCACGCCTTTGGTGACCAGTACAAGGCCACCGATTTCCTCGTCCCCGGCAAGGGCAAGCTGCGCCTCGTCTGGGAAGGCGAAAATGGCGAAGTGATCGACCGCGAAGTGTTCAACTTCCCCTCGTCGGGCGTCGCCATGGCGATGTACAACCTTGACGATTCGATCCGCGATTTCGCCCGCGCCTCGTTCAACTATGGCCTCGCGCTGGGCTGGCCGGTGTATCTGTCGACCAAGAACACCATCATCAAGAAGTATGATGGTCGCTTCAAGGACCTGTTCGCCGAAGTCTTCGCCACCGAAGGTTTCGCCGAAAAGTTCAAGGATGCCGGCATCCATTACGAACACCGCCTGATCGACGACATGGTGGCCTCGGCCCTCAAGTGGTCGGGCAAGTTCGTCTGGGCGTGCAAGAACTATGACGGCGACGTGCAGTCGGACACCGTCGCGCAGGGCTTTGGCTCGCTGGGTCTGATGACCTCGGTTCTGATGTCGCCCGATGGCAAGACCGTCGAAGCCGAAGCGGCCCACGGCACCGTGACCCGCCACTATCGCCAGCACCAGCAGGGCAAGGCGACCTCGACCAACCCGATCGCCTCGATCTTCGCATGGACGCGCGGCCTGATCTATCGCGGCCGTTTCGACAACACGCCCGAAGTGGTGAAGTTTGCCCAGACGCTGGAACGCGTTTGCATCGAAACCGTCGAAAGCGGCAAGATGACCAAGGACCTCGCGCTGCTCATCGGCCCCGAACAGGGCTGGCTGACGACCGAAGCGTTCTTCGAAGCCATCGTGCAGAACCTCGAAGCCGAAATGGCCAAGGGCGAGTAATCGCTCCTCGGTCCTTCGACGACGAAAAGAGAGGCTCGGGAAACCGGGCCTCTTCTTTTTTGCGCATGCCGCGCGGGCCGATCAAATGGGCTGCGGGCAAATAAAAAGGGCGCCTGCGTTAACAGGCGCCCTTCAGCTTCCCCCCTGAAAGAGGGTCATTAGGGTCTTAGCCGCCCTTCTGTTCCGATGCCGCGCGCTTGCGGGCGATATATTGCAGTTCGCCAAGCGCGACCTTATTTTGCGGGTCGTCGCTCAGACTGTCCCGATAGGCTTTCTCCCCACCTTCGAGATCCCCTTTATCCACCAGCAGATTACCGATGCCGCGCAGCGCCGCCGCGCGATACTTCTGCTGCCCCGGCGCCGAAGCTAATTCGGCAGCGTGGCGATAGGTTTCCATCGCGCCCGCCTTGTCGCCACTGGCCCGATAAGCATAGGCCAATTCGACAAAATAGCGCGGATAATCAGGCGAAAGCTGGGTCAGTTGCTCCAGAGCCTCCACCGCATCGGTGCGGCGGCCCAATTCGGTCAGCGCAAAGGCGCGCAGATAGAGCGCATCGCACAGATCCGCATCCAGCACGCGAACCCCGCGCTTGGCCGAACCGTCATGCTGGCAATAGGGCCGCGCCCCACCCTTGGCCGCCGATTGCAGCTTGCCCATTGCCGGTTCCAGCAAGGCCAGCGCGTCGGCCGAACGCCCCGAACGCATCAGGTCCATAGCCGCCGCAACAGGAAAAAGCGCCATCGAGGTCGAGGGCGTTTCCACCTGAACGGCGGCGGCCATGGTCACCGGCGTAGCAAGATCGGCGGCCTGAGCGGGAACGGCGAGCACGCCAGCGGCCGAAACCGCATATCCCGCCAACAGCAACCAAATCCGCTTACCGGTCTTACGCATCCAACAAATCCCCAAACTTCTTTTCGTTGAGACCAGGCTAACCGATTCGCCTTCACGGGAAAAGCGAAAAATGCAATGGATGTTGCACGTTTTGCAACAGTCAGAATTTTTATGACTAAGTCATGACAAAACCGCCACATTCCATGTCTGCGGCCGATCCAGCCGTGACATGGCCGCCCCCTTGGCCTAGCCTGCCCCCATGGCTCATGTTTCTTTCTCTCCCTCCACGCCGCTGGGCGATGCGCTGGTCATTCTGGGCGCAGCAGGCATCGTTATCCCGGTTTTCGCCCGTTTTCGCATTACGCCGGTGATTGGTTTCATTCTCGTCGGCCTGCTGGTCGGCCCCTATGGTCTTGGCCGTCATGTGGCCGAAGTGCCGTGGCTGGCCTTTGTCACGATCACCAATGCCCAGGCGCTGGCGCCCTTTGCCGAATTCGGCATCATTCTGCTGCTGTTCTCGGTGGGGCTGGAACTGTCCTTCGACCGCCTCTGGGCCATGCGCAAACAGGTGCTTGGGCTGGGCGCGGCGGAATTGCTGCTGGCGGCTCTGGCGCTGGGCGTCGGGCTAAAGCTGATGGGGCAAAGCGCGGCGGGCGCGGTCGGGCTGGGCCTTGCCTTGTCCATGTCCTCGACCGCACTGGTGCTGCCCATCGCCGGTTCGACCACGCCGGTTGGCCGCGCCGCGCTGGCCATGCTGCTGTTCGAGGATCTGGCGCTTGTGCCGATCATCTTCCTGCTGGGCGCGCTGGCGCCCCGCGCGGAAGGCGCGGGCTGGATGGAACTGGCGCAAACGCTGGGTTATGGCGCGCTTGTCGTGGCGGTGTTGATGGTTTTCGGGCGCTACATGCTGCCCCATCTGTTTGCCCAGGCCGCACGCACGAAGAGCCCCGAACTCTTCCTTTCGGCCAGCCTGCTGGTGGTCATCGTCGCGGCGCTGGCCACGGCGGGCGTCGGCCTGTCACCCATCGTCGGCGCGCTGATCGCGGGCCTGCTGATTGCCGAAACCGAATATCACACCGAGGTCGAAGGCATCACGGCCCCCTTTAAAGGTCTGGCGCTGGGCGTTTTTCTGATCACCGTGGGGATGAGCATCGACCTCGCGGCCGTCGCGCAAAACTGGGTGATGATCATCGCGGCCACCACCGGCGTGGTCGTGATCAAGGCGGCGGTGACGGCGGGCATCCTGCGTCTGACCGGCGCGCGGCGGGGCGTGGCGACCGAGGCGGGCATCCTGATGTCCAGCCCTTCGGAAACCACGCTGATCGTGCTCGCCACGGCCAGCGGCGCCTCGCTGATCGCGCCATCAACGGCGCAATTCTGGCAGACGGTGACCGCGCTGGGCCTGACCGTGACGCCTTTGCTGGCATGGGCTGGGCGGCGCCTTGCGCGCCGGGTCGATGCTGCCTCCCATCAGGCCCAGGACCTGGGCGAGGAAAGCGCACCCCATGCCGTTATCATCGGTTTCGGCCGCGTTGGCCAACTGGTGGCCGATATGCTCAACGCGCATCACAAGCCCTATATGGGCATCGATTCCGATCCCGATCTGATCGCGGGCGCCGTGCGGCAAGGTTATCGCGCCACTTTTGGCGAAGCGTCATCGAGCCATATGCTGGAAAGGCTGGGCCTTGATCGCGCCAATTGTGTCATCCTGACCATGGACGAGCCGCGCACCGCCCAGCGTCTGGTCAAGAAATTGCGCGCGCAATATCCCGACCTGCCCATTCTGGCCCGCGCGCGCGACACGATCCACGCCGCCGCCATGTATCGCGCGGGCGCAACCCACGCGATCCCCGAAACGCTCGAAGCGACGCTGCAACTGTCCGAAGCTGTGCTGGTGGAATTGGGCGTGCCGATGGGCTTCGTCATCGCCTCGATCCATGAAAAGCGCGACGAATATCGCGAAACCATCATGCATGACGGCGGCTTGAGCGAGAAGCCGAAGCTGAAAAGCAGCAGTCTGCGGGAACGCGTGGGGTAATGGAAAATCCGCCGCCGGCGCCGCGAGGCGACCGGCGGCATTTTCGATGCTGCGTGCTCATCCACCGGTTACGGAATCAGAAACGCCTCACGCGAGACGGTGCGACCACTTTTCCAAAAAAGCGAAGCGCATAGTCATCCATGCGGCCGGTATCGGAACATCGCCGCGACCACGCGCCGAAAACAATAGGGCCGCCGCAGATTGCCCTGCAACGACCCTAATAAAATTCAACAGTATCAAGAAATTCAGCCAGCAATCACAGCCTTGACCGCCGCAATCGCCTCAGTTGCCTTGGAGCCATCCGGCCCGCCGCCCTGCGCCATGTCCGGACGACCGCCGCCGCCCTTGCCGCCCAGCGCCGCAACGCCCGCGCGCACCAGATCGACCGCGCTGACCTTGTCCGTCAGATCCTCGGTCACAGCCGCCGCAATCGCGCCTTTGCCATCATTGACTGCAACGATCACCGCCACGCCGCTGCCCATCCGCTGCTTGGCCGTATCGAGCAGCCCGCGCAATTCCTTGGCGTCCAACCCGTCAATCACCTGACCACTGAAAGTCACGCCATTGATCACCTCGTCCGCCGCCTGCGCCGCAGCCCCGCCGCCGCCCAAAGCCAGCGCCTTCTTGGCCTCGGCCAATTCACGCTCCAACTTCTTGCGCTCGTCGAGCAGCGCCACAACGCGCGCTTCAACCTCATCGGGCGTAGTGCGCAGCGCCGAAGCGGTAGCCTTCAACTGTTCTTCACGGTTCACGAACCACTGCCGCGCGCCTTCGCCGGTCAGCGCCTCGATCCGGCGTACGCCGCTCGACACCGCGCTTTCGCTCACGATACGCAGGACGCCAATGTCGCCCAAAGCCCGCACATGAGTGCCGCCGCAAAGTTCAACCGAAAAGTTCTTGCCGTCGGCCTTGCTGCCCATCGACAGAACACGCACTTCCTCGCCATATTTCTCGCCGAACAGCGCCATGGCTCCCGCCGAAATCGCGTCTTCCGGGCTCATAAGACGGGTGTTGACCACCTCATTGCCGCGAATTTCCGCATTCACTTCGGCCTCGATGGAGGCGATATCCTCCGCCGTCAGCGCAGTCGGCTGCGAGAAGTCGAAGCGCAGACGCTCAGGCGCAACCAGAGAACCCTTCTGCGTAACATGCGCGCCCAGACGATTGCGCAGCGCGGCATGCAGCAAGTGGGTCGCCGAATGGTTGGCGCGGATCGCATCGCGCCGTGCCACGTCAATCGAGAGAACGACCGCATCCCCGACCTTGACACTGCCGCTCTCGATCTTGCCGCCATGAGCGTGCAAACGGCCAAGCGGTTTGGCGGTATCGGCAATCACGATGGTCAAACCATCCGCGCCCGTGATCGTGCCGGCATCACCCATCTGGCCGCCCGATTCGCCATAGAAAGGCGTCTGGTTGGTGATGATCGTCACCGCATCGCCCGCGTCGGCGCTCTCGACTTCCTTGCCGTCCTTCACGATGGCAACGATCTGCGCCTCGCCGGTGGTGCTGGTGTAGCCGGTGAATTCGGTCGCCCCGACACGCTCGGCAATGTCGAACCACACTTCGCCAGCGGCGGCCTCGCCGCTGCCCTTCCATGCGGCGCGGGCCGCAGCCTTTTGCTGAGCCATGGCGGCGTCAAAGCCGTCCTTGTCAACGCTGATCCCGCGTGAACGCAGCGCGTCCTCGGTCAGGTCATAGGGGAAACCATAGGTGTCATAGAGCTTGAAGGCCGTCTCGCCCGCCAGCGTGCCGCCCTCGCCCAGGCCATCGGTGGCCTCGTCGAGCAACTTGAGCCCCTTATCAAGCGTCTGACGGAACTTGGTTTCCTCGCGCTCCAGCACTTCCTGGATCAACGCCTGCGCCCGGCCCAGTTCGGGGTAGGCAGCGCCCATTTCCGTCACCAGCGAAGGCACCAGACGGTGCATCAACGGATCCTTCGCGCCCAGCAGATGGGCATGGCGCATCGCGCGGCGCATGATGCGACGCAGCACATAACCGCGCCCTTCATTGCTGGGCAACACGCCGTCGGCCAGCAGAAAGCTGGTGGAACGCAGATGGTCCGCGATCACGCGATGGCTGGCGCGGCTGTCGCCCTCGGCCTTCACACCGGTCAGCGATTCGCTCGCCGCGATCAGCGCCTTGAACGTGTCGATGTCGTAATTGTCGTGCTCGCCCTGCATGACCGCGGCAATGCGCTCCAACCCCATGCCGGTGTCGATGCTCGGCTTGGGCAGGCTCAGGCGCGTGCCATCGGCCTGCTGCTCGAACTGCATGAACACAAGGTTCCAGATCTCGATGAAGCGGTCGCCGTCTTCCTCCGGCGAACCCGGAGGGCCACCCCAGATGTGATCGCCATGATCGAAGAAAATCTCGCTGCAGGGCCCGCAAGGCCCGGTATCGCCCATCGACCAGAAATTGTCGCTGGTCGGAATGCGGATGATGCGATCTTCCGACAGACCCGCAATCTTCTGCCACAGGCCAAATGCCTCATCATCGGTGTGATAGACCGTGACCAGCAACTTGTCCTTGGCCAGCCCCCATTCCTTGGTCAGCAGCGTCCAAGCATGGGTAATAGCCTGTTCCTTGAAATAATCGCCGAAAGAGAAATTCCCCAGCATTTCAAAGAAAGTATGATGACGCGCCGTATAGCCGACATTGTCGAGATCGTTATGCTTGCCCCCGGCGCGCACGCACTTCTGGCTGCTGGTGGCACGCGGGATCGCTCGCGTCTCCAACCCCGTAAAGACGTTCTTGAACGGGACCATGCCCGCATTCGTGAACATCAACGTCGGATCGTTATAGGGCACGAGCGGCGCAGACGGCACCACATCATGGCCATTCGAGCCGAAATATTCGAGAAAGGAGCGGCGGATGTCGTTGGTCGAGATCATGGGGCTTGCCGATAAGCTACCAAAGGGCGGCGGACAAGCAGGAAGGCGCAATCATAGCCATCGTTTTTGCCGAACAGTGCAAGGTTTTGCCCAGTTTCTGCTGATTGTTCCCGCCCGCATCAAAAAAATCGGGGGCACGAGAGAGAAATTCGCCCGCGCCCCCGCCTGTTTTCAGCCTTCAACCGAAGGAATCACGCGTCATCTTCGGCCTCAGGCCCGACCATCATCTCGCCCGCCAGACCTTCGGTCTGCGCACGGATGGCGTTTTCGATGCGGTCACGAATCTCAGGATGCTCGCGCAGATAGTTCTTCGAATTCTCACGCCCCTGCCCGATCCGGATCGAATCATAGCTGAACCACGCGCCCGACTTCTCGACGATCCCGGCCTTGACGCCCAGATCGAGGATCTCGCCGATCTTCGAGATGCCTTCGCCATACATGATGTCGAATTCGACCTGCTTGAAGGGCGGCGCCACCTTGTTCTTCACCACCTTCACACGGGTCGCATTGCCGACGATATCGTCGCGATCCTTGATCTGGCCTGTGCGGCGAATGTCCAGACGCACCGAAGCATAGAACTTGAGCGCGTTACCGCCCGTCGTCGTTTCAGGATTGCCGTACATCACGCCGATCTTCATACGCACCTGGTTGATGAAGATCACCATGCAGCGCGAGCGGCTGATCGAACCGGTCAGCTTGCGCAGCGCCTGGCTCATCAGACGGGCCTGAAGGCCGACATGACTGTCGCCCATTTCGCCCTCGATTTCGGCCCGCGGCACCAGCGCGGCCACCGAGTCGACCACCAGCACGTCAATCGCGTTAGAACGCACCAGCGTATCGACGATTTCCAGCGCCTGCTCGCCCGTATCGGGCTGCGAAACGATCAGATTGTCGATATCGACGCCCAGTTTCTTGGCATAGACCGGATCGAGCGCATGTTCAGCATCCACAAAGGCCGCCGTCCCGCCGCCTTTCTGCGCCTCGGCAATCGCGTGCAAGGCCAGCGTGGTCTTGCCCGAGCTTTCCGGCCCATAGATTTCAACGATACGCCCGCGCGGCAAGCCGCCAATCCCCAGAGCAATATCAAGGCCCAGCGATCCGGTGGAAATCGCTTCCACCTGCATGGCTTCCTTGGCCCCCAGACGCATGGCAGAACCTTTGCCAAACGCCCGATCAATTTGTGCCAATGCGGCTTCCAGCGCCTTTTGACGGTCCATGCTGTCCTTGTCCTTGCCTTCCTGAATCAGCTTGAGTTGAGCTGCCACGTGCCGTCTCCTTGCTAAGGCGCTGTTGCCAAAGGTCAACACGGCATTGTGTATTCGATTTGTTCCAAAAGAACAAGGCCGGAACAAAATTATTCCAGCCGTCCCGCTCAGCCCTTTTTCCCCGCCCTTTTGGCCAGTACTCCAGCCACTTTTCCGGCAATCTGGTTTACGGAAAAAGGCTTAGGGATGAAATACATATTCACTATATCGATCTCGCGCCGCAACTGTTCCTCGGCATAGCCCGACATGAACAGCACCGGCAAATCGGGCTCAACCCCACGGATGGCGCGCGCCATGGCTGGCCCATCCATCACCGGCATCACGACATCGGAAACCACCATATCGAACATCGCGGCCCCCGAATCGCGCCGCGCCATCACCGCCTCGACACCCTCCTCGCCATCGCTGGCCGTGGTCACCTGATAGCCGGCGCGGCTCAGCGCCCTTTCGGCCACCACGCGCACCGCATCCTCATCCTCAACCAGCAGAATATCGCCGCCGCCTGCCCAGGCCGTTGCCTCCTCCAAAGGCCGCGCAGCCACCTCAGCCGCGCCATGATGGACCGGCAGATAGACCGTGAAGCGCGCGCCCGCCGCCACCCCGTCCTGCGCCGGAACATTATCGGCAAAGATGAAGCCGCCCGATTGTTTTACAATGCCATAGACCGTCGAAAGCCCAAGGCCGGTGCCGCGCCCCTGCTCCTTGGTGGTGAAAAACGGCTCCCAGATCTTGCCCAGAATATCGCCCGGAATGCCCCCGCCCGTGTCGCGCACGACCAGCGCCGTGTAATCGGCAATCGGCAGAATATCGCTGCCCATTGCACGCACATCGGCCGCCGGCACCCGCCGCGTGGCCAGCATCAGCGCCCCACTACCATCGCCGCCCACCTTACGCGAAGCTTCCTGCATCGCATCGCGCGCGTTGACCACAAGATTGACGATCACCTGCTCCACCTGCGTCGGATCGGCCCGCACCGCCCCCAGATCGCGGTCATGGCTGACCTCCAGCCGGATCTTCTCGCCAATCAGACGGCGCAGCATCTGCGTAATATCCGAAACAATATCAGGCAGCTGCAATACCTGCGGCCGCAAGGTCTGCTGGCGGCTGAAGGCCAGCAACTGCCGCGTCAGGCTGGCCGCGCGGTTCGAATTGGCGCGGATCTGCTGAATATCGTCATAATCGCTGTCGCCCGGCGTATGGCGCAACAGCATCAGATCGCATGTGCCGATGATCGCGGTCAGCACATTGTTGAAATCATGGGCCACCCCGCCCGCCAACTGCCCCACGGCCTGCATCTTGGTCGCCTGCGCCACCTGCCGCTTCAGCCGCGTTTCCTCGGTCGTATCGGTCAGGCCCAGCAGCACCGCCGCCTCGCCCAGCCCCCGCACGCCCGCAAGGCTGAGCGACACCGGATCCTCGGGCTGCGCGGCCAGACGCACCGCAACGTCGCCGCTGGTCGCCGCGCCATAGCCGAACCGGCGCACCGCATCGGCCAGCGCCGCCTTATCCTCGCGCACCACCAGATCGGTCGGATAGGTGGGAACATCCCCCCCTTCGCGCCCCGCCGCGCGCATGAAGGCCGCATTGGCAAAGAGCAGCCGCCCATCGCGATCCGCCATCGCCAGCCCCAGCGGCAATCCGCCCAGCAGCGCCTGCAAATGCGGCACCGCCGCGCTCACCTCGCCGCTGCCGCCGAGGCCCACCCCCTGATCGACCAACAGCATCAGCGAGGGGCTTTGCTGCGGATCGGCCAGATCGGGCCCATCTGGATCGACCAAAGGCAAATAAAACAAGGTCAAAGGCACCGAGCGTTTGACGTCATGAGCCCAGAAAATCCGGTCCTGCTCATCCTGCGCCAACAGGCCGATGAAAGGTTGGCCCACCAACGCCCCTTCCGCGCCCGACCTTTGCGCGAAGGCATGATTCGCCGCGCGGATTTGCCCATTAGTCTCAACCAGCGCCGCGCAAAATCCGGCGTGGCCCAGCACAACCCCCAGCTTGCCCGCCAGATGATTGCACAGTTCGCCCACCGGATCGGGCGCGACCACCGGGCGTAAACGCCAGATCAGATAGGCCTCGGTCCGGCCCGCCCGCGCCACTTCGATCCGCCAACGAGTCCCGTCAGGTGCGGTTACGCCATCGGCCGCCGCGCCGTCGCGCCAGGCCGCGCGCGCCAGATCCTCCAAGGCGCCCGCCGCATCGCCAAAGGGCAGTGCAGGCGGCGCCCATGCGCCAAATCCGGCCTCAAACGCGCCATTGGCGCAAACCAGCCGCCCCGCGCGATCCACAATCGCCACCGCCGCATCGCCCTCGATCGCGGCCACCGTCACTGACCAGTCCGGTTCCACGGGCTCCGCATCCGGCGCCGCGCCCGGCCCGCGCCCCAGCATCACGCCCGCCGCGCCCAGCACCAGCGCCCCGCCGACAAAGCCCGCCACCGCGCCCATCTGCCCCGTGGCCAGCCATACCAGACCCGCGCTGATCGCCAGCGCCGCGCCGACCAGCAGCAACGCCATCCCGCGCGCGGGCTGATCCCCGCGCTCCTGCTCCCCCGACATCATCATCCCGTTCAGCCCTGCGTGCCGGAGCGTTGCCGCCGCCGCGCATGACGCACCAGCACCACCCGCCGCCACACCAGCGCGGCCACCACATAACCGACCGCCGCGCTGACCACCGAGATCACGCCCAGCCCCAGCAGCAGCGCAGGCGCGCCATCCGAAAGCATCCAGCGGCTCCATTCCGTCAACCCTGCCCCGCTGCGATACAGGTGATCGAGCGTGCCCAGATCCGCATGGAAACCGAAATTATTGCCCACCGAAATCGCCCCAACCATGATGAAGGGCGTGGTGGCCGGATTGGAAAGGAAAGTCATCGCGCCCGCCAGCGGGATATTGCCCCGCCACGGCACGCACATTAGCGCCGCGCCCACCAACTGCACGCCGGGGATCAAGGCGAAAATACCGACCAGCAGGCCGACCGCCACCCCGCGCGGTACGCTGCGCCGGTTGAACCGCCACAGATCGGCGCGCAGCACCAAGTGGGCGAAGGGGGCGATAATGCGGCTGTTTTCCAAAGCCGCTCGGGTGGGCAGCAAGTTTCGCGCCCAATTGGACAGAGAAACGAGCCGCCGCCCGCTCACTTGTATTCCCTCATGATCCGGGCCTGATCACGCTTCCAGTCGCGCTCTTTGATCGTGTTGCGCTTGTCGGCAACATTCTTGCCCTTGGCCAGCGCCAGTTCGACCTTGGCCCGGCCCCGCCCGTTGAAATAAACCGAGAGCGGCACCAACGTCATGCCCTTGCGTTCCACCGCACCGGTCAGCTTGGCGATCTCGCGTTCGTGCAGCAGCAATTTGCGCGGGCGCTTGGGCTCATGGTTAAAGCGGTTGCCATGACTGAATTCGGGCACATTGGCGTTAACCAGCCAGACCTGACCATCGCGAACCTCGGCATAGGCCTCGGCAATCGAGCCTTCGCCAAAGCGCAGGCTCTTCACCTCGGTGCCGGTCAGTGCGATGCCTGCTTCCAGCTTGTCCTCGATAAAATAGTCGAAACGCGCGCGCCGGTTTTCGGCAACGGTCTTTTTCTTGTCGAATTGGGTCGGAGTCGGGCGTGCCATACTCGGCATGTAGGGCGCGCAGGCCCCAAGCGAAACCCCTTGGCGGGCCGTTTTCGACCCAATGGGCAAAAAAAGGGGGCGACCCGATGCCGAGCCGCCCCCTTTTTTTTCATGTCTTTTGCGAAGGCCTTAACGCAGGCGCACCACATTGTCCGAATGGCGCGGATCACGGCGGGTGCCGCAATATTGCGTTGCCATCGGCTCGTCGCGGACATCGATCACCATGCCGGTGCCAAAGCCGTTGAAGCGCGTGCGCATCGCCGCACCATAGGCGCCCAGCATACCGATCTCGATATAATCGCCCGGCTGGATATTGGCGGGCAGACGGAACGGCCCTTCCATATAGTCGGCATCGTCGCAGGTCGGGCCGTAGAAGGCGAAATCTTCCTCGGCGCTGTCGCGCTCGGGGTTGAGGCACTTGACCGGGAAACGCCATTCGACATGGGCCGCATCATAGAGCGCGCCATAGGCACCCTCGTTGATGAACAGCTCGTTGCCGCGGCGCTTTTCCACCTGCACGATCATCGAGTTATATTCCGCCGACAGCGCCCGGCCCGGTTCACACCACAGCTCGGACGAGTAGGATACCGGCAGCGATTCTGCGGCGCGGTGGATCGAGGCGAAATAATCCTCCATCGGCGCAGGCTCCATCCCCGGATAGATCGAGGGAAAACCGCCGCCCACATCAATGATGTCCACCGTGATCGACGCATCGACAATCGCCGCACGCACGCGCTCGAGCGCCTGAACATAGGCGAAGGGCGTCATCGCCTGCGAACCGACGTGAAAGCAGATGCCGAGGCAATCGGCAACCTGACGCGTGGCCTGAAGCAGCGGGGCTGCATCGGCCAGATCGATCCCGAACTTCGACGCGAGGCTCAGCTCCGAATATTCACTCGACACGCGCAGACGCACACAGAGCGAAAGATCGGTGGCCGCATTGCCATCACGGTCGCGGGTCGCCTCGACGATCTTTTCCAGCTCTTCCTGGCTGTCCAGGCTGAACGTGCGGACGCCGTGGATGTGATAGGCCTCGTGGATCGCGGCAACGGGCTTGACCGGGTGCATGAAGCACAGGGTCGGCTCCGAGCCCAGCGCTTCACGAACAAGGCGCACTTCGGCGATGCTGGCGGTGTCGTAATGCGTAACGCCATTTTCCCACAGCACGGCCAGCAGGTCGGGCGAGGGATTGGCCTTTACCGCATAGAGCGACTTGCCCGGAAACTTCTCGACAAAGAAGCGGGCAGCGCGCGCAGCAGCCTGCGGGCGATTGAGGATAACGGGTTCGTTGGGCGCGAGGGCGCGAACTACAGCCGATGCATCAAGATGAATGGACAACGCAAGGGACCCCCAATAGGCCATTCGGCCAAGATAAACACAATGGTGAAAAGCTGCCTTGCGGTTTGGAAGTCCCCATGGGGCAGCGAGGGGGGTGCATATAGGCCGTTTGTCGGGGGGTGCAAGCGGAAAAATCACGCTTCATCGCAGCTTTGAGCACGAATGGCGGAAAACTGGCCTATCCTGAAATGATCCCAGAATCAGATGACAGTTTCATGACAAAAACAGAGTGACGCACCGCCCTGACAGGACGGCGCGCCACTCTGATATATCATTGAAATTTAGTTATTTATTCGGACAATCGCGCAATCAGCTCAAACGGTCGCGAAAGGTCTCCCAACTGAAATGTTTCACGCATTCCAGCGAATCATCCGCACTGTTCCATAGCCAGATCGAAGGCAGCGGCACGCCATTGAAAGTCGTGGTCTTGACCATCGAGTAATGCGCCTGATCGAGGAAAGCAAAACGCTGCCCCGGCTCACACGGCACCGGCAGGCGATAATCGCCGATCACATCGCCCGCCAGACACGAAGGTCCGCCCAGACGCACCGCTTCACCATCCTCGCGCTCGCCCAGCATGGCGGGTCGATAGGGCGCCTCGATCACATCGGGCATATGACAGGTGGCCGAAATATCGACGATGGCGACCGGGATGCCATTGGTATGGGTGTCCAGCACCGTGCCGATCAGAATGCCCGCGTCCAGCGCCACCGCCTCGCCCGGTTCCAGATAAAGCTCACAGCCGGTCTGCGCCTTCACCACTTGCAGGAAGGCGACCAGATCGTCGCGCTGATAATCGGCGCGGGTGATATGATGCCCGCCGCCGAAATTCAGCCAGCGGATCGGCCCGCCATTCACCGCCAGCCAAGGCGCGATGGTGGGATAAAGGGCATTCCATGTACGCTGGAGCGGCTCGAAATCCTGCTCGCAGAGCGTGTGGAAATGCAGGCCCGTGACGCCTTCGAGATGTTCGGCCCTCACCTGATCGACCGGAAAGCCCAGACGCGAGCCCAGCGCGCAGGGGTCGTATTTCTCGACCTCACCCTCGCGGTGCAGCGGGTTGATACGCAGGCCGATGT
The DNA here is from genome assembly GCF_001898925.1 of Novosphingobium sp. 63-713. Classification (NCBI taxonomy): domain Bacteria; kingdom Pseudomonadati; phylum Pseudomonadota; class Alphaproteobacteria; order Sphingomonadales; family Sphingomonadaceae; genus Novosphingobium; species Novosphingobium sp. 63-713. The sequence goes on from NZ_MKVS01000008.1 coordinate 181,106, forward strand.
CGAAATCGCCGCCCTGCTGCGCCAAGATCGGGCGGAAGCGCGCCAGCTGGTTCGGCGAATTGAAGATCACATGGTCGGAGATCGCGCAGATCTCGGGCAGATCCTCGGCCTTGTAGCCTGCGCAATAGGTGGCGATCTCGCCCTTATAGGACTGCTGCGCCAGACGCGCTTCCCACAACCCGCTGGTGCAGACGCCATCGAGATATTCGCCCACGATCGAGGCGACGCGCCACATGCTGAACGCCTTCATCGCGGCCAGCACCTTGATCCCCGCCCGGTCACGCACATCGGCCAGCACCGCCAGATTGGCCCGCAGCCGCGCCTCGTCCACCACAAAGGCGGGCGAATTGACACGGTTCAGGTCGAAATGCGCAAAGGCGCCCGGATCGCCTGCACGAGTTTCCATGCGTCAGTTTCCTTTGAAAATCAGCGCCGCGCCCGCGATAATCAGCGCAAAGCCCGCCAGTTGCGCCAGGCCCGGCTTTTGCCCGAACAGCGCCCATGCCACCAGCACGAAGCCCGCCAGCGAAAAGACTTCCTGCATCGTCTTGAGCTGGGCCAGCGAATAGGCCTTTGACCCAAGACGATTGGCGGGAACGGCCAGCCAATATTCGAAAAAGGCCAGCCCCCATGAGGCCAGTACAGCCACCCAGATCGCCTTGTGCGGCGCCTTGAGATGGCCATACCACGCCACATTCATGAACAGGTTCGACCCCGCCAGCATCAGCGGGGGCAGGATCAAACCCCAATTCATCAGAACTGCACCGGACCGTCGAGCTCTTCGACCGACCACGGCAGACCATGCTTGTTGAGCATGTCCATGAAGGGATCGGGATCGAACTGTTCGATGTTGAACACGCCCGCACCGGTCCAGATGTCCTGCATCACCATCGCCGCACCGATCATCGCCGGAACGCCGGTGGTGTAGCTCACCGCCTGATTGCCGGTTTCGGCATAGCATTCTTCATGGTCGCAGATGTTCTTGATGTAGAACGTCTTTTCGCCGCTGCCGTCCAGCGCCTCGCCGGTGGCGATGTCGCCGATGTTGGTCTTGCCCTTCGTCGTCGCGCCCAGCGTGCTGGGTTCGGGCAGAACGGCCTTGAGGAACTGAAGCGGAATGATTTCCACGCCATTGTAGATGACCGGATCGATGCGGGTCATGCCCACATTCTGCAGCACGGTCAGATGCTTGATGTATTCATCGCCAAAGGTCATCCAGAAACGCGCACGCTCCAGTTCAGGGATGAACTTGGCGAGGCTTTCCAGCTCCTCGTGATACATCATATACATGTTCTTGGGGCCGACTTCGGCAAAGTCGAACTGGACCTTGTTGGCCATCGCCGGGGTTTCGACGAACTGGCCGCCTTCCCAGTGGCGCGCGGGCGCGGTCACTTCGCGGATGTTGATTTCCGGGTTGAAGTTGGTGGCAAAGGCCTGCCCATGATCGCCGCCGTTGCAGTCGAGAATGTCGAGCTGGCGGATGGTTTTCAGCTTATGCTTCTTGAGCCACATCGCAAAAACCGAGGTCACGCCCGGATCGAAACCGCTGCCCAGCAGCGCGGTCAGGCCAGCTTCCTTGAAGCGGTCCTGATAGGCCCATTGCCAGTGATATTCGAACTTGGCCACGTCCTTGGGCTCATAATTGGCCGTGTCCATATAATGCGCGCCGGCGATCAGGCAGGCGTCCATGATCGTCAGATCCTGATAGGGCAGCGCCAGATTGACCACCAGCTTGGGCCCGATCTGCTTGATGAGAGCGGCCAGCGCGGGCACGTCCTCGGCATCGATCGCATAGGTGGCGATATCGACACCCGTGCGCTCCTTCACCGAGGCGGCAATCGCATCGCACTTGCTCTTGGTGCGGCTGGCCAGATGGATGTCGGAAAAGATGTCCGCATTCATCGCCATCTTGTGCACCGCCACCGAGCCGACGCCGCCAGCGCCAATCACCAGAACCTTGCCCATGGGCGAAACTCCATAAAAACGGGCCGGCGCTGATGCCCGGCCCTGAAAAATCCGAATGCCGCCATATAGGGCCGTATTGTGACAGCACAACATCCGTTGATAGGCCCAATTGTCGCCAAACCGTCACGGCCGCGTCATGGCGCCGCAACGCACCGGTCATATGAGCGCTGAAAATAGTTCAGCCGGAGACCAGTCGCCCATGTCCGCCCCTATGCGCGCCAACCCTATTACCGACCCGCATATTATCGACAGGGCCGTGGTGCGCAGCCATGCCCCTCGGCGCGAACGCCTTGCCGACCGGGCTTTTGCGCTGGCTTTTCGCGGCCTGGTCTATGCCCAGATCTGGGAAGATCCGGTGGTGGACATGGCCGCGCTGGAAATCGCGCCTGACAGCCGGATCGTCACCATCGCCTCGGGCTCGTGCAATGCGCTGTCCTATCTGGTGGCCGACCCGGCCCAGATCACGGCGGTGGACCTCAACACCGCGCATATCGCGCTGGGGCGGCTGAAATATGCCGCGTTTCGTCACCTGCCTGATTACGAATCGCTGCGCAGCTTCTTTGTCGAGGCCGACAACAAGGCCAATCTGGCCGCCTATCGCCAATATCTCGCGCCGCATCTCGATGAACCCACCCGCCGCTATTGGGAAGGGCGCGATCTGGCCGGGCGCAAGCGAATCGGCGGCTTTGCCAGCGGGATCTATAAGCGCGGCCTGCTGGGCAATTTCATCGGCATGGCCCATTTCGTCGCCCGCCTCTATCGCGTTGATCTGCGCGCCATTCTGGAGGCGCAGAGCATCGAGGACCAGCGCCGCATTTTTGATGAAAAGATCGCGCCCGTGTTCGACAAACGCTTCATCCGCTGGCTGACCAACCAGCCCGCCAGCCTCTATGGCCTTGGCATCCCCCCTGCGCAATTTGACGCGCTGGCGGGCGATCAGCGCATGGCCAACGTGCTGCGCGCGCGGCTGGAAAAACTGGCCTGCGACTTTGCCGTAGGCGAAAATTACTTCGCATGGCAGGCTTTCAACCGCGGCTATGGCAAGGGGCCGGACGCGCCGTTGCCGCCCTATCTGCAACCCGTCAATTACGCGAAGGTGCGCGACCGCATCGATCGCATCGACTGGCGCCATGTCAATTTTACCGACCATCTGCGCGAGCAACCCGACGCCAGCCTCGACCGCTACATCCTGCTCGACGCGCAGGACTGGATGAGCGACGCGCAATTGACCGACCTGTGGCAACAGATCACCCGCACCGCCCGGCCCGGCGCGCGCGTCCTGTTCCGCACGGCGGCCGAGGAAACGCTCCTGCCCGGCCGCGTGCCTGAGGAAACCCTCTCGCGCTGGGACTACAGCGAGGCCGAAGCGCGCAGCCTGATCCGCGCCGACCGCTCCTCGATCTATGGCGGCCTCCACCTCTATCGCTTCAAGGGATGATCCCCATGGCTACCGCACCTGCTCTTGAAACCCATGGCGATCTGATGGACAGCGTTTATCGCTGGCAACGCCATATCTATGATGTCACGCGCAAATATTTCCTGTTCGGGCGCGACCGGCTGATCCGGGGCCTGCGTATGCCCTATGGCAGCGCGGTGCTGGAAGTGGGCTGCGGCACGGGGCGCAACCTCTCGCTGGTGCGCGAACTGTGGCCCAAGACGCAGATCCATGGGCTCGATATTTCTCCCCTGATGCTGGAAACCGCGCAGGACCGGCTGGGCGCCCGCGCGCGTCTGGCGGTGGGCGATGCCTGCGATTTTGATGCGCAGGACCTGTTTGGCCGCCCGCATTTCGAACGGGTGATGATTTCCTTTGCCCTCTCGATGATCCCGGCATGGGAAGAAGCCATCGCTCAGGGCATCGCCGTGCTGGCGCCGGGGGGCGAGCTGCATATTGTCGATTTCGGCGATGCGCGCGGGCTGCCCGCGCCCTTGCGCTGGGTGCTGATGCGCTGGCTGGCGCATTTCCATGTCAGCCCCCGCCCCGATCTGGCCGAAGTCGCCCACCATCTGGCGGGCAGCATCGCCTCGGTGGAGACCCATGACGGCCCGCTGGGTTACTATCGCCTGATCGTCATCCGCCGGTATCGGGGCGCGTAATGCGCCCCGGCCCGAATTAATCGCGCAAAAACAGGCTGGCGAGTTCCACATGCGTGGTCCAGCGGAATTGCCCCACCGGACGCAATTCGGCCAGACGATAGCCGCCCTCGATCAATTGCGCCGCATCGCGAGCCCAGCTTGACGGGTTGCAGCTGATATAGACCACGCGCTTGACCGTGCTGGCGGCGATGCGCCCCACCTGTTCGCGCGCGCCCGCACGCGGCGGGTCCAGCACCACGCCGCCAAAGCGGTTCAACTCATCAGGCATCAGCGGATTGCGGAACAGATCGCGATGCAGCGGATGAACGATCAACCCGCTGCGCCCCGCCGCCGATTTGCAGGCGAGGAAGGCGGCCTGATCAGCCTCGGCCGCCAAGACCTTCGATCCAGCCTTGGCCAATGCGAAGGCGAAAGTTCCCAGCCCGGCGAACAGATCGGCCACCGGCGACACGCCCTTGAGCCATTCCACCGCCGCGCCCACCAGCGCCTGTTCGCCATCCAGCGTGGCCTGAAGGAAGGCGCCGGGCGGCAAAGGCACCTCGACGCCCGAAAGATTGACCGTCACGCCGTCGGGTTCCCACAGGCTTTCCGGGCCATAGCCCTGATCGAGGCTGAGCCGGGCCAGTCCATTGTCGCGGGCAAAATCGAGCATCGCCTCGGTCTGCTGCAAACCCTCGACCGTGAGCCCTTTGAGCGCGACATCCACGCCCTGACTGGCCAACGTCAGGTCCACTTCCACGGCAAAGCGCCCATCGCGCCGCGCCAGCAATTTGCGCAAAGGCCCCAGCACCGCCACCAGTTCGGGCGCCAGCACCGGGCATTCCTTCAGATCGACCAGCTTGTGCGACCCGCCCTCGGAATAGCCCAAAGCGATCGCGCCGCCCACCCGCGCCGCGCGCAGCGCAGCGCGCCGCCGCGATCCGGCGGGCGAGAGATGGGTGGGCGCCAAAATCTCGGGCTCCATCCCCTGCCCCCGCGCGGCATGGACCACACGGTCGCGCACGAAATCGGACAGGGCATCGTCGCCCACATGCTGCAGCGTGCAGCCCCCGCAGGCGCCGTAATGGCGGCAGACGGGCGCGGCATAATTGGCCCCGCGCGCAATCGAGCCATCCGAGCGCAACACATCCCCCGGCGCAGCCCCGGCCACATAGGCCCCGCTGGCGGTTATGCCATCGCCCTTGGCGGCAATGCGCAGGATTGGATCGTCACTCATGCTGGCCCCTTAACTCTAGAGGCAGGCCCGATAGGCTTTTGCGATGGATTTGGCCAGTTCCCCGGCAGAAAAAGGCGGCGGCGTAATCCGCGCCGCTTCCCCATGCAACCAGACGCCTTCGCAAGCCGCCGCGAAAGGTTCGGCCCCATTGGCCAGCCTGCTGGCAATCGTTCCGGCCAGCACATCGCCAGTACCCGCCGTAGAAAGCCAGCTTGAGGCGCGCGGCGCGGCGGCCCAGCGGCCATCGGGGGCGGCGACTATCGTATCCGGCCCCTTGGCCACGATCACCATCCCGCTCGCCTGTGCCAGATTGCGGGCGCGGGAGATCTTGTCCTCGCCATGGCTGCCGAAATGATGCTCCAGCGCGACCAGTTCACCCTCATGCGGTGTGGCAATTGTGGCCATCATCCCTTTGGAAAGCAAATGACATCCGTCAGCGTCCAGCACCGTCGGCCGCGCCGCTGCCAATGCCTCGGCCAGCAGGAAATGGCCCGCCGCATTTCTTCCAAGCCCCGGCCCGACCAACAGCGCCGCGATCCGATCATCGGAAAAATCCGCCCGTGCGCAGACCAGATCGACAGGCACCGTCAGAGGAGAATCGCAAAGCACTTTGACATAGCCCGCGCCCGCCCTCTGCGCCGCCGTGGCCGCCAGCACCGCCGCGCCCGGCATCGCACCCGCCACCACGCCCAGCAGCCCGCGCCGATACTTATGGGCGTCGGCCGCCGGAGCTTGAAACCGGAGCCGCCCGATCACCCGCCCCGCGTCCTCCACCGCGCCGCAGCCAATATCGACCAGCCGCAGCTCCCCCATCCGCGCCATCGCGGGCATCAGGAAATGCGCAGGCTTCCACGCGCCCAATGCTATCGTCAGGTGATAATCGGGCAGACCATCATTCAATGCCGCGCCCGTGTCGGTGGCGATCCCGCTGGGCAGATCAACCGCGATCCGCTTGCCATGGCGCGCCGCCAGACCGTTCAGCAGCGCCAGATCAGCCTCGCCCAACCCGCGCGTCAGCCCGGTGCCGAACAGACAATCGACCAGCACATCGCCATCCACTGGGCTATCAACCACTGCGCCGGAATAGAGCGAACGCGCCACCCGTGCCGCATCGGTGCGAGGCTCTGCGGCAGGAACCACCACAACATGGCCGCCCCGCCGCCGGATTGCCTCGGCAATCACCCAGCCGTCGCCGCCATTATTGCCCGGCCCGGTCAGCACCGTGATCCGGCGCAGCGGCCCGGCGATGCGCCAGACATAATCCGCCGCCCCGTTCCCCGCGCGCTGCATCAGTTCATCCACGCCGATCCCGCCCGCGATCAGCGCGCCTTCGGCGGCGCGCATTTGCTCGGCGGACAGGATCTGAGACAGGGCGATCATTTCAGTTGCGAGAGATCCCGCACCGCGCCCTTGGCCGCGCTGGTGGTCATCGCGGCATAGGCCTTCAAGGCGGTCGAAACCTTGCGCGGACGCTCCTTGGCCGGGTGCCAGCCCTTGGCCGCCTGCGCGGCGCGGCGCTCGGCCAACACCTCGTCCGAGACGGCAAGGTTGATCGTGCGACCGGGGATGTCGATCTCGATCACATCGCCGGTTTCGACAAGGCCGATCGCGCCGCCTTCGGCAGCTTCAGGCGAAGCATGGCCGATCGACAGGCCCGAGGTGCCGCCCGAAAAGCGACCGTCGGTGATGAGCGCGCAAGCCTTGCCCAGCCCCTTCGACTTCAGATAGCTGGTCGGGTACAGCATTTCCTGCATGCCCGGACCGCCCTTGGGCCCTTCATAGCGGATGACGACCACATCGCCCGCCACGACCTGCCCGGTCAGGATCGCCGTCACCGCGGCGTCCTGGCTTTCATAAACCTTGGCAGGCCCGGTGAACTTCAAGATGCTTTCATCCACGCCCGCCGTTTTGACGATGCAGCCTTCGAGCGCGATATTGCCGAACAGGACCGCCAGACCACCATCCTTGCTGAAGGCGTGTTCGACGCTGCGGATCACGCCCTTTTCACGGTCGGTGTCGAGGCTTTCCCAACGGCGGCTCTGGCTGAAGGCCACCTGCGTGGGCACGCCGCCGGGAGCGGCGAGGAAGAATTCCTGAACCTCAGGATCGTTGCTGCGGCCAATGTCCCACTTGGCCAGCGCATCGCGCAGAGTGGGCGAGTGGACGGTGGGCAGATCGGCATGGAGCAGCCCGCCGCGCTCCAACTCACCAAGGATCGAATAGATCCCGCCCGCGCGGTGAACGTCCTCCATATGCACGTCATTCTTGGCCGGAGCCACTTTCGACAGGCAGGGAACGCGCCGCGAGAGACGGTCAATGTCATTCATCGTGAAATTGACGCCCGCTTCCTGTGCAGCGGCCAGCAGGTGCAGCACGGTGTTGGTCGAGCCGCCCATGGCGATGTCGAGACTCATTGCATTTTCAAACGCTTCGAAGCTGGCGATGTTGCGCGGCAGCACGCTTTCATCGTCCTGCTCGTAATAACGCTTGCACAGTTCCACCGCCAGACGACCCGCGCGCAGGAACAGTTCCTTGCGGTCGCTATGCGTGGCCAGCGTCGAACCATTGCCCGGCAACGACAGGCCCAAAGCCTCGGTCAGGCAGTTCATTGAATTGGCAGTGAACATGCCCGAGCAACTGCCGCAGGTGGGGCATGCCGACCGTTCGATGGTCTTCACTTCATCATCGGTATAGGCTTCGTCCGCCGCCGCGACCATCGCATCGACCAGATCGAGCGCCACTTCCTTGCCGCGCAGCACGACCTTGCCCGCCTCCATCGGCCCGCCCGAGACGAAGACCACGGGGATGTTAAGACGCATCGCGGCCATCAACATGCCGGGCGTGATCTTGTCGCAGTTGCTGATGCAGACCATGGCGTCGGCGCAATGGCCGTTGACCATATATTCCACGCTGTCGGCGATCAGGTCGCGGCTGGGCAGCGAATAGAGCATGCCGTCATGGCCCATCGCGATGCCGTCGTCGATGGCGATCGTGTTGAATTCCTTGGCCACGCCGCCTGCCGCCTCGATCTCGCGCGCGACCATCTGGCCCAGATCTTTCAGGTGAACGTGGCCCGGCACGAACTGGGTAAAGCTGTTGACCACGGCAATGATCGGCTTGCCGAAATCGCTGTCCTTCATGCCGGTGGCGCGCCACAGGCCCCGCGCGCCCGCCATATTGCGGCCATGGGTGGAGGTGCGTGAACGATAGGCAGGCATGGGGATACTCCGGCAGACTCGGGGAAGACGTTTGCGCCCCTACTAAAGGGCTGCGCAAGTGGCAATGTGAAAATTGCAATCAGGGAAGATTTAGCGCAACTTTATTACAAATGTCCACCATGCGGTTGGCCCATAGCGCCTGCCCTGCGGCATCGCCAATCAGGTCCTGACGAATCTCGACGCCCAGATAGGGCCGCCCCTCGGCCTCGGCATGGCGGTTCATCGTGTAATTCAGCACGCGGCCAGAATAGGGCAATTGATCGCCCACGATCAGCCCTTCGGCCTCCAGCAGCGGAATGGCGATGCGCGCGGCGCGATCATCCTCATTATAGAGGATGCCCACATGCCACGGCCGCGCCTCATCGCTGGTGGCCAAACGCGGCGTGAAGGAATGCAGCGAGAGGATCAGCGCGGGCGGCGCATCATCCAGCAATTGCGAGAGCGCCGCGTGATAGGGATGATGAAACCGCGCCAGACGGGCCTCGCGGGCCTCTTGCGTCAGTTCGTTGCCGGGGATCGCATGGCCATCGCTGACATGCGGGATGGTCGCGGCCTGATGATCGCCCCGGTTGAGGTCGCAGACAAGGCGGCTGACATGGGCGCAATAGGCGGCAATGCCGGGGCGCTGCGCCATGATCTGGGCGATCGCACCCACGCCGATGTCGACGGCAATATGCTGCTCCATCAATTCAGGCGCAATGCCAAGGTCCACGCTTTCGGGCACGCGGTTGCTGGCATGGTCGGATACGATCAGGATGCCGCCGAACTTCGGCTCGCCAAACAGGCGATAGGCGTCGGTTTCGCGCGCGATCATCGCAGCAACCCCGCCATTTGCCACCAATCGGGATGATGCGCCGCAATTCCGGCGGCGGCCTCATCGCGCGCAGCCACATCGTCGAACAGGGCAAAACACGTCGCCCCCGAACCGGACATGCGCGAAAGCCAAGCCCCCGTTTGCCCCAAAGCCCCCAACACATCGGCCACCGGCGGGCAAATCGAAATCGCGGGCGCCTCCAGATCGTTGCGGCCATGGAGAGCAATCTCGCGCGCGCTGCCCTGCGGCATGGCGCCGCGATCGACGCGATCCCAAGCCTTGAACACCGGCCCGGTGGGCAGAGGCACGCGCGGATTGACCAGCAGCACCGGGCAGCCTTTCAGATCCTCGGGCGCAGGCTCCAATTCCGTCCCCGTGCCGCGCCCGACCATCGCCACGCTTTCCACACAGGCGGGCACATCGGCTCCCAACCCAGCGGCCAGCCCATGCCAATTATCCGGCAAAACCCCCGCCCGCCGCGCCATGCGGAACACCGCCCCCACATCGGCCGAGCCCCCGCCCAGCCCTGCGGCCACCGGCAGCGCCTTGTCCAGCGCCACCGCCCAGCCGCCATCACGCGGGATCAGCGCCAGCGCGTCCAGCACCAGATTGCTTTCCTCACCGGCCAGCAAGGGCGAAAATTCCCCCGTGATCGCCAGCGAATCCCCGCCTGCCTGCGTCGCGCTCAACGCATCGCCTGCGTCGACGAAAGCAAACAGCGTTTCCAGCTCGTGATAGCCATCCTCGCGGCGGCGGCGCACGTGGAGCGCGAGGTTGATCTTGGCATAAGCCGTTTCGGAGAGGGGGAAATCGACGGGTTCCATGGCGCCTCCCATGGCGCGGGCGCCGCGCGCAGGCAAGACGCCTTTGCATGAAAATACCGCACAGCATCTTGTCATCCGCCCCCAATGCCGCCAATCAGGCGCGCAATGACCGCCCACCCTCCCCTTTCGGCCCAGATCGCCGCCGCGCTCGACTGGTGGCGCGAGGCCGGGGTCAGCTATGCCTACAGCGACGAGCCGCAGGAATGGCTGGAGGAGATTGCGCAGGAAGGCGCCTCGCCGCAGGGCGCACCACCGCCGATGATGCGGGCCAAGCCCGAACCGCCGCCTCCCCCACCCCGCCCGCGCCTTGGCGGCGAGGTTGGGCAATGGCCCCAAACGCTGGCCGATTTCGCGCCATGGTGGATGGGCGAGCCGACATTGGACCCCACCGGCGCCTCGGGTCGGGTGCCCCCGCGCGGGATTGCCGGGGCGGCGCTGATGGTGGTCGTGCCCATGCCCGAAAGCATGGATGGCGAAACGGGCCAACTGCTGTCCGGGCCGCAGGGCAAGCTGCTGGAAGCCATGCTGCGCGTGATGGGATTGGGGGCGGATAATTGTTATATCGCCGCCGCACTGCCCCGCGCGATGCCTGCGCCCGATTGGGATCTGCTGCGCCAAGAGGGCATGGGTGCGGTTTTGGCCCACCATATTGCGCTGGCCGCGCCGCGCCGCCTGCTTTTGCTAGGGGATCGCATCCTGCCGCTGCTCGGCCACGACCCATCGCAAAAGCCTGCCCTTTTATCACTGATTAACCAAAGTGAGGCAGGACATGGCGGCCTGGAGGCCGGAACGGATGCGCGTGGGGTCGCCGTTCTGGCAGCTCAGGATCTGGGTATGCTGCTGGAAAATCCACGGCGCAAGGCCGGTTTCTGGCGCAGCTGGCTGAATTGGGCCGAATGACTGGACGGGATAAGGGATTGATTTTGCGGTTACGGGATCGACAAAAGGCTGGGTCTGCGCGCGCGTTGCTTTGCGCCCTTGCCGCATTGGCGTCCGCCGCCGGGGCGGGGCCGGCCGCCGCCAATTCCGCCGCCGCCGACTATTTCATGAGCCGCGTCTCGCGCTCGGCCGTGCCCAAACTGTTAAGCGAGGACGAGCGCGCCTGGTACAAGGACATATTCGGCGCGATCAAGCGGCAGGACTGGACGCGGGTTCAGACCATGTTTGCCGAACGCCCCGATGGCCCGCTGCATGGTTCGGCGCGGGCCGAATATTATCTGGCCCCCGGTTCGCCGCGCATTGATCTTGCCGCGCTGACTGACTGGCTCAATGCCAATCCCACCCTGCCTCAGGCCGAACAGATCGCCGCGCTGGCCATCAAGCGCGGGGGCACGGCGTTGCCCACGCTGCCCCTGCCGCAGGCGCTTTATACCCAGCCCAACGCGCCGCGCCGCGCCCGCCCGCGCAGCATTGCCGACGGCACCATGCCCGCCACCATCGCGCAGGGCATCAATGACAAGATCAAGGTGGACGATCCGCTGGGCGCGCGCCTTCTGCTCGACGGCGTCGATGCCACCCTTTCGGCCGAGGCCCGCGCCGAATGGCGGCAGAAGGTCGCATGGGCCTATTACATCAACAATCAGGATGCCGATGCTTTCGCCCTCGCCTCCTCGATCGGCGACAACAGCGCACCCATGTCCGGCCCGTGGGTGGCCGAAGGAGCATGGGTGGCGGGCCTTGCCGCATGGCGGCTGGGCGATTGCCTGAATGCAGGCGAGGCTTTTGCCCGCACGGCCAAGGGTTCCACCAACAATGAGCTGACCGCCGCTGCCTATTATTGGCAGGCGCGCGCGCAGGTGCGTTGCCGTCAGCCGGAAATGGCCTCGGTGCCGCTGCGTTCGGCCGCGCGGCTCGATGAAACGCTGTATGGCATGATCGCGGCCGAGCAATTGGGCCTGCGCATGCCCACCAGCCATTCCGCGCCCGATTTCACCGCCGCCGACTGGCAATCCCTGCGCGAAAATCCCAATATCCGCGCGGCCGTGGCTCTGGCCGAAATCGGCGAGGATGGGCTGGCCGACGATGTGCTGCGCCATCAGGCCCGCATCGGCAGCGTGGATCAGTATCAGCCGCTGTCGCGTCTGGCGCGCGATCTGGGCCTGCCCGCCACACAATTGTGGATGGCCTACAATGCGCCGGGCGGGGCAGTGCCCGCGCCCGCAAGCCGTTTCCCCACGCCGAAATGGACCCCCGCCACCGGGTGGCAGGTCGATCCGGCGCTGGTTCTGGCCCATACGCTTCAGGAATCGGCGTTTCGCGCTACGGCCTTGTCCAGCGCGGGCGCACGCGGGCTGATGCAGATCATGCCCGCCGCCGCGCGCGATCATGCCGCGGCGCTGGGCGTTTCGGGGTCGGTCGGCGATCTGACGCGGCCCGATGTGAATTTGGCTTTCGGCCAACAGCATTTGCAGGCGCTTAAGAACAGCGCCGCCACACAGGGGCTGCTGCCCAAGGTGATGGCGGCCTATAATGCCGGGCCGCTGCCCGTGGCGCGCTGGAACACACAGATCCATGATGGCGGCGATCCGCTGCTGTGGATGGAATCGGTGCCCTATTGGGAAACGCGCGGCTATGTCGCCACGGTGCTGCGCAATTACTGGATGTATGAGCGGCAGGCGGGCGGCGCTTCGGAAAGCCGCACCGCGCTGGCGCAGGGCCTGTGGCCGACCTTTCCCGGCCTCGACGGCGCGCGCGGGGTCAAAATGGCCAGCAATGGCGCGATTGCAGCCCCCGGCATGAACGGCTACCAAGCCACTCCATAGTAAGGAGTGCGCCCATGGCCATTGACGAAACCCGCGAGTTCAAACCGATCCGCATCGCGCTGCTGACGCTGTCGGACACACGCACATTGGACAATGACACCAGCGGCGACATTCTGGCCCAGCGCATCACCGACAAGGGGCATATCCTCGCCACGCGCAAGATCCTGCGCGAGGATGTGCATACGCTGGTGGCGCAGCTTGATACGTGGATCGATGACCCGGAAATCGACTGCGTGATCTCGACCGGCGGCACCGGACTGACCGGGCGCGACGTTACGCCCGAGGCGCTCGACCAGATCATCATTGCCCACAGCGGCAAGCTTATCCCCGGCTTTGGCGAACTCTTCCGCTGGCTGTCCTATAAATCCATCGGCACCAGCACCGTCCAGTCGCGCGCGATGGCTATCATGGCGGGCGCTACCTATATCTTTGCCCTGCCCGGCTCGAATGGCGCGGTGAAGGACGGCTGGGACGGGATCCTGTTCGAGCAGTTGGACAGCCGGAACCGGCCTTGCAATTTTGTCGAGTTAATGCCGAGGTTGCGGGAGGTTTGAACCGGGATTTTATGCCTCTGGCGGGCAAAGGGACTCGTCCCTTTGCAATCCCGTTAATGGGTAGCTTTTGGTGGGCGCCGTTGAGGCTTATGGTCTTATAGCCTGCGGCGTGGAGGTCTTGTGCCGATTGGCGCCGCAGGCTTTCAAATCGCGAGGGTGCGTCCGACACCCATCGGCCAAACCACGCGCACAACGCAGACAGTAACGGGAGCGCGAGAGTCTAGACCCTCGCACCTTATCTAAACCCTCTAGAACACCTTCAACCCCGCCACCTCATCCTCGCTCAACTCCACCCGGAACAAATCGGCCAGCATCGCGCGCCAATCCTGCGCATGGGCGATTTCCATCACATCGCCGCGCCCGCCCGCATACATGGAAAGCCGCCGCCCATTGAGCGCGGCAAAGCCATCCTCCAGCACGATGGAGGCGATCCATGCGGTGGTGAAGCGCGTCTCGGGCTTGGTAAAGGTCCAGTGGTTCGACAGTTCAAGGTCGATGGGCGCAACTTCGTTGAGGTTGAAACTGTACTGTTTTTGCCACCCCGGCGCGGTGGCGCGGCCGTCAGTGGCGGCGGCGGGGCCCATGCGCTCGACCAGCCATTCGCCCCACAGCGAGCCGGGCGCACTGTGCCGGGTGATGCGATGCTGCGCGCCATCACTGGTATGGGCGGTGGCGCCATCGGCCAGCAGCATGGGCGGGACATAGGAGCCGCCAAAGCCCGCATCGGCAATCCAGGCCTCTCCATCCAGATCGACCAGCCGGAACGTATGGGTCAGCGGCGATGCCGGGGCATCTTCGGAAAGGCCAAGCCAGACCCGCGCCAGCAGCGGCCGGTTGGCAAAGCCCATCTGCGCCAGCATCGTGCCGAACAGCCAGTTCTGCTCAAAGCAATAGCCGCCCCGCGCGCCCATCACCAGCTTGCCAAAGATCGCATCGGGATCGAGGCTGATCGCGCGGCCCAGCATGACATCCATGTTTTCAAAGCCGATATTCATGCGATGCGCGCGCTGGAGGATTGCCAGCCCCTCCGCTGTGGGTTCGACCGGGGAGGCAAGGCCGATTCGCGCCAGATAAAGCGAAAGGCGGTCGGCATCGGCGGGAATCAGGCTGGCGTAAGGCGCGGACATGGAAGGGATTCCGGATCAGAGGGCAATGGGCATCCGTTTAGTCGGCGCGGGGCGCAATAGCCAGCGCTTGCGCATTTGTTCTTTTTATGTTCTTCATGAGCGATGGTTTCGCCTCTCCCTCCCCGCGGTCGCGGCGCGCAAAGCGGCGCGCTCTCCACCCGCTTTGCCCTGCCAGGACGTGAGGCGGATGGGGATTGGCTGGACGCCATGGAGGATGTCGATGGCGGGCCGCCGCCTTTGCGCACCACCGTGACCGAGGAGGCCGCGCGCAAGATCATCTCGCGCAACAAGTCGCCAGATGTGCCCTTCGACCGCTCGATCAACGCCTATCGCGGGTGTGAGCATGGCTGCATCTATTGCTATGCGCGGCCAACCCATGCCTATCTCGACCTCTCACCGGGGCTGGATTTTGAAAGCCGCCTGTTTGCCAAGCCTGAGGCGGCAAAGTTGCTGCGCCGGGAATTGGGCGCACGCGGCTATTCCCCCGCGCCGATTGCCATGGGGACGAACACCGATCCCTATCAGCCGATCGAGGCGCGCTATCGCCTGACGCGGCAGATATTGGAGGTTTGCCTCGAAACGCGCCATCCTGTGACAATCACCACCAAATCGGATCGCATCCTGCATGATCTCGACCTCTTGGCCGACCTCGCGCGGCAACGGTTGACGGCAGTGGCGGTTTCGGTGACTTCGCTTGATGCGCGGCTGTCCCGCAGCCTAGAACCGCGCGCGGCCAGTCCGGCCAAGCGGCTGGAGGCGATTGAAAAATTGAGCGCGGCGGGCGTGCCGGTCTGGGTCAATGTCTCGCCCATCGTGCCCGCGATCACTGAGGAATGGATCGAGCGCATTCTGGAGGCCGCCGCCGCGCGCGGGGTGCGGGGGGCAAGCTGGATCATGCTGCGCCTGCCCCATGAGGTCGCGCCGCTGTTCCGCGAATGGCTGGAGGCGCATTTCCCCGACCGCGCGGATAAGGTCATGCATATCGTGCAATCCCTGCGCGGCGGGGCCGATTATCAGAGCGATTTCTTCACCCGGATGAAGCCGCAGGGCGTGTGGGCCGACCTGATCCGCGCGCGCTTTCGCATTGCCAAGGCGCGATTAGGCCTTGCCGACAACCGCGCCGATCTGGACATCACCCAATTTCGCCCTCCGCGCCGCGACGGGCAGATGACGCTGTTCTGATCAGGCGACCAGCCGCAGATGCCCGCCCGCCCGCGTGGGCTTGAGCGAGACATTGGCCACCCCGTCGAGGCCGGCGATCAGATCGGTCAATTCACCATCCAGCAGGAAATCGCGCCCCAGACGCAGACGCGGCTCCTGCGCCCCGCCGGTTTTGAGCAGCACCTCGACGGTGCCCAGACCCCCGCGCGGCAGCATAGCAGCCAATTCGCCAAACACATCGGGCCGCGACACATCAAGGCTGAGCGTCATCTTGGCCGCCGCCTTGATTTCGGAAAGAGCCTGCGCGCCCCGCACCGTCACGCGCGGCGGCTCCTCCGGGCTGGGGCTGTCGAGTTCCACGGTGAGCAGCACGCAGGCGCCCTCCTTGGCCCAGTTCACGAAACTGTCGACAAGAGATTCCTCAAAGCACGAGGCCGAGAAATTGCCCGACTGGTCCGAGAAATCGGCCATGATGAAATCCTTGCCGCGCTTGGTTTTGCGCTTCTGGACGTTTTCGACCATCGCGGCCATCACCGCGCTGGTGCGGCCCGCAACGCCGCTGGCCAGCAGGCTGGAATGGCTGCGGGCGCCATTGGCGCTGGCCACGGCGCGCCATTGTTCGACCGGATGGGCGGCGAAATAGAAGCCGAAATTCTCGCGTTCCTTGGCCATCTGGTCGCTGCGGCTCCAAGGCGTTGCTTCGGTCAGGCGGATCGCGCCTGCGCCGGCTTCCTCGCCGCCGAACAGACCGTGCTGGCCGCTGGTGCGGGTGCGCTCGGCCTCGTCGGCCACCGCGAGCAGCATGTCGGCATTGGCCAGCACCTTGGCCCGATTGGGCTCCAGCGCGTCAAACGCCCCGCTGGCTGCCAGACCTTCGAGCATGCGCCGGTTGAGCGAGCCATAAGGCACGCGGGTGAACAGATCGGCCAGATCCTTGAACGGACCATTGGCCTGCCGCTCGGCGACGACAACCTCCATCGCCTTTTCCCCGACATTACGGATGCCCGCCAAAGCATAGCGCACCTGATGACCATCGGCGGTCTGTTCGACCATGAATTCGGCCTCGGAATGGTTGAGGCAAGGCCCGGCAACGGCGATGCCGTTGCGCCGCATATCATCGACGAAAATGGCCAGCTTTTCCGACTGATGCATATCGAAGCACATGGCGGCGGCATAGAATTCATGCGGATAATGCGCTTTGAACCATGCTGTCTGATAAGCAAGCAAGGCATAGGCGGCGGCGTGCGATTTGTTGAAGCCGTAGCCTGCGAACTTGTCGATGATGTCGAACAGTTCGTTGGCCTTGTCCTTGTCGATATCCGACACTTCGCGGCAACCGATGACGAAGCGCAGGCGCTGGGCGTCCATTTCGGCCTGTACCTTCTTGCCCATCGCGCGGCGCAGAAGGTCAGCATCGCCCAGCGAGTAGCCCGCAAGGATCTGCGCGGCCTGCATCACCTGTTCCTGATAGACGAAAATCCCGTAGGTTTCGGCCAGAATGCCCGAGAGTTTTTCATGCGGATATTCAATGGGCGCCATGCCGTTCTTGCGCTGGCCGAACAGGGGGATGTTGTCCATGGGCCCCGGACGGTACAACGAGACGAGCGCGATAATGTCGCCAAAATTGGTGGGCTTCACCGCCGCCAGCGTGCGCCGCATGCCTTCGGATTCGAGCTGGAACACGCCGACCGTATCGCCGCGCTTCAGCAGGTCATAAACGTCGCTGTCATCCCAAGGCAGGGTGGACAGGTCAATCGAAATCCCCCGCCGCCCCAGCAGATCCACCGCCTTGCGCAGGATCGAGAGCGTTTTGAGGCCCAGAAAGTCGAATTTGATGAGACCGGTGTTCTCGACATATTTCATGTCGAACTGCGTCACCGGCATGTCCGAACGCGGGTCGCGATAGAGCGGGACCAGTTGTTCCAGTGGGCGATCCCCGATCACCACGCCCGCCGCGTGGGTCGAAGAGTTGCGCGGCATGCCCTCCAACTGCATCGCAAGATCGATCAGGCGCTTGACTTCGGGATCATTGGTATATTCACGGTGCAATTCCTGCACGCCATTGAGCGCGCGTTCGAGCGACCACGGATCGGTCGGATGGTTGGGCACCATCTTGGTCAGGCGATCGACCTGACCATAGGACATTTGCAGGATACGCCCCGTATCGCGCAGCACGGCGCGCGCCTTCAGCTTACCAAAGGTGATGATCTGGGCCACGTGGTCCGCACCATATTTGCGCTGGACATAGCGGATCACCTCGCCGCGCCGCGTTTCGCAAAAGTCGATGTCGAAGTCAGGCATCGACACACGTTCGGGGTTGAGGAAACGTTCGAAAAGCAGGCCCAAACGCAGCGGATCAAGGTCGGTGATGGTCAGCGCCCATGCCACCAGCGAGCCCGCGCCCGAGCCGCGCCCCGGCCCTACGGGAATGTCATTCTGCTTGGCCCATTGGATAAAGTCGGCCACGATCAGGAAATAACCGGCAAATCCCATGCGGTTGATGATGCTCGTCTCGAAATCGAGCCGTTTGGCATATTCAAGGAAGCTTTCATCCACGCCCAGCGGGCGCAGCGCCTCATAGTTTTCCTCAGGCGCGGCCAGAGCCTTGTCCAGCGTCGCCTCGTCCACGCCAGGCCAATAGAGGGCCAGACGCTTGGCCAGACCCGCGCGGGCGTGATCGACCATCATGCGCGCCTCGCCTTCCTTGTCGCCCGCCAGAGACGGCAGCAGCGGCTTGCGCTTGGGCGGCTCAAAGGCGCAGCGCTGGGCGATCACCAGCGTATTGGCCAAAGCCTCGGGCAGATCGGCAAAGAGCTGTTCCATCAGCTCGGCGCTGCGCACCCATTGCTGGGGGTTGGAGCGCTTGCGGTCGGGCGCATCGACATGGGTGGACCCAGCGATGCAGAGCATGGCGTCATGGGCCGCGCTGTCCTTGGCATCGGCAAAATGGGCCGGATTGGTCGCCACCAGCGGAATGTCGCGGGCATAGGCAAGGTCGATCAGCGCCTCTTCGCTGCCATCCTCGGCCGGGTCGCCGGTGCGGGCGATCTCGATATAGAGCCGGTTGGGGAAGGCCGCCTGCAACGCATCGGCATAGCGCTGGGCCGCCTCGTTCTGCCCCTCGGCAAACATGCGCGCCAAGGCGCCCTCGCCCGCGCCGGTCAGGCAGAGCAGCCCGTCGGTATGCCCATCAAGATCGGACAGGCGGACATGGGGATCAAATTCCAGCGGCCGTTCAAGATGCGCCTTGGACACCAGGTGGCACAGATTGTTCCACCCCGCCTCGTTCTGGGCCAGCAGCACCACCGCGTCGATCTGGGGCGCAGATGGCAGCACGCCGCCGCCGCCCGCGCTGGGCCGCGCGATGGAGAGCAGCGTGCCGATGATCGGCTGAACGCCCATATCCTTGCACGCGCCGGCATAGGCGGGCGCGCAGTAAAGCCCATTGCGGTCCGTCACCGCCATGGCGGGAAAATTGTGCTTCTTCGCCAGCTTGGCCATGGCCTTGGGGTCAATGGCGCCGTCCAGCATGGTGAAGCTGGAATAGACATGCAGCGGGACAAAGGAAGAATGAGCCATGATCAGATCCCTAGGGCGCGGGGGGCCTTGGCATCAATCTGACCCTTCAGGATCTGCGGACAAGCCTGTGGCCAATGCTGTGGACAATTCAGAGGATATTTTCGATGGCCCCGGCGATCGCCTCCGGCTTGACATTGGGGGCGAAGCGACGGACCACGCGGCCGTCGCGCCCGATCAGGAATTTGGTGAAATTCCACTTGATCTTTTTCGTGCCTAAAATCCCCGGCGCGCTGTCCTTCAGCCAGTTCCAGAGTGGATCGGCATCCGGGCCGTTAACCTCGACCTTGGCCATCAGCGGAAAGGACAGGCCGAAATTGACGCGGCAGAATTCCCCGATCTCCTCCGCGCTGCCCGGCTCCTGCCCGCCGAACTGGTTGCAGGGAAAGGCGATCACCTCAAACCCGCGCGCGCCATAATCGCGCCACAGCTTTTCCAGCCCGTCATATTGCGGTGTAAACCCGCATTTGCTGGCCGTGTTCACCACCAGCAGCACTTTGCCCAGCCGGTCGGCCAGCGAGATGGTTTCGCCATTGGGGAGATGCGCGGTGAAATCGGCAATCGTCTGGGGCATCGGGGGATCCTTATCTGTCCAGCAAGGCGTCAAGATGGCGGCGAATGCCCGGCCATTCAATGTCCAGGATCGAATAGACCACCGTATCGCGCCGCCGTTCGCCATAATCAGGATCGTGCATGACATTGTGACCGCGCAGGATGCCATCCTGTTTGGCCCCGATCCGCTTGATCGCGCGGCGGCTGGCATGGTTGAGGACATCGGTGCGGATCTGGACACAATGGACGCCCAGAACATCGAACGCATGGCCCAGCAGCAGTTGCTTGGCCTCGGTGTTCAGCCCGGTGCGCCGCACACGGGGCGCATAGAGCGTGGTGCCGATTTCCACCCGGCGCGCGGCTGCGTTCATCCGCATATAGCGCGTGGTGCCCGCCACCACGCCATCGGCGTCCAGCACCGCAAAGACCTGCGCCCGGTCCGCCGCCGTCTCGGCCTCTGCCCGGTCCAGCCAGCTGTCGATGGTTTCGGGCGTGGGCAATCCGCCCGCAAAGGTTCGCTCAAAACCCGTCGACAAGGCCGCCAGCAGATCGTTCCGATCGGCGCGCTGCAGCGGGCGCAAGGTGACATGGCGCCCGCGCAGCACCGGCACTTCGGGCCAGTGGCTCACGCCCTATGCCGCATGGGGGAAATCGGCGCGCGCATAGAGTTCCATGATTTCATCGGCCTTCATCCGGTGGTCGCCCACCCGCTCGATCTCGTAACGCTGCCGCTCGGGCGCATCGAGCAGGGCAATATATCGCACCAGATCAGCCAGAGAACCACGCCGCACCGTCTTCAACTCGTCCAGCAGTCCGCCGCCGTCATTGGCCAGATGCAGCGCCACCGTTTCCTGCCAGTCGATCAGTTTGGTCATGGATCTCTCCTTATCTTGCGCCTTACCAACCCCATGTGGGAGACGCGACATTAACCTTCAAGCGGTTTGTTCAGAATTGGGCGCGCGCTCATTATGCAGCCGCCCCTCGTGCAATCGCAAGACGCGATCCATACGCAGCGCCAGCCGTTCATTATGCGTGGCGATCAGCGCCGCCGCCCCGCTTTCGCGCACCAAACGCAGGAATTCATCGAACACGCGGTCGGCGGTCGCCTCGTCCAGATTGCCGGTGGGTTCGTCGGCCAGCACGAGACGCGGGCGATTGGCCAGCGCGCGGGCCACGGCCACGCGCTGCTGCTCGCCGCCCGACAATTGGTTGGGGCGATGCGTCACGCGCGAGGAAAGGCCCAGCGCGCCGAGCAATTCGCGCGCCCTGCCTTCGGCCTCGCCCTGCGCATGGCCGGCCACCAGTTGCGGCAGCACGACATTTTCCATCGCCGTGAAATCGGGCAGGAGATGGTGGAACTGATAAACAAAGCCGATGGACGAGCGGCGCACATCGGTGCGCTGATCGCCGTTCATCGCGCTGGCATCCTGCCCCGCCACCTCGATCCGCCCGCCAAAGCCGCCCTCGAGCAGGCCGACCGCCTGGAGCATCGTCGATTTACCCGAGCCCGATGGGCCGAGCAGCGCGACAATCTCGCCCGGCATGATCGACAGGT
This sequence comes from Novosphingobium sp. 63-713, assembly GCF_001898925.1. Taxonomy (NCBI): domain Bacteria; kingdom Pseudomonadati; phylum Pseudomonadota; class Alphaproteobacteria; order Sphingomonadales; family Sphingomonadaceae; genus Novosphingobium; species Novosphingobium sp. 63-713. Next base: position 202,527 of record NZ_MKVS01000008.1, read on the forward strand.
CAATGCCCTTCAAGACCTCGATCCGCACCCCGCCCTGTTCAAAGGCCCGCGTCAGGCCGGTCAGTTTCAGAACCTCATTCATAACGCAGCACCTGCACCGGGTCCGTGCTCGCCGCCTTGAACGCGGGGAACAGGGTGAACACAAAGGACAGGCCCAAAGCCATCGCCACGATCCCGATCACCTCGACCGGATCGGACCGGCTGGGCAATTCGGTCAGGAAACGGATCTTGGGGTCCCACAATTGCTGGCCCGTGACCAACTGGACGAAATTCAGGACATTCTGGCGATAGAACAGGAAGGTGAAGCCCAGCACCAGCCCCGCCCCGGTCCCCAGCGAACCGATCACCGCGCCGATGGTCAGGAAGATCTTCATGATCGAACGCCGCGAGGCCCCCATCGTGCGCATGATGGCGATATCGCGCGTCTTGGCGCGCACCAGCATGATGAGGCTGGACAGGATATTGAACGAAGCCACCAGCACGATCAGCGAAAGCACCACAAAAGTCACCACGCGGTCCACCGCCAGCGCGTCGAACAACTGGGCATTGATGGTTTTCCAATCGGTGATCGTCGCTTGGCCCGCCAGTTTCTTGCCCAAAGGCGCCAGCATTTCGGCGGCCTTGTCGGCATTGTCGGTCTTGACCTCGATCATGCCAATGGAATCGCCGGTCAGCAGCAGCGTCTGCGCGTCCGCAATCGGCATAATGACAAAGGCATTGTCATAGTCATAGATGCCCACCTCAAAGATCGCGCCTATCTGATAGGCGACCTGACGCGGGACCGTACCGAAGGGCGTGTCGCGCCCGGTGGGGTTGATCACGGTGATGCTGTCGCCCACCCGCGCGCCCAGGCTTTCGGCCAGACGCGCGCCGATGGCCACCATGCCGCTGTCGGGCGTGATGGCGTCCATCGATCCGGAAATGACCTTGGACTTCATCGCGGCAATATCGGGCGCGGTCTGTCCGCGCACCAGAATGGCCTCGACCCGCCCATTAAAGGTGGTCAGCAGGGGCTGTTCGATCAGCGGGCTGGCCTTGACCACGCCGGGCGTGGCGCGGACATCCTTGAGCACCTGCTCCCAATTATCGAGTCGCCCGCCATAGGCCTGAATGATCGCATGGCCGTTCAGCCCGACGATCTTGTCCAGCAGCTCTGCGCGAAAGCCGTTCATCACGCTCATCACCACGACCAGCGCGGCCACCCCGAGCGCGACTGCCACAAGGCTGATCCCGGCCACAAGGGCTATAAAGGCCTCACCGCGCCCCGGCAGCAGGTAGCGTTTGGCCACTGTCCATTCAAAACGATTGAGAATCACGGAATTATTGCGCCTGTTTGCTGCGGCCCACCCGGGCGTCCGACGCAGGATTTAGGCGCGCCGCGCCAAGCGCGCAACGTGCAATCCCCCGATGGTGACAAAACACAGCGCAGCACAGAGGATTCTCGCCATTCGCAATCCAGCCTAAAGACGAAATTAACCCTTATATACGTACATTCCTCGTCCATGAGATTACGCATCCCGCCTATCCATGACCGCACACCTCCCGGCTTTGCCATTCTGGGGCTGGTCTATTTCCTGTGCGCGCAACTGGGCACCAGCTTTGCCCAGATCGACCATGGCAACAGCTTTCTCTGGCCCGCAGGCGCGGTGCTGACGGCATCGCTGGCCACGGTATCGACGCGGGTGTGGTTTTCGCGGGTGGCGGCCTGTGCGCTGGCCTCGATGCTGGTGACCGGCATCTGGGGTGCGGGCTGGGTGGCGGCGCCGATCATGGCGCTGGCCCATATGTCCGAAGCGGTAGCGGCCTCCTTGCTGATGCGCCGCCTTTTGCCCAAGACCGAGCTGGTGGGGTCGCTCAACTGGCTCATGGGCCTGCTCTTTGGCGTTTCGGTCTGCACGCCTTTGCTGGGCGCCGGCATCAGCCTGATCGGCCTGTCGATTGCAGGGCATGGCGAGGCTCTGCAGAATTTCCGCAACTGGTATTACAGCCACAGTCTGGGGCTGATGATCTTTCTGCCCTGTTTTACCGTGCTGGCCCATTCCCAGCGGCGCGGGCGGCGGTTTCTGTTCGACCGTCCGCGCTGGCCGGTCGCGCTGGGCTTTCCCATGGCGATGGCGCTGGTGGCCACGCTCTGCTTTGCCCAGACGATGATCCCGGTGCTGTTTCTGCCCATCCTGCTGCTGGTGGTCTCAACGGTGTTTGTGGATCTGGCCACGCTGTCGCTGATGTATGTCATTCTGGCGGTTATCGGCCTGTGGTTCGTGCGCGGGGGCGACAGCACGCTGGCGCTGTCGGGCCACAGTATCGGGCGGCAGTTGCAGTTCCTTCAGGTCTATCTGGCCTCCACCGCCCTGGCCATCATGCCGGTGACCAGCGCGATCCAGCATATGCGCCACCTGCTGGCCCGCCTGCGCGAGAGCGAAACGCGCTATCGCCTGCTGGCGGAAAATTCGACTGACATCATTCTGTCCAGCGACACGATGGGCAAGATCCGCTTTGCCTCCGCCTCGATCGAGCAGCTTGCACAGCAGGAGCCCAAGCGCCTGATCGGCCATTCGGCGCTGCGGCTGGTGGCGCCGCGCCATCGCCGGGCGGTGGTGGATGCCTATCGCCGCGCGCTGGCGGCCAAGGGCAATGCGGTCGAGGTCGAATTTCTGGGCAAGCCGCGCAAGGCTGCGCCGCGATGGTATGAAGCGCAGATGCGCGCCGTGCTGGATGAGGCCGGACAGGTCGAGAGCGTGGTCAGCGTGGTGCGCGATATGTCCGAGCGCAAGGCCTATGAAAATGCGCTGGCCCGCGCGGCGCTGACGGACGAGCTGACCGGCCTGCCCAATCGGCGCCTGTTCCTCGATACGATCAACGGCTGTATCACGCGGGGGCAATCGGGCTGCGTGGCGCTGATCGACCTAGATTTTTTCAAACAGGTCAATGACCGCTATGGTCATGCGGCTGGCGATGCGGTGCTGCGCACCTTTGCGTCGGTGGCGCGTCAGGGCCTGCGCGGCACCGACATGCTGGCGCGCATCGGGGGCGAGGAATTTGCCTTGCTGCTGCCCGGCGCCAGCATCGAGGTGGCCGAACGGATCTGCGCCCGCCTTGGCAAGACGCTGGCCCATGCCGCCACGATTTACGACGGCCATGAGATCTATGTCACCACCAGCATCGGCCTTGCCCGCCTTGGCACCTGCGCCGACAACGCCATGGCGGAGGCCGATCAGGCGCTCTATGCCGCCAAGGGAGCGGGCCGAGACCGGCTTTCCATCGCGGCTTAATCATATGTGATGCACCGGGGCCTTGCTTTCGGGGGCAACAAGCGCCAAATGCGCCCCGCCCCGCGCCGCCTCGGCGCATTGTCATCGAAGAGTCGCATCCACCCGCATGACCAGCATCAGCCAACACGCCGCCCTTTCCGACGCTTTCCGCGATGAAACCCCATGGGATGTGGGCGATGACGGAGATACGCTGCATGAAGAATGCGGCATTTTCGGCGTCATCGGCGCGCGCTCGGCCTCCTCGGTTGTGGCGCTTGGCCTTCATGCGCTGCAGCATCGCGGACAGGAAGCCGTCGGCATCACCAGCTTTGACGGCGGCGAGTTCTTTTCCCATCGCGGCATCGGCCATGTCGCGCATGTGTTCAAGAATCAGGATATCTTTGCCGACCTGCCGGGCATGATGGCTTCGGGCCATGTGCGCTATTCCACCACGGGCGGCTCGGGCCTGCGCAATATCCAGCCGCTGTTTGCCGATCTTGCCGACGGTGGTTTCTCCATCGCGCATAACGGCAATATTTCCAATGCCATGACGCTGAAACGTGATCTGGTTCACAAGGGTTCGATTTTCCAGTCGACCTCTGACACCGAGGTCATCATCCACCTTGTCGCCACCAGCCGCTATCCCACGCTGCTCGACCGTTTCGTGGATGCGCTGCGCCTGATCGAGGGCGCCTATGCGCTGATCTGCACCACGCCGGCAGGCATGATCGCCTGCCGCGATCCGCTGGGCATCCGCCCGCTGGTGATGGGCCGCATCGGTGCCTCGGTGGTGTTTGCCTCCGAAACCGTGGCTCTGGACGTTGTCGGCGCGGATTTCGAACGCGAGGTCGAGCCGGGCGAATTGCTGGTGGTCGATCACAATGGCGTGATTTCCAGCCACCGCCCGTTTGGCGATCCTGCGCCGCGCCCCTGCATCTTTGAGCAGGTCTATTTCAGCCGCCCCGACTCGATCCTGGGCGGGCAATCGGTCTATCAGTCGCGCCGCCAGATCGGCGTTGAGCTGGCCAAGGAAGCGCCTGCGGACGCCGATCTGGTCGTGCCTGTGCCCGACTCGGGCGTGCCTGCCGCCATCGGCTATGCGGCCGAAAGCGGCATTCCCTTCGAACTGGGCATCATCCGCAGCCACTATGTCGGCCGCACCTTTATCCAGCCGGGCGACAGCAAGCGCCATGCCGAGGTGAAGCGCAAGCATAATGCCAACCGCGCACTGGTGGCGGGCAAGCGCATCGTGCTGATCGACGATTCGATCGTGCGCGGCACCACCTCGCTCAAGATCGTGCAGATGATGCGCGATGCGGGCGCCTCCGAAGTGCATATGCGCATCGCCAGCCCGCCCACCGACCACTCGTGCTTCTATGGCGTCGATACGCCCGAGCGCAGCAAGCTGCTGGCCGCGCGGATGGATCTGGAGGCGATGGCCGATTACATTCAGGCCGACAGTCTGGCCTTCGTTTCCATCGACGGCCTCTATCGCGCCGTGGGGCAGCAGGATCGCAACGCGAAGTGCCCGCAATTCTGCGATGCCTGTTTCACCGGCGAATATCCCACCCATCTGACCGACTATGACGCTGATGCGGTGGCGGGCGAGACTGAGGCGTAAACCATGGATCTGTCCGGCAAGATCGCTCTCGTCACCGGCGCAAGCCGGGGGATCGGCGCGGCCACGGCGCAGGCTCTGGCCGCGGCGGGCGCACATGTCATCATCACCGGCCGCGATGTGAAGGCGCTGGAAGGCGTTGAGCAGGCGATCCACGAGGCGGGCGGCACCGCCACCATCGCCCCGATGGACCTGCTCGAACATGACGCCATCGCGCGCCTGGCCGAGGCCGTGGCGGGGCGCTGGGGCAAGCTGGACGTGATGGTGATCAACGCGGGCATCCTGCCCACGCTGATGCCGGTGGTCGATATTGACCAAAAGGCGCTGGGCAAGGCGGTTTCGACCCATCTGCTGGCAACGCAGGCCTTGCTGGCCGCCTTTGATCGCCTGCTGCGCAAGAGCGAGGCCGGGCGCGTGATCGGCCTCACCACGACGGTGGCGACTCAGCCGCGCGCCTATTGGGGCGCCTATGCCGCCACCAAGGCCGCGCAGGAGGTCCTGCTCGACTGCTATGCGCAGGAGGTGGCCAATATTTCCTCGGTCCGCGTGGCGATTGTTAATCCCCGCGCGACCCGCACCGCGATGCGCGCCAAAGCCTATCCGGGCGAAGATCCCAAGAGTGTCAAAGACCCATCGGTCGTGGCCGATGCGGTGGTCGGATTGGTCGGCCAGGATTTCGCCAGCCCGCACCGGATCACCATTAACTAAGATCGGCAACGCTTAATTCATTGCATTTTGCAAAGATGCCTGTGTCGCGGATTACCATCGGCGACCGGGCTTGGCGTATTTTGTGCGAAGCGCTGCTGCCCGATCTCTATAGCAGGCGCGACGGGTGGCCGTTCGTGGACATGCCCCTCGCCGCGAACCCCCGCCCGGTCGCGCCTGCTTTTTCCTTCAGCCCTTGATAGCCCGATAGGCCGCCAGCGCCCTTTCGCGCCCCTCGACATGGCCGACAATCGGCATCGGATAGGCGCAGCGGCGGCGGGTGATCGGCGTGGGATCGTGGATCTCGCTCTCATCCAGTCCGGCCAGTTCCGGCACCCAGCGGCGGATATAATCGCCCGCTTCAAATTTGGGGCTTTGCGTCAGGGGCGCCATGATGCGGGTGAACTGGTTTGCATCGACGCCCGATCCGGCCGACCACTGCCAGTTGACCGCATTCTGCCCATAATCGGCGTCGACCAGCGTATCCCAGAACCACTGCTCGCCATGCCGCCAGTCGATCAGCAGATGTTTGATAAGGAAGCTGGCCACGATCATCCGCACGCGATTGTGCATCCAGCCCGACACCCACAATTCGCGCATCCCCGCATCTACAATCGGGTAGCCGGTCATGCCCTTCTGCCATGCTTTCAGATCATCGGGGGCGTCGCGCCATGGCATGGCCTCGAAATCGGGCTTGGCCGAATGGGCGCCGTAATCGGGGAATTCGGCAATGATATTCTGCGCATAATCGCGCCAGCCCAATTCGGAAAGGAACACATTCACCGAACCGCCCTGATCCATCGCCGCATGCCACAGGGTTGCTGGGCTGATCTCGCCAAAGGCCAGATGGGGGGAGAGGCGGCTGGTGCCGGGGCGCGAAGGGAGGTTGCGGCGCTCCTCATAGAGGTTCGAGCGGGGGAGGAAAGCGTCGAGGCGATCCTGCGCCCCGCCCTCGCCCGGCGTCCATTCCGCGCGGAAGCCCGGCGCCCAATCAGGGCGCGTGGGGAGCAAGGTCCAGTCGCTGAGATCATCGCTGGCTGGCCATGTTTCCGGCGCAGAAATCTTTTCGGGCGCGGGGGCCGGTTCTGCAGGCGGCATCCGCATTTGCACCTGACGCCAGAACGGCGTGTAGATTCGATAGGGCGTCCCCGCCCCGGTCGTCACGCTACCGGGAGGGATCAGGAAATTGCCGTCATAGAGGTGCAGGTCCAAACCCTTGCGCCTGATCGCCTTTTCCGCATTCAGCCACCATGGCTCGTAATGATGCAACCCGTGAATTTCGCGCGCGCCCGTTTCCTGCGCCAATTGCGCCAAAACTTCGGCCGCCGCGCCGCGCCGCAGGATCAGGCGGCTGCCCTTAGCCTCCAGATCACGCGCGAGGCTTTTGAGCGAGCCATGCAGCCACCAGCGCGATGCGGCGCCCATTTTGCGATGCTTGGGCGTTTCATCATCCAGCACATAGACCGGAATTACCGGCGCGCCGGAATGCGCCGCCGCCACAACCGCCGCCTGATCGGCAAGGCGAAGATCGCGGCGAAACCAGAGGAGGATGGGTTCGGTCATCCTTCGGAGGTAGCGCGAATTTATGGGCTTAGAAGATGGTAGAAGGGGAAGTTTTTATAAAGGGCCTCCGGCGGGCAAAGGGCGGGGGCCCTTTGCAATCCCATTATGGGGTGGTGTTTCATCCGCAGCGTGCCGCCATGATGATAAAAAGCCTGCGGCGCTTAACTAAAGGCGCCGCAGGCTTTCAATTTCAAACGCTGCAAGGGTCAGCCTTGGCCGCACCTCTGGCGCTAACCAGTAAAGGGATTGCAAAGGGTCCAAGACCCTTTGCCCGCCGGAGGCATCACCCCAAAATCAAACCCCGCTAAGCGGCCCCTGATCCTCCGGCTGCACCGTCCAGGTCTGGCCCTTGGCGAGCAGCTTGGCGAGGTTGGCCACCTTGCCTTCGCGCGCCACGGCGTCCTGACCCAGCAGCGCCGATTCATAGGTCGGACGCGGATCGTCATAGATCACGCCCAGAGCGACCGGGAACAGCGCCATCGGCAGTTCGACCAGCATATGCGCGATCGAGCGGTTCTTGACGTCATGCACCAGCACGCCCGCCGCCTTCCAGTCACCATCGACGACATCGACGATTTCCAGATGCAGGCGATCAGTATTCAGGCGCAGACCCTGCGTACCCTTGTTGAACAGCATCGGCTCGCCATCCTTCAGCCAAAGCTGACGGGTGTCGGCCACCGCCTTTTCGGTGAAGTCGGCAAAGCGGTCCTTGTTGTAGACGATGCAGTTCTGGAAAATTTCCACGAAAGCCGCGCCCTGATGCGCATGAGCGGCCTTCAGCACTTCGCCCAGATTCTTCGACGTATCGAAGCCGCGCGCGATGAAGCGAGCGCCCGCGCCCAGCGCAAAGGCGCAAGGCTGCATCGGACGGTCCACGCTGCCCAGCGGGGTGGTCGGGCTGTTGGTGCCTTCGCGGCTGGTGGGCGAATACTGACCCTTGGTCAGACCGTAGATCTCGTTGTTAAACAGCAGGATCTGCGAATTGATGTTGCGGCGCAGGAAATGCATCGTGTGGTTGCCGCCGATGGACATGCCATCGCCGTCGCCCGTCACCAGCCAGACGTCGAGTTCGGGGTTGGCCAGCTTCAGCCCCGTGGCGAAGGCGGGCGCGCGGCCATGGATCGTGTGGAAACCATAGCTCGACACATAATAGGGGAAACGGCTGGAGCAGCCGATGCCCGACACGAACACGGTCTTGGCCGGATCCGCGCCCAGTTCGGGCAGCGTGCGCTGCACGGCCTTCAGGATCGCATAGTCGCCGCAGCCGGGGCACCAGCGAACTTCCTGATCCGATTCCCAGTCCTTGAGGGTCGTCTTGATGGCAGTCATCTCGTTCATCTTCTATCCCCTCAAGCCAGAGCAGCTTCGATCGCGGCTTCGATTTCCGCGATGGTGAAGGGCTGGCCGGAAACCTTGTTCAGCGGACGCGCATCGACCAGATACTGATCGCGCAGCACGGTCTTGAGCTGGCCCGTGTTCATTTCGGGCACGATGATCTTGTCATAGCCGCGCAGCAGATCACCCAGATTGGCGGGCATCGGCCAGACATGGCGGATATGGATGTGCGACACGTCCAGACCCTTGGCGCGCGCGCGGCGCACCGCCTGATGGATCGCGCCATAGGTGCTGCCCCAGCCGACCAGCGCCAGCTTGCCATTGGGGGTGCCCTGCGACACTTCCTGCGCGGGGATATGGTTGGCGATGCCATCGACCTTGGCCTTGCGGGCATCGGTCTGCAACTGGTGCGTGGCGGGCGAGTAATCGAGGTCGCCGGTGTCGGGCGCCTTCTCGATGCCGCCGATGCGGTGCATCAGGTCCGGGGTGCCGGGCTTGATCCACGGACGCACGCCATTTTCATCGCGCTTATAGGGCAGAACCTTGCCCTCGGGATTGTTGTTTTCCTGCAGGAACTTGGCCGGGAACGGCGTGAAGCCTTCCGGATCCGGCACCTTCCACGGTTCGGCCGCATTACCGATATAGCCATCGGTCAGCAGCATCACCGGCGTCATGAACTGCACCGCCAGACGGCAGGCCTCAATCGCGCAATCAAACGCGTCGGCGGGCGAACGCGCGGCGATGACGGGCAGCGGCGTGTCGCCATTGCGGCCATAGACCGCCTGATACAGGTCCGACTGCTCGGTCTTGGTGGGCAGGCCGGTCGAGGGGCCGCCACGCTGCGAATTGACGATCACCAGCGGCAGCTCGGTCATCACCGCAAGGCCGATAGCCTCGGTCTTGAGCGCGATGCCCGGACCTGAGGAAGACGTAACGCCCAGCGAACCGGCATAGGAAGCGCCGATCGCGCTGGCGACAGCGGCGATTTCGTCTTCGGCCTGGAAGGTCGTGACGCCAAACTCTTTCAACTTGGCCAGATTATGCAGGATGGCCGAGGCAGGCGTGATCGGATAGCCGCCAAAGAACAGCGGCAGTTCAGCCAGCTGCGCACCGGCAATCAGGCCGAGGCTGATGGCGTCGGCGCCGGTGATCGTGCGATAGAGGCCCGGCGTCTGGGGCGCGGCCTCTATGTGCAGCTTCTTGACCTGACCGCCGATTTCGGCCGTCTCGCCATAGGCATGACCGGCATTCAGCGCAGCGATATTGGCGTCGGCCAGCACCTTGTTCTTGGCAAACTTGGTGTTGAGCCAGTCGATCAGCGGCTGACGCGGACGGTCGAACATCCAGAGCGCCAGACCCAGCGTCCACATATTCTTGCAGCGCAGCGCTTCCTTATTGCCAAGGCCGAAGGGCTTGACCGATTCCATGGTCAGCTTGGAAATGTCGAAAGCCAGCAGGTTCCACTTGGCCAGGCTGCCGTCTTCGAGCGGGTTGCTCTCATACTTGGCCTTTTCCAGGTTGCGCTTGTTGAACTCGCCCGAGTCGGCGATGATCAGGCCACCAGCCTTCAACTGACCAACGTTGGTTTTCAGCGCGGCGGGGTTCATCGCCACCAGCACGTCGGGCTGGTCGCCCGCGGTCGAAATCTCGGTGCTGCCAAAATTGATCTGGAAGGCCGAAACACCAAACAGCGTGCCCTGAGGGGCGCGGATTTCCGCCGGAAAGTCCGGGAACGTGGCAAGGTCATTGCCCGCCAGCGCGGTCGAGAGCGTGAACTGCCCGCCCGTCAACTGCATGCCGTCGCCCGAATCGCCCGCAAAACGCACCACCACCGCTTCGGGTGTGTTGTCAGTCGAACGCCCTTCGTTCGCGCCCGCTTCCAGAACAGTAGCCATCATCGTCCTTCCATACCCGGCCCGAACCGCTGCTGCTTTCGCGCCGAAGGTGATCGCCCTTGGCGCGGCGGCGTCGCATGTGCAATCGAGAAAAACTGTCAGCACAAAAACGCATCGTTGGCTTTTGATGCGCTATCCGGCCGACAACCCTTAACGCCGCCCAAAGAGCCGACATGCGCACGGACCTGTCGGAATTGCCCAAAACCTGTTGCGGGCTCTAGTCAAGCGGCAATCGCGATTCTATTGCCCCGCGCCCTCACCTTTTCCCCTTTGACGGTGCGGCCAAGACGACTATCCTGCCGCCCTGCAACAATGAAAGCCTGCCTAAACCCATGACCGATCTTGCTTCCCTGCCCTATCGTCCCTGCGTTGGCGTGATGCTGGTGAATGCCCATGGCCGGGTTTTCGTCGGCCGCCGAATCGATCAGCGTGAAAGCGAAGTCGATGGCGAAGGCGATTTCTGGCAGATGCCTCAGGGCGGAATCGACCCCGGCGAGGAATTGCGCGCCGCCGCCTTTCGCGAACTGGCCGAAGAAACCGGCGTGGGCGAGGCTCATGCGACCATTCTGGCCCAAACGCGCGAGGAATTGCTCTACGATCTGCCCGATCACCTGATCGGCAAGCTGTGGAAGGGTAAATATCGCGGCCAGCGCCAGCACTGGTTCCTGATGCGCTTTAACGGCCACGATGACGACATCGACCTGAACGCGCATAATCCGGCCGAATTCAACGCATGGAAATGGGCCGAGGCCGATCACCTGCCCGATCTGATCGTGCCGTTCAAAAAGCGCGTGTATCGCGCCGTGCTGGAAGAATTCCGCGCGCTGATTTAATTGGTCTGAGGGGTCGGCTTGGCGGCAACATCCGCCGTGCTGGCCACCTTGGCGCTGGGCAGCGCGGCGGGCAAAGGCCCCTTGGCAATGGCGGCGATCAAACGGTTCGCCGCATCGCTGCCCTTGCCGCCAAGGTTCTCGATTTTGGCCAGATTTTCGCGCGCCTTTTCCACCGCGCCCTTTTCGGCCAGCGTCTCGCCCTCGCCGCCCATGGCGTCAATATTCTGCGGATCCCGGCTCAGCACGGTGCGGTAATAATGCAGCGCCTTGCCCTGCATCCCCTGCATCCGCGCGGCCTGCGCCAAAGATATGGTGATCCGGCTCGATCCGGGCTGAATGGCCAGCGCCGCTTCAAAGGCATCGGTGGCCTTGTCCACATCCCCCGCGTTCAACGCCACGCGCCCCGCTTCCTCCAGCACCGCCGCGCGCGGGTCGAGCACCTCGACCGGGGCCGAATGGCTGCTGCTGGCCGCCACGGCCAGTGCCAGCGAGAGGGCAGCCGAGACGGGGGCAAAACGCATGACTATTTCCTTGGCCGAAACGGGGCGAAACCGCCGGATATCAGGGGAGGCTTCGAACATGACAATCTTGCTACCAAAGGCTTGCGCTTACAACAAGCGGGCGCTGGCAACAAAGAAGCCGTCTGTGCCATCATGGGCCGGAGAAAGGCGGATTCCGGCGCCGCGCACCTCGCCCGCGCCCAAATCCAGCGGCATTTGAACCATGGCGGGATGGCGGGTCAGGAATGCGGCAAATTGATCCGCGCCCTCCTCGTCCAAAAGCGAGCAGGTGACAAAGACGATCCGCCCGCCCGGTTTCAGCAGCCCCACCGCCAGATCGAGCAGGCGGGACTGGATCCCTGCGATCCGGCCCAGTTCCGCCTCGGTCAGACGCCAGCGCGCCTCGGGATTGCGCCGCCATGTACCGGTCCCGCTGCAAGGCGCGTCGATCAGCACCGCGTCGGCCTGGCCCATCAGCGGGGCCAGGGCCTCCGCCTCACGGTTGGGGTTCATTAGGATCGTTTCGGCAATCAGCGCCCCCGCCCGCTGCGCGCGCGGCGCCAGACGGGAAAGCCGCGCCCGGTCCACATCGCACGCTATCAGCCGCCCCCGATTACCCATCGCCGCGGCCAGCGCCAAAGTCTTGCCCCCTGCACCGGCGCACAGGTCGATCACCGTCTCGCCCGGCTGGGCCTTGACCGCGCCGCAGACCAGTTGCGAACCACCGTCCTGCACCTCGATCTGCCCTTGCGCATAGGCGTCCCAGCCCTCGACTGGTGTATTGGCGGGGAAACGCAAGCCTTGGGGCGCGAGCAAAGCCTCGCCCGTTTCCGGCAAGGCCAACGAGGCGCGATCCGCCTTGAGCGCATTCACGCGCACATCCAAAGGCGCGCGATCCAGCAAGGAAAGCGCGTCAGCCCCGCCCACGCCGCCCGCCGCCAGTCGCTGCGCCAGCCAGTCCGAGGCGACCCCGCCCTGCGCCACCTCTTCCGACTGATCAATCGGCGCCGGTGCATGACGCCCGCCATCGAACAAAGCCGCCAGCGCCGCATCCCCCTGCGCCACGCGCAGCATCGCCGCACGCCCGCCGACCGGAACCGGGCCGCAGGCGCGGATCGCGCCATAAACCAGCTCGCGCACCGCCCGTCGATCCTTGCTGCCCGCAAAGCGGCGCGTGCGGAACCATTCGGTGATGATCCGATCCGCCGGAGCGCCCTGCCTGCGCGCCGCCGCAATCACCTCGTCAAGGATCTCGATCGCGGCCTGAACACGGGCTTGAGGGGTCATGGTTTCGAGGCTTCGCCTTTTGGGGGTTTTAAAGAAGGATTGAATGCGAGGGACTAGTCCCTCGCGCTCCCATTACTGTCTTCGTTGCGCCACGGGTTTGCCGTCCGATGTCGGACGCACCGTTCCAATTTGAAAGCCTGCGGCGCCTTTTGCTAGCGCCGCAGGCTTTCAAAAATCATCACACAATCTGGGCCCCATCATCCCCATAATGGGATTGCAAAGGGTCGAGACCCTTTGCCCACCGGAGGCATGAACCCAAAAAAATCAACGCGTCGGATAATTCGGCGCCTCACGCGTGATGGTCACGTCGTGAACATGGCTTTCCTTGAGGCCCGCGTTGGTGATCTGGACAAAGCGCGCCTTGGTGCGCAGTTCCTCAATCGTGGCGCAGCCGGTATAGCCCATCGCCGCCTTCACGCCGCCGACCAACTGGTGAATGACATCCTTGGCCGGGCCCTTATACGGCACCTGACCTTCAATGCCTTCGGGCACCAGCTTCATCTGGTCCTTGATGTCCTGCTGGAAATAGCGGTCGGCGCTGCCGCGCGCCATGGCGCCGACGCTGCCCATGCCGCGATAGGCCTTGTAGGCGCGGCCCTGATAGATGAAGGTTTCGCCCGGCGCTTCCTCGGTGCCCGCCAGCAGCGAGCCGACCATCACCGTCGAGGCGCCAGCGGCCAGAGCCTTGGCCGCATCGCCCGAGGTGCGCAGACCACCATCGCCGATCACCGGCACGCCCGCATCACGCGCGGCGCTGGCTGCTTCCATGATCGCGGTGAGCTGGGGCACGCCCACACCCGCCACGATACGCGTGGTGCAGATCGAGCCAGGCCCGATGCCGACCTTGACCGCATCCGCGCCCGCGTCGATCAGCGCCTTGGTCGCCTCGGCCGTGGCGACATTGCCCGCCACCACCTGCGCATGGGGATAAAGCTTCTTCACGCGCTCAACCGAGCGCGCGACATCGCGGTTATGGCCATGGGCGGTGTCAATGATCACCACATCGCATTCCGCCTCGATCAGCGCCGAGGTGCGTTCAAAGCCCTTTTCGCCCACGGTCGTGGCCGCGGCAACGCGCAGGCGACCGGCGGCATCCTTGGTCGCGGCCGGATAGGTCACGGCCTTTTCGATGTCCTTGACGGTGATCAGGCCGACGCACTTATAGGCGTCGTCCACCACCAGCAGCTTTTCGATGCGGCGGGCGTGCAGCAGCTTGCGCGCTTCGTCCTGATTGACGCCCGCGCGCACGGTGGCGAGGTTTTCATGCGTCATCAGTTCGCGCACCGGCTGGGCCGCATTGTCGGCAAAGCGCACGTCGCGGTTGGTCAGGATGCCCACCAGCTTGCCGCTGGCCTCGACCACGGGAATGCCGCTGATGCGGTTGGCCTGCATGATCGCGCGCGCTTCGCCCAGCGTGGCGTCGGGGCCGACAGTGATCGGGTTGACCACCATGCCGCTTTCAAAACGCTTGACCGCGCGCACGGCGGCCACCTGTTCCTCGATGGTCAGATTGCGGTGCAGCACGCCGATGCCGCCCATCTGCGCCATGACGATGGCCATATCGGCCTCGGTCACGGTGTCCATCGCGGACGAGATCACCGGAATATTGAGCGCAATGCCCTTGGTCAGCCAAGTGCGCGTATCGGCCATGGAGGGCACGATGTCGCTTTCGGCAGGACGCAGCAGCACGTCGTCGAAGGTAAGGCCGAGAGAGATGTCCATGATCGCCACGCTGAATTCCCATGCTGAAGGGCGTTTGATGAATCCGCCCATCGATTCGTGGCGGCCCATGTAAACAAGCATGGCGCAAAGGGCTAGAGGGGAGTTCAGGCTGTTTTCATGACATTGCGATTTTTGTTGGCCACGTTTTACCGCGCCGGGGTCAGCGCCACCGCCGTGCAGACCTGATCGCGCCCATTGCGCTTGGCCTCATACAGGGCCTCGTCGGCATGGATCAGCGAGCCGGTCAGATCGCCCTCGACCCAGCGGCAAACCCCGCCCGAGAAGGTGATCGGACGCCCCTTGATCCGGCCGATCGGGTCGCCCTGCATCCGCCAGGCGATGCGTTCAAGAGCCCAGCACGCCTCGGTTTCGATCACGCCGTTGAAGAAGACGACGAATTCCTCGCCGCCCCAACGCGCGACAATATCGGCCCGCCGCGTCTGTTCCGACAAACGCCCCGCCAGCGCGCGCAGCACGCGGTCGCCTTCATCATGACCCATCTCGTCATTGACCTGCTTGAAATAGTCAATATCCAGAATGGCAAAGCAGCCATGCCGCTGAGACGCAGGCAAGGAATTGATCTTCTTCATAAAACCGCGCCGGTTCAAAATGCCGGTCAGCATGTCTTCATGCGCGACCAGATCCAGTTCGCGCATCGTCTTGTCGGTCGAACGCCGCGCGCGATGGACGCCATTGTACAGCTTCTGGATCAGATCCTGCGCGCGCGACATATCGTGCCCGCCCTCGCCTTCCTCCTCGCCATCCTGGTCGCCATCCTGGTCGCCCAGCGCATCGGCCAGTTTCTCGATCGGCGCCAACAGCGCACCAATGCCCAGCAGCGCCAGCACCGCCCCTCCCGCCGTGGCCGTCAGCAAGAGCCAGAAAGCCACCGCAGCGATCCGCCCCGTGGCCAGCCCCCAGACCGTATAGACCAGCAAAGGCACATGCGTGGCCGCAAAGCACAGGAAGAAAATCCGCATCCGCAAGGAGCGCGGAAAAATGAACGAGGTGGCAAGATAGAAATTCATGGCAACCCCTTTTCCCCCGGCGAAAGCGGCAAGTTTCTTGGAGCGATGATTCGTATAACTACTGATTAAAAAGGATGATCAAGACTGGTTAACAATTCACCATACATTCTTAGCCCTGACCATCAAAATCCGGCATTTTCAAAGCAAAACAGCGCGCCGGGCGATCGGCCCGACGCGCTGTTTTCATCCCGTCCGGGACAGGTCAGAAATTCAGGCGGCGCATTTGATGAATTTGCCCTTGGCGTCCTTGCAAGGCGCCTTCTTGGCCGGGGCCATCGCGGGGGCGGCGGGCTTGGCGGCGGCGGGCGCCATGGCGGGCTTCATCGTCGGGGCTGCGGGCTTCATGGCCGGTGCGGCAGGCTTCATGGCGGGAGCGGCGGGCTTCATCGCCGGGCCGGCCTTGGCCTTGGATGGCATCGCGCCGGGCGTACCGCACTTGGCGAACTGACCCTTGGCGTTGCGGCACTGTTCAGCTTGCGCACTGGCGGGCAGCGCAACCAGAGCCATCAGAGCCATCGGCAAAAGCAGCTTTTTCATACAATCCCTCCTCGTCGCAGGTTACGACTTGCCTTGGATATGCCCGGCCCGATTGGCAGTCAATGAACCACCCGTTCACGGCACCGAAAGCTTCAGCGTGTGCCCGCTACCACCGTGGCCGGAAAGCGTTTGGTATCGGCAAAATACTGCACCAAGGCGACATGAAAAGCCACATCTTCCGCCGCCCCGCCCAATTCGAGGCCCGGCTTCACCACGTCTTGCGGGCGGTGATAATCGGTGTCGAAATATTTCTCGAGCCGCGCCAGATCGCCATAGGCGCTGGTCACCATCACAGCGGGCAGATCATGCGACATCAAGGCCCAGCCATCCTGACGACGGATATAGCGGTTGGGCTCATCCGACATGGACAGCTTGCGCTTCTGTTCGCGCGCCACCGTGGCGATTCCGGTATCCAGCACCGTCATCCCGCGCCCCACGATCCCCACCGGCGTTCCGGCAGGCGCAATCGCCACCGAGTCGATATTGAAAGCAGCCACGATATTCTTGAGCGGCAGCGGCGGGTTTTCCGCAAAAGCCTCCGCCCCTAGCAGGCCGATTTCCTCGCCCGTGGTGAACAGCACGATCACATCGCGCTCCATCCCGCCTGGCACCTTCATCAGCCGCCGCGACACCTCCAGCAAGGCCGCAACCCCGCTGGCATTGTCCACCGCGCCGTTGCAGATCAGATGTTCGGCGGGCGGGCTGGCGCATTGGCCGAAATGATCCCAATGGGCCAGCAGCAGCACTGCGCCCGATCCCGGCTTGCGCCCCGGAATGCGGCCGATCAGATTATGCGTGCGGATGCTGGTTTCGCGCGTCGTCGCTTCGAAACTGGCCGAAACGTCGAGCAGATGGGGTGCGAAATCGGGCCTGTCCGCCTCGCGCCTCAGACTGGCCAGATTGTCGGGCACACCCGCCAACGCCTGCTCAAGCCCCTCGGGTGAGAGGAACCCCTCCATATCGCCCCCCAGCGCCTCGCTGGCCAGCGCATAGCCCTGACGTCGCCGCCGCTCGGCCACACCGGCCAGCGTGCGCTGACCATCCAGCACCGTGACCACCGCCGCCGCCCCGCCTGCCAGCAAGGCGTTCTGGCGCAGCGACGCATCCGGCCCATAGGGCGCCTCTTTGGCCCCCAGTCCGCCCTGATCGTCGAGCAGCAGCGCCACCCGCCCCGCCAGTTCCGCGCGCGGCGGCACGATATTGCCCCGCCCGACAAAATAGAGCGGCGCCCCCTGAACCAACGCCCGCCGCCCCGAGGTCAGCAGCAGCGCCTGATCCTGATCAAAGGGCACGACCCGCCCTCGCCGCGAGAAACGCGCCACACTGCCCGCCGGTTCGCGAGCGACCAGTTTGACCGGGGCATACCAGGGATTGGCGGGCTGATTCGTGCCCGACACCAGCCCCATCTCGAACAATTGCCGCCCGATATAGCGCAAGGTCTTGGCCTCGCCATCGGTGCCCGGTTCGCGCCCGCCGTAATCGTCGCTGGCCAGCACGCGGATATGCTCAAGCAATTGCGCCTCGATCTGCTTCTCGCTCCTGCTGTCGGTACGGGCAGCGGCGGGCATCGCACAAAAAGCGGCCAGCAACGCGGCCACAGGCGGCACAATGCTGCGCCGCCATCTGCTGTCTGTCGCTACTCGGCCTCGTGTCATCGCAGCCCAGCCTACACAGAACGCTTTGACCCGCAAGACCGGCGATGACGTCAAAATGGGGAAAATTCCGAAAGTTGCCTCCACGCATCATCCCGTGCTTGCAAGGCTGGGGGAAAATCCCGATCTAGCGATGCAAGGAACAGGAAGAGTTTCATGCGGCTTGACGATTTCGACCCCAATGATGTGGACATCGAGGATCAGCGCGGTCGTGGCGGTGGTCTGGGGGGCGGCTTCGGCTTTGGCGGGGGCGGTCAGGGGCTGCAACTGGGCGGCGGCGGACTGGGGATCGGCACGATCGCGGTCCTGATGATTGGCGCATGGATGCTGGGCTTCAACCCGCTCAGCGTGCTGGGTCTGGCGGGCGGCGGCCCGGTCGGCGCGCCGGTGGCGCAGCGCCCCGTGGCCAGCGGCAGCGATGCGGCCAGCAGTTGCACGGTGGATGCGGCAAGCCGGGAGAGCTGCAACGCGCTCTCCTCGCTCAACAAGACATGGCGCGGGCTGTTCGAAGGGCGCGGGCATACTTTCGCCCGCCCTCGCCTCGTGTTCTATTCTTCACGCGGATCCTCGGGCTGCGGCGCGGCGCAGAGCGCGATGGGGCCGTTCTATTGCCCCGCCGATCACGGAATCTACCTCGACACCGACTTCTATCGCCAAATGGACACCGAACTGGGCGCGACCGGCCAGTTTGCGCGCGATTATGTGATCGCCCATGAATATGGCCATCATGTCCAAAGCCTGCTGGGCACCTCGGCCAAGGTGCAGGCCCAACAGGAGCGCAACCCTGACGCCGCCAACCCGCTCTCTGTGCGGCTGGAGCTTCAGGCCGATTGCTATGCCGGGGTCTGGGCCGCGCGCAACCGCGACCGGCTGGAAAAGGGCGATATGGAAAGCGGGCTGAATGCCGCCCATCAGATCGGCGACGATACGCTGATGAAATCCGCGGGCCGCACCCCGGTCGAGGCCGCCTTCACCCATGGCTCTTCTGCCCAGAGGATGGAATGGCTGCGGCGCGGCATGGAGAGCGGCGATCCGGCGAAATGCGATACATTCGGGGCGGTGAAGGGATAAGCGCCACCTTTTGCCGTCTCGCGCGTTCCCATGGATGAGAGGAACGCAACAGCGGGACCAAGCCCATGACACTTTGCCGATTGATCGCGATTGCCCTGATCCCGTTGCTGGCCACGCCGCGCTCGGTTCAGGCCCAGACGGCCAGCCCCAGCCCCAAGCCGCCGCCGCCCGTCACCCGCGC
Organism: Novosphingobium sp. 63-713; assembly: GCF_001898925.1. Classification (NCBI taxonomy): domain Bacteria; kingdom Pseudomonadati; phylum Pseudomonadota; class Alphaproteobacteria; order Sphingomonadales; family Sphingomonadaceae; genus Novosphingobium; species Novosphingobium sp. 63-713. Next base: position 221,705 of record NZ_MKVS01000008.1, read on the forward strand.
CGCGCCAAGCGTTGAAGATGTTGCGACCACGCCGCTGAGCGACCTCAACATCCGCAAAAAGGGGGTGCCCGACATTCTGGTCCGCGCGCAGGCCGCCCCTTATGGACTGAGTGGCATGAGCCGCTGCCCGGCGCTGCAAAAAGAAGTCCGCCAACTCAACGCTGTGCTGGGCGAGGATGTCGATGCCGCCCGGCGCAGCGGGCGCAAGGTCATCCCCGGCAAGGTGGCGCAGGATCTGGTCGGCGGCATCCTGCCCTTTCGTGGCATCGTGCGCGAGATCAGCGGGGCCAATGCCGAGAACCGAGCCTTGCAGCAGGCAATCTATGCCGGGTTTGCGCGGCGGGCCTTCCTGAAGGGCGTGGGATTGCAGAAGGGTTGCGGCTATCCGGCGCGGCCGGGGTAAGGTTTTAAAGAAAGTGGGCCTCCGGCGGGCAAAGGGCGACGGCCCTTTGCAATCCCATTTTTGGGGTGGTGGGAGGTTTGACAGATTGTGTGATGAATTTGGAAAGCCTCCGGCGCAGAAGCATCAGGCTGATTGGCGCCGCAGGCTTTCAACATCAGACGCCGCGTCCGACACTCATTGGCCGCGCTTTTGGCGCAACGCATACAATAATGGGAGCGCGAGGGTCTAGACCCTCGCATTCAACCCTACTTCTAAAACAAAAAAGCCGAAGGCTCCTCACCCCCGGCTCTTTTGCATTTCAATCCGAAACCGGCGTCTTAGTAAACGCGCTTCTTCGGCTTGATATATTCGACGTCGTCGGTCAGCGTGTATTCGTGGACCGGACGGTAGTCGAGCTTGACGTTGCCACCCTTGCCGCCCCAACCGTCGAACCAGCCCACAGTGTGCTTCATCCACTCGCCATCGTTGCGATCGGGGAAGTCTTCGTGAGCGTGCGCGCCGCGCGATTCCTTGCGGGCGTGGGCGCCATGCAGCGTGACCGAAGCCTGCGAGATCAGGTTGTCGAGTTCAAGCGTCTCGATCAGATCCGAGTTCCAGATCAGCGAGCGGTCCTTGATCGCGATGTCCTGCATCTTGTCATAGGTCGCGGCCAGCTTGGTCTTGCCTTCCGCCATCAGCTCATCGGTGCGGAACACGGCGGCGTGGCCCGACATGGTGCGCTGCATCTCGGTGCGGATTTCCGCGGTCGAGCTGCCGCCCTTGGCGTGGCGGAAGTGATCCAGACGGGTCAGCGCCAGATCGGCCGAGTCGGCGGGCAGTTCGCCATGCGCCATGCCCGGCTTCACGATTTCCTTCAGGCGATGACCAGTTGCGCGACCAAACACCACAAGGTCGATCAGCGAGTTCGAGCCAAGGCGGTTTGCGCCATGGACCGACACACAGGCCGCTTCGCCCACCGCGAACAGGCCCGGAACCACATGGTCAGGGTTGCCGTCCGGCCCGATGGTCACGACTTCGCCGTGATAGTTACAGGGAATGCCGCCCATGTTGTAGTGCACGGTCGGCACCACCGGCAGAGGCTGGCGGGTCAGGTCGACACCGGCAAAGATCTTGCCGCTCTCGGTGATGCCCGGCAGACGCTCAGCCAGCACCTTGGGATCGATGTGATCGAGGTGCAGATAGATGTGGTCGCCATGCGGGCCAACGCCGCGGCCTTCGCGGATTTCCAGCGCCATCGAACGCGAAACCACGTCACGCGAGGCCAGATCCTTGGCCGAGGGAGCATAGCGTTCCATGAAACGCTCGCCCTGCGAGTTGGTCAGATAACCGCCCTCGCCGCGCGCACCTTCAGTGATCAGCACGCCCGCGCCGTAAATGCCGGTCGGGTGGAACTGCACGAATTCCATGTCCTGCAAGGGCAGGCCCGCGCGCAGAACCATGCCGCCGCCGTCGCCGGTGCAGGTATGGGCCGAGGTGGCGGTGAAGTACGAACGGCCATAGCCGCCCGTGGCCAGCACAACGGCATGGGCCTTGAAGCGGTGGATCGTGCCATCATCGAGACAGATGGCGATCACGCCACGGCACTGACCATTTTCCATGATCAGGTCGATGGCAAAATATTCGATGAAGAAGTCGGCGTCATACTTGAGCGACTGCTGATACAGCGCGTGGAGCATGGCGTGGCCGGTACGGTCGGCCGCGGCGCAGGTGCGCTGGACCGGCGGGCCTTCACCCATGTTCTGCATGTGGCCGCCAAAGGGGCGCTGATAGATCGTGCCGTCGGCGTTGCGGCTGAAGGGCACGCCGGCGTGCTCCAGTTCGTAAACCGCAGCCGGGGCTTCACGCACCATATATTCGATGGCGTCCTGATCGCCCAGCCAGTCCGACCCCTTGACGGTGTCGTACATGTGCCACGTCCAGTGATCGGGCGTGTTGTTCTTGAGGCTGGCCGCAATGCCGCCCTGCGCCGCCACGGTGTGGCTGCGCGTGGGGAACACCTTGGTGATGCAGGCGGTCTTGAGACCGGCTTCTGCGCTGCCCATGGTGGCGCGCAGGCCGGAGCCCCCGGCGCCGACAACCACGGTGTCGTAGGTATGGTCGATGATCTTGTAAGCAGGCGCGGACATTATCTTATGCTCCCAGCGCGAGACGGAGGATGCTGAACAGGCCATAGGCCGCGCCGCCAAAGGCGGCCAGGTTCAGCGCGGTCATGGCGGCGAACTTGGCGCCGGCCTCATGAACATAGTCTTCCACCACGACCTGAAGGCCAAGGCGCGCGTGCCAGAAGGTGCTGATCACGAACAGCGCCAGACCGGTCGAGGTCACGGGGCTGATGATCCAGTCGCGCAGCGTGATGTAAGAGAAATTCGGCAGCGCCATCAGCGAAACCGCCAGCCAGCTGGTCAGCACCAGATTGCCGATGGCGGTAAAGCGCTGGAGCAGCCAGTGATGCGAGCCCGAATGGGCCGAGCCAAGACCGCGAACGCGGCCTACGGAAGTTCCGTTACCCATCTTCCAATCCCCTTAACGGGCCAGCAGGCAGGCCCAGAAGGCCGCCGTCAGCAAGATGCCAATGACCGGGCAAAGCGCCGACCAGAAATTGTTGCTTTTCACTTCAAAGCCAGCGCCGATGTCGAGCAGGAAGTGACGGATGCCCGAAACGGCATGATTAAAGACCGACCAGCTGATACCGATCAGCACGATACGGCCATACCAGGTGCCAGCCTGCGCCGAAAACAGCGCATAGGCGTCAGGACCAGCAGCCAGAGTGCCAAGCCAGCAGAGCAGCAGGCCAAGCCCGGCAAACGACGCGGCGCTGCCCGTGGCACGGTGCAAAATCGAGACAGCCATAGCTGGTCCCCAGCGCCAGATCTGCAAATGCGGTGAAAGCGGCCGCGCTTTGCGGGCTTGCGAGGCTTGAGCCATTGCGACGAATCCCCCTTGGGCTGGTTCATGTTGCGTTGCGGGACAGTCCCGCGCGAAGAACCCCTTAGCCAAATCCTTGTCGCGTGCAAGCTTCACAATGAGGCATTGCCGCTAAAGTCGCAATTGAATGGTAACACGCGGGTCATTTTCGCGGCCACTTGGCATTGGTCGGCCTTGGGCCTATCTGCGCCGGTATGACCGACGCCAATGACAGCCCTGAATCCGCCGAAAACTGGAAAATCACCGTTTTTGGCCCCCGCAAACAGATCGAGGCGGCGCTGATCGCGCATGAAGACGCCTTTGACTGGGATTTCGAGATCGTGCTGTCGGGCTGCGAAGTGGCCAAGGACAAGCCCGAGGAATGGGTGCTGGAGGCCTATCTGCCGCGCAAACCGCGCAAGGCAGATAAAAATGCGGTCATCGCGTTGTTTGCCGATGCGACTCCGCAACTGATCGTCGAACGCCTGCCCGATATCGACTGGATCACGGCCAGCCAGGAGGGACTCGAACCGATCGTGGCGGGGCGATTCTGCGTGCACACGCCCGACCATGCGCCGGTGCCGGGGCTGATCCCCTTTGAAATTCCCGCCAGTCGAGCCTTTGGCACCGGCCATCATGAAACCACCGCCGGTTGCCTGACCATGCTGGGCCATATGAAGGATCAGGGCGTGATCGCGCGCAATGTGGCCGATATCGGCACGGGCACGGGGCTGCTGGCCTTTGCCGCGCTGGAATTGTGGCCGCGCGCCTATGCCACGGCCAGCGACATCGATGCCGCCTGCGTCGGCGTGGTCGAACATAATTGCGCGGTCAACGGCTTTCCCATGGGCGCCCGCGCGGGCGAGGTCACGATGGTCGTGGCCGACGGCATGGACGATCCGGTGCTTCAGGCGCGCGGGCCTTATGATCTGCTGATCGCCAACATCCTTGCCGGACCGCTGATCTCGCTGGCGCCCGATTTCGCCAAATCGCTGGTGCCGGGTGGGCATCTGCTGCTGGCGGGCCTGCTGGAAACGCAGGAGCCGCAGGTGCGCGCCGCCTGTCGCCGGGCGGGGATGCGCCTTGCCGCGCGGATGGTTTCGGGCGACTGGTCGATCCTGTGGCTGCGCAAGCGGAGCTATGCGCGGGTGCATGCTTCGCAGGTCGGGGCATTGCCGGATTGGTCGAAGAAGTGGTGAAAGGATGATGCGAGGGACTCGTCCCTCGCGCTCCCATGACTGTATGCGTTGCGCCATAGGTTCGGCCAATGGGTGTCGGACGCCCCGTTAGAAATTGAAAGCCTGCGGCGCTATCCGGCGCAAGGCCTCCGCGCCGCAGGCTTTCCAAAATCATGACGCAATCTGGCAAATCTCTCGCCACCCCAAAACGGGATTGCCAAGGGACGAGTCCCTTGGCCCGCCGGAGGCAAAACCCCTTACTTGGTAAACTTCAACAAGAACTGATCCGTCTTGTCATGCAGATCGAACACCTTCTTGGTATGATCGTCCTCTGCATTGGCCAGAGCCTTGCTTTCACCGGCAAATTTGAAGCCCGCCTTGACCACTTCGGCCTTCACCAGTTCCGGGTCGATCCGGTGCAGCGCGTCCGTATCCGTGGTGCCCGAACCCGACTTGGCCGCATGATCGCTGACCAGATAGGTCCCGCCCGGCTTCAGCGCGGCCAGCGCCGCCGCATTGGTCGGCTCGGGGCTTTTGCCGGTATGGTGCAGGTCGTGATAGTTCTGCGTAGTCCAGATCAGGTCCACCTTTTCAGGCGGCGCGATCTGCTCGCCCAGCACCAGCTTCACATTGGAATAGGCCGGGTTCTTCAGGATCGGATCGAGTCGCGCCAGACGCTCGGGCGGGGTTCCGGCGGGCATCCAGATATAGACCACGCCCTTGGGGCCCACCGCCTTGGACAGCAGGCGGGTAAAATAGCCGCCGCCGGGCAGCAATTCGCCCACCTTCATGCCCGGCTTGACCCCGGCAAAGGCCAGCAAATCGCCCGGTTTGCGCCCGGCATCGCGCGACACATCGGCCTCGGGGCGATCCTTGTCGGCCAGGGCCGCCGCGATGGCCGCCTTGTTGCCCTGCGCCAGAACCGCACCCGGCACCATCGCCGTGCCGGCCAGCGCCAATGCGCCCGCGATCATCCACGCCTTCGACATATCTGATACTCCCCACCTATTATGAGACGGATGGGAACCTATCCTAACGCGAGGGATTGCCAAGGCCGCGAATGTAAGATTTTGTACGCGCTCGCTATCCAGCCCGCGCGACGATCTCGGCCCATTCCGCCTCGGTGATCACCGGGATGCCCAGTTTCTCCGCCTGCGTCAGTTTCGAGCCCGCCCCCGGCCCGGCCACCACCAGATCGGTCTTCGCGCTGACCGACCCTGCCGAGCGCGCGCCCAGCCTTTCGGCCTGCGCCTTGGCTTCATCGCGACTCATGGTTTCCAGCTTGCCGGTGAACACCACCGTCTTGCCCGCCACCTCGCTGGCCTTGGTTTCGACGATATAGTCGGGCGGGCTGACCTCGTTCAAAAGGTCTTCCCACACGCTGACATTATGCGCCTCGTGGAAGAAATCGCCCAATGCCTCGACCACGGCGGGGCCAATCCCGTCGATGCTCACCAGTTCGGCGCGCGCATCGGCCACTTCGGGAAGTTCGGCCGCGCCCGCATCTCCGTCTGTGCGCAACTGGTTGGCCTTTTGCGCCACCGCGCGCAACGCGGGCAACGTCACGAAACGCTTGCACAGATCGCGCGCCGTCACCGCGCCGACATGCCGAATGCCAAGCCCGAACAGCAGCCGCGCCGCATCGGGCTGTCGCTTGGCCTCAATGGCGTTCAACAGGTTATCCACAGACTTGTCCTGCCAACCTTCGCGCCCGACAATATCACCGCGGCGGCGATGGAGGCGGAAAATATCCGCCGGACTTTCCAGCCAGCCCAGGTTGAAAAATTCCTGAATCGTTTTTTCACCTAATCCTTCAATATCTAATGCGCCCCTGCTGACAAAATGCTTGAGGCGTTCGGTGCGTTGAGCCGGACAGATCAGCCCCCCAGTGCAGCGCACATCGACCTCGCCCTCCTCGGCCACGGCTTCGCTGCCGCATTCGGGGCAATGGTCGGGGAAATCAAAGGCGGGGCGCGGGTCCTCGCGGGTCAGGTTTTCCACCACCTGCGGAATCACATCGCCCGCGCGCTGCAACACCACGCGGTCGCCAATCCGAACGCCCAGACGCGCGATCTCGTCCCGGTTGTGCAGTGTGACATTCGTCACCGTGACGCCTCCCACCAGCACTGGCGCCAGACGCCCCACAGGGGTCAGCTTGCCGGTGCGGCCCACCTGGATGTCGATGGCCTCCAGCGTGGTTTCGGCGCGCTCGGCCGGGAATTTGCGGGCGATGGCCCAGCGCGGCGCCTTGGCGACAAAGCCAAGGCGATCCTGAAGGGCAAAGTCATCGACCTTGTAGACCACTCCATCAATTTCATAAGGCAGGTCAATGCGTTGCTTTTGAATATTGCGATAATGGTCGAGCATGGCCGCAAGACCGTCGCAGCGCTGCAGCCAGGGCGAAACCGGCACACCCCAGGCCGCAATCCGCTCCATCATCGCCCATTGGCTGCCCGCCGGAATGCTGCTGGCCGCGCCCCAGCCATGCGCCAGAAAACGCAGCGGCCGCGATGCCGTCACCCGCGCATCCTTCTGCCGCAAAGACCCTGCCGCCGCATTGCGCGGGTTGGCAAAAATCTTGTCCCCCGCCTGCTCCTGCCGCTCGTTCAGTGCGATAAAGGCCGCGCGCTCCATATAGACTTCGCCGCGGATTTCGAAAACATCGGGCGCATCTCCGCGCAATTCCTGAGGAATATCGGGAATATGCGCGACATTGGCGGTCACATCCTCGCCCACCTGTCCATCGCCGCGTGTCGCCGCGCGCACCAATTTGCCCTGTTCATAGCGCAGCGAGAGCGACAGGCCGTCGATCTTGTCCTCGGCGGTAAAGGCCACCGGCGCGTCCTCGGCAAGGTTCAAGAACCGCCGCACGCGCGCGACAAATTCGCCCACTTCCTCGTCGGTGAACGCATTGTCGAGGCTCATCATCCGCACCTCATGCGCCACCTTGCGCAGGGGCGAAGCGGCCACTTCATGGCCCACCTTGTTGGTCGGACTGTCGGCGCGGATCAGATGCGGAAAGGCCGCTTCAAGCTCGGCATTGCGGCGGACCATCGCGTCATATTCGGCGTCCGGGATCTCGGGCGCATCATTGAGATGGTAGGCCTTGTTCGCCCGGTTGATCTTGCGGGCAAGGCGCATCAGTTCGTTGGCGGCTTCAGCTTCGTTGGGCAGGGATATCGTCATGACACCCTCTTAGCCCAGCGTCAGCACGCTCGCCACCATCGGGCGCCGAATGGCGAAACCGAGTTGTTCATAAAGTGCTATCGCCGCAGCATTCCCGGCCCATGAATGCAGATAGGCCCGATCACCCCGCGCCGCCAGATCGGCCATCACCCGCAGGATCAACCGACGCGCCAAGCCCCGCCCGCGATAATCGGGATCGGTACAGACCCCGCTGACCTCGGCCCAGCCATCGCCGGGGCGAGCGCGCTCACCCGCCATGGCGATCAGGCGTTCGCCATCGAACATGCCATAGAATTGCCCGTAAAGGCGGGTCTTTGGCCCCCATGGCCCCGGTTTTGTGGCAATGGCGAGCGCGGCCATCTGTTCCGCATGGCTCTTATCCAGAGACATGATCCCGGCAAAGTCCGCCTCGGGCGGCGAATTTTGCGACACCATCTGCACCAAGGGTGCTGTCAGCCTGGCGGTCAGGCCGGGGGCGAACACTTCCTCGGGTTCGACCAGCCAGATTTCATCCTCCGCCCCGTTCAACAGTTCGGCCAGCGCAGCCTCCTGCCCCGGTGCGGCATTGGCGAAAGGGCCATAATCGGGCTCAATCCGCACCGCGGTCTGCCCCGCATTCCAGCGGGCCAGATGCGATTGGCGGGTGTTGAGGGCGGTCCAGAACGGGCGGTCGAGAGGATGCATAACACGTTATATAGAGAGGATAAGGCGAGGGTCCAGACCCGGCATCGCCCAACCATCATTTAAACACAGCCAATGCCCTCGCCCGCCATCGCCGCAAGCGCTGCTAAACCCGCTCCAGCAGCCGATCCGCCTGCGCCCTTGCCTCAGGCGTAATTTCCGCACCCGACAGCATCCGCGCGATCTCTTCCTGCCGCCCGCCACCGTCGAGCAGGACCACGCCCGTCCGCGTCACCAGCCCGTCGGAGGATTTGGCGATAAAATAATGCTGCCCCCCGCGCGCCGCCACCTGCGGACTATGCGTGACCGCCAGCAATTGTCCGGAGGAGGCCAGACGCGCCAGACGCTCGCCAATCGCCTGCGCCACCGCGCCGCCCACGCCCCGGTCGATTTCGTCGAAGATCATCGTGGCCGCCCCGCCCTCTTCCGCAAGAGCGACCTTTAACGCCAGGATAAAGCGCGACAATTCGCCGCCCGAAGCGATCTTGGCCAGAGGCGCGAAATCCGCGCCGGGGTTGGTGGCGATCATGAATTCAACGCGGTCCATGCCCGATGCCCCCCACTGGGCTTCATTAAGCCGGGCCACATCGGTGCGAAACCGCGCCGCGTCCAGTTTCAATGGGGCCAGTTCGGCCTTGACCGCCGCGTCCAGCCGCAAGGCCGCCTCGGCCCGCGCGCTGCTCGCCGCCTCGGCCAGTTTCAGCCATGCCACGCGCGCCTTGGCCGCCGCCTGTTCCAGCGCCGCCACCTCGGCCTCCCCGCCCTCGATGGCGCTCAGGGCGCTGCGCATTTCCTCCAGCTTGGCGGGCAATTCCTCAACCGCGCAGCCGTGCTTACGCCCTGCCGCGCGCAGATCGAACAGGCGCGTTTCCACCCGGTCGAGCGCCAGCGGATCAAACGCCAGCGCATCGAGCGCCCGGTTCAGCTTGTCCTCGGCATCGTCGGCCTCGATCATCGCCCGGTCGAGCGCCGCCAGCACTTCTTCGAGCAGGGCATGTTCGCCCGCGATCCGGTCCAGCCGCCGCGCCGCCACGCGCAATTCGGCCAGCGGCGAATGCGATCCGGCAAACACCTGCTGCACAGCAGCCAGATCGCCCGCCAACCGCTCGCCCTTCTGCATGGTCGCACGCTCGCCGGCCAGTTCCTCCTCCTCGCCTGCCTGAGGCGAAAGAGCTTCGAGTTCAGCCACATGCGCCTGATAGAGTTCGCGATCTTCGGCCGCCTTGGCAATGCCCGCGCGCGTCTTGGCCAGCTTGGCCTCGGCCTGCCCCCAGGCCTTCCACGCGGTCTCCATCGCGGCGGTATCGACCCGCGCATAGCGATCAAGCAAGGCACGATGACCACGCGGATTGACCAGCCCGCGATCATCATGCTGCCCATGGATTTCAACCAGATAGGGCGCCACTTCGCGCAGCAGGGCAACACTGGCGGGCTGATCGTTGATGAAGGCCTTGGACCCGCCGTCCGCCTTGATCTGACGCCGAATCAGGATGGGCTCGCCCGGCTCCACCTCGACGCCCGCATCGGCCAGCGTCTGCGCCACCGCGCCATGCAGCGCGCCCGGTTCGAACGAGGCGGTCACGCTGCCCAGTTCGGCGCCTGCGCGGACCAGACCGCTGTCGGCCCTCATCCCCAGAATCAGGCCCAGGGCATCGAGCAGGATCGACTTGCCCGCCCCCGTCTCGCCCGTAAGCACGCCAAGGCCCGGCGCGAAAGCGAGATCGAGCGCCTCGATCAACACGATGTTGCGAATGGAAAGATGGCTAAGCATGTTCGCGCATCGTTCTAGCCGAAGCGCGGGCCCGCGTCTATGCCCTCAAGCGCCTTCAAAACATCCAGCGCCACACCGCAGCGGCCACCGAAATCAGCCAGACGCCCAGAATCAATCCATGTTCGATATGAAACGCGGGCTGCCCCCGGTTGGGGTTCAGCAATTCCGGCCCATCGGGATGCAGCATGGGCGGCGGGTTTTGCAGCATCTCGCGCACAAGCTCTGCGGCGGCGGCATCATCGAGCCATTCGCCCTGATCCTGCCCGGAAATTCTGCGCCATTCGCTCATACTCGACCCTGCCCTTCGGCGGTAATCTGGGCGATGGTGGCTTAAGCCCCGGTATTATCCCGATAAGGACAATATCTTACTCCGCCGCTTCGGCCGGTGATTCCTCGGGCGGATCGGCAAAGGGCGGCTCGACCATGATCGGGTCGGCCAGAGTCAGCCGGTCGAGCATGGCGGCCATTTCGTCGCGCACGGCTAGCATCAGCCCGCGCAACCGGCAATCTGCCTCGGGCAGGCAATTGGCGCAATGTTCGTGGGCAAACCGGCTCGCACAGGGGACGAGCGCCAGACTGCCCCGCGTCAGACGGATGATGTCGCCATAGCGGATGTCGCAAGGCGCCAGCGCCAGTTCATAGCCGCCTTCGCGGCCACGATGGCTGATCACCAGCCCTTCGCGCACCATTTCCGACAGGATGACGGTGAGGAACTTGCGTGGGATATTCTGCGCCTCGGCAATCGCGTCGAGCCGAATCGGACCCTGCTGCCACAGGTCAGCAAGGTGCTGAAGCGCGCGGATCGTGTAGCGGGTTTTCTGCGATAGCATGGCGGCGGCATAACAGCGCCCATCCGAAGAAAATGTCAATCACCGGGTTAGACATTCCACGGTGTCATGCAAAGATATGCCCCGCCACCCGCCGCCCAACGCAAAAGGCCCACGCCATCCCTGGCGCGGGCCCTTGCAAAACGGCCGATCCGAGGGATCAGCTGACCTTGGTGCCGGGGGCATATTTGCCCATCATGGCATAGGCTTTTTCATACCACTCGCTGCCCGGATAATTGGCGCCCAGCACAGCGGCGTATTTCTGCGCCTCGACGGGAATGCCCAGCGCCAGATTGGTTTCCACCAGACGGAACAGCGCCTCGGCGGTGTGGCTGGTCGTCTGATACTTGTCGATCACATTGCGGAAACGGATATCAGCGGCCAGCCAGCGGCCCGAACGCTCGTAAAAGCGGCCGATGTCCATTTCCTTGCCGGCCAGATGATCGTTCACCAGATCGATCTTGAGGCGGGCATCGGTGGCATAGCGCGTGTCGGGATAGCGGCGCACCACGTCATTGAGCGCCGAAAGCGCTTGAAGCGTGATCTTCTGATCGCGGCTGACATCGCTGATCTGCTCGTAATAGCTCATCGCGATCAGGTAATAGGCGTAAGGCGCATCCTTGTTGCCCGGATGGATCGAGAGGAAGCGCTGCGCCGACTGCACCGACTTGGCGTAATCGCGCGCCGAATAATAGGAAAACGCGCTCATCAACTGTGCGCGGCGGGCCCAGGGGCTGTAGGGGTGCTGACGCTCCACCTCGTCAAACAGCGCGGCGGCCGTCTTGTCCTCGCCCGCATCCAGACGCTTCTTCGCCTCCAGATAGAGCGAATCGACGTCGCGCGCGACATAGGCGGTATCCTTGGGCTTCTTGCCCCGCCCGGCGCAACCGCCGGTGATCGCCATCGCGCCAACGGCACAGGCAAGGAGGACAACACGCGGCGACAGGCTGATGCTAGGCTTAGACATGGTTTGGCCTATAGCCAGCGTCTGGCTGAACGCCAAGTGAAAGCGCATGGTTGCCTGTCGCAATTCATGGGGTACCCGTCCCTTATCTTGCGGTCCGCTGGGTCGACTGCAACATCCGGCGCAGCAATTGCGCATAATGGCGCGAAACCAGCTCGATCTCCTGATCGGGGCGGACCGCCACGCGGAACAAGCGCGGCGCCATCACCACACTGGCCAGCAGCACCGTGGCCCAGACCTCGGCATCATGGGCGCCGCTGACCGTGGGGCCGCCCTTGCCATCCTCGTGGCGCGTCACCTGGGGCGATCGCGAGGCCAGTTCGACCAGTTCGTCCCAGCGCGGAAAATTGTTATGGATCGGCGGATGGTTGACCAGATCCATCACCCATTCATGCATCAGTTCGGGATTGAGCAGCGAGAACTGCACCGCCTTTTCCAGCCATACCTGCGAATCGCCGGGCGCCACCATCATCTCGCCCAGTCGGGCCCCGAACCACGCCTTGGCGGCCGACAGCAGGGCCTCGCGGCTGTCAAAATGATAATAGACGGTCGAGCGGTTCATCCGGGCATCGCGGGCAAGCGAGGCCACCGTCAAGGAATCAACACCGTCACGCCCTATCAGCCCCACCGCCCGCTCAACCAGTTGGCGGTGTGTTTCCTCATAATTGCGATTGCGACGCTGTTCTAAAGTCTGGCGCGTTTCCGACATGCCCCTTGGCAATTCCACATTTGTTGGGAAATCAAGCTGTTTAACCTGTTTTCCCTCTATAAGGGGTAATTTATTCAGGAACCGTTCGCCAACTTTGAACAATCGTTAGCGTTTCGTCGTAAAACCATTTTTACCCCATCGCTACCATCACGCCGACCGCGCCCGGATGGTGAATCAAGATTCGCCAATGGTTAGCGATGGGTTAATCGGAAACACCCCCTTTTGCCGGGGGCGCCAACCGTCCTCAATTCCAATAGGCCACCGCGCGCAATTCGATGCTGGCGCGAATTTGGGCATGGGCCAGACTGGTGTCGTGAAAGGCCGTGTGCGGGCAACGCCATGTGCGCGCATGATCGCTGTCGTGGAATTTGAACAACAGCACATCATCGCGCTCCATGTTCGAAAAATACCACCAGCGATGCGCCGGATTGTGACGGAAAATAGTGGCGGCGATCATCTGATCCTCGCCCTCGACCGGCGCGGTCAAAGCCTCACCCACCGGGAATTGATCGACCACGAACAAAGTGTTCGAAACGCCCTCGCCATCGGCCACAGAGCGACCATCACACACCGCCAGCGGCCAGTCCTGCGGCCCGGGCGAGAAGGTGCGCCACAGCGAAACACAGCAGAAGCGGCGATAGCCGTCGCGCGAACCGAAATGCTGCTCATGCATCCGCGCGGCGGCCTTTTGCCCGGTCAGCGTGTTGTAATCGACATGGGCCTCACCGGCGGGCGGCTGAATGCCGCCTGCGTGCTGATAGTTTTCCGTCTTTTCCTGGGCGCGGGTCGAAAGATCGGCGCTGGTGCGGATCATCCAGCCCTGCGTGGCCACCCGGTCGGCCCCGGTCAGGTTGCGGATGATCCGGGCGGCCTCGGCGTGATATTTCTCGTCCACCTCTTCCCGGTTCCAGAAATCCTCGATCGCGCTCGGCCCCTTGCCGATCATGAAACCATGGGTGTCAAAGGCGAAGTGATCGCGGATCGGCATGCCGTCGCGCACCACCGCCTCGTAATCGCGATATTCGCCGGTGTTGATCTCGGCCCCGGCGCGAACATAGCGGCGCGTGACGAAATCTCCCGGCGCCAGATAGCGTATCAGGGCCGGAGCCTGCCGCTGCCGGTCCTCTACGGCATCATGGGTGATGGTGGCCATTATCTGCTCCTCTCTCTCGGATTCGCGCTCTAGGGCGATGTCGGAGAGAAGGTAACGGATGTTAGTGAATTACACAAGTGTGTAAGAAGGGCTTGATGCGAGGACACAGACCCGCCCGCCGCCCCAACAAGCTCGCCCTCCCCGCGCCGCAGGCCATAAAAAAGACGGCCCCGCCGCAAACGCAACGGAGCCGCCCAAACCCAATTATAGGGATTGCAAAGGGTCGAGACCCTTTGCCCGCCGGAGGCAAAACCTCCTTAAATTACTTCACCAACCCGGCATGCACCAAAGCCGCATCCACCGCTTTGCGCGCGCCCTCATTGCAGGGCACCAGCGGCAGGCGCAGATCCGCGCCAAAGCCTTCGAACACCTTGGACAGGGCATACTTAACCGGCCCCGGCGAGGCATCCTCGAACATGGCATAGTGCAGCGGATAGAGCAGATCGTTCAACCGGCGCGCCTCGGCCAGATTGCCCGCCGCGCAGGCCGCCTGGAAATCGGCGCACAGGCGCGGCGCGACATTGGCCGTCACCGAGATGCAGCCGACCCCGCCCGCCGCGCTGAAGGGCAGCGCCAGTTCATCGTCGCCCGAAAGCTGGCAGAAGTCCTTGCTGATGCCCATGCGGTGATCGGTCACGCGCGACAGGTCGCCGCTGGCGTCCTTGATGCCGATGATCCGCTGTGGGAATCGACGCGCCAGTTCGATCACCGTCTCCGGCTTGATATCGGTGACGGTGCGCGCCGGCACATTGTACAGCACGATCGGCAGGTCGATATGTTCGGCCAGATAGGAGAAATGGGCAAGCAACCCTTCCTGCGACGGACGATTGTAATAGGGCGCGACGAGCAGCGCGGCCGCGGCCCCGCATTTCTTGGAAAAAGTCATGTGCAACAAGGCGTTCTGGGTATCATTGCTGCCGCAACCGGCGATCACCGGCACGCGCCCTGCGGCCTGCTCGATGCAGACCTCGATCACGCGGTGGTGTTCGGCATTCGACAGGGTGGAATTTTCCCCCGTCGTCCCGCAAGGCACCAAAGCGCTCGAACCGTTCTCGATCTGCCAGTCCACCAAACGGCGGAAAGTCGGCTCGTCAAACGCTCCATCGCGAAAAGGTGTCACCAGAGCGGGTATGGAACCGGAAAACATCGACTTTATCCTCTTTCATCGCCCACCTATAGGCGGCATGGCAAATCTGCCAGCCGCGCCATGGGCCGGCGCCTACTATCGCAACGCCTGATAAGGAGCCATAGGCCATCGTGTCCAGCACCATGATGCCCCGTTCGAAATCCACTTCCCGGCACCGTCGGCGCCGAATCGCCTCGCTGGCGCTGCTGGCGACGGTGGTCCTCTCCGCGCCCGCGCAATGTCAGGAGGGGGCCGAATGGGACCGCGCCCGCGCCGAATTGAAGGCGAGCGCGCCCGGCGCCGTGGCCCCGGCCATCGCCCGCTGGAAACAGCTGGTGGGCACGGAAAATCAGGGATTTGATGCCTATGCGGGCTTTGTTCTGGCCTGGCCGGGCTTTCCTTTGGAGGAGAGCATGCGCCGCGCGGCGGAGAAATCGCTGGCGATCCAGAATGTGCCTTCGGCGCGGATTGTCGCGCTGTTTGATCGCTTTCCCCCGCTGACCAATCCGGCGCGCGCGCAATATGCGCTGGCGCTGGCGGCCGAGGGACGGGCGCGCGATGCGGCCGATATGGCCCGCGCCGCATGGCGCGGCGGGGCGATGAGCGATGCGGCCGAGGCGGCGATTCTCTCTCGCTGGGGCGACAGATTCGCCCAGACCGATCATGATTCGCGTCTTGAGGCGCTGCTCTGGGACGGTTCGACCGCCCAGGCCGCCCGCGCCCTCACCCGCGCCTCGCAGACCCGCTGGGCCGTGGCGCAGGCGCGTCTGGCCATTCAGCAGGGCGCGGGGGTGGAAACCCCGATGGTCGGCCCCGATGCGATCGAACAGGTTGCCGCAACTGCGCGCACCGCCGATGAGCAGGCCGAAATGGCCCGCATCACCGCCGAGGCCAATCCGGGCCTTGTCGCCCCCTCGGCCCCGACTCCGGCCCCCGCTCCGGCGCTGATGGCGGCCACGCCTGAAATGCTGTCCGATCCGGGCTATCTGGTGGACCGGGCGCGCTATCTGATCCGGCGCGGGCGCGGGACCGAGGCGGCCAGCCTGCTGGCCACCCGTCCGCCGCTGGCACGCCCGGCACTCGATCCCCGGCGCTGGACGGGAGTGCTGCTGGCTGCGGCACGGGCGGGCGGGCCGTCCGATTCGCTGCGCATCGCGCAAGGCGCCACCGAAGGCTTTCCCGAGGGCAGCGAGATCGCGCAGATGGCCTTTGGCGTGCGCGATGATTACACCTCGCTGATGTGGCTGGGCGGGACCACGGCGCTCTGGCAATTGCGCGATCCGACTTCGGCCGCCAAATTGTTCTATAATTACGCCCATGCCGCGCGCACCCCGATGACGCGGGCCAAGGGTTATTACTGGGCGGGCCGCGCGCTGGACAGCGTGGGGCAAAGCAATGGCGCGTCTGAGTATTACCGCTGGGCCGCGCAATTCCCCGATCAGTTCCACGGGCTTTTGGCGCTGGAGCGTCTGGGCCAGCCGATCCCGCCGCTGCACGACGGACGCCGCGCCACACCCACCCATGCGCAGGCCCGCGACTTTGCCGCCCGGCCGATCACCCAGGCCGTGCGCGAAGTGGCCCGCGATGCCGAATGGCAGACCACGATCCGTTTCTTCCGCGAAATCGCCAATCAGGCCAAGGTCGAGGCCGATTTCACGCTGGTGGCCGATCTGGCCCGCGCCTTGGGCCGCCGCGATCTGGCGGTGATCGTGGGGCAGGCGGCGGAGAATGCGGGCTTCAACAATTTCCGCGATTCCGCCTTCCCCATCACGCCAACCCCTCCGGGCAGCGACTGGACATGGATCCACGCCATTTCGCGCCAGGAAAGCCAGTTCAGCCAGAACGCCATGTCGCGCACCGGCGCGCGCGGCCTGATGCAGTTGATGCCGGGAACAGCGGCGGAGCAGGCGCGCCGCCTAGGCCTGCCCTCGTCAACACAGGCGCTGATCGACGATCCGCTGTATAACACCACGCTGGGCAATGCCTATTTCCAGCGGTTGGTGACCTCCTATCGCGGGTCCTATCCGCTGGCGGTGGCGGCTTATAATGCGGGGCCGGGCAATGTGAACAAATGGATAGCATCACGCGGGGATCCGCGTATGCCGGGCGGGCCGGAATGGGTCGAATGGATCGAGAAGATCCCTTTCAGCGAAACCCGCTCCTATGTCGCCCATGTGCTGGAAAACGCCGTCACCTATGAGGCGATGTATCCCGACCATGCGGCCTACAAGGGGGCCAATCCGCTCAGCCATTATCTGAAGGACCCGCGCCCCGCCCCGCCGCCGCCTGCGGTCATGCCGGCACCTTCGGGGATGCCTGCGCCTTCCGGGATGCCGGTGCGTACGCCCGCGCCCAGCTATGGGCCGCAGCCGACCTTCACCTCTTCGCCGGTGATCCAGCCGGTCAGGCCGGGGCAGTAAGGAACACAGGCATATCGCTGTTTGCCATGCTGATCCCTGCCCCGTTCAGCATGGCGACGATATGGCCCCGGTGATAGGTGGCATGGTTGACCACATGCATCAGGATGGCCTCGCGCGTCATCGCGCCATCCCCGCCGCCGATGAAGGTGAAAGGCACCACCTGCCCCCGCGCCCCGGCATCCAGCCCTGCGCCATAATCCAGGAACCATGCGTCCAGAGAGGCCAGCGCCGCGCCGATCTGCGCCATCGGCGGCGGATGGCCGGGGTCGCGGCTGGTATGGCCATGCGCGCGGCCCAGCAGATGCGCCTGCCAGACCTGAGCGATCACCAGCATATGGTGATAGGTCCGCCGGATCGAACCGAACACCACCGGTTGCGGCGCATCCAGCACCGCGTCCGGCAGGTCGGTCAGGCGATCAATGACAATCCGGTTGGCCCATTGGCCATAGGCAAGATAGGTTTGCAGCATGGCACCCGGTTTGCCCGCCCCGGACACCATCGGCAAGTACGTCAAAAACTGGCCTTGATCTCCAGCGTCGCGGCATTGTCATTGGTATCCTTGCCGCCCGGCACAAAGCCGTGCTGGTTCAGATAGCCCAACTCAAGGTTCACCCGCCGATTGAGCGGCATGTTGAAGCCCAGCGAATTGCGCATCCGTTCCTCGCCGCCCAGACGCTGGAAACCGTTGCGATTGGCATCGATAAAGCTCTCATGCGCGGCCACCAGCATGACCTTGCCCACCACCGGCATCGTGGCCTTGATAAAGGGGCGCAGACGCCATGCCGTGCCGGTGATCCCCTCGCGCCAGCGCTGTTCCACCCGCATACGGCCCGAAATCCGCACCGGACCCAGCGTCAGCAGACGGTCAAAGCTCAATTGCTGGCGAAAGCGATGCTCCATGATGGTGAAATTGCCATGGGCATATTGCGGGTCATGGGTATAGCCCAGATAGAACACCATCCCGAGCGGTCCGCCCTTGTCGCCGATCTCGTGGCCCAGCATCAGGTTCTGTTCCAGCTCGTAAAAGCCGCGCGTCTGGCTGAAGCGGGTGATGTTTTCCGCCGAGGCGCGCCAGCCATCGCCCAGATTGGCAGTCGCCGTGGCGATTTCCCAATGCTGGGCATCGCTGGCCATGGCGGCGACAGGCGTGATGGACGCCATGGCCAAAAACGCCTTGGCCGCCCCCACGGCCATGGCATGAAATGTGTTGCGCTGCACTCTTGCGATCCCCGTATGTGACAATTCGGCGTCAACTATGACGTTATGATGACATTTTTATGTCAGTCGATTGTCACAAAAACCCGTATGCGAACGTAGGGACAGCCAAGCATCGGAAGAAATATGACAAAATCCCTGTCACAATCTTCGCTTTTTGACCTCGGCGCTGCGCGATGCCATGCCTTTGTCATGAACGAATCGAGCGCCTTCTCCGACGAAACCATCGAAGCCATTGCGCTGGGCATGGTCGAATGCCGCCTGCCCAAGGAACGCTGGACCCACGGCGCGCATTGGGCCGCCGCGCTCTGGCTGTTGCGCTATCGTCCTGAAATTGCTGAACCGCAGGCGATGGGGGCGGCGATCCGCGCCTATAATGAATCGGTGGGCGGGGTGAATGATGACACCTCGGGCTATCATGAAACGATCACCATCGCCTCGCTGCGCGCCGCGCGGGCTGAGTTGGCACGTCATGGAAGTGACACAGCCTTGTCACAAATCCTCGCCGCCCTGCTGGCGGGCGATCTGGGCAAGAGCGATTGGCCGATGGCCTATTGGCGACGCGAGACGCTGTTCAGCGTGGCCGCGCGGCGCGGATGGGTGGCGCCCGATCTGGGGGAATTGCCGTTCTGAACCCTTGCCTTGGGCGCGGGCCTGACCCTATGCCCGCGCCATGAGAAACATGCGCCCCGCCCCGAAACCTGCCGCCCCGAAAGCCCCCGGCGAAGGCCCGCCGATCACGCCTGCGGGCATGGCGGCGCTGCGTGCGCGTTACGATCATCTGCTGGGCACAGAACGCCCCGCGATCGTCGAGATCGTCAGTTGGGCCGCAGGCAATGGCGACCGCAGCGAAAATGGCGACTATCTCTATGGCCGCAAGCGAATGCGCGAGATCGACCGCGAACTGGCCCATCTGGCGCGGCGCATGAAGGCGTGCCGCGTGGTCGACCCTGCGCGGCAGGAGGACCGGGGCCGCGTCTGGTTCGGCGCCACCGTGGAAATTGCCGATGAGGATGACAATCGCAAGCATCTGACCTTTGTGGGCGATGACGAACAGGATGCCAGCAAGGGCCTGATCGGATGGTCAGCGCCGATTGCGCGGGCATTGCGCGGGGCCGCATTGGGCGATTTGCGCCGTGTGGCCCTGCCGGGCGGGGAAAAAGAGTGGGAAGTGATGATGATAACCTATCCCCCTGCCCCCTGAAACGCCCGGCAGGTAATAAATACTCTCCATTTTCGCTCTTGCGCGCAGGAAACTTTCGCATCTAAGGCGCTTCGCGGAGGAAAGCGCCGGGATCGGATGGCGCTGGCTTAGGAGACATACCATGCGCCATCGGCCAACCGGCCTTTGGGCAAAGCACCGTCGCAGCCTTATGGCGGCTGCCTTGCTGTGCCCCACACCTGCTTTGGCCCAGACCGCAACCGGCGCGAACGCCGCCGATACGGTATGGATCCTGATCTCCAGCGCGCTGGTGCTGTTGATGTGCCTGCCGGGCCTGTCGCTGTTCTATGGCGGTCTGGTGCGGGCCAAGAATTTCCTGTCGGTGATGGTCCAGGTGGGCGTGATCACGGCGGTGGCCTCGCTGGTCTGGGTGCTGGTGGGCTATGCGCTGGCGTTTGGGCCGGTGAGCAATGGCTGGATCGGGGGCCTCTCGGGCCTTGGTCTGGCGCATCTGGCCCCGGTGCGGTCGGGCACGACGCTGCCCGAAAACACCTTTGCGCTGTTCCAGCTCTGCTTTGCCGCAATCACGCCCGCGCTGATGGCGGGCGCCTGGGTGGACCGGGCGCGCTTTGGCTGGGTGGTGGCGTTTTGCGGGCTTTGGGGTCTGCTGGTCTATGCCCCGGTGGCGCACTGGATCTGGGGCGGCGGCTGGATGAGCACCGGCTATGGCACGCTCGATTTTGCGGGCGGCATTGTCGTCCATACCACGGCGGGCGTTTCGGCGCTGGTGGCGGCATGGGTGCTGGGCGCGCGGACGGGTTTTCCCAAGACGTTGATGCTGCCGCATTCGCCTGCCTTGACGATGTTGGGCGCGGGTCTGCTCTGGGTCGGCTGGTTCGGCTTTAACGGCGGCAGCGCGCTAACGGGCAGCGCGGCGGCGGCCAGCGCGATTTTGAACACCCATACGGCGGCCTGCGCGGCGGCGCTGATGTGGATCGTCTTCGAAGCGGCCCATGTGGGCAAGCCGACCAGCGTGGGCTTTGCCACCGGCGCGGTGGCGGGTCTGGCCACGGTGACGCCTGCGGCGGGCATGATCGCGCCCGGCGCGGCGGCGGTGTTTGGCCTTGCGGGCGCCTGCGTGTGCTATGCGATGATCCAACTGGTCAAGCAGCGCTGGAAGATCGACGATTCGCTCGACGTGTTCGCGGTGCATGGCGTGGGCGGGATGATCGGCTCGCTCGGCCTTGCGGTGGCGATGAGCCCGGCGCTGGGCGGCACGGGATATGCCGCAGGCGGAAGCATGGGCCATCAATTCATCGCGCAGGCCGTGGGCGTGGGCGTGACGGCGGCATGGTCGGCGGTGATGTCCTATGTTCTGGCCGTGGGCCTGGGCAAGATCATGCCGATGCGCGCCACCGAGGATGACGAGCGCGAGGGCCTCGACATTACCTCGCATGGTGAAAGAGCCTGGGAACTGGACTGACGTAACTGGATTGATCCGGTATCGCCGCATGATTAAAGGAGGCCGGGTGATGAAACGCCCGGTCTTTTTTCTTTGCCTTTTCGCCTTGGGCGCGGCGCCCGCCGATGCCCGCGATGCGCTGGGCATGTTCGGCGCATGGGGCGCGTTTCGCGATGCGGGCATTCCGCGCTGCTACGCCATTGCCATGCCCGAAGCGGGCGCGCGGCGCGAGGTCGATCCCTATGCCGATGTTGGCCTGTGGCCGAAAAAAGGCGTGCGCGGACAGGTCCATTTCCGCCTCTCGCGCCGGATACAGCCGGGCGCAGCGGTGCAATTGACGCTGGCGGGACAGCGTTACCGGCTGATCGGCGGCGGGATCGACGCATGGGCCGCCGATGCGCGGATGGAGGCCGCCATCGTGGCGGCGATGCGCTCGGGCGAGATCATGACCGTTTCATCGCGCGACGGCGCGGGGCGATTGTTCAGCGACCAATATACGCTGCCCGGCGCGGCCACGGCGATTGATGCCGCCGCGCTGGGTTGTGCGGGGCGATAAGGCGTCAGGGTAGCATTTTGCCGGATTCGCCGCTATGGGCCCGACTATGGACACCCCCCTTCCCACTTCTCCTCTGCCCACGTCGATGACGATTGCGGGCCATATCGACCCCGTCGTCACCGCGCGCGACATTACCGCGCGCGCCGATGGCCGCGTCGATCTGCTGGGCCTGCCGCGCCCGCGCATCGCCGAAATCTTTGCGGAGGCGGGGCTTGAGCCCAAGCAGGCCAAGCTGCGCGCCAAGCAGGTCTATCACTGGATCTATCATCGCGGCGTCACCGATTTTGAGGCAATGACCGATATTGCCAAAACCATGCGCCCCTGGCTGGCCGAACGTTTTGTCATCGGTCGCCCTGAAATCGTCGTTTCGCAGCACAGCGAAGACGGCACGCGCAAATGGCTGCTGCGCACCGATGACGGGCATGAGTTCGAAATGGTATTCATCCCCGATGCCGATCGCGGCACGCTTTGTGTTTCTTCGCAGGTCGGCTGCACACTCAATTGCCGCTTCTGCCACACCGGCACGATGCGTCTGGTCCGCAATCTGACGCCGGGCGAGATCGTGGGACAGGTCATGCTGGCGCGCGATGCTCTGGGCGAATGGCCCAAGGCGGGTCAGGCCGATCTGGCCGCGCTGACCGATGAACTGGTCGATGATGAGGGCGGCTACTCGCCTGACGGCCGCCTGCTGACCAACATCGTGATGATGGGCATGGGCGAGCCGCTGTATAATTTCGACAATGTGAAGGGCGCGCTCAAGCTGGTGATGGATGGCGATGGGCTGGCTTTGTCCAAGCGCCGCATCACGCTCTCGACCAGCGGCGTCGTGCCGATGATGGAAAAGTGCGGCGAGGAAATC
Source organism: Novosphingobium sp. 63-713 (assembly GCF_001898925.1). Lineage (NCBI taxonomy): Bacteria > Pseudomonadati > Pseudomonadota > Alphaproteobacteria > Sphingomonadales > Sphingomonadaceae > Novosphingobium > Novosphingobium sp. 63-713. The sequence goes on from NZ_MKVS01000008.1 coordinate 244,281, forward strand.
GGCGTCAATCTGGCCGTTTCGCTCCACGCCGTGACCAAGGAGGTGCGCGACGAGATCGTGCCGATCAACCGCAAATATGGCATTGAAGAGCTGCTTCAGGCCTGTGCGGATTATCCCGGCGCGTCCAATTCGCGCCGCATCACGTTTGAATATGTGATGCTCAAGGACAAGAACGACACCGACGAGCATGCGCATGAACTGGTGCGCCTGCTGCGCCAGTACAATCTGCCCGCCAAGGTGAACCTGATCCCGTTCAACCCCTGGCCCGGCGCGATTTACGAATGCAGCACGCCCGAGCGTATCCGCCAGTTTTCAAACATCATTTTCGAGGCGGGCATTTCGGCCCCCGTGCGCACCCCGCGCGGGCGCGATATTGATGCGGCCTGCGGACAATTGAAGACCTCGGCGCAGAAAATGTCGCGCGCCGAACTGGATCGTCTGGCTGAGGAAAAGCAGGCTGCTCTGGGATAAGGCCATCAGCGTGATCCCGGTTGGTGGATGGATGACCCCGCCCGATATGCTGGCTCTGGCCAGTCGGGTGGGGCATCAGCTGGCCAGCGAGTGCGAGATCCGCAGCCAGCGCGGCAAGACCTTCCGCGAGGCCTTCATGGCGGCCAGTTTTGCCCAGCATCGCCATGCAGAGGCGGTGCGGCTATTGCCCGAAACCGGCAAGCCCACGCCCGACTTCGAAATCCGGCTGCATGGTGTCGACCTGGTTTTTGAAAATACCGAGGCGGACAATCCACTGGTCCACCGCAACACCGCCTATGAAACGACATGTCGGCAGTTTGAACTGGGGGCGCCCTATGTCTCGCCCACGCCGGTGATGATTGCGCCCGACGCCTATGCCGCCGAAATCGCGCGGCTGATCGCCAAGAAATGCGCGAAACGGTATGAGCGCTGCGATGGCTTGCTGATCCGGTCGAACACGACATGGATCGAGGGGCTCTCCGATCCGCCACTTGCCTGGTGGCGGGAGGCCTGCGCGCAGGCCGCCAACCATTTCGACGAGGTATGGGTGTTCCACCATCGCCGCTTTTTCGCGGTATCTGGCCCGATTGGCCGGGTCGCCTGAAAAACCGCCCCGGCCCATCGAACCGAGGCGGACAAATCCGGAAGCTCAGTCGTCATCCTCCGGGGCCGCAGGCGCCCAATTGGGCGTGCCGACATAGCTGAAATCGACATCCGCCCCGAAATGCGCCTCCGCCCCGGCCCGGCTGAAGCCTTCCTCGCCGGGCAGCAGCGCCGCGCCATCATCGAAACGTTCGCCATTCGCGTCATTTTGCCAGATTGCCATGATACGCGCTCCTTACTGATAATCGAGGTTGAGGCCGACAATCGCGCCTGCGGCGATCGCAGTCGTATCGCTGTCTGCGGCTGCGGCGGTCAGCGCATAGGCGATGCCGGTCGAGAAATAGAGGCCGTTGGCCCAGGTCGCGCTGGCCGCGAGGCTGGCGCTGGGCGCAATGGCGATGGTTTTGATCGGCGTATCGGTGCCGACGGTGGGGGCGGCCGCCTTGTTATAGAGCTTGAGGTAGATGACAGAGGCGGTTGTATTATAGGCCTGAATGGCAAAAAGGTCGCCTGCGCCGCCCTTGGCCACAGTGGCATTGGTGCTCGCCGCGCTTGAGGCGATACGGCTGACGGCGACGGGCTTTTTCTGCCGATCCCACGTGCTGCCATTGAACAGGAAACCGCGCGTCAGCGTCATGATCGTGTTCACGCTGTTGGTCGCGCTATCGGTGATATTGCCCGACACGCCCGCGATATAGCCCCCGCTCCATTGCAGGCGGACCGCCAGCGCTCCTGAACTGTCAAGCTGAAGTGATCCGACCTGCCCGCCAGTCAGCGTGGGCTGGGCGGTGTTGTAAACACCCGCCGTGGTGATCGCGCCCTGATCGCTGGCCAGCACGACCGGCAGGCTGGCGGCAGCGGTCTTCTGGCCAAGGCCGGCGGGAAATTTGCCCAGCAGGCGCTTGAACAAGGCGATCAGGCTGGCGGTGGCCGAATCCGATGCTGCCGCCGTATCGGTGGTGGACCCCATGGCCGCCAGCGCCCCATCGCCCAGCGCCACAGGCAGGGGCGTGCTGGCCGAAACCGTGGCGGCCGAATTATCGGTATTGGCAAAGGCAACGGCATTGGCCGGGGTATAGGTGGCCGGATAGACAATTTTGGGATTGGGCATGTCGGACTCCATCTCTCAGCGATTAGCCGAGCGATGGATTATCCAAATGGGTTAAAGTAGGAAAGCCTTGCATCCAAAAAAGCTCACATGGCCAAATCCGCCCCCGCTCCAACCGCGCGAACCTGCCCCGCAATCCACACGCCTTCCTCATCGCGCGAAACATGGACGCGGCCATCGGCGCCGATCCTGCGCCCCTGCGCCGCCACATAATCGCCCGTGGCCAGCCCGCTTTCATACAGATAGAGCGCGGCCCCCGCATTCAGGCTGCCGGTCACCGGATCTTCGACCAAGATGCCGCCGGGCCCGGTGAAAAATCCGCGAATTTCCCAATCGACGCCCGGTTCGTCCGATGGCCCGATCAGGCCCAGATCAACCACGCCCTGTGCCGTGACCACCGGTGAAACCGCCAGAACAGCCTGCGCACTGGCCAGGCGGAGCAATTGCCAGGGCGGGCCATTATCGACATGCACCGCCTCGATCACATCCTCGGGCGACAGGCGCAATTGGGCCAGCGCTGCCGCCTTTTCGGTATCCGACAAAGGCCCGCTGCGCCGCAGCGGCGGGGCGCGGAAGGCCAGCCCAGCCTCCGTCACACGCACCGGCACCAGCCCGACCCCGCATTCCTGCATGATCCGCTCGCCCTTGGCCACGCCCCCCGCCGCACGCCATGCATAGGCGCTGCCCAGCGTGGGATGGCCCGCGAAAGGCAATTCCAGCGTGGGCGTAAAAATGCGGACGCGGTAATCGGCCTCGGGATCCGTCGGGCGCAACAGAAAAGTGGTTTCCGAAAAGCCGATCCAGCGCGCCAGCGACTGCATCGCCGCGTCCGACATTCCGTCGGCCCCATGCACCACCGCCAGAGGATTGCCCGAAAGCGCGCCATTCACAAAGACGTCGACCAGATCCAACCGCATCGCCATTTCCTTTCAGAAACATAGCATAGCGGCAAATCGCTTCCCCTCAAGCCGCCTTCCCTCGCCGCGCGCTTTATGCTTGATGGGGGCATGAACCGTCCTGCCCTGCTTATCACCGGCGGCGCCAAACGTATTGGCGCGCGCATTGCTCATCGTTTTGGCGCGGCGGGATGGCATGTCGTGATCCACTATGGCCAAAGCCGCAAGGATGCCGAGGCCTTGGCCGCGCAATTGCCCAGCGCCGAATGCGTGGGCTGCGATCTGGCCGATCCCGATGCGGGCGTTGCCATGGTGAAGGATCTGGCGCAGCGGTTGGGCGACTGGCGCATTTTGGTCAATTCGGCCGCCGTGTTCCGCTATGACGATGCCCGCGCGATGGACGCCGATGTCTTTGCCGAGGCGATGACGGTCAATGCGCAAACCCCCACCCGCATGGCGCAGGCATTTCTGGCCCATGCGCGGGCGCGGGCGGGCCGCCGCGTGATCGCCATCACCGACATGAAGCTGGCCAATCCCAACCCCGATTTCTTCAGCTATACGATGGCCAAGCACGCCCTTTCCGCCACGGTGCGGATGCTGGCGATGGGCGCGGCGGGGGCGCAGGACCGGATCTACGCCATCGCGCCGGGCGCCATGCTGCCCAGTTTCGACCAGCAACCGCATGAGCATGAGACCTCGGGCCGGATGAACCTGCTGGGCCGGTTGACCGATCCGGCCGAGATTGCCGATGCGGCGCTGTTCCTTGCCGATGGCTGGCTGGCCAGCGGCGAAACCCTGTTTGTCGATTCCGGCCAGCATCTGCTGTCACAGCCGCGCGATGTCCTCTATCTGGCGCGGGGCGGATAGGGGGCCCAAACGCTTGCCCCTTGGCGCATGCCCTGCTAGGCGCGGCGCCAATCTCTTTCTTCCTATGCGGAGCGCCCCATGTCAGACATCAAGCGCGTCGTTCTCGCCTATTCGGGCGGGCTTGACACCTCGGTCATCCTCAAGTGGCTGCAAGTCACCTATAATTGCGAAGTGGTGACCTTCACCGCCGATCTGGGTCAGGGCGAAGAACTGGCCCCGGCCCGCGCCAAGGCCGAGCTGATGGGCGTGAAGCCCGAGCATATCTATATCGACGATCTGCGCGAGGAATTCGTGCGCGATTTCGTCTTCCCGATGATGCGCGCCAATGCCCGCTATGAAGGCGACTATCTGCTGGGGACCTCGATCGCGCGCCCGCTGATCTCCAAGCGCCTGATTGAAATCGCGCGCGAAACCGGCGCCGATGCCGTTTCGCATGGCGCCACCGGCAAGGGCAACGATCAAGTTCGCTTCGAACTGTCGGCCTATGCGCTGGAGCCGGGCATCAAGGTTATCGCCCCCTGGCGCGAATGGGACCTGACCAGCCGCACCGCGTTGATCAAATGGGCAGAAGAACACCAGATCCCCGTACCCAAGGACAAGCGCGGCGAAAGCCCCTTCTCGACCGACGCCAACCTGCTGCACACTAGCTCGGAAGGCAAGGTTCTGGAAGATCCGTGGCAGGAAACCCCGGATTATGTGTACAGCCGCACGGTTAACCCCGAGGATGCGCCCGACGCCCCGGAATATATCGAGATCGAGTTCGAAAAGGGCGATGGTGTTGCCCTGAACGGCGAAGCGATGTCGCCTGCCACGCTGCTGGCTGCCCTGAACGAACTGGGTCGCAAGCATGGCATCGGTCGCCTCGATCTGGTCGAAAACCGTTTCGTCGGCATGAAGTCGCGCGGCATGTATGAAACGCCGGGCGGCGAAATCTATGCCCGCGCGCATCGCGGCATTGAATCGATCACGCTGGATCGCGGCGCGGCTCATCTCAAGGATGAGATCATGCCCAAGTATGCCGAACTGATCTACAACGGCTTCTGGTTCAGCCCCGAGCGCGAAATGCTGCAGGCCGCCATCGACCATTCGCAGGCCAAGGTTTCGGGCACCGTCCGCCTGAAGCTCTATAAGGGCGGCGCCTATGTTGTGGGCCGCAAGTCGCCCTATTCGCTCTACAGCGAACGCCACGTGACCTTCGAAGATGACGCGGGCGCCTATGACCAGAAGGACGCCGCCGGCTTCATCAAGCTGAACGCGCTGCGTCTGAAGCTGCTGGCGAACCAGAAGTAAGGTTTGCAGGTTAGCCGAATTAAGGATGCCGGGGGCCGCGAGGTCTCCGGCATTTTTGTTTTTGGGGCTTGGAAAAAGTGTGCCTCCGGCGGGCAAAGGGCCGGGGCCCTTTGCAATCCCGTTATGGGATGGCGCGAAGTTTGCCGGGAAGCGCCATTCCGCGAAGCGGTTTATAAAGCCTGCGGCGCATCAACGTCACGCGACAATGCCTCAGGGCGCGACAAAGACAGTATCGGGATTGCAAAGGGACTAAGTCCCTTTGCCCGCCGGAGGCACCCCCCTCTAACGCAACCCCGCCAACTCCGTCCGCGCCGCCGCAACCTGAACCGCCAAACGCGGATCGGCCAACAAACGCTCGGCCACCACCATTGCCGCGCCCCGGCTGGCTGAAGTGTCGCTCGGATAATGCACGCCGCACAGCCAGCGCCCCAGCGCATAATCATCCGCCCGCGTCAGCACCGCCTCGGCCCGCTGCGGCGCCAGACGCGCCAGCGCCCAGCCCATGGAATAGCCCACGCTGGCATGGCCGCTGGGATAGGAGCGCTGGCTCTTCCCAGGCTTCACCGCCTTGCAGGTCGGCATCGTAGGATCGGCCTGATAGGGCCGAGGCCGCGCAAATTCATCCTTGCCCGCGCCGATCACCGCATTGGCCTCTTCTTCTATGGCCACCAGCAGGTTCCATGTGGCGGGCATCCGGCGCAAATCGCGACCCAGCGCGACGCTGTAGATTGCGGGCGTCTCATCCTCGCCATCAGCACGGGCACGCGCAATCCGGTCTGCGGGCGTCACCGCGATCAGGCGATGGAGGAAATCCAGTTCCTGCCGCGTCATCGCTTCGCCCGGCGGAGGGGCGAAAATCAAGCGCGGCGCAACTTCGGCGGGATTGAGGTAATGGATCTGGGGCGGATCGGACATTTCGCGCAAAGGCACCCCGGCATGGGCGATGCCGCACAATCCCAAAGCCATCAGCCCCAATGCCGTCAAACGCATAGCCACCTCTCCACGAATGGCGCCCTGCTATCTCACGACAATGACAACCTTGGGACAAAACCGGGACAGAGGGGCGGTTACGGGCCAACATGGCGCAAATGCCATGTTCGCCCCGACGCTAGTCCGTCAGATCGCGATAGATCGCCGCCATCCACCAGACCAGAACAGCCACACCCGCAACCACGACCACCGCCTGTTGCCAATCAGCCTCAGACGCCGGCGCCAAAAACTTGGTTGCAACCACAACCCAGACCCACATCGCCGCCCATGGCATCAACCGCCGACGACGCCAGCGCCACCGGGCCGAAGGAAAAGACAACATGCCATCGATCTTTGACCAGCATGCCCAGTCGACCACAACAATCAGCGGCAATATCAGAACCGCCCAGATCACCGCGCCAGCAACGGCTTCAGATACCCCCCCGTAAAGCTGGCCGGATTGGCGGCCACCTGCTCGGGCGTTCCCTCGGCCACGACCATGCCGCCCCGCACGCCGCCCTCGGGCCCCATGTCGATGATCCAGTCGGCGGTCTTGATGACATCGAGATTATGCTCGATCACCACCACCGAATTGCCCTGATCCACCAGCCGGTGCAGCACTTCGAGCAGCTTGCGCACGTCCTCGAAATGCAGGCCCGTGGTCGGTTCATCCAGCACATAAAGCGTCTTGCCGGTCGAGCGCCGCGCCAGTTCCTTGGCCAGTTTCACCCGCTGCGCCTCGCCGCCCGACAGGGTCGTGGCCTGCTGCCCCACCTTGACATAGCCAAGGCCGACCTCGTTCAACATATGCATCCGGTCGCGGATCGGCGGCACATTGGCAAAGAAACTCTCGGCATCCTCAATGGTCATATCCAGCACGTCGGCGATGGAATGGCCCTTGAATTTTACCTCCAAAGTCTCGCGATTATAACGCTTTCCGCCGCATTCCTCGCAAGTCACATAAACGTCGGGCAGGAAATGCATCTCGATCTTGATGAGGCCATCGCCCTGACACGCCTCGCACCGCCCGCCCTTGACGTTGAAGCTGAACCGCCCCGCCTTATACCCGCGGGCCTGCGCCTCGGGCAGGCCTGCAAACCAATCACGGATCTGGCCAAAGGCGCCGGTATAGGTGGCCGGATTGGATCGCGGCGTGCGGCCGATGGGCGACTGATCAATCTCAATCACCTTGTCGCAATGCTCAAGACCAACGATCTTGTCATGCGCCCCGGCAATCACCCGCGCCCCGTTCAACACGCGGCTGGCCCCGGCCTGCAACGTATCAAGCGTCAACGTCGATTTGCCCGATCCCGACACGCCCGTTACGCAGCAAAACGTCCCCAAGGGAAACCGCGCCGTCACGCCCTTCAGGTTATTCGCCCGCGCATTTTCGACCACAATCGCCTTGCCATTGCCGGTTCTGCGCTCGCTCGGCACCTCGATACGCCGCTCACCGGTCAGATATTGGCCGGTGATGCTGTCGGGATTGGCCAGAATATCCTCGAGCGTGCCCTCGGCCACGATACTGCCGCCATGAACGCCCGCGCCCGGCCCCAGATCGACGATATAATCGGCGGTCCGGATCGCATCCTCGTCATGCTCGACCACGATCACCGTATTGCCCAGATCGCGCAGGCGCTTGAGCGTTTCCAGCAAGCGGTCATTGTCGCGCTGATGCAGACCAATAGAGGGTTCGTCGAGCACATAAAGCACGCCCGACAGGCCCGACCCGATCTGCGAAGCCAGCCTGATCCGCTGGCTTTCCCCGCCTGACAAAGTGCCGCTCGTCCGATCCAAATTCAAATAATCCAGACCCACATTGTTCAGGAAACCAAGCCTTTCGTTGATTTCCTTCAGGATCGCCTTGGCAATCTGGCGCTGCTGATCCGTCAGCTTTTCATCCAGCGTCGAAAACCACTCCAGCGCATCCGACACGCTCAACCGCGTCCGGCTGGAAATATCGCTGTCGGCCACTTTGACGCACAGCGCCTCGGGCTTCAAACGCTTGCCCTCGCACACTTCGCAAGGCTGCGAGGTCTGAAACTTGCCCAGTTCCTCCTTCATCCACGCGCTTTCGGTCTGCAGCATCCGGCGATTGAGATTGCCGATCACGCCCTCAAACGGCTTGGTGACAGTATAGGCCTTCTTGCCATCGATAAAGGTCAGCGGCACCGGCGTCTTACCCGTGCCATAGAGCACGACAATCTTCACCTCGGTCGGCAGATCGGCCCAGGGCGTTTCCAGGCTGAACCCATAATGCCCGCCCAGCGAGGCCAGCACCTGCATGTAATAGGGCGAAGGCGGGTTCGATTTGGCCCATGGCACCACCGCCCCTTCCTTGATGCTCAGTGCCTCGTTGGGCACCACAAGCTGAGGATCAAACAGCAATTTCTCGCCCAAACCGTCGCAGGCCGGACAGGCCCCCTGCGGCGCGTTGAACGAAAACAGGCGCGGCTCGACCGCCTCCAGCGTGAAACCCGACACCGGACAGGCGAATTTTTCGGAAAACACGATGCGGTTGGTCGGAACCCCGGCCCCCTTCAACTGCGCGCCCTTCTTCTTCGAACCCGTCGCAACCTCGCCCTCGCGCCCCGGCACCACGCCCTCGGCCAGATCGACAAAAGCCAACCCCTCGGCCAGCTTCAATGCCTGTTCAAACGAATCCGCCAGACGCGATTCGATGCCCGGCTTCACCGCGATACGGTCGACCACCACCTCGATGTCATGCTTCAACTTCTTGTCGAGCGCAGGCACATCCTCGATCGCCATCAACTCGCCATCGACGCGCAGGCGCGTATAGCCTGCCTTCTGCCACTCGGCGATTTCCTTGCGATATTCGCCCTTGCGCCCGCGCACCGCCGGCGCCAGCAAATAGGCCCGCGTCCCTTCGGGCAGCGCCATCACCCGGTCCACCATCTGCGACACGGTCTGCGCCGCAATCGGCAATCCGGTCGCGGGCGAATAGGGAATGCCCACCCGCGCCCAGAGCAGGCGCATGTAGTCATAAATCTCGGTCACCGTGGCCACGGTCGAACGCGGGTTGCGGCTGGTGGTCTTCTGCTCGATGGAGATCGCGGGGCTAAGCCCGTCAATATGCTCGACATCGGGCTTTTGCATCATTTCAAGAAACTGGCGCGCATAGGCCGACAGGCTTTCGACATAGCGCCGCTGCCCTTCGGCATAGATCGTATCGAACGCCAGGCTGGATTTCCCCGAACCCGACAGGCCGGTGATGACGATCAGACTGTCCCTCGGCAGAGAGATGTCGATGCCTTTGAGATTATGCTCGCGCGCGCCGCGCACAGTGATGTGGGTCAGACTCATGGTGGCGGTGTTCCAGATTTGTTCGCGGGATGCAAGCCTCAATCCCCGCTAGACAAACCCTGCCCGTCGATCAAGTTCCCCTGGGGGCGCGTGTCTTGCCTCTGGCACTGCGCATTCCTGCCACCGCCTCCAGCCCCGCGCCCATCCGCAGCGGCAAGGCCCAGCCATAACGCGGCACCGGCATCGCGGCCAGATCGAGCGCCCCCTCCTTGGCCCCCATCTCGGCGGTGGGGTCCAGCCAATAGACCTGCCCGGCGATCTGTGCCCGCACGATCACATGGTCAAACCCGGTCACGCTGGGCAGGCGGCGGTCGATCCCCTCGCCTCCCTGCGTCGCCACCAGCGCGGCCTCGGCCTTTATGCCTAATCCATCCAGCAAGCCCAGCAACAGCGCTGTCTTGCCCTTGCAATCGGCAAAACCGCGCAGCCACACCTGATCGGCGGGCATCGGCTTCAGATTGCCCTGCCCCAGCCCGACATAAAGGTAGCGCACATCGCGCCGCGCAATGGTCAGCGCCATCCCGGCCTGCGCCAGAGGATCGCTGGTGGCCGCGCGAATATCGGCAATTTGCCCGCGCAGGGGCGAATCTGGCCCCACCCGCCGCGCCGCATCAAACAAAGGCGCAAACACCCCCGCCACATCGGCCCATTGCGCAAAATCCGACAGTTCCAGCACCCGCGCCGCCTTGCTCTCGGCCAGCGCATCGGTGACCATCGCCACCCGCCCCGGCCCTCGCTCCAGCGCGGCGGGCAGGTTCTCGGCCGCCACCCCCATCGGCCGCGCACCATCCCATCGCGCCGCCAGCGCAAGCCGGTCGATTACCCCATGGCTGCCCGCATCGAGCGACACCTCGTGATGCCCGCCCAGCAAAGGCTCGGTGCGGTCGATGGTCCAGGCGATCTCGATCACATCGCCCACCGCCATGCCCGCAATCGGCAGCCCCAGCGAACGCTGCCCATCCACCCGCAAACCGCCAAGATTGCTGCCTTTATGCGCCAGCACCTCCTGCACGGCGGGCAACAGGTCGTTGCTGCGATTGCCCCGCGTCAGGCGAAAGGCGTGAATGGTCAGCCGGTCCGTTTCGGGCCGCCATTGCACTGACAGCCGGGCCATGCCCTGAATGCCCTCGGGCTGGTCGATGCGCAGAATGCGACGCTGATAGAAGCTGGTCGTGCCCCCATGAAACCACACCTGCTGATCCTGCATCACCATATGCAGCGGCGCTTCGCCCGCAGGCTGCACCGTGGCGGGCATGGCCACCGGCACCACCCACGCGGGCGCAACATCGGCGCGCGGCAATTCGTCGGCGCGCAGCGGCCCGGCCAGCACGGCCATCAAGGCGAGGAAAGGCAGTCCCTTGTTCATAGCGCCAAGACAACCGCAAACCGCGCGCCATGTCCATTCGGTTAACCCGCAATTTGCCCGGCCGTTCCCATTTGGCACATCAAAGACTAAGCGCCTGCGCGCCCTCCGGCCCAAGCCAGCGCCCGTTTACGCCCCAGACGCGCGCGATAACATCCTCGCTTAACGCCTCACCCGGCGCGCCATCGGCCACCACCCGGCCCCGGTCCATCACCACCACGCGATCCGCATGGTTCATCGCCATGGCCAGATCATGCAGCACAAGGCACACGCCCACACCCTGCGCCGCCTGATCGCGCAGAGCCTTCAGCAGGCGCAGCCCATGGCCAAGATCGAGGCTCGCCAAGGGTTCATCAGCCAGCACCCAGCGCGGACACCCGGCCAGCGCCCGCGCCAGCAAGGCCCGCGCCCGCTCTCCGCCCGACAGGCGCGAGAGCGGGCGGTCCGCCAGATGCTCAAGATCCATCGCGGTCATCGCCTGCGCCACGGCCTCGCGGTCCTGTGCGCCATCGGCATGGGCGCGGTGGAGCGGCGCGGCCTGCCACGGCAAACGGCCCAGTTCGACCAGCGTGCGAACGCACACATCCCACGCCGCCTCGCCCCCCTGCGGCAAGTACCCGAGCAGGCGCGCCCTTTCGCGCGGTGGCATCGCGGGCAGGTCATGCCCGTCCAGCGTCAAAGCCCCCGGCACCGGCAAGACCCCCGCCATGGCGGAGATAAGGCTGGATTTGCCCGCGCCATTGGGGCCGCAAATCGCCGTCACCTGCCCCGGCGAAAGGTCGAGGGACACATCGCTCAGCCGCCCGGCCAGCGTCAGATTACGCGCGCAAAGCATCATCGCCAAACCCCGTCCCGCATCCGCCAGAGCAGCGCCAGAAAGAAAGGCGCCCCCAGCAAGGACAGCGCGATCCCCAGCCGCAATTCGCCCCCCGCCAGCGGCAGGATACGGCACACGCTGTCCCCCACCACCAGCAGCAAGGCCCCGCCCAGCGCCGAGGGCACGATCAGCGAAGAAGGCCGCCGATCCGTAAAGGGCCGCAGCAGATGCGGCACGACAAGCCCGACAAAACCGATGATCCCGGCCACCGCCACGCTGCCCCCCACCGTGCATCCCACGCCAAGGATCAGCAAAGCCTGCAACCGGCGCGGATCGACGCCCAGCGAGCGCGCCGCCGCCTCGCCCAGCGTGAGCGCATCAAGCGAGCGGCCCGCCACAACGAACGCCCCCAGCCCGACCAGCATCAGCGGTGCGGCCATCCACACCTCATGCCACGAGCGGTCGGCCAGCGCCCCCATCAGCCATGTCACGATTTCCGAAAGCGCAAAGGGCGAAGGCGAAAGGCTGATGGCAAGGCTCATCAAGGCGCCCGAAAGGCTAGCGATCATCATGCCCGCCAGCGTGAACAGCGCCACGCCCCCGGCCGAACGCCCCGCGATCAGCCCCAGCAGCGCCATCGCCCCGCCAGCGCCCACCAGCGCAAAAACCGGCAGCGCCCATGGCCCCAGCGCAACGCCATAAGAGCCCAGCCAGATGCTGAGCACCGCGCCGAGCGCCGCGCTGGGCGCTATGCCGAACAGGCCCGGATCGGCCAGAGGATTGCGCAAATAGGCCTGCATCGCCGCGCCCGCCGCGCCCAGCCCGCCGCCCACCAGCACCGCCAGCACGCTGCGCGGCAGGCGCAATTGCATCAGGATCAGGCCCGCGCCCGGCACATCGGGATGGAATGGATCGACCCACACCCGCCCCGCCAGCAAGGAAGCGACAAAAGCCAGCGCCAGCGCACCGACAAGACGGAGGTTCAACCGCGTCATCAATGAGCCTCCCGGCGGATTTGCGCCAGTCTTTGCGCGGCGCGAATGATGGTGGGGCCGCCGCAATATTCCAGCCCTGCGTCGAAATCGAAACGCTGCATCGCGCGCAATTGCGCCAGCACCGGATGACCCAGCACCCGCCGCCCCTCGCGCCCGCCATCGGCATCACCATGACCTATCACCAGCAACACGCGCGGCGGATCGACCACCATGCGTTCAAGGGGCAGGAATTGTGACTGGCCCATGCCCCGGATCGCGGCAAAGGGCGTGAAACCGGTACGACGCAGCAGGTCGGACACCAAAGTCTCGCCCCCCACGACCAGCCCGCCGCCATGCCAGATCAGCGCGGGCAAAGGTTTCGCCCCCAAAGGCGGCGCGGCATCGCGCATGGCCCGATCAATCCGCGCAATCATCGCCTCGCCCCGGTCGGGGTGGCCCAGCAGGGCGGCCATGCGGCGGATCTGACCCTCGCTCTCCTCCACCGTGGCGGCCATGGAAAATTCCTCCAGCCGCAGGCCCATGCGCGCATAGGCGGCGCGTGTCGCGGCTGGCGTAAAACTGCCCGAAACCACCAGCGACGGCTGGGCGGAGATCACCTCCTCCATCGTGCCGCGAGTGAAGGGAAAGCGGCGCGCCTGCGCCACATCCATCGAGCTTTGCGCCGGATCGCGGCTATAGGAGGACAGCGCCCCGATCTGATCGCGGTCGGCCAGTTCGACCAGCAGCGCATCGGTGCAAGGATTAAGGCTGATGATACGGGAGGGCTGAACCCGAGGCGCAGCGGGAGCGCAGGCCCCCACCATCAAGGCTCCAAGCAGGGCCAGCCCCCCGCGCATCAATTACAGCTTTGCCCGCAGGCCCAGCGATGCGGTGCGGCCATAGGAATTGTAATCCTTGACCACCGCATAACGCTCATTCGTCAGGTTTTCGATGCGGCCAAAGATTTCCGCATGATCGCCCACCGGAATGCTGGCGCGCAGGCCCACCAGCGCATAGCCCGCCAGACGGTTGCTATTGGCCGCATTGTCAAAGCTGGACGAGACGACGCGAATGTCGCCGCCGATGGCAAGGCCCGCCAGCGGCGTTTTCCAGTCGGCCGACCAGGTGACCATATGACGCGGACGACGCGCCAGATCCTTGCCCAGCGCGCTGCTGCCGGCGGTCTGGTTGGTGCTCTTCACGAAAGTGTAGAGCGCACGCAATTGCAGCGCATCGACCGGGCGCAGGCCGGTTTCGAATTCCAGACCCTCGGCCCGCGTACGGCCCAGATTGGCATAGGTCGAGGTGGACAGGTCATAGTCGATCTGGTTGTTGATATCGCGGTGGAACCATGTGACGGCGCCGTACAGCTTGCCATTGCGGTCGCCCTTTTCAAGGCCGACGTCATAGGACTTGCTGGTTTCCGCCTTGAGCCCCTTGTTGCCCGAATAGGGATCGAAAAGCTGATAGAGCGAGGGGGCGCGGAAACCCTCGCCATAGGAAGCGCGCAGGCGGACATCGTCGATCAGGCTGTACGTGCCGTTCGCGCCAAAGGTTGTGTGGGTGCCAAAGGTGGAATGGCTGTCCACGCGCAGGCCGCCCGACAGGCTCAGCCCAAACGCCCTCCAGCCCAGCAGGCCATAGCCGCTGGCGATATTCGCATCATTCACCGCGCCGGGCGTGAAATAATACGAGCGCGCATGGTTCCACATCGCCTCGCCGCCCACATCGGCGGAGAAGAAATAGGGCAGATCGACATGGGCCGCGCCGTCAATGCGCGTGCTGCGGCCAAGGTAGGAGCTGTATTCGGTGTTCTGCACCGTGGGATCAATATAGCCCCGACGCAGCGAGGACTGGCTGATGCCCAGACGCGCCGAATATTTCTCGGCCGCATATTCCAGACCCACACGGCCCGAAACCTGCTCGCTCGACTGCACCTCGCCCCGGTTCACATAGCCCAGCACCCAGTCATAGGAATCGACGCCCACCTGACCATCGGCATAGCGCGCCGTGGCCACAAGGTTGAGCCCCTGCGCCAGACGCAGGCGAGCGCGGGTGGACAGGCGGGTCTGGTGGAAACCGTTGGCGCGCGTGTCGGTGGTGCGGGTGGGGATGCCGTCGGTGCTGATGTAGCCGCCGTTGAGCGTGATCGCATAGGCGTCCTTCGACAGGCCCAGCGTGGCTCCCGCATCAAAGGTGCTGTTGCTGCCGCCCTCGAAATTCAGCTCCGCGCCGTTCAGTTCGCGGCTGGTGATGGCGATGACGCCGCCGATGGCATTGCTGCCCCACACCACGCTGTTCGATCCGCGCAGCAGTTCGATGCGACCGACGCCGCCGCTGACCAGATTGGCAAAATCATAGCCGCCCGAAGGGGCCGCCGTGTCCTCGACCTTCACCCCGTCGATCATCACAAGGGTCTGTTCGGAATTGGCGCCGCGCACGAAAAAGCTGGTGGTGGCGCCAAGGCCGCCCGCGCGGGCAAAGGACACGCCCGGCAGGCGGGTCAGCACGCGGGTCAGGTCCGGCCCCTGGATCGACTGGATCTCGGCCAGATCGACCACGCTGATCGACTGGCCGGTCTCATCGACCGGCTGGCTGTTGCCGGTGGCCAGTACGGTGATGGCCCCAGCATCTTCGGCGGCCATGACGGGCGCGGACAGGGCCAGCGCGATCAGCGACGAAGCGGCGGCGAAATAACGGATTTTCATAGCTCTTTCCCTCACGAAGGCTATTTGCCGTTCGTGGCGGGAGAGGCCGCCCCACGCGCCCCTTGCGCATGGAAACAGACGGCATCGCGCTGCATCCGGTCTTCCCCGCCCGGCGCTGAACGACAACCACCGGCAGGTCTCCTGGCTATCCGGGGTCATCGCGCATCCGCCGCCTTCCCAGACCGATCGGCCCAGTGGCATATGACGGTACGCTCGCCCGGAAACAGTTGCGGGGGCAGCTTTGCATCCCCCTTGCCGGAGCAAGAGCGGGCAAATTCCCTTTTCAGCCCCCCTGCGAGGGGCACCGTTGGCGTGGCCGCCGCCCTAGCCCCACATGCCCAAAGGTGCAAGGGGCACAGCCGTAAAGGCGCGGGCAAGGCTTTTTTAACCCTGATCGGAGGGCGCCAAATTAAGGCATTAAGGATTATCCGCCCCTTCCGTGCCGCAATGAGACGGCCCCAATTCGGCAGGTGCAGCCCCGGCGATTGTGTGTTTTGCCATGATCGCCCGATTTGCCAAAGGCCGAGAAGTCAGGATGAACAGCCCGCGTGCCTCCCTTGCGTTTGATGCCCTGCGATCCGCCCCGCCCGCGCGCGACGATGGGCGGACGGACCATGCGGCACGCTTGCGCCGGGGCGACGGCATGAGAATCAACGCCCTGCGCAATGCCGAACTGCGCCGCGCGACGATGCAGCGCCTGTTGGCTGTGGCCTGCGCCCTGCTGGCGATTTTGGCCGTGCAGGCATGGCGCGGGCAAGGCACCGGCGCAATGGCGCTGGCCGCCACAACCGCCCATGACGAGGCCGATCCCGTCGATGGCCAGAGCAGCACCGCCCCCATGCCCTTTGAACAACCGGGCGACAGTTGGCCGGGCGCGGCCTACTATTACGTCAGCCGCGAGGCCGAAGCGCCCGCCCCCGCGACCGGCTGGCGCGGGGCGCTGGCCGCGATGGCGCCGGGGCTGCATTGGGATGGCGGTGCGGCGGCGCAGGGCGATGATGAAACGCCCCTGCCCGGATCAGGTCCGGCGGCGCGCGCGCTTTCGGGCCTGGCCAATGCGGTGGACCGCGAACGCGCGCTCTCCTGCCTGACCGCTGCGGTCTATTACGAGGCCGCCAGCGAGCCCGACGATGGCCAGCGCGCCGTGGCGCAGGTCGTGCTCAACCGCATGGCCCATCCCGCCTATCCCAAAAGCGTGTGCGGCGTGGTGTTTCAGGGTTCGGAACGCGCCACCGGGTGCCAGTTCACCTTTACCTGCGACGGCGCGCTGATGCGCAAGCCCAGCCGCTATTTCTGGAGCCGCGCCGAGGCCGTGGCCCGCGCCGCACTGGCTGGCTATGTCTATGCGCCGGTCGGCCTTGCCACGCATTATCATACGTTTGCCGTCCATCCCTATTGGGCCGACAGCCTGAATTTCATCGGCCAGATCGGCGCGCATCGCTTTTACCGCATGCATGGACCGGCGGGCGATTCCGGCGCATTCCGCTTTGTTCACGCCATCAGCGAGCCGCTGCCCGTCCCGCATCAGCGGGTGGCCTTTGCAAATCGCGAACTGGTGGACGACCCGATCGCCATCGAACGCGCTTATGCCGCCAAAATGGGTCAGACCCTTGGCGCTGCAACCCATGGTAGCGGGGCATCCGCCACGCCCGCCGCCGCCGCGCCGCAATATACCGCCGAAGCGTTGCGCCATGGCGGAGATAATGCCTATCGGGCGGCGAATTTGCCCGGCAGCGATAATGTTCGCCCCGAATATCAGAACAGCGGACGCTGGCTCAGCGATCCCGAATAAACCCTGTTTTGCCCGTTAAACCCGCCCCGGAACGCCGTTTTTGTCGCGGTGCACCGGGGCATTTTAACACTCGGTAGATCCAAGATGGGTGCAAACTCGGTTAACCCGCGACAGGGATATGATAACCAAGGCAAAACACGAAGACTTAGCCCCCATGTGATAGACAGAAGCCGATTATCAATCGAGATTGAGGAATTTTCAGGCATGTCGATCCGATTTGCAGCGGCAGGTGCGGGTGAATGCGGCGCTGTGGCGCGCGTGTTGCGCCGCCCCCGGCTGCGCGCACCGGCCAATGACCATGACAATCAGGTCGAAACCGATGTGATGCTCTACAGCGCCCTGCAACATTTCGCCCGCCATGGCCTTGGCGCCGCAGAACGCGCGCGCAACATCGCCCTGCGCGCCTTTTTCGAAGGCAACCGCGATCAATACCGCCACTGGCTGGGCATTTGCCGCAAGCTGGACCGGCAGATGGCCAACCGTCTGGCCACGGCGCATCGCTCGGTGGAGGAGTTTGAGCCGCTGGTTTCCCCCGAGTGAGGGGGCGGTTGGCGGCATCGCAATTTTTTGTATAAATGCGACAGACTTTGAACGTTTGACAATGTCGTTAACCAATCTGTGACGAGTTCTCCCCTAGGTTGTCCTTGTCCAGCGGGAGTTGTCCGATCCGTCCTTTATTCGACACGTTGCGGGTTTTGTTCAAAACCCATGCTGCTGATGACCGGGCAAGAGCCATTCTGGTCACCACGCTCTATACGCAACCGTCGTCGCTGGCGATCGGCGCGCTGTGCGGGATTTTAACCAGCGCAACCGCCGCCATTGAATCGGGCAACCGCTCCATCACCCTTGCCGCCTGGGTCATGTCGGCCATCGCGCTGATGCGCGTGGCCAGCGCGACCATCCTGCCGCGATGGATGGCGCATAAGGCACGCGCGCTTGAAATCATTTATGAATTGGGCGCGTTTTCCTATTCGATCATGGCCGGAATGATCGCGGCACTGACGTTTTTCCATCCAGTGCCGGGGCCGGTGCGCACGCTGATGGTGGGCAATGCGATTGCCTATTCGGTGGGGATTGCCGCGCGCAACGCCGGGCGCCCCGCAATCGCCATCGGGCAATTGGCGCTGGCGCTGCTGCCGGTGATCGTGGCGGCCGGGATGCAGACCGATCTGGCCAGCCAGTTGCTGGCCTTCACGCTGTTTCTCGTGCTGCCCGCGATGATGTCGATCACGCTCAATGTGTTCCGCACGCTGCGCGATTCGATTGCCAGCGCCGAAACCAGCCAGCGCCTTGCCGAAAAGATGCAGCATCTGGCGCGCACCGACATTGTCACCGGCCTGCTCAATCGAGCGGGGCTTAACCATCATCTGGTCGAACGCCTTGTAGCGATCCCGGAGGGCAACAAGCTGGCGATCCTGTGGCTGGATCTCGACCGCTTCAAGGAAATCAACGACACGCTGGGCCATCAGGTGGGCGACCGCTGTCTGGTCGAGGTGGCCGCGCGCCTGCGCCGCAGCGCGCCGGTGGGGGCGGGCATCGGGCGGTTTGGCGGCGATGAATTCATCATCGCGTTTGAGGCCGCCTCCGACGCCGTCATCAAGGGCGTGGCCGATACGATCCTGAACGACATCCTGCGCCCGCTGCGCATTGACGATGACCGGCTTGAGATCGGCTGCTCGATCGGCATCGCGATCCTGCCCGAACATGGCACCGATCTGGAGGCCGTGCTGCAGGGGGCCGATCTGGCGCTTAACCATGCCAAGCTGAATGGTCGCAAACAGATCGTCAGTTTCAACCCCGCGATGACGCGTGACCTGATCCGCCGCAAGGAGATCGAGGCCGAACTGCGCCTTGCCCTGCAGCGAGATGAGCTTTCCGTCCATTTCCAGCCGCTGGTCGATCTGGAAACCGGGCGGATCCGGGCGTTCGAGGCGCTGGTGCGCTGGTTCCATCCGGAAAAGGGCGAATTGCGGCCCGATGAATTCATCCCCGTGGCCGAGGAAAGCGGGGCGATCATCACGCTGGACAACTGGATCACCGCCAAGGCCGCCCGCGTCGCTGCCGAGTGGCCGGACGATGTGACCCTGGCGGTCAACCTCTCCCCGCTCCAGATCCGCGCGCCCGGCGCCGCGCTGGGCATCCTCAACGCGCTGCGTGAGGCGAAACTGCCCCCCAGTCGCCTTGAGCTGGAAATTACCGAAACTACATTGCTGGATCACAGCCCCAACACCTCGGCCTTCATCAACGAGCTGGCCGGGGCCGGCGTGCGTTTTGCGCTGGACGATTTCGGCACCGGCTATTCGTCCCTCGGTTATCTGGACCGCTATCCCTTCAAGAAGATCAAGATCGACCGTAGCTTCATCTCTGGGCTCAGCGCCGGGACGACCAGCCATGCGATCATCTGCGCGGTGGCGGCCATGGGCAAGACGCTGGGGATGGAGATCGTGGCCGAAGGTCTGGAAACGCTGGAACAGGTGCAGGCGGTGCGCGACACCGGATGCACGCTGGGTCAGGGCTGGTATTTCAGCCGGGCCGTGCCGGACTATCTGGCCGCGATGCTGCTGGCGCAGGAGCGCCGCCGGATCGGGGCCGATGCCGCGCCCGCGACTCCCCATCAAGACTCGGCGCCCGCTCGCAAGCACGCCTGAACGCCTGTTCATCCGGTATGGTTACGTATGCCAAACCGGATATGGCCTGGCCGCGCCAATTTAATTGCCATATCGGTTATCGAGGCAAGGCTTTCCGCTATTGCGAATTAGTCGCGCAAACTCTTTCGTCTTATATGCTTTTCCCGCCTTGCAAAGCAGCAAAGACAGGAATAGGGCCACCCCCAATTCGGTTAAGGGCCACCTGCGCGCTTGCGGGACTGCGTATGATGGTCAGTGAAACACCCGCTATCCTGCGGCCACTTCCGGCCAAGGGGAAGCCCCGCAAGTAGGGAAGGATTGGTTCATGGCTCGCAAGAAGATTGCCCTGATCGGCGCCGGCAACATCGGCGGCACGCTCGCTCATCTGGCAGCGCAAAAGGAACTGGGCGACATCGTCCTGTTCGACGTTGTCGAGGGCGTTCCTCAGGGCAAGGCTCTTGACCTGTCGCAGTGCGGCCCGGTCGAAGGCTTTGACGCCAAGATCACTGGTACGAATGATTATGCCGATCTGGCCGGCGCCGATGTGGTGATCGTCACCGCCGGCGTTCCGCGCAAGCCCGGCATGAGCCGCGACGACCTGCTCGGCATCAACCTCAAGGTGATGAAGGCTGTCGGCGAAGGCATCAAGAACAACTGCCCCGACGCTTTCGTGATCTGCATCACCAACCCGCTCGACGCGATGGTCTGGGCTCTGCGCGAATTCTCGGGGCTCCCCGCGAACAAGGTCGTCGGCATGGCCGGCGTGCTCGACTCGGCCCGCTTCACCACGTTCCTGGCCTGGGAATTCGGCGTGTCGATCCGCGACGTGAACACCTTCGTTCTGGGCGGCCATGGCGACACGATGGTGCCGGTGGTTCAGTATTCGACCGTCAACGGCATCCCCGTTCCCGACCTCATCAAGATGGGCCTGTCGACTCAGGAAAAGATCGACGCCATCGTGGCCCGCACCCGCTCGGGCGGCGGCGAGATCGTCGGCCTGCTCAAGACCGGTTCGGCTTTCTACGCTCCGGCCGCCTCGGCGATCGCCATGGCTGAAGCCTACCTCAACGACCAGAAGCGCATCCTGCCTTCGGCCGCCTATGTGAACGGCGAATATGGCGTGAACGACCTGTATGTGGGCGTTCCGGTCATGATCGGCGCCGGCGGCGTGGAAAAGGTCATCGAGATCGAGCTGGACGAAGAAGCCCAGGCCAACCTGAACGTCTCGGTCGAGGCGGTGAAGGAACTGCTGGTGGCGTGCAAGGGCATCGACCCCTCGCTGGCCTGATCGAAAAAATATGGCCCCGGTGATAAGCCGGGGCCAAAATAATAAGACGACCTCCTCCCCATCTCGGAGAATCCAATGTCGATCCTGATTGACAAGAATACCAAGGTCATCACCCAGGGGATGACCGGCAAGACCGGCACTTTCCACACGCAGCAGGCGCTGGCCTACGGCACGCAGATGGTTGGCGGCGTCACCCCCGGCAAGGGCGGCACGATCCATGCCGACACCAACCTGCCCATCTGGGACACGGTTGCCGAAGCCAAGGCTGTTTCGGGCGCGACCGCCTCGGTCATCTACGTTCCGCCGCCATTCGCCGCTGACTCGATCCTCGAAGCGATCGACGCTGAAATCGAGCTGATCGTTGCGATCACCGAAGGTATCCCCGTGGCCGACATGGTCCGCGTGAAGCGCGCCCTTTCGGGTTCGAAGTCGCGCCTGATCGGTCCGAACTGCCCCGGCGTGCTGACGCCGAACCAGTGCAAGATCGGCATCATGCCCGGTTCGATCTTCAAGGAAGGCTCGGTCGGCGTGGTCTCGCGCTCGGGCACGCTGACCTATGAAGCGGTGTTCCAGACCACCAACATCGGCCTGGGTCAGACCACCGCTGTCGGCATCGGCGGCGACCCGGTCAACGGCACCAACTTCATCGACGTGCTCGAACTCTTCCTGGCCGACGAAGCCACCAAGTCGATCATCATGATCGGCGAAATCGGCGGCAGCGCCGAGGAAGAAGCGGCCCAGTTCCTCAAGGACGAAGCCAAGCGCGGGCGCAAGAAGCCGATGGCCGGCTTCATCGCGGGCCGCACGGCTCCTCCGGGCCGCCGCATGGGCCACGCCGGTGCGATCGTCTCGGGCGGCCAGGGCGGCGCCGAAGACAAGATCGCGGCGATGGAAGAGGCCGGCATCAAGGTCTCGGCCAGCCCCAGCCTGCTCGGCGAAACCCTCGCCGAAGTGCTTAAGGGCTGAATTTAAGTTCAATACCGGGCGTGATGGCCATCTGTGGTTCAGCACGCCCGGTGTTAGAAGAATGCCATGTGCCGGCCATTCCTCCCCGGGGCCAGAGGCTCTTTCGGAACCAGCCGCCACAATAAACCCCCACCAGCGCGCAAAATGCGCCGGTGCGAAAATAGGTGAAGCCATGGGTAGCGAAAGCCAAGATTTTCTTTCCGACCCAGCACAGGACGGGCCGCAGCCCGGACCGAGCTGGCAGCGACGCAACTGGCCGCAAGTAGGCGGCGCAGCGGAGGACGAGCTGACCCGCGCGCTCGACCCCACCACGCTGAGGGAAGGGATCAAGGCGGCGGCGAAAAAGGCGGGCACGCCCGTCAGCGACGCTTCGGTCGAAGAAGCGGCCAATGACACGCTGCGCGCGATCATGCTGATCCGCACCTATCGCGTGCGCGGCCATCTGGCGGCGGATCTCGATCCGCTGGGCCTGCACCATTCCGATCTGCCCGCCGATATGACGCCGGAATATTACGGTTTCACCGGCGCCGCGCTGGATCGCAAGATCTATCTGGGCGGTACGATGGGCCTGCAATGGGCCACGATCCGCGAACTGGTCGCCATCCTGCGCGCAAACTATTGCGGCAAGGTGGGCCTGGAATACATGCACATCACCGATGTGGAAGAACGCCGCTTCCTGCAGGACCGCATGGAAGGCGCCGACAAGCACATCGAATTTTCCGCCGAGGGCAAGAAGGCCATTCTGGGCGCCGTGGTTCGCGGCGAGCAGTGGGAAAAGTTCTGCGGCAAGAAGTATGTCGGCACCAAGCGCTTCGGCCTTGATGGCGGCGAGTCGATGATCCCTGCCCTCGAAGCCGTCATCAAGTATGGCGGTCAGCTGGGTGTGAAGGAAATCGTTTATGGCATGGCCCACCGCGGCCGCCTGAACGTGTTGGCCAACGTGATGGCCAAGCCCTACAAGGTGATCTTCCACGAATTTTCGGGCGGCACCGCCAATCCCGAGGACGTGGGCGGCTCGGGCGACGTCAAGTATCACCTTGGCACCAGCACCGACCGCGATTTCGACGGGATCAAGGTTCACATGAGCCTGATGCCGAACCCTTCGCACCTTGAAACGGTGGATCCCATCGTTCTGGGCAAGGTTCGCGCCTATCAGCAGATCCGCGACGACATCGGCACCGACATCGGGCCGGGCGCCAAGCACAAGCAGGTGCTGCCGGTTCTGATCCATGGTGACGCGGCGTTTGCCGGTCAGGGCATCGTGTGGGAATGCTTCGGCCTGTCGGGCGTGAAGGGTTACAACACCGGCGGTTGCATCCACTTCATCATCAACAACCAGATCGGCTTCACCACCAGCCCGCAGTTCTCGCGCGGCTCGCCGTATCCTTCCGACGTTGCCAAGGGCATTCAGTGCCCGGTGCTGCACGTCAATGGCGATGATCCGGAAGCGGTGACCTTCGCGTGCAAGCTGGCGATCGACTATCGCCAGACCTTCGGCCGCGACATCGTGATCGACATGTGGTGCTATCGCCGCTTCGGCCACAATGAAGGCGATGAGCCCGGTTTCACCCAGCCGCTGATGTATCAGAAGATCCGCGCGCATAAGCCTGTGTCGGAACTCTATGCCGAGCGTCTGCAGCGTGAAGGCGTGATCCCAGCCGGTTTCCTTGGGGAACAGGTTGCCGCCTTCAACGCCCATCTGGAAGAGCACTTCGATGCCGCCAAGACCTACAAGGCCAATCAGGCCGACTGGTTCGGTGGTCGCTGGAGCGGTTTCAACCAGCCGATGGACCCCGAAAGCGCCCGCCGCAACGTGCCGACCGGCATCGAGCAGAAGCTGTTCGACAGTCTTGGCCGCACGCTGACCTCGGTTCCGGGCGATCTGACGATCCACAAGACGCTGGGCCGTGTGCTGGACGCCAAGCGCGAGATGTTCAACAGCGGTCAGGGCTTTGACTGGGCCACGGCCGAAGCGCTCGCCTTTGGCTCGCTGCTTTCGGAAGGCTATTCGGTCCGCCTGTCGGGTCAGGATTGCGGTCGCGGCACGTTCAGCCAGCGTCACGCCGTCTGGGTCGATCAGGCCACCGAAAAGAAATATGTTCCGTTGACCACGGTGCCGCATGGCTTCTTCGAAGTCTATGACAGCCCGCTCTCGGAATATGGCGTGCTGGGCTATGAATATGGCTATGCCAGCGCCGACCCCAAGACGCTTGTCCTGTGGGAAGGTCAGTTCGGCGACTTCGCCAATGGCGCCCAGATCGTGATCGACCAGTACATCGCTTCTTCGGAATCGAAGTGGCTCCGCGCCAACGGCCTCGTGCTGCTGCTGCCCCACGGCTATGAAGGTCAGGGTCCGGAGCACTCGTCGGCCCGTCTGGAACGTTATCTCCAGCTTTGCGCCGAAGATAACATGCAGGTGTGCAACATCACCAGCCCGGCCAACTACTTCCACGTTCTGCGTCGCCAGATGCACCGCAGCTTCCGCAAGCCGCTCATCATCATGAGCCCGAAGAGCCTGCTGCGTCATCCTCTGGCGAAATCGAGCGCCGAGGAATTCGTGGGCGAAGGCCACTTCATGCGCATTCTCTCGGACATCAACGGCGCCGCCGACAAGGATACGCGCCGCGTGGTCCTGTGCTCGGGCAAGGTTGCCTATGACCTGTTCGAGGCGCGCGATGCGGCCGAAATGACCGATACGCAGATCATCCGTATCGAACAGATCTACCCCTTCCCGGGCGAACCGCTTGCGGCGCGTCTGGCCAAGATGCCCAATCTGGAAGAGGTCATCTGGTGTCAGGAAGAGCCCAAGAACAACGGTTCCTGGTTCTTCGTCGAACCGCTGATCGAGGAAACGCTGGCCAATGCCAAGGCCAAGGTTTCGCGCGCTCGCTATGCGGGTCGTCACGCTTCGGCCTCGCCTGCCACGGGCAGCGCCAAGCGCCACACGCTCGAACAGAACGCCCTGGTGGCCGACGCGCTGGGTCTTTCGGCCCGCAGCGAAATCCGCCGCAAGAAGAAGGGCTGAGCCCTCGCTCTCCTCCCAATTTCTCTAGGATAAGCAAGTCATGTCCACGGAAGTCAAAGTCCCCACTCTGGGTGAATCGGTGAGCGAGGCCACGATCGGCCAGTGGCTCAAGCAGCCGGGCGAAACGGTCGCTCTGGACGAACCCATTGCCAGCCTCGAAACCGACAAGGTTGCGATCGAAGTCAACGCGCCGGTCGCGGGCGTGCTCAGCCAGCAGCTCGCCGCTGTCGGCGACACGGTGACCGTCAGCGCGATCATCGCGGTGATCGAAGAAGGCGCAGCGGGCGCTGCTGCTCCCAAGGCGGCGGCTCCGGCGGCCGCGGCTCCCGCCCCGGTGGCGGCCCCGGTTACGGCTGCTCCGGCGGCTGGTGAGAGCACCGATCCTGCGGTGCTGAGCCCCGCCGTGCGCCGCGCGGTGCTTGAATATGGCATCGACCCGGCCACCATCAAGGGCACCGGCAAGGACGGCCGCATCACCAAGGAAGACGTGGTGGCTGCCGCCCAGACCAAGGCCGCCAGCGGCGCGCCGACGGTTCCGGCCGCTGTTGCTGCGCCTGCCAACGAGCGCCGCGAAGAGCGCGTCAAGATGACCCGCCTGCGTCAGACGATCGCCAAGCGTCTGAAGAGCGCGCAGGAAAATGCCGCTCTGCTCACCACCTTCAACGACGTTGACATGTCGGCGGTGATGGAAGCGCGCAACCGCTTCAAGGACTCGTTTGAAAAGAAGCATGGCGTGAAGCTGGGCTTCATGTCCTTCTTCGCCAAGGCTTCGGTGCTGGCTCTGAAGGACATCCCGGCCGTCAACGCCCAGATCCAGGGCGATGAAATCGTCTATCACGACTATGTCGATATTTCGGTCGCCGTTTCGGCCCCGAATGGTCTGGTCGTGCCGGTGGTGCGCGATGTCGACAAGATGTCCTTCGCGGGCATCGAAAAGGCGATTGCCGACTATGGCAAAAAGGCCAAGGAAGGTTCGCTGACCATGGCCGACATGACGGGCGGTACGTTCACCATCTCGAATGGCGGCGTGTTCGGCGGTCTGATGTCGACCCCGATCATCAACCCGCCCCAGTCGGCCGTGCTCGGCCTGCACCGTATCGAGGACCGCCCGGTGGTTCGGGGCGGTCAGATCGTGATCCGCCCGATGATGTATATCGCCCTGTCCTATGATCACCGCATCATCGATGGCCGCGAAGCCGTGACGGCGCTCAAGACCATCAAGGAAGCGATCGAGGATCCCACGCGTCTGCTGATCGACCTGTAAGGGGTAGAACATATGGGAATGGTCGTCTGCCTGCGGGGTGCAAGCACTGAGGATCTGGCCGTTTTACGGTCGGATCCCGATGCGGCGGACGGCTATTTGTTCAGCCAGGATGCTTACGAAGCGGGTGATGTGATCGATTTTGACAAGGCATGGCATGCGCTGCATTTCATGCTGACCGGACAGGTCGAGGAAACCGATCACCCGCTGAGCTTCCTGCTGAAAGATCCCGAAAGACTGGGCACCGATAATGGATATGGCGGGCCTTGGATCCTGTCTCCCGAGCGGACGGCAAAGTTCCATGCGGAACTGGAAAAGCTTTCCGACGAACAGATCATCGAGCGCTATGATCCAGCGGCAATGGTTGCTGCCGACGTCTATCTTGCTGATACATTTGCAGACGAAGGCGAGGAAGCAATCGAGTATATCATGCAGGGCGTTCCCGCATTGCGGGCGCTGCTCAACCGCTGCGCGAACAGCGGGTCATGTATCATTGGTATCATCACCTGACCAGTTCAGCAGTAAGATAGGCGGAACAAATGGCTGAATACAATTACGACGTCCTCGTCATCGGCGCTGGTCCCGGTGGTTATGTTGCGGCAATCCGCGCGGCGCAGCTTGGTCTCAAGACCGCCTGCGCCGAGGGTCGCGCCACGCTGGGCGGCACCTGCCTCAACGTGGGCTGCATTCCCTCCAAGGCCCTGCTGCATGGCTCCGAGCTGTTCGAGGAAGCGGCCCATGGCACGCTGGCCAAGTTTGGCGTCAAGACCGGTCCGGTCGAGCTGGACCTGCCCGTGCTGCAGGGCGAAAAGTCGACCGCCGTCAAGGAATTGACCGGCGGCATCGAGTTCCTCTTCAAGAAGAACAAGGTCGACTGGAAGAAGGGCTACGCCAAGTTCAAGGACGCCCACACGGTGGAAGTCGCGGGCGAAACCGTGACGGCCAAGCATATCGTGATCGCCACCGGTTCGTCGGTGACGCCGCTGCCCACCGTGCCGGTGGACAATGACGCGGGCATCATCGTGGACTCGACCGGCGCTCTCGCGCTCGACCGCGTACCGAACCACCTCGTCGTCATCGGCGGCGGCGTGATCGGTCTGGAGCTTGGCTCGGTGTGGCGCCGTCTGGGCGCCAAGGTCACCGTGGTCGAATTCCTTGACCAGTTGCTGCCCGGCATGGACGGCGAAGTGCGCAAGGAAGCGGCCAAGATCTTCAAGAAGCAGGGCATGGAGCTCAAGCTTTCGACGAAGGTCACGGGCGCTGTCGTGGAAGGCGGCAAGGCCACCCTCACCCTCGAGCCTGCTGCGGGCGGCGAAGCCTCGATGCTGGAAGCCGACTGCGTGCTGGTGGCCATCGGTCGCCGTCCCAATGTCGACGGTCTGGGTCTGGAAAACATCGGTCTGGCGCTCAACGCGCGTGGCCAGATCGAGACCGACCACGATTTCCGCACCGCCGTTGATGGCGTGTGGGCGGTCGGCGACGTAATCCCTGGCCCGATGCTGGCGCACAAAGCCGAGGACGAAGGTATTGCGGTGGCGGAAAACATTGCCGGTCTGACCGGCATTGTGAACCATGACGTGATCCCGGGCGTGGTTTACACGATGCCGGAATTCGCGGGCGTGGGCCTGACCGAGGAAGCCGCCAAGGAACGCGGCCCCATCAAGGTCGGCAAGTTCCCGATGCTGGCCAACAGCCGCGCCAAGACCAACCGCGAGCCCGATGGTTTCGTCAAGGTCATTGCCGACGCCGAAACCGACCGCGTCCTGGGCGTGTGGTGCATTGCCTCTGTTGCGGGCACCATGATCGCGCAGGCGGCGCAGGCCATGGAATTTGGCGCCAAGAGCGAAGACATCGCTTATACCTGCCACGCTCACCCGACTCATTCGGAAGCGATCAAGGAAGCCGCGATGGCTGTGCTGGGCAAGCCGATCCATATGTGATCGGCCTGCCTGAGGCAAAAAAGGGGCGGGAAGGCATCACGCTTTCCCGCCCCTTTTCTTATGTAGCTTCAGGCCAATGCGACTTCAGGCAGGCGTGGCGACCCGCCCCAAAGCGCTGCCCCGCACGACGAGGCGGACCGGCACGCGGTCTTGCGGCCCCTCCTCGCCATCGACCAGAGCCTGCAGGCGATCGACCAGCCTCTGGCCCGCAACCGCAAAGTCCGGTTCGATGGTGGTGAGCGGCGGCACGCTGAATTGCCCCGCCTTCACGCCGTCAAAGCCCACTACGCCGACATCGCCCGGCACATTGAGCCCGCGCTCCTCGAGCAAGGCCATTGCGCCCAGCGCAATATCATCGCAGGCGGTGAACAGCCCGTCGAAAGGCTCGCCCGCGTCGATCAGCGCAGCGGCCGCCCGCCGCCCCTGTTCATGGCGCGAATGGCCCGGCTCCAGCGTCATGATGCGCGGGGCCAGCCCGGCGGCCTGCAATGTTTCGGCATAGGCGTCATAGCGTTCGGCAAATTGCCGCTGCGGACAATCGGCCTCGCCCACATAGACGATGCGGCGATAGCCATGGTCGAGCAGATGGTTGACCGCCGCACGCGCCCCGCCGTGATTGTCGGCGCGCACCCATGGCAATTCATGCGCAGGCGCAGGCGCCCCCCAGCATACGACATGGCATCCATCATCAGCCGAGGCCTGAAAATAGTCCCACGCGGCGCGGTTCTCGCTGGTGCCGAACACGATCATGCCGATGGCGCGGCGGCTGCGTTCGAAATGATCGTCCAGGCGATCGGGCGCGCCCTGAAACGAAACGATGGTTTCCATGCCCCGCGCCGAGGCCGCCGCGCAGATCCCGCCCAGCAGCGCATAATGGAACGGGTTGAAGGCCCGCACATCCTCATCCTCGGGACAGATCACCACCACGGCAATCGTGTTCAATCGCCCGCTGCGCATCCGCGAGGCGGAGGAATCGATGTGATAGTTGAGCCGCCGCGCCGCCTCGACAATCCGCTCGCGCGTGGCTGCTGCGACAATCGGGTCGCCGCTCAATGCGCGCGAGACGGTGGACTGGCTGACGCCTGCTGCTTCTGCAACGTCGTAGGACGTGGCGCGAAAGCGCTGTTTCACCATGGTCCCTCCCTTAACGACCGCTTCGCAAATCTGGGCCTCTTTTGCAAAGCTGAGCCCAAAGCGCAAATGGCATGGGCATTAAATACGGTTTCAGACCTCTTCGGCCTCGCGCAGCACGGCAATTCCCGCCTTGCGCTGCTCGGCCAGCTCTTTTTTCAAAGCCGCCGGATCGCGCGCGATGACAAAGCCGAAGGACACGCCGCCCTCCTTGCCCACCGTGGCGTGATGCAACCGGTGCGCCTGAACCAGCCGTTTGGCATAGCCGCCGCGCGGGACGTAATGAAAATAACGCTGATGGACGAGCCCGTCATGGATCAGCGAATAGACGATGCCATAGCACAGGATGCCAAGCCCGATCCACGTCCCCGGCTCCCAGGCATGGGCGCCCATGATCAGCGGGCTGCCGATGGCGAAGGCCGAGATGCTCATCCCCGCGCCGAACAGGGCGTAAAGGTCGTTCTTTTCGAACATCCGGTCATGGCGTTCATGATGGTCGCGGTGCCAGCCCCAGCCCCAGCCATGCATGATATATTTATGCGCGCTCCACGCGACACCCTCCATGGCGAAAAAGCTGATGATGACGATGGCGATGGCGGCAAAAGGACTCATAAAGTCCCCTATAATGCGCAATGCATGATTTCGCCACCGGCCCGAATGTCCATGTGAATGTCCATGGTGCGACCATTCGCCTCTTGTTTTTGCCGCCCCCCATGCCTAGGTCGGTTTCACTATGACCGGACCCAAGACGCTCTACGAAAAGATCTGGGATGCCCACACTGTGGAATCCCGCGAGGATGGCACAAGCCTGATCTGGATTGACCGACACCTTGTGCACGAGGTGACCAGTCCGCAGGCCTTTGAGGCGCTGCGCGCCGCGGGGCGCAAGGTGCGCCGCCCGGATCTTACGCTGGCGGTGCCCGATCACAATCTGCCCACCACCGCGCGCCGCGACAGCGCAGGCCATCGTATTGCCATCAAGGACCCCCAGAGCGCGCAGCAATTGGCCGCGCTGGAAATCAACGCGCCCGAATTCGGCATCCGCCTGATTGGCGATGCGGATCGTGAACAGGGTATTGTCCATGTCGTCGGCCCGGAACAGGGTTTCTCGCTGCCCGGCGCAACGATTGTCTGCGGCGACTCGCACACCGCCTGCCACGGCGGTCTGGGCGCGCTGGCCTTTGGCATCGGCACGTCCGAGGTCGAACATGTGCTGGCCACGCAGACCCTGCAACTCAAGCGTTCCAAGACGATGGAAGTGCGCGTTGAGGGTGAGCTGGGCGCGGGCGTGACGGCCAAGGATCTGGTGCTGCATATCTGCGGCACACTGGGCGCCAGCGGCGGCACGGGCTATGTGATTGAATATACCGGCTCGGCTATTCGCGGCCTGTCGATCGAGGGCCGCCTGACTGTCTCGAACATGGCGATCGAGCATGGCGCGCGCGCCGGTCTGATCGCGCCCGATGAAAAGACCTTCGCTTATGTGCAGGGCCGCCCCTATGCGCCCAAGGGCGCCGATTGGGACAAGGCCGTGGCATGGTGGAAGAGCCTGGCCACCGATCCGGGCGCGACCTATGACAAGGTCGTGGTGATCAACGCCGCCGAGATCGCCCCCACCGTGACCTGGGGCACCAGCCCCGAGGATACCGTGGCGATCGGC
The DNA here is from genome assembly GCF_001898925.1 of Novosphingobium sp. 63-713. Taxonomy (NCBI): domain Bacteria; kingdom Pseudomonadati; phylum Pseudomonadota; class Alphaproteobacteria; order Sphingomonadales; family Sphingomonadaceae; genus Novosphingobium; species Novosphingobium sp. 63-713. Next base: position 275,361 of record NZ_MKVS01000008.1, read on the forward strand.
GGCGTTGTGCCCGCGCCCGAAAGCTTTGCCGATCCCAGCAAGCAGGAAGCCGCGCGCAAGAGCCTGGCCTATATGGGCCTGACGCCGGGTCAGAAGATGACCGATGTCGAAGTGCAGAACGTGTTCATCGGCAGCTGCACCAACAGCCGCATTGAGGACATGCGCGCCGCCGCCGCCGTTGTTAAGGGTCGCCGCAAGGCCGACAATGTGCGCTGGGCGATTGTCGTGCCGGGCTCCGGTCTGGTCAAGGAACAGGCTGAGGCCGAGGGTCTGGACAAGATCTTTATCGAGGCGGGCCTTGAATGGCGCGAGCCGGGCTGCTCGGCCTGTCTGGCGATGAACCCGGACAAGGTGCCCTCGGGCGAACGCTGCGCCAGCACCTCGAACCGCAATTTCGTGGGTCGTCAGGGTCCGGGCGCACGCACGCATCTGGTGTCGCCCGCGATGGCGGCGGCGGCGGCCGTCACCGGTAAATTGACCGATGCGCGTGAATTTCTGGCCTGAACCTGGCCTAAACTTGCCTTGAATTTGGAGGGTGAAGGGATGAGCGAAGAGAGCGAAAAGAAGGTTCTGGGCGAGCGTTCGAGCTGGGCCGGGGTGGCGACCATCGCGGGCGCGGCGGCGATCGGTTCGGCCGCGCTGACGGCGGCGCTGATCTTTGGCAGCCGCCGCAAGCCCAAACCGACCGATGCTCCCGCCCATCCTGAAGATGCGCCCGAAACCGACTGATCCGAAAGATATTTCCTGATGAAACCGATCAACCACGTAGCGGGTACGGCGATCCCGTTTGGCGCCAAGAATGTCGATACCGACGTTATCATCCCGGCCCATTGGCTCAAGACGATCACGCGTGAGGGCCTTGGCAAGGGCGCGTTTGAGGCGATCCGCGCCGAGGAAGGCAATATTTTCGACACGGAGCGCAACAAAGGCGCGCCGATCCTGATCGCGGGCGACAATTTCGGTTGCGGGTCCAGCCGCGAACATGCCGCATGGGCCTTGCTCGACATGGGCATCACCTGCGTCATCGCCCCCAGCTTTTCCGACATTTTCTCGGGCAATGCGTTCAAGAACGGTATCCTGACGGTGGTGTTGCCGCAGGAAGCCATCGACCGCCTGCTCGTCGTGGCGGTTGACCAGCCGATTGATGTCGATCTGGAAAGCCAGACTGTGACCACGCCGTTCCAGGACCGCTTCACCTTCGAAATCGATCCGTTCCGCAAGCATTGCCTGCTGGGCGGTCTTGATGAAGTGGGCCTGACGCTGTCGCGCGATGCGGCCATCAAGCAGCATGAAGCCAAGATTGCGGCAGACCTGCCGTTTCTGGCCACAGCATCGGCGGCCTGAGGCGGGAAAGATTTTCTCGCTTTTTTAAGGAAAAGTTCCCCGTTTTTGAGCAAGCGCAAAGATCGTCCGCTGCCGATATGCTGAAAAAGCCCTGTCGCAGCGGAGGTCGCGCCAAATCGGGGGATTGAACCGCCGCCGCTGCGACACATATACATTGGCGCGCGATTTTCATCGCGTTATGGACGGCAGGCTGAAAAAGCGCCACATTACGCCGACCATTGCAAAAATCCACAAACCTCAAATTCACGCGGGAGACGCATCATGACCAGCTTTCAAGATCGCGAGCGGGGCGAAGAAGCCAAGTTTGCCCATGACGAAGAGCTGGAGTTTCGCATCCACGCCCGCCGCAACCGTCTACTCGGCACCTGGGCGGCCGAACGGATGGGCCTGTCTTCGGCCGAGACCGAAGCCTATGCCAAATCGGTGGTGCAGGCCGATTTCGAGGAAGCAGGCGATGAGGATGTCGTGCGCAAGCTGCTGGGCGATCTGATCAGCGCGGGCGTCGATGCCGATGAGGCTGAAGTGCGCACCGCGCTTAAGGCCAAGGAAGCCGAAGCCCGCCGCGCGATGATCGGTCAGGTCTGAGCCTAATTTTCCGGGCGCTGGGCCTCAAGGCCCACGCGCCCTTTTTGACAGGACACCCCCGATGCCCATGCCCGCCGACCAGATCGAGGCGCTGATTCGCGCCGCCATTCCCGATGCAGAGGTGACGATCACCGACCTTGCCGGCGATGGCGACCATTATGCCGCCCATGTCACCTCGCCCAGTTTCGCCGGAAAGCCGCGCATCGCACAGCACAAAGCCGTCTTTGCCGCGTTGGGCGATCGCATGGGGGGCGAACTTCATGCCTTGCAACTGACCACCGGCATCCCCACCTGAGCGATTGACGAAACAGATTTCCTTCGCAAAAAGGACCTGTTCCCCCGATTGGTTGCAGAAAGTTTCAAGCCATGTCCGACGTCCAGACCCGCATTGCCGATATCGTGAACACGAATGACATCGTGTTGTTCATGAAGGGCACCGCGCTTTTCCCGCAATGCGGTTTTTCCAGCCGCGCGATTGCGATCCTTGAGCATCTGGGCGCGACCTATCACACGGTCGACGTACTTCAGGATATGGAGATCCGTCAGGGCATCAAGGCCTATTCGGATTGGCCCACGATCCCCCAGCTCTATGTGAAGGGCGAATTTCTGGGCGGCAGCGACATCATGATGGAAATGTATGAGGCCGGCGAGCTTCAGGCATTGCTCCAGCAGAACGGTCTGGTCGCCTAAGCACGGCGTCATTTCCGATGAAAAAAGGGCCGCTTCCCCGTGGGGAGGCGGCCCTTTCGTTTGGGAAATGGTGGGGTCGGGAGACTGGGAAGACCGACCCCACCTTTATGCTCGAGACGGGAATGAGGCGGGACCACGGAGACCGGGAAGCAGCCCGCCTCTTTTCGAGACTGCCATTGGTTCAGTTATTTAAGCATGAGATGTGCCAGTTTTGAAGAATGGCGGATTTCAGCGGATTTCAATCGAGTGCATTCCCGCCGCGATCCGCCAATTGTCAAATTCTCCGACACCTCTTGCCAAGCCATGATCGCGCCCTATCAAAAGCAGATGGATTCCAGCCTGCCCCTCGTCCTGCGCCCCGCGGCCACATTGGTCATCTTTCGCCAGACCAGCGTGCAAAACCCTCCTGAATTGCTGATGGTCGAACGCTCCGAGGCGATGCGTTTTGCGGCCGGGGCCACGGTTTTTCCCGGCGGCAAGGTCGATCCGCAAGATGTCGAACTGGCGCAAAGCCTGACGGATGAGGACCCGACCGACACCGCTGCCCGCATCGCGGCGATCCGGGAAACGCTGGAGGAAACCGGGCTTGGACTGGGCTTCACCCGCAACCTGCACTATGACGAAGCGGTCGCCGCGCGGGCGATTTTGCAATCGGGCGGAGCCATGGGCGATGTCCTCTCCCGGATCGGTCTGGCGCTGAATCTGGAGGCGCTGACACCCTTTGCCCGCTGGCGGCGCGAGAGTGTCGGAGGATTTGACACTCGCTTTTATCTGGCCAACATCGGCACCGGTGCGGTCGATCTGGCGGTGGATGCCACGGAAAACAGCCGCCTTTTCTGGGCCAGTGCCGGTGAATGCCTGAACGGCGCGGCCAGCGGCGCGCTCAAGATCATCCTGCCCACCTTGCTCAATCTGGAGCGGCTTGCCCAATTTGCCGATTTCGCACAGGCGCGCGCCGATGCCCAAGCCCATCCCATCGCCCCGATCTCGGCCCGCCGCATGATGCGCGATGGCGAGGAATGGCTGACGATTCCCGAAGGTCTGGGCTATCCGATCACCGCCATTCCGTTCAGCGCCGCGCGGCGCGGCTAGGAATCAGCCCGAGCACAGGCCCCGCGTGCGGGCGCGGTAATCGTGCACCTCGCCGCTCATCTGGACATGCAGGCGGCACAGATGCTCGACCACGGGTTCATAGATCGGCCGTTCGAATTGCAATCCGCATTGGCCGCTCTCCACCCAGCGCACCGTGCAACTGATCGCTTCCAGCCCGTCGAGTTTCAACAGGACCCGCGTCCCCACCGCCAGCGAGAGCGTTCGGGTCGTAATGCGGCACCCGTGGGTGGAAAGATCGCTGACCGTCACGCTGTCCTGCAGCCCGCTCATCAGACGACAGCGGGCCGACATGGTCAGCGGCCTTCGGATGGCCTCTCGGGTGGTCTGGCGGGATCGCATGGCTTATGTAGTCTAGCGTATGTCTGGTTAACCCTTCGTTCGCATTGGCGCGAATGGGGCAAAATTCCTCCATCGCCATCCGTCAAGTCTGCAACCGTGAAAGATAATTCATCAGCATCCGCAAAAAGCCCCTTTGACTTTGCCCGCCAAAGCGCAAACACCGGGGCCATGGCCAAGTCCATGGATTACAATCCCGGAGTATCATCTTGTCTGTAATGCTTTCCTGCCGCGCGCTGTTCCGCATTGGCGCCGCCTCGCTTGCCCTTTGCGCGCTGCCCATCGCGGCGCAGGCCCGCACCGCCCCGGCCGCCCGGCCCCTGATCACCGTTGCCCCGGCCAAGGGCGATGCCAAGGCCGGTTTTGCCACCCATGCCATGATTTCGGCGGCCAACCCGCTGGCGGTTCAGACGGGCCTGCGCATCCTGCAGCAAGGCGGCAGCGCGGTGGACGCGGCGGTCGCGGTGCAGGCGGTGCTGGGTCTGGTCGAGCCGGAAAGTTCGGGTCTGGGGGGCGGTTCGTTCCTGCTCTATTACGATGCCAAGACCAAGCAGGTGACGGCCTATGATGGGCGCGAAGTGGCGCCCAAGGGGGCCAGCCCGCGCCAGTTCTACGGCCCCGACGGCAAGCTGCTGCCCTTCCCCGTGGCGGTGGTGGGCGGGATCGCCACCGGCGTGCCGGGCGCGATCGCCATGCTGGAAATGGCGCAGAAAGAGCATGGCCGCCTGAAATGGAACCAGTTGTTTGGCGAGGCGCACAAGCTGGCCAGCGATGGTTTCGAGGTCACGGGCAAGCTGGCCCGCGCCATCGTCAGCCAGGCTCCCCAGGCCAAGGGCGCCGATGCCCAGGCTTATTTCCACAAGGCCGACGGCACGCCCTATCAGGCGGGCGAGCATATCGTGAACAAGGCCTATGCCGCCACGCTGGACCGCATTGCCGCGCAGGGTTCCAAGGGGCTGCTTACCGGCCCGGTAGCCGAAAAGATCGTCGCCAAGGTGACGAGCGGCACGCTGCCCAGCACGATGACGCTGGCCGATCTGGCCGCCTATAAGCCGCGCAAGACCGAGGGGCTTTGCATGCCCTATCGCACCCATCTGATCTGCACCCCGCAGGCGCCATCGGGCGGCGTGGCAGTGCAGGAGGCGATGGGCCTGCTGGCGCATACCGACATTGCCACGCGCAATGCGCAGGACCCCAAGGGCTGGCTGCAGATCGCGCAGGCAAGCCGCCTCGCCTATGCCGACCGCGACCGGTATGAGGGCGATCCGGCCTTTGTGCCCTTCCCCACCGGGTTGCTGGCGCCTGATTACATTGCCGAGCGGGCCAAGCTGATCGGCGAGACGATCCAGCCTGTCACCTTCGGCATGCCCAAGGACGCGCCCAAGGTGGGCAAGGACGCCACGCATGAGCCAGGCGGCACGACGCATATGGTGATCGTGGACACGGCGGGCAATGTCGTGTCGATGACCACCACCGTGGAGAGCATCTTTGGTTCGGGCCGGATGGTGGACGGGTTCTTCCTCAACAACCAGTTGACCGATTTCTCCTTCAGCACCAACGATCCCGATGGCGCGCCTGCGGCCAATGCCGTCGCGCCGGGCAAGCGTCCGCGCTCCAGCATGGCGCCCGCCATCGTACTGACGCCAAAGCGCAATTTCGAACTGGCCGTGGGTTCGCCGGGCGGCACCTCGATCATCGCCTATAATATCAAGGCGCTGGTGGGCATGCTTGATTGGGGGATGAAGCCGCAGGATGCGATCAGCCTGCCCAATCTGGTGGCGCGCGGCGATATGTTCAGCGCCGATACGTTCCCTGCCCCGGTGGCCGATGCTTTGGCGGCCAAGGGCCTGCCGCTGTTGACCGCGCGGGGGGAAAATTCGGGGCTGCATGTGATCGTGCGCCGCGCCAAGGGCTATGAAGGCGGGGCCGATCCGCGCCGCGAGGGTGTGGCCCGCGGGTTCTGATACGAAAAGGCGGGGCCGCAAACCCCGCCTTTTCTTATTTCCGGCGCATGATGAATTCTTCGTCGCGCCAATCGCCCACGGCGAATTTATACTCGCCCACGATCTCGAACCCGCGCCCGGCATAGACATGCTGGGCCTTCAGATTGCCCTGCCACACGCCGATCCAGATAGGGCGGCCCCATGAGGCCAGCTCAGCCAGCGCCAGATCGAGCAATTGCTTGCCCAGCCCCGCGCCTTGGGCCTCGCGGCGTAGATAAAGCTGATAAAGTTCGCCATCGCCATCCTCGCGCTCGGGATGGGGCAATTTGCTGGGGCCGATATGGACATAGGCGACCAGCGCGCCATCCCCGTCCTGCGCCACCCATGTGCGATGCGTGGAATCGGCCAATTCGCGCGCCACGGTTGGCTCGCCATAGGAGTCGGCCTCGAACACGGCCAGATCGGCGGGCGGATAGGGAATGGCAAAGCCGGTTGGCCCGAACGTGTCGCGGAAACAATTCAGCTTGAGCGCGGCGAGCGCGGGAATGTCGGCGGTGCTGGCGGGACGAATGGTGATGCTGGCAGTCATGCCCCCCGCCCTATAGCAGCGCGCTGGGCGCCGCAATCATCCCATTATCGTAAATCGAAATCGTCACTTTATCCCGCCGCCTTAGGTAAGTTTTCGGATCAACCTGTAGCCCCAAATGCTGACGAAATAGGGAGAAAAGCATTCCGTCGCATCTTCATGAATGACGCGGGGGAGATCAGCCTTGTTGCGTATGGGTATTTCGGCCAAGTTTCTGGCCGCTTTTGCAGTCCTTCTGGCGGTCATGGCCGCGATGGGATCTTTTGCAGTGGTCAAACTGGGCGAGGTCAACGCGATCTCGACCGAATTGCGCGAGCGCTGGTTGCCCGGTTCGCAGGCGCTGGGCGATGTTCACGCCTTCGTCTCGCAATATCGCATCAAGCAGAGCGTCCATGTCGGCGCCAGCGCCGAAGGCATGAAGACCCGCCAAGCCAAGCTGATGCGCGCCGCGCAGACCGCCATCGCCACCCGCATGAATGATGCCGCGAAACTGAACCAGGGCCCGGAAGAAAAGGCCGCCTTCGCCAAGCTGAAGGGTGATTGGCAGACCTATCTGGGCCAGAACGAGCAATTGCTGAACCTGTCGAACACCGATGCGGCGGCGGCCAAGGCGATGTTCGACGGCGATTCCCTGACCGCATTCTACACGGTCGAGGATGATCTGCTGGCGCTGATCGACCTGAACACCAAGGGGGCCAATGCCGCCTCGGGCCGTTCGGCCGCGATTTATGATCAGGGCCGCAAGGTCATTATCGGCGCAGTGGTGGCCGGTCTGGCCGTGGCGCTGGGCCTGATGGGGCTGATGATGGTCACGATAGCCCGCCCGGTCGCGCGGATCAGCGAGGCCGTGGGCCGATTGGTCGATGGCGACATGCATGTCGAAATCCCCGCCATGGGCCGTCACGACGAAGTGGGCAGCCTTGCCCGCGCGCTCGACAGTTTCAAGGCCCTCTTCGCCGCCGACCAGCAGCGCACGCAGGCCGAACTGGAACGCGCCCGCGAAACCCAGATCACCATTGACGCCATCGGCTCGGGCCTGTCCGAACTGGCGCGCGGCAATCTGACCCATCGCGTACCGGAAAACGGCGCGGGCGGGCTGGGCCAGCTCCACGTCAATTTCAACGAGGCGGTCAGCCAGTTGGCCGGCGTGATGCGCGAAATCGTCGATGGTTGCGACGCCATCCGCCGCGGCACTGACGAAATCGCCGCAGCCAGCGGGGACCTTGCCCGCCGCACCGAGCATCAGGCCAGCTCGATTGCCGAAACCAGCCGCACGCTCAACGAATTCAGCGGCACCGTGCGCGTCACCGCCGACAATGCCCGCCAGACCAGCAGCCGCCTTGCCGTGGCGCGCCACACCGCCGAGGCCGCCGACCAGCAGGCCGAACAGGCGGTCCACGGGCTTCAGGCCATCGAGGCGTCGAGCCGCGAAATGGCCGAGATCGTTGGCGTCATCGACGGGATCGCGTTCCAGACCAACCTGCTGGCCCTGAACGCCGGGGTCGAGGCCGCTCGCGCCGGCGATGCGGGCAAGGGCTTTGCCGTGGTGGCCAATGAAGTTCGCGCTCTGGCCCAGCGCAGCGCCGATGCGGCCAAGGACATCCGCGCGCTGATCACCACGTCGAACGATCAGGTCTCCACCGGCGTGGCTCTGGCCAGCGCCAGCGGCGATGCGCTGCGCCAGATCGTGGGCGAAGTCTCGCAGATTTCCGAACTGGTCGAACAGATCGCCGAGGCTGCGCAGAAGCAGTCGTCCAATGTCGAGGAAATCTCGGCGATGATGAATTCGATGGACCAGTTCACCCAGCAGAACGCCTCGATGGTCGAGCAGAGCACCGCCAGCACCCACAGCCTTTCGGGCGAAACGCAGCGGTTGGTCGAACAGTTGCGCCGCTTTGAAATGAGCCGCTCGGGCAGCGCCTCGCCCGCGCGCATGCAGAGCAGGGTGAACGCCCCCGTTGCCCAGGACGATGTGGCGCTGCCTTCCTTCTCGGCCCGCCGCGCACCGTCGGTGGGGGCCACAGCGCTCAAGATCGAAGATGACTGGTCCGAATTCTGAGCGATTTGGTAAATTCACTTAAGACCATGGCAGAAACAGAACAAGCATAAACATCAGCCCGTTCTTATCCAATTTTGGGCAATAGTGGTTTATCGAAATAACAGTTTGAAAAGAGAAAGCCGACCATGATCAAGACTATTGCCAAGATCTCGTTCGCCATGACCGGCGCTGTTCTCCTCAGCACTTCGGCTTTTGCGCAGTCGTCGGACTGGAGCCGTTCGGTTACCAACATGTTTGCCTCGAAACAGACCTACCCTTCGACCGCCCAGATGCGCGGCGAGGAAGGCACCGCCAAGGTCAAGGTCTATATCGGCGCCGATGGTGCGGTGCAAAAGGCGGAACTGGTGGCCGGTTCGGGCTCGGCAATCCTCGACAAGGAAGCCCTGTCTGTGCCCGCCAAGGTCGGCAAGGTGCCTGCCCCGCCCGCAGGCCCCACCACGCTGACGGTGCCGATGACCTGGCGCTTGACCTGATATTCCAGTCATGATGCAAACGGGGCCGGTCGCAAAACCGGCCTCTTTTTGCGTCAGACAGTCCCGTTTTTGCTGCAACGCGCAAAAAACTTGGCAATATGGCCATGTTGCTGTATGGGCGGTCCCAAGCAAGTCGGCGCGCCGCATGAGGCAGCGCGCAGGACCGGGCAGCGTGAGGGCAGCCATTTATGGCCGCCCGCCCCGGATCTCACGGATTTGCAGTCCGTTTTTCGCTTCCTCCTCACGCAGGGTCGCGCTTTTTGAGCCACCTGCTTGCCGCGCCGCTTACGCTGGTGTGCGCTGTGAAGCCTGTTTGAAAGTTTCCCATGTCTTATTTTTCCGAACTTGGCCTTGCCGAACCCCTGCTGCGCGCGCTGGAGGCCAAGGGTTATAACGATCCCACGCCGATCCAGCGTCAGGCGATCCCCGCGCTGATCGAAGGGCGCGACCTGCTGGGTCTGGCCCAGACCGGCACGGGCAAGACGGCGGCCTTCGCGCTGCCCTCGCTCCACCGCCTGATCAACGATCCTAAGCCGCGCAAGCCCGCCTCGTGCCGTATGCTGGTGCTCAGCCCGACGCGCGAACTGGCGGCCCAGATCGCCGACAACATGCGCGGCTATGCCAAATATGTCAGTCTGAACATCCAATGCGTGTTCGGTGGCATTCCTGCGGGCAAGCAGGCCCGCGCTCTAGTGCCGGGCTGCGATGTGCTGGTGGCCACGCCCGGCCGCCTGCTCGACCTGATCGACCAGCGCGCGCTGACGCTGCGCGACGTCGAAATCTTCGTGCTGGATGAAGCCGACCAGATGATGGATCTGGGCTTTATCGTGCCGCTGAAGCGCGTTGCCCGCCTGTTGCCGCCCCAGCGCCAGAGCCTGTTCTTCAGCGCCACCATGCCGCAGGCGATCGAGCAACTGGGCAAGCAGTTCATCCAGAACCCGGTCAAGGTCGAGGTTGCCCCGCAATCCACCACCGCCGAGCGCGTCGAGCAGAAGTCGATCTTCATCAATCAGGCCGAAAAGCAGGCGCTGCTGACGATCCTGCTGCGCGATGGTCTGGCCAAGGAAGAAGGCGATGCCGACCGCATCGACCGCACGATCGTGTTTACCCGCACCAAGCATGGCGCGGATCGCGTGGTGCGCTTCCTGACGCCCGCAGGCATCCCGGCCGCCGCCATCCATGGTGAAAAGAGCCAGGCCCAGCGCACCGCCGCCCTCAAGGGTTTTCGCGACGGCACGGTAAAGGTGCTGGTCGCCACCGACATTGCCGCGCGCGGGATCGACGTTTCGGGCGTGTCGCATGTGTTCAACTTTGAAATCCCCAATGTGGCCGAACAATATGTTCACCGCATCGGCCGCACCGCGCGCGCCGGGGCCGATGGCATCGCCATCAGCCTGATCGCCGAGGACGAGCGCCCCTATATCCGCGGGATCGAGCGCCTGACGGGCGTGAAACTGACGCCTATGGCGTTGCCGCCCGAATTCCAGAAGGAAGCCTCGCGCCTGCCTGCCCCCGCCAAGCGCGGCACGGGCGACAATGGCGCGATCAAGGCCTCGCGTCCGCAGGGCGAAGGCCGCCGCGATGGCGGCCGTGATGGCGGACGTCGCGAAGAAGGCCGTCGCAACAATGACCGCCGCCCCAACGCGGGCCGCGACACCCCCCGCGATGGCCAGCGTTCGCGCACCCAGCGCGACGGCGACCGCGCCCGCGCCGAACGCCGCGAACAGCATGGCCGCGCGCGTCCTGCTGCTGCTGGCGGTGCTTCGCAGTTTGATCCGCTGCGGGAAAATGTCGATGTGAAGGCGCGTCGTCGCTGAGGGTTGATCGGGGGCTTTATGCCTCCGGCGGGCAAAGGGACTTGGTCCCCTTTGCAATCCCGTTAATGGGGTTGGGTTCACAGGGTTTGCTTGTGGATCATACAATGAAAGTCTGCGGCGCTGGTAATAGGCGCGGCAGGCTTTCATTTTTAAGCGCCGCGTCCGACACTCAATGTCGAACCCATGAGGCAACGCCGACAGTAATGGGAGCGCGAGGGACGAGTCCCTCGCATACCTTCTGGCTTCTAAACCGCCGCCGTCGAAACGCCCAGATCCGGGATGCCGATCGAGCGCCGCCCGCTGTAATCGGTCTTGACCACGATCAGGTTCGACTTCTCCAGATGTTCGAGCAGGCGGCGAATGCGCCCGGGCGAACTGGTACCATAGGCGCGGGCCAGCGCTTCATCGTCGGGGCATGGCGCCTCGTCCATCGCAGCGCGGGCGATGACAAGGAAAGGCGTCAGCAGGTCATCGGGCACGCTGCGCGACAATTGCAGCAGCGGCGCCCATTCCTCATCCGTCGGGCGGTAAATGCCCGCCACGGCCAGCGCAAAGCGGCGGCGGAACTGGGTCACATCGCCCACATGCTGACCGATCTTCTTCATCCGGCAGCGGGTGGTAAAGTCCTGAAACAGCGATGAAATCGGCTGATAGGTGCAATCACGCTCGGCGGTGATATCCTCCATGATCGCGGCCATGATCGACTGCACCTCTTCGGGCGGCAGGCTGGGCGGCGCGGGGACGCTGGCGGCGGAAAACAGATTGGGGCCGCTGTCATCGACCAGCGGCTCCTCGCCCGGCGCGGGGGCCATGACATAGGCGCCGATCTGCTCCATCAATTCGCCGGCATCGGGGCGCGGCAGACCGGCCAGCAGCGGGGTTTCCTGCGCTGCCAGTTCCTCGGCGGTGGGGGCCGCGTGGAGCAGCGCATGAAGATCATCGCCCGTCACGCTGGGCGGGGGCAGAAGCCCGGTGGACACAGCCTGGCTTCGCGTTTGCACGCCCCCGATGCGGACCGACAGAGGCCGCCGCGTGATCGCCGGGCCCAGCGCCAGAAACTGCCCACGTTGCAGATCGCGGATGGTTTCGGCCTGACGCCGATCCATGCCCAGCAGGTCGGCGGCGCGCTGCATATCGATGTCGAGGAAGGTGCGACCCATCAGGAAGTTCGACGCCTCGGCCGCGACATTCTTGGCCAGCTTGGCCAGACGCTGGGTGGCGATGATGCCCGCAAGGCCGCGCTTACGCCCGCGACACATCAGGTTGGTCATGGCTGAGAGCGACAGGCGGCGCACCTCATCCGTCACATCGCCAGCGGCGGCAGGAGCGAACATCTGCGCTTCGTCCACCACCACCAGCGCTGGATACCAGATCTCACGCGGGGCATCGAACAGCGCGTTGAGGAACGTCGCCGCACAGCGCATCTGCGCCTCGATCTCCAGCCCGTCGAGCGCCAGAACAACGCTCGCGCGATGTTGACGAACCCGATTGGCAAGCCGAACCAAGTCATTGGTATTATAGGCCGAACCATCCACGACGATATGGCCAAACGGCTCGGCCAGCGTGACGAAATCGCCCTCGGGATCGACTACGACCTGTTGCACCAGCGGGGCGGATTCCTCCAGCAAACGACGCAGCAGATGCGATTTGCCCGAACCCGAATTGCCCTGCACCAACAGGCGCGTGGCCAGCAGTTCCTCAATATCGATCGGCACCGCTTTGCCGTTCGATTCTTCGCCTATGATGATGGATGCAGTCACGGTTGGCCTAGTAGCGTGTGGGGAGCGTTGGGCAAAGGGCTGGGGGTGGAGTTTTCCAGAAGATAAGGGGGAAATGCGAGGGTCTAGACCCTCGCGCTCCCGTTACTGTATGCGTTGCGCGATCGGATCGGCGTTGGGTGCCGGACGCAATGTTTCAAATTTAAAGCCTGCGGCGCCTATCACGAGCGCCGCAGGCTTTAATCGCATGATCCACAAGCAATCTCGGCGAACCCAACACCCCATTATCGGGATTGCAAAGGGCCCCCGCCCTTTGCCCGCCGGAGGCAAACCTTACTTCAAAACCTCCACCGCCAAGGCCTCCGCCACCTTGATCCCATCCACCGCCGCCGACAGGATCCCGCCAGCATAGCCCGCCCCCTCACCCGCCGGATACAGCCCGCGTGTGTTAAGTGACTGGAAATCCTTGCCTCGCGTGATGCGCAGAGGGCTTGAGGTCCGCGTTTCCACACCGGTCATGACCACATCGGGATGGTCATACATCGGGATCTGGCGGCCAAACACCGGCAGCGCCTCACGGATCGCGTCGAGCACATAATCGGGCAAACAGGCCGACAGGTCGGTCAGTTTCACGCCGGGTTGATAGGACGGCTTCACCGCCCCGAAATCGCCCGAGGAGGCGCGCCCGGCCAGCAGATCGCCCACCTTCTGCCCCGGCGCGCAATAGTCGCCGCCGCCTGCGGTAAAAGCCAGGCTTTCCCATTTGCGTTGAAATTCAATGCCCGCCAGCGGGTCGGCAGGATAATCCTTGCCGGGATCGACCGTGACCACGAGGCCCGAATTGGCGTTGAATTCCGCGCGCGAATATTGGCTCATGCCGTTGGTGACAACGCGGCCTTCCTCGCTGGTGGCCGCCACCACGCGCCCGCCCGGACACATGCAGAAGCTGTAAACCGCCCGCCCGTTCGATGCCTGATGCGAGATCGCATAGGCCGCAGCCCCCAGCACCGGATGGCCCGCGCAGGCGCCATAGCGCGCCTTGTCCACCCAGCTTTGCGGGTGTTCGATGCGCACGCCGATGGCAAAGGGCTTGGCCTCCATGAATACGCCGCGCTGGTGGAGCACCTCGAACGTGTCACGGCTGGAATGGCCGGGGGCAAGGATGCAATGGCGCGCGGGCAGATAGCTTTCCGCCCCATCCCTGGTGCTGACCAGATGCAGGCCCCGCAGCACACCATCCTTGATGTCAAAATCGGCCACGCGGGTCTGGAAACGGTATTCCCCGCCCAGCGTCTCGATGGTCTCGCGCATCGAAATCACCATCGTCACTAGACGGAAGGTGCCGATATGGGGGTGCGCCTCATAGAGAATATCGTCGGGCGCGCCCGCTTTCACAAATTCGGTCAATACCTTGCGCGAGAGATGGCGCGGATCTTTGATCCGGCTGTAGAGCTTGCCGTCGGAAAAGGTGCCCGCCCCGCCCTCGCCGAACTGGACGTTCGATTCCGGGGTCAGCTTGTTCTTGCGCCACAGCGCCCAGGTGTCCTTGGTACGCTCGCGCACCGCCGTGCCACGTTCGATGATGATCGGCTTCAGCCCCATTTCCGCCAGAATCAGCGCCGCCAGCAGACCGCAAGGCCCCGCCCCGATCACCACGGGGCGCTCGCCTTCCTTGTCCCCGGCCCACCCATCGGGCGCCACCACCGGCGGGCGATAGGCCGTGTCGGGCGCAGGTCGCACATGGCTGTCTCCGTCCAACCGGGCCAGCACTTCGGCCTCATCGTCCACTTCGACATCAAAGACATAGACCAGCTTGATCGCGCCCTTTTTGCGCGCATCATTGCCGCGCCGGACCATGGTGCGGCGCAAAATACGCTGCGGCGCCACGCCCAGCCTTTGGGCGATGGCAGCGTCAAGCTGTTGTGGCGTGTGGTCGAGCGGCAGGGCGAGGTCGGAAAGGCGGATCATGCCCGCCCCATAATCCCAAGGCGATCATTTTGCCACCCCGCGCTTGCCCCCGCACTTGCGCCCTTCGGACACAGCGCTATTCTCCATAGCAAAATTGGGAGAGCCTGCATGATCAAGCCCGAACTGGAATTCGTCTATGAAGCCACCGGCGAACTGGAACCGCCCCGCCCCATCGGCGAGACCTATGACGGCACACGGCGCATCATCCCAATCGTGGGCGGCGGGCGCGTCGAAGGACCGCTGATCAAGGGCCGTCTGATCGGCAATGCCGCCGACTGGCAGGTGACGCGGCCCGATGGCGTGACCGTGGCCGATGCGATTTATGCCATCGAAACCGACGATGGCGTGGTGATCCAGATCCGCAACAAGGGGCTGCGCCACGGCCCGCCCGAGGTGATGCAAAGACTGGCGGCGGGCGAGACGGTGGACCCCGCCGAATATTATTTCCGCACCGTGCCTGAATTCATCGCGCCCAAGGGGCCGTATGAATGGATGAACCGCTCGATCTTCATCTGCTCGGGCGCGCGCTATCCGCTGGGCATCAAATTGTGGGTGTGGCGCGTGGTGTAATGCGTTTTGCCTTCAAGCTGCGCGAACGCAAAGCAACGCTCAATTGCCGCGCGGGCTTGTCGCCAGACCCGATCCTAACAGATCGGGTCTGGCTCTAAACCGGCTCACCCGCCCCGCGGGCGCGGGTCAATACCGCGCCCTCATCACTCCGCACCCGCATGGCCAGAGCCACCAGCACCAGCACCAAAGGCACCGCCACCAGATTGATCGACAGGATCGCCCGGCCCAGATCGCCATGCGTGGCATCCGAAATCATCCCCACAATATACGGCCCCACGCCCAGCCCCGCGATGGTCATCACCACGATATAGGTCGAGGCGGTCAGCCCGCGCATCCGGGGCAGAACCTGATCATACATCACCGCATAGAGCGGCGGCATCCACATGGTCAGCACGAAGCTGTAGAGCACAAAGCGCGCATAGAACCCGGCCGCATCAGGCGCATGATAGACCCAGTAGGCCAGACAGGGCGAAACCCCCATCGCGAACAGCGCCAGCAGCACGCGCCCCACGCCGGGCAGCCTTTGCCCCGCCCAGTCCGTCACCGGCCCCGCCACCATCGGCCCCACCACGCCCAGCGCCGCCGAGAGCAGGCCGAATTGCAGCCCGGTCTGGGCAGGCGTGAGGTGATAGGTCTTCATCAGAAAGGCCGGGGTAAAGGCCATGCAGCCGTAATTGATCATGCTTTGCAGCGATCCGGCCGCAATGCACAGGATCAGCGAAGGGCTGCGCATCACCGCATAGGCGGGCCGGTCGGTGATACGCACCGCCTGCACCAGATTGAGCGTGGCGAACAGGCCCAACCCCACCACCGCCCATTGCAGCGTATGGGGCGACAGGCTGACCACGCCAAGATTGAGCAGCGGGCGCGGGCTGAAAGCGGCGCCCGCGCGGGCCAGCGCCACCATCGCGCCGACAATGACCGCCGTGGCCATCAGATTGACCGCCCAGACCCGCGCCGAAGCCCCTCGCCGCGCCAGCATCAGCCAGTTGGTAAACGGCACGACCGCCAACAGCACTTCGAACGAGGCGGCAAAGGGGCGCGGATCGGGGGGCGTGGTGATGCCCTCAATGGCCCCGCGCACGGGCTCGGCCAGACGCCAGAGCAGACCGGCCAAAGGTAGGCCCGGCACCGCCGCCAGCAGGAAAGCGAATTGCCACCCCCGCAGGCCAAAGGGCGCACCGACCGCCGCAAAGCGTCCATCCCACCAATCGGCCGCCACTCCGCCCAGCACGCTGGACAGGCCAAGGCCAATGGCAATCGCCGCCGCCATCACCGCCATGGCAAGGCCCCGCCGCGCCTTGGGGAAATAGTCATAGATCAGGCTCGTACCCGCAGGCTGGCTGGCCGCCTCGCCGATACCCACGCCAAGGCGCGAGAGGGCGAGCAGCGCAAAGCCGCTGGCGATCCCGGCAAGGCCCGTGGCCAACGACCAGAAGGCGATGCAGATGGCCAGCAGCCATGTCCTCCGCCAGCCATCGGCCAGACGGCCCAAGGGCAGCGAAAAAACCGCATAAAACAGAGCAAAGACCGTGCCATAGAGCAGGCCCATCTCCGCATCGCCGATGTTCAGATCATGTTTGATGCGCGGGGAAAGGATCGCCAGAATGTTGCGATCCAGCAGGCTGAGCAATTGCATCGCGCAGACCAGCAGCAGGGCATACCATCCGCCCTTGGCCACGCGGGTCGTTGAGGGCGCAATTCCCCCCGTCTGCATATGCATCGCAATCCTCTCTCCCCCGGCTGGGCGGTTTCTCCGCTCCATCTGTATCCGGGATTTATGGGGGGAGGATAACGGGGAGGTCTGACCTTGCCTAGCAAAAAAGAGACGTATTACTTACAATTTTTCAAGCCCTGAACACCAGCCGTTTGAGCACCGCATAGTTGAGCACCACCACCACAAAGGTCGTGACCGCGCCCGCCAGATAGGGATCGGCGATGAAATGCGAGGCCAGCTTCAACCCCGCCAGATTGATAAGATAATTGCCCGCATAGGACAGCGCGAAACGCAATTTCGCTGGGCCCGCCCCGGTAAACACCCCGCGCGAATAGGTGAAATAATTGAACCCAGTGCCCAGCACATAGCCGATGGCCTGCGCCAGATAGCGGTCCAGCCCCAGCCAGATCAGCCCGGCATAAAGCCCATAGCCAAAGGCCGTGTTGAGCGCGCCCGCAATCAGAAAGCGCAGGATTTCAGCGGCGCGATCCCGCGAGATCATCCGTAATCCTCGGGGAAGTTCACCCGCTCGCGCTCCAGCACCAGCGGCGTGCCGCGTGTGCGTTCGGAGATCTGACGGATATGGTCGCCCATCAGGCCCATAAAGCCGAAGATCAGCGCGAATTGCGCCTGAAGCACCATGCCGATCAGCCAACCCGCAATCGGACGCCCGGTGAAAAAGGCGATCCCCGCGCCCACCAGCATCAGCAGGGACACAACCGCCCCCAGCACGCTGAGATAAAGCGGCGCGCGCAGCAGGCGCTTGGATGAACCCGTCAGGCCCGCGATGGCGAAATCGAGCAGGGTGAAGAAATTGTTCTTCGATTTGCCTCTCGTCCGCGGCGGGCGAACATAGTTGATCGTCTCCAGCGGAAAGCCCGTTTCCACCAGCAACCCGCGATAAAACGGCTCCGGCTCGTTCAGCGCCTTGATCGCATCGACCACGCGGCGGCTGTAGATGCCAAAGCCGGTGGCGTTGGGAATGGTCTGAAAGTCGCCGAAATTCTTGGCCAGCCAATAGGACAGCGCGCGGATCGCGGTCAGCATCAGGCCCGACTTTTCCCGCTCGCGCACGCCCAGCACGATGTCGACGCCCTCCTGCCAGCGGCGCACGAAATGGGGCAGCAGTTCGGGGCTGTCCTGAAAATCGGCGCACATGCCGATCACCGCCCGCCCCCGCGCGGCATAAATGCCATGGGTGGGCGAGCGCATCTGCCCGAAATTGCGCGTGTTGACGATCAGGCGGATGCGCGGGTCGCGCATACACATCGCTTTGATGATGCCAACCGTGTTGTCGGTCGAATGGTTGTCGATAAAGATGATGTCAAAGCTGACGCCCAACGGCTCCAGTTGCGCGATCACCGCCTCGGCAATCGGCCCGGCGTTCATCTCCTCGTTGTAACAGGGGATGACCACCGAGACATCAATGTCGGCATTCTTCGTCATGAATTACCTTCCCGCTCAAGAGGAGCGTTGTGCCCACGCGATCATCTCGGCCACCTGCGCGGCCAGAGGGACGGGCGCGATGCCATGGTCGGCCAGCAGGGTGCGATAGGCCGCATCGTCGCCGTGATAGATATCGGCGGGGCCGGTGGTGATTTCGGCACGCTGAACGCTGGCGCCGGTCTGGGCGGCCACCACGCCCGCGATCTCGCCCAGTTCCATTGCCTCGCCCCCGCTGTCGAACCGCAGCACGCCCTTGGGCGGCAGCAGGGCGGCAAAGGCAAGGCTCATCAATTCGCGAATGGCGACATAGGCGCGCACGACCTGGCGGGGCGCACGCACCTCAACCGGGCGGCCAGCGATGGCGTCGTCGATGAAGCTGGCGATGGCATAGGCGCCCGGCTTGTTGATATAGGGCCCGGTCAGCGCATAGATTCGGGCGATAACGGCGCGATGGCCCGTTTCATCGGCCCATGCGGCAAAGCGTTCCTCGTCCTCGCGCTTCAGGGCGCCATAAAGCCGCATGGCCGCGCTGGCCTGCGGATCATCGGCCTTGGCCGCCGCCCCGCTGCTGGCCACAAAAATCGCCTCGGCGCCGATCGGGTTAAGGGCTTTGAGCACGCTTTCGCTGATCGCGCGATTGGCGGCGATATAGGCGGCCTTATCCATCGCCTCGGCGCGATCCTTGGTCAGGAAAGCGGTGTGCAGCACAATGGTCGGCTCTTTGGGCAGCCATGCCATGTCCGCCAGCGGGCGCTGCAACACCTGCGATCCATCGGCCAGACGCAGCGCGCGCGTGTTCGAGCCGAAGGGGCGCACCCGCTTCTCAAACTTGTCACCCAGCGCGGCGGCCAGCAGATCGAGCGTGGCAAGGCCGATCCAGCCCCCCGCCCCGGTGATGACGATGCGCCGCCCGTCCTCGACCAGCGCCTGCACCACTTCGGGAGCCAAACCTTCAGCCATGCGCCCGCTCCATCACCGCGCGGGCCAGTTCGCCGAAACAATCATAGCTCATCGCCGGATCGGGCCGGTAATCGGGGTCGGCATAGCCATGGGTCAGGAACAGGAAGGGCATGCCCCGCGCATCGGCCACGGCATGGTCCAACTCGCTGTCGCCCACAAACAGGCAATGGTCGGGTGAAGCGCCCAGATCGGCCAGCACCAGATCGAGCAGGTCGGGCGCAGGCTTGGGCGCAACCCCTGCGCGCGATCCCACCACGCTTTGAAACAGCGGGGCAAGGCCGGTATCCTCCAGCACCTTGTCGACCAGATTTTGCGGCTTGTTCGAGCAGATCGACAGCACGAAACCCTGTCGATGCAGGCTGCGCAGGCTGGTGGCGACATGGTTGAACAGCGTTTCCACGCGCGTCTGCGTCACCGCATAACGGCGGCGGAATTCGGCCAGTTCCTGCGCCGGATCACCGCAGTCATCGCCCAGCAGCGCCATCACCATCTTTTGCCCGCCATGGCTCATCCACGGGCGGGCAAATTCGGGGTCGATCTTGCGCGTATTACCGCGCTCCGCCAGCATCCCTTCGAGGATTTCGATGCAGATCGCACAAGAGTCGACCAGCGTACCGTCGAGATCGAAGATCAGATGGCGAAGCATGTGCTCACCGCAAGGTGGCGCAGGGCGCCATGGCTGCGGCCAGTTCCTCGTCCGACAGGAAGGGCGAGAGATCCTCGAGCGGGGGCGAGACCATCGTGCCATCGGGCAGGCGGCGGCTCGACAGCTTGGGCTCGAACTGCTGCGCCTTGTCGATCATCACCTCGCACAATTGCGGGCCCTCGCCATCCAGCGTGGCGCGGATCGCGGCGGACAGATCGCCATCCTTTTCCGCCTTGCGCGCGGGGAAGCCGAAACCGGCCGCCAGACGCGCGAAATCGGGGAAGGTCAACCCGCTGTCCGGCCCGCAGCCGACCGAGAAGCCCTTGAAATGGGCCACCTGCGACTGACGGATCGAGTGATAGCCGTCATTGTTGAGGACAAAGATCTTGATCGGCAGACGCGCGCCCACGATGGTCTGCAACTCCTGCAGGTTCATCATGATCGAGCCATCACCGGCAAGGCAGATGATCCGCCGCCCGCCGCCCGCATAATAGGCGCCGATGGCGCCGGGCAGGTCATAGCCCATGCTGGCGCAGCCGGAATTGGTATAGAGCCGCTGACCCTTTTTCAGATCGGCGCATTGGAAGATCGTGACGCAGGCCGTGCCGTCGCCCGAGACGATGATGTCGCCTTCCTCCAACTCGTTGAACAATGCCTCGCCAAAGACATAGGGGTTGATCGGGCCGGTCTCGCTGCGAAATTCATCGCGCACGGTGGGATATTGCGCGCTGCGTTCGCGGCTGCGCGCCAGATAGGCGGCGCGGTTGTCCGCCCCCGTTGCCGGCACGCCCACCGCATCGACCGCCGCGAAGAAATCGCGCAGGTCGGCATGGATCGCCCGGTGCAGGTTGAGCGTCGGCTTGGAAAGCTCGGCCTTGTCGATATCGACCATCGCCACGCGCGCATTGCGGGCAAAGCTCTGCCAGTTATAGCTGATCTGGCGGATGTTGAGGCGGCTGCCCAGCACCAGCACATAATCGGCGCCCTGCACGGCGAAATTGCCGCCGCGGTCGCCCACGCTGCCCGGGCGGCCGACATAGAGAGGATGGGCATTGGGCAGCGCGTCATGCGCGTTCCAGCCCGTGACGACCGGCGCGCCCAGACGCTCGATCAGCGCCAGAAACCGCTCATGCGTGTTCGACAGACGCACGCCCGCGCCGACAAACACCACCGGCCGCTCCGCCGCGCAGAATTCGGCCAGCATTGCGCCGACCTCGGCCTGCAACGCATCGCCGGTCAGCGCGCCGGTTTCAGCCACATTGTTGGGCGCGTTCCATTCCTTTGGCCATTCGGCCGCTGTGTCCACATCGGCCGCAGGATCGAAGGCCTCCAGCGCATCCGGGTCCACGGGCGCGGCCTGAACGTCGATGGGAACATCGATCCACACCGGGCCGGGCCGCCCGCGCGTGGCAAGGTAGATCGCTTTTTCCACCACCTTGCGCGCCTGCGCCGGGTCCTGCAGCACCATCGCATATTTGGTGATCGGCCGCACCATGCCGACAATATCGACTTCCTGATCGCCCAACTGGCGCAGCGGGATATGCGGGAAATTGCCCGCAATCGTCTCGCGCTTCACCTGACCCGACACCACGATCATCGGGATCGAATCGACATAGGCGCCATAGACGCCGTTGAGCGTGTTCACGCCCCCCGGACCCGTCGTCACATTCACCAGCGCAGGCTTGCCGCACAGCCGGGCATAGCTTTCCGCCGCAATGGCGCTGGCCTGCTCGTGGTGATTGAAGATCTTGCGCAGGCCCGCTTCGCGCCCAAAGGCGTCGTTGAGGTGCATGGCCCCGCCGCCCGTCAGCATGAAGCAGTCCGAAACACCGCTTTGCACCAACAGGCGGGCGATCAGGTCCGCGACCCGGATAGTCTCAGCCATGATGATTTACGCAGGCTCGGCGGTCTTGGCGGTGGCCTGACGCGCCTCCATCATGGCGATGCGGGTGGCGTCTTCCTCGGCAATGCCGCGATAGAAATCGCGCTTGTTCTTGAGCCAAAGCAGCTCAAACTCGATCGCCAGCTCCATGCCCGCCTGCGCGCGGCCATCCTCGACCACGGCGGCGTCGAACACGACCTTGCGCGTTTCGAAACGATCCAGACGATGCGCGCGGGCGCCCGCCAGCAAAGGCACCGAATCCGGGCTGACCCCGCCGCCCACGACCAGTTCGAGGCCGCGCTCCTGCGCCACCTTGGCCACGGCATTGACATAGTCGGCCATCGCATCGCTGTTCACAAACGAACGGTCATGGCCCAGCGAACCGGCGAAATCGACGCGGCCAAACACAAAGCCGACATTGCCCGCCTGCGCCACTTCGCCCAGCTTTTCCAGGCTGTCAAAGGTCGTGGCCGTTTCCACGTTGAACAGGAAGGACATGTCCGCCTGCTCGTCCTTGGGAAACACCTTGTCCTTGGCGGCAATGAATTTCGAGAGCGCATAGGGCGTCTCGACCATCGGAGCGATGATGTAATCCACACCATATTGGCGCGCCTCGATCAGGTCGCGGATCGCCTCGCAACCGCCGATCTTGAGCGCGACCTTCAACCCGGCGCGGCGGGCCAGTTCGAGCAGGCGCAGGAATTCATCGCTGCGCGTGCCTTCGGCCTCAAACTCGGCCTTGACCGAGACAAAACCATATTTGGCCGCGCCTTCGGCCAGAATCGCCAACATGCGTTTTTCGTATGCGTTCACGTCTAAACCTCTTCGGCTGGCTTTCCGACCCTGCCCGTAACAAACCTTGGTCCCTTAGCCCTTAGCCGATCCGTAATGATCCGCAAGGAAGACACCAATCTGCTCGGCGGTATAACTAAGGTGGTCATCCGTCAAACCCGGATAGATGCCCAACCAGAAAGTATTGGTCGTCACCAGATCGGCATTGGCCAGATCGCCCACCACGCGCACGTTGCGGCCCTTCATATAGGGCTGGTGCAAGAGGTTGCCGCCAAACAACAAACGGGTGCCGATCTTCTGCTCGGTCAGGAATTCGACCAGAGCCTCGCGGTTGATGCCGGTCTCGGGACGGATGGTGATGGGATAGCCGAACCACGAGGGCTGCGAACGCTCGGTCGCCTGCGGCAGGATGAAGATATCCTCCAGCGGCTTCAGCAATTGCGTCAGCTTGTCGAAATTGCGCTGGCGCGCGGCGATGAAGCCGTCGAGCCGGTCAAGCTGGGCCAGCCCCACGGCCGCCTGCATGTCGGTGATCTTCAGGTTATAGCCGACGTGGCCATAGGTATACTTGTGGTCATAGCCATGAGGCAGCGTGCCCAGCTTGCGGTTGAAGCGCTTGCCGCAGGTGTTGTCCTGACCCGGCGCGCACCAGCAGTCGCGGCCCCAGTCACGGAACGATTCGACCACGCGCTTCAGACGCGGCTTGTCGGTGAAGACCGCCCCGCCCTCGCCCATGGTGATGTGATGCGCAGGGTAAAAGGACAGCGTGCCCAGATGGCCGAACGTGCCCACCGGCTTGCCGTCAAACGTCGCGCCCAGCGCGTCGCACGTATCCTCGACCACCCACAGATTGTACTTCTCGGCAACGCGCATCACTTCGGCAATGTCGAAGGGATTGCCCAGCGTATGGGCGATCATGATGGCGCGGGTCTTGTCCGAAATCGCCGCCTCGATCATCTCGGGCTTGATGTTATAGGTCGGGATATCGCAATCGACAAAGACCGGCACCAGCCCATATTGCAGCGAAGGATTGACCGTGGTGGGGAACCCCGTCGCCACGGTGATGACTTCATCGCCCGGCTTCAATGCATCGCCGCGATGATAATGCGAGGTCAGCGCCGCCAGCGCCAGCAGATTGGCCGAAGAGCCCGAATTGGTGGTCAGCGCATGGGCCACCCCCAGACGCGCGGCCAGCTTTTCCTCGAATTGCGCATTATAGCGTCCCGTGGTCAGCCACATGTCCAGACTGGCATCCACCAGATTGCGCAGCTCGCCCTCGCCCACGACCTTGCCTGAGACGGGCACGACGCTCTCGCCAGGCAGAAACGCGCGGGGGGCGTGGTAACGGCGCGCATATTCCTCGGACAGACCAAGGATCAGTTCGCGCAATTGCCCTTCATCGCTGTCCTTCACCATGCCCGCCACGGCGGAGGAAAGGTCGAGCATGGGATTATCAATCGTGGCCATAGAAACTGTCTGCCTGTAAACTGTCTTCTGAAAATTTCAGACGCGTTGAAACATTATTAGCCTTGTTGAAACAAAGCGCGATAGGCGGCCAATTGTGTCAGTGAAATTGCCTGCGCATCGCCGCCCTCGGCCACGCCCCTGTGCCATTCCACGATCCGGTTCAGCGCCTCGCCCAGCCCCCAGGCCGGGCGCCAGCCCAGATAATTGCGGGCCTTGGCGCAATCCAGCTTGAGGATCTTGGCCTCATGGGGGCCCGACACCTGCTCGGGCTGGTCCCAGCCGGTATTGCCCCAATGCCCGGTGATCCGGTCGGCGATCCAGCTTACCGGCTGCGTGTCATCATCGGCCGGGCCGAAGTTCCAGCCCTCGGCGGCCCAGGCCTCGCCGGCGGCGAGCACCTGCGCGATCAGCAGATAGCCGCCCAGCGCCTCGAGCACATGCTGCCACGGGCGGATCGAATGGGGCGAACGGATCAGCGGACGCTCCCCGGCGATCAGCGCGCGGATGATGTCGGGCACCAGCCGGTCGAGCGCCCAGTCGCCCCCGCCGATCACATTGCCCGCCCGCACCGATGCCAAAAGCGGCGCGCCCGGCGCGGAGAAGAAACTGCGTCGATAGGCCGCGATCACCAGTTCGGCCGCGCCCTTGCTGGCCGAATAGGGATCATGCCCGCCCATCGGGTCGCTCTCGCGATAGGGCCAGACCCATTCGCGGTTCTCATAGGCCTTGTCCGAGGTGATCGCCACGATGGCCTTCAGATTGGGCGCCCGGCGGCAGGCGTCCAGCACATGCACCGTGCCCTGAACATTGGTGGCGAAAGTTTCGACCGGCGTGTCATAGGACAGGCGCACCAAAGGTTGCGCGGCCAGATGGAACACCACCTCCGGGTCGGCCTGCGCCACGGCGGCCTCGACCACGGCCATGTCGCGGATGTCGCCCTCGATATGGGTCAGCAGGCTTTCGACCCGCGCCTGACGGAACAGGCTGATCTCCTCGGCGGGCAGCGACAGGCCCGTCACCACCGCGCCCATCTGATGCAGCCAGAGCGCCAGCCAGCTCCCCTTAAAGCCGGTATGCCCTGTCAGCAGGACTCGTCGCCCTGCCCAGAAGGATGGATCATGCACGACAGCCACGATCCCTTACCACTTTTTCCACGGCGCGGCGCCCTGCGCCCAGAGCCGTTCAAGATGCTGCTTGTCGCGCAGCGTATCCATCGGCTGCCAGAAGCCGTCATGGCGGTACGCCACCAGCTCACCGCTATGCGCCAGCGTTTCGAGCGGATAATCCTCCCAAACCTGATCCGGACCCGCGATCAGGTCGATCACCGAAGGATCCAGCACAAAGAAACCGCCATTGATCAGGCCGCCATCGCCCGCAGGCTTTTCCTTGAAGCTCGTTACCTCATGCCCGCCCGAACCATCGCCGAATTCCAGCGCGCCAAACCGGCCCGGAGGCGCAACGGCCGCAATCGTCGCCTTCTTGCCATGGGCGCGGTGAAAGGCCAGTTCGGCCGAAATGTCGATGTCGGAAACGCCGTCGCCATAGGTGAAGCAGAAAGGCTCGCCATCGGTCAGGAACCGGCGCACGCCCCACAGGCGCCCGCCCGTCTGCGCGGTCGGCCCGGTGTCCACCAAAGTCACCGTCCAGGGCTCGCTCTTGGCCTCATGCACGGTCATCTTGTTATTGGCCAGATCAATGGTCACATCGGCGGCATGAAGGAAGTAATTGGCGAAAAATTCCTTGATGACATAGCCTTTATAGCCAAGACAGATGATGAAGTCATTGACGCCATGGGCCGCATAGATCTTCATGATATGCCAAAGGATCGGCATACCCCCCACTTCGACCATCGGCTTGGGGCGGCTCGAAGTCTCCTCGCCCAGCCGCGTTCCCAAACCACCCGCTAGAATTACTGCCTTGGTCAAGTGACCCCCGAATATGTTGATCAGGTAAAATCAGGACGAAAAAATTCGGCTCGGGCCATGGGCTACTTGCCCTGCAACGTCAAGCGTTCTGCCCATCAGCGTCCCAAAACGCGCCGGTCTGAGTGGCCCGCATCGACGCCGCCTTCAGGGGGTCTGGGTAAGGCTCGATCCGGCATCGGGGGCAAAGGCCAGATTGGGGATGATGGCGGTAAAACTGATCGCCGCGATGATCCAGAAGGCCAGCGCAAAATCCCGCAACTCGGGGTGCTGCACACCATGCGCGGCGGTGCTGATCTGAAGGATCGTGGCCGCCATGCACACGCCCAGCGACAGGGTGAGCTGCTGAAACGTGGTGTAGAAACTGGTCGCGCGGCTCATTTCCTCAGATGCCAATCCGTCATAGGCGATGGTGTTATAGGCGGTGAATTGAAACGACATCAGAAAACCGGCCAGCACCAGCACGCCCCAGATCGCCCATTCCGGCCATGCGGGCGAAAAGAAGCCGCAGGTTGCATAGACCACCGTTCCCGCCGCGCCCATCAGGGTCAGCCCCCGCCGAAAGCCGAGCCGCCGCAGGACCGGCCCGGCCAGCCCCTTCATCACGATGGACCCGACCGCCGTTGCCAGCGTGATCGTGCCCGCCCGCGCGGCGGAAAAGCCAAAGCCATATTGCACCATCAGCGCCAGCAGGAAGGGCTGCGCGCCCTGCAGCAGGCGGGTGATCGACCCGGCAATCCATGACAGGCGGAAATTGCGGTGGCGCAGCAGCGCAAAATCCATGATCGGCGCGGAGTGTCGCCGCGCATGGGCCCAATAGGCCAGCGCCATCGCCACACCCAGCCCCAGCGGCAACAGCGCCACCGCGCCCGCATGGATCGGCCCGGCCGCCTCGAACCCCACCATCAGCGCGGCCAGCGCCACGGCCGACAGCACGAATCCCACAGCGTCAAACACCGGCGGCTCCTGCGCGCGGACATCGGGAATGTAGCGCGACACCAGCACCAGCGCGAGCATGGCAATCGGCAGATTGATCCAGAAGATCGCCCGCCAATGCATATAGGTGACGATAAAGCCACCCAGCGGCGGCCCCAGAATCGTGCCCAGCAGGCCGGGCACCAGCATCCAGCTTGTGGCATTGACCAGATCGCGCGGCGGCACCGTGCGCAGCATCACCAGACGCCCCACCGGCAACATCATCGCCCCGCCCACGCCTTGCAGGAAACGCGCCGCCGCCATGGCTTCCAGCCCATTTGTCAGCGCCGAGCCGAGCGAGCCGAGCGCGAAAACGCCGATCGCCACGCAAAACACCCGCCGCGCACCAAACCTGTCGGCCATATAGCCCGAGACCGGCACAAACACCGCCAGCGCCAGCAGATAGGACGTGACCGTCACCGAAAGCGCGGGAGGCCGCACCCCGAAATCACGCGCGATGGTGGGCAAGGCCGTGGTCAGCACCGTGCCGTCGAACTGCTCCATGAACAGCGCGCAGGCAACGATCAGACCGATCAGGCGATAATCACTGGCGCCCATCTCTTCGACGGGGGCCGCATCGGCAATCGGGGGAGTCGCTTGCTGCATTTGCGAAAGGCTCTAGGCCGATGAATCCGGCGGGGCAAGAGCGGGATCCGCGCAAAATCCGCAGGGCGTGAAGGCGACAGGCGCCCGTCAAGGAAGGGGGCGGTTTGATCCGCCCCCTCGCCCTCAATCCTGCGCGATGGGCAGCAGGACGGCGCTGGCCGTGGCCCCGCCGCGCTGGATGCTCTGCGTGGCGGCTTTGTAATCGCCGGGTTTGGCGTTGAAGATATTGGCCACATAGGTCTGCGGATTGCGATCATAAAGCGGGAACAGGCTGGATTGCACCTGCACCATCAAGCGATGTCCGGGCAGCAGCACATGGTTGATATGCGGCAGTTCGAAGCGGACATTCTCCACCTTGCCCGGCTTCCACGCGCCGGGCGTGGCAAAGCCGTGAACATAGCGGCCCCGGAAAATCTCGATGCCCAGCGGCAGTTCGAAACCGGGATTGGCAGGCTTGGCCCCCTGCGAGGCCGCCTCGGGCGTGGTGTCGGGGGCTACGTCGATCAGCTTGACCACCCAGTCCGAATCCGTGCCCGTGGTGGCGGCATAGAGGTCCACCTTGGGCGCGCCCTTGATATGGATCGGCTTGTCCAGCGGAGCGCTTTTGTAGGTCAGCACATCGGGGCGATCCTCGACAAAGCGCTGATCGTGGACCAGCCATGTCGTCCATTGCTTGCGGTCGCTCATGGACAGAGGGCGCGGCAGGAAAGGCACCGGATGGGCCGGATCGGAGACGTAATCATCATGCCCCGCCGCGCCCGGCGTAAAGGACAGGCCGCCCCCCGCGCCCAGATAGAGCGGGGTCATTTTCGCATCATCCCATTTCTGCGAGACCTCCCACTGGTTGATGCCGGTGGCATAAGTCAGCACCGGGGGCGTGTGCGGATCGGGCGCATCCTTCAGCCAGTGGTCGAAGAAGGGCTTGAGCCATTTGACGCGAAATTCATGGGCCGTGTCGCCGGTAAAACTCACATCGCCCAGCTCATAGCCATAATGGTTGACGCCGGAATGCCGCCACGGCCCGATCACCAGCGAGAGCTTGTCATTGCCGGTGTCCTTGGGCTCCAGCGCGCGATAGACGGCCGGGGCGCCATAGGAATCCTCCTGATCCCATTGGCCCACGACCAGCATGGTGGGCACGGTCAAGGGCCGCGCGGCCAGCCATTTGTCCACCGCCTGAAGCGACCAGAACGGCGTATAGGCCGGATTGTCCATCAGCTTGCGCACACCCGGAATGGTTTCAATGCCCCATTTGCGCGCGAAATCGCCCGCAGAGCCTGCCTCCAGATAGGCGCTGTAATCGTCCCCTGCGCCGCGCGGGATCTTGGCGTCGGCATCGCCCTTGCCCACGCTCATGTCGACCATATAGTCGAAGCTGTTCACCCGGAACGCGCCATTGTGAAACCAGTCATCGCCCATCCAGCCGTCGACCATCGGGCTTTGCGGCACGGCAGCTTTGAGCGCAGGATGCGGATTGATCAGCGCCATCAGCGAGGTGAAGCCCAGATAGGAGCTGCCGATGATGCCCACCTTGCCGTTGCTTTCGGGCACATTCTTCACCAGCCAGTCGATCGTGTCATAGGCGTCGGTCGCCTCGTCGATCCCGGTGTTGTTCAGGGGGCCGACGATGGGGCGGTTGAGCACCCAGTCGCCCTCGGATTTATGCATGCCGCGGATGTCCTGATAGACGCGGATATAGCCGTCTTCGGCAAATTCGGCATCCATCGCGGGCAGGATCTCGGTGATCTTCTGGCTGGCCGTGCGCGTCACGTCGCCATGCGCGTTATAGGGGCTGCGCGAGATCAGGATGGGGGCGTTCTTCGCGCCCTTCTTGAACACAATGGCGGTATAGAGTTTCGTGCCGTCGCGCATCGGGATCATCACCTCGCGCAGGGTGAAATCGGCATTGGCGCGCACCGCGTCATAGGATTTGACCACATCGGGCGTCATCGGCGTCACGGCATTTTGCGCGCCTGCGGGCGCTGCAAGAGCAAAGGCCAGCGCAAGGAACGCGCCGGAACGAAGCAGTTTCATGGGAAAGCCCCTTTTGTGCAGATGCAATAGCCCAGCATGTCGTCATTGCGCGGCGGCCGCAAGCGGCACCCCCACCTAAACACGGACAGGCAGAAACATTTTATCACAAACCGGCACTTAACCCGCAAAATGGGCGCTCTAGATCATGACCATCGAATGCACGGACGAATGCACGAGGAGCGAAATGATCCGGGTACCTTTCACATCGGCCCATGCCCTGAATGAAACGGCGCTGATCCCCGCTCCGCATTGATCGGTTTTACGCGTTCCGGCCGAAGATCCCCAAGAACCCTCCTGAGGCCGGTTCATGCCGCAGGCGCCACTCCATCCGCGCCTGCCCCCTTGCGATCGGGGCAAGAGGTCTTTACCTCGCGCCCCGATCGCCTTTACTGTGCGCCGACAACGGCCAGGTTCATAAAATCATGACAGCTAAATCCATCCTGCTTGTAGAAGACGATCCGGCGCTGCGCCTGCTGACGGCGCGGGCGCTGCGGGCCAATGGCTATGACGTGCGCACGGCCAGCACAGGCGCGGAAATGTGGGTGATGCTCGACAGCGCGCCGGCCGATCTGATCGTGCTCGACATCATGCTGCCGGGCACGACGGGCATCGAACTCTTTCGCCGGTTGCGCAAGGAATCGGACACGCCGGTCATCTTCGTTTCCGCGCGCGGCAGCGAGGAGGACCGCGTTCTGGGCCTCGAACTGGGCGCGGACGATTATCTGGCCAAGCCTTTCAGCACGCGCGAGCTGATCGCGCGCATCGGCGCGGTCTTGCGGCGCGGGGGCAGCGACGAGGAACGCGCGCCCGTCCAGAAGATGCTGACCTTCGATGGCTGGTCGCTCTCGCTATCGCGCCATGAACTGCGCTCGCCCGAAGGGGCGCTGGTGGATCTGACGGGGGCGGAATTCGATCTGCTCGCCACGTTCCTTGGCCAGCCCCAGCGCGTGATCGGGCGTCAGCGCCTGATCGAACTGTCGCGCACGCGCCTGTCCGACAGCTCGGACCGCAGCATCGACGTGCTGGTCAGCCGGTTGCGCCGCAAGCTGTCCAACCCCAATGGTCAGGCCCCGATCGCCACCGTGCGCGGCATCGGCTATATGTTCACCGCCGAGGTTGCGCGTCATTGAAGTGGCTTCACGCTCTGGGCCTGCCCGCGCGGATGCTGGCCATCCTTGCGATGGTCATGCTGGTGGATATCGGCGCCAATGCGATCCTGTTCGAACGCGCCAATGAATTCGCGCTGGAGGCCGAAGAGGCCGACAATCTCGCCGATGATCTGATCGTTACCGCGCGATTGTTGAACGAGACGCCCCCTCCTCAGCGCGAACGTGTTGCGCGGGAATTGAGCCGCCCGGGCCTGAAACTGCTGTGGAAACCGCAGGGCGGCGAACGACCGCTGGCCGCGCTTGATCTGGGCACGATGCAGCAGCAGTTGATCGCCTATCAGCCGCAATTGAACCAGTATCGCCTGCAACTGCATCTGGCCCCGCTCCATGCCCGGCATGAGGTGGATGGCTCGATGATGCTGGCCGACAGCTCGCTCATCACCTTCCACAGCGAGGCGCGCGATATATTCGTGCTGCGCGCCAGCTATCTGTTGCGCATCATCCTGCCCACCTTGCTGCTGGTGCCGCTGGCGTGGTTTCTGGTCTACGCCTCGCTGCGCCCCTTGCGGCGGCTGGTGCGCGCCAGTCGGCATGTCGGCACGCCCCATGCCCGCCCCATCGAAATGGACGGCCCGGCCGAAGTGCGCGAACTGATTAGCGCGTTCAACGCGATGCAGCGCCGGATCGACGACCTGCTCGACGCCAATACTCAGACCATGCTGGCCATCGGCCATGACATGCGCACGCCGCTGGCGCGGATGCAGTTGCGGCTGGACGGTGTGCCGATGGATGCCGAAGAGCGCGATGCGATGGATGGCGATCTGTCGGAAATGCGCGACCTGCTCTCCTCGCTACAGGACTTTGTGGCGCTGGACGAACCCGGCCCCGCCAAGGAGCCGGTGGACCTTGCCGCAATGGCGCAAACCTTGGTCGATGGCGCGCAGGATCGCGGCTATCCGGCCGAGTATGAGGGGCCGGACCGGCTGGTGGTGATGGCGCGGGCGGTATCGCTGCGCCGGGCCATGTCGAACCTGATCGAGAATGCGCTGCATTACGGCGGCAATGTCATGGTGCGCGTCGAGATCGAAAAGGCCAGTGTCACGCTGGCGGTCGAGGATGACGGCCCCGGCATTCCCGAGGAACATCTGGGCAAGGTGTTGCAACCCTTCATCCGGCTGGACAGCGCGCGGGCGCGCAATACGGCGGGCATGGGGCTGGGCCTGCCCATCGTGGTGCGGGTTCTGCGCAGCGAGGGGGCCGAGCTGATCCTGTCGAACAAGCCTGACGGGGGGCTGCGCGCGCTTATCCGCCTGCCGCAACCGCCGATGTAAGTGGTTCATCCCGCGCTCAGTTTCCAGAAACACTTCCTTACATAGAAGCGCGGTCATAGCAAAATCGGACACATAAACTGATCTCATCAGCCAGCCCCCCTTGCGGCAGGCAACAGATCAAAAGGTGTGACCATGAACGAACTGATTGGCCGCGTATTCAGCTTTGAAAAGACCACTTTTCCGGCCAGTGGCGAGCTGTTCAACAAATTGACCACCCATGGGCAATTCCCCAAGGCGCTGATGATTTCCTGCGCTGACTCGCGCGTTGTGCCCGAACAGATTCTTCAGGCCCAGCCCGGCGACCTCTTCGTATGCCGCAACGCGGGCAATATGGTGCCCAGCTACGGCACCCAGCTTGGCGGTGTGTCGGCAACGGTGGAATATGCGGTGGCCGCGCTGGGCGTGCGCGACATCATCGTGTGCGGCCATTCGGACTGCGGCGCGATGAAGGCGCTGTCCAACCCGGTCGGCCTTGAGCGTATGCCCAATGTGAAGGCATGGCTGGATCACGGCGCTGCGGCTGAACATATCGTCTCGACCTGCAAGGGCCATTTGCAGGACAAGGAACGCGTGCGCGCGATCACGCTGGAAAACATCATCGCCCAGATCGCCCATCTGCGCACCCACCCCTCGGTGGCCTCGGCCATCGCGCGCGGCGAAATGGCGCTGCATGGCTGGTTCGTCGACATTCACGCCGGGCAGGTGCTGGGCCTTGACGGCGAATCCGGCCATTTCGTGCCCCTGCGCGAGGACAGCCCGCTGCCCGTCGCTATGCCCGCCTCGCGCCGGATCGCCGACGAAACGCTGATTGCGGAGGCGGCTGAATGAGCCAGACGGCGCAAAAGAGCGGGATCGGCGCGTTTCTCGCGCGCGACTTCACCGCCTCCATAGTCGTCTTTCTGGTGGCGATGCCTCTTTGCATGGGCATCGCCATCGCCTCTGGTGTGCCGCCCGAAAAAGGCCTGGTAACGGGCCTGATCGGCGGCATTGTCGTGGGCGCGCTGGCCGGCTCGCCCTTGCAGGTGTCGGGCCCGGCGGCGGGTCTGGCGGTGATCGTGTTCGAATTCGTGCGCGATCACGGGCTGTCGGCGCTGGGGCCGATGCTGGTGCTGGCAGGCGCGATTCAGTTGGTGGCGGGCATTGCCAAACTGGGCGGCCTGTTCCGCTCGATCAGCCCGGCGGTGGTCCATGGCATGTTGGCGGGCATCGGCGCGCTGATCGTGCTGGGCCAGTTCCACATCCTGTTTGACGCCAAGCCGATGTCGAACGGGCTGGCCAATCTGGCGGCCATTCCCGGGCGCGTGCTGGGCCTTTCGCCCGACATTCGCTCGACCGAAATGGCGCTGGGCCTTGGCCTGACCACGATCCTTGTCATGCTGGCATGGGAAAAGTGGCGTCCCAAAAAGCTCGCTCTGGTTCCCGGCGCGCTGCTGGGCGTGGGCGCGGCCACGATCATCGCGGCCAGCTTTGGCCTGAACGTCACGCGCATCGCGGTGCCCGAATCGCTGGCCGCCGCCTTTGGCACGCCGGGCGCGGGCTTCTTTGCCCCGCTGGGCAATACGGCGGTGATTACGGCGGCCATCGCCATCGCCTTTATCGCCAGCGCCGAAACGCTGCTGTCTGCAGCGGCAGTGGACCGTATGCATGATGGCGTGCGCACCAATTACAACAAGGAATTGTGGGCGCAGGGCATCGGCAACATGCTGTGCGGCGCGGTGGGCGCGCTGCCGATGACGGGCGTGATCGTGCGTTCGTCGGCCAATGTGCAGGCGGGCGCGATGACGCGGCTCTCGGCCATCCTGCATGGCGTGTGGATTCTGGCCTTTGTCGCGCTGCTGCCCTGGCTGCTGCGCGAAGTGCCGATGGCGGCGCTGGGCGGCGTGCTGGTCGTCACGGGCTGGCGCCTGGTCAGCCTCAAGCATGTCACGCATCTGTTCCACAACTATGGCGTGATTCCGGCGGCGATCTGGGTCGTCACTTTCGCGCTGGTGGTGGGCAAGGACCTGCTGACGGGCGTGATCGCGGGCCTGCTGCTCTCGCTGGTGGAAGCTGATCCCGCTGGCCAAGGGTCTGCGGCTGGGCGTCGAGGAAAAGCATACCGACGATGGGCATCATGTCGCCCTTCAGGGTTCGGCTACCTTCCTCAGCCTGACCAAGCTGACCAATCGTCTGGAAAGCGTGCCTGCCGACCGACCGGTCCATCTGGACCTGAAGGATGTGCATGGCATCGACCACACGACGGCCGAAATGCTGGGCGAATGGATCGCGCGCCGGCGTCGCGGCGGGGCTGCGGTGCGGTTGAGCGGGCCGGACCCCATCCTCAACACTCTGGCCGCCTGATTTCCCCGGTCGGCTCGAGACGCCCCTCTTGGAGTGATCCAAGGGGGGCGTTTTCGTTTGATTTGGGGGAGAATGCGTTCCGCAGCTTTGCGGCGCGCCCGCGCAATGCTAGAGACGGCCCAAAGGGCGCTCGGGATGAAGCGCCTGTCTTCGCAGTGTAAAGGTGGGGCGGACTTGTCCAGACCAGTATTTTTCGATCCCTCGGGGCGCCGTCGGCGCTGGACGCGACGGTTGACCTTCTTCGGCCTGATCGCCTTGGTGATCGCGGCCATCGCCTTTGCCACGACCGTGGTGCATATCCCTGCGCCCTCGCCGCTGCCTTTGGGGTTTGAACGGCGCACCGCGCTGCCCATGCGTACACAGGTGTCGCGCCTGTCGCATTCCTTCTCGCGCATGTTCAGCACCCCGCC
Organism: Novosphingobium sp. 63-713; assembly: GCF_001898925.1. Lineage (NCBI taxonomy): Bacteria > Pseudomonadati > Pseudomonadota > Alphaproteobacteria > Sphingomonadales > Sphingomonadaceae > Novosphingobium > Novosphingobium sp. 63-713. Next base: position 310,200 of record NZ_MKVS01000008.1, read on the forward strand.
CAAACAGCGCGCGAACAGCAAGGGCCAGACGATCACGGTCGCCTTCTATTCGAACTGGTCGGATGCCTCGGCGCCTTCACTGCTGCGCCATATCAACCAGATCGACTGGATCGCCCCCACCTCGCTCAACATCGACATGGCGGGCAACCTGCATGTCAGCGAGGACCGCCCGCTGCGGCGCATCCTGCTCTCGGCGCTGCATCGCCCGCTGGTGGTGCCGGTGCTGCAGAATGTGGATGACAAGGGTTTTTCACGCCTCGCCGCCATCGCGCTTTTCGCCAGCAAGGCCAAGCGCAAGGTGTTGATCGGGCAATTGATCGATTACCTGAAGAAATCAGGCGATGCGGGCATCATCTTCGACTTTGAAGACCTGCGCCCCAGCGACATTCCCGCCTATCGCGCCATGATCGCCGAGGTCGAGCGCGCGCTTGATCCTACCGGGCAGGTCGTGGCCGTCACGCTGCCGATGGAAGGCGATGGCTGGTCGCCTTCGCAATTTGCGGCCGTTGCCGACAAGATCATCCTGATGGCCTATGACGAGCACTGGGCCAGCGGCAACCCCGGCCCCATCGCCTCGAACGACTGGTTCGCCTCCAAGGTGCGCAAGGCCATCGGCAATATGCCCGCCGACAAGGTGATCATCGCGCTGGGCTCCTATGCCTACGACTGGCACCCCGGCCCCGATGGCAAGAATGCCGCCGAGAGCCTGACCGTCGAAGAAGCGTGGCTTTCGGCCCATGATTCCGCCGCCACGCCCACCTATGACAAGGCCAGCGGCAACACCGGCTTCTCTTTCCTCGAAAATGGCCAGCGCCATGACGTGTGGATGATCGACGCGGCGGCGAGCTGGAACCAGATGCGCATCCTTTCGCAACTGGGCGTGGGCAATATCGCGCTCTGGCGCCTTGGCACCGAGGACCCCGGTTTCTGGCAGGCGCTGCAAAGCTGGCGCAGTGGGGGCAGGCAGAACCCTTTTCCGGATCTGAGCCATATCGCCCAAACCGCGAACGCCGACGTTGAGGGCGCGGGCGAAATCCTGCGCATCACATCAACCCCGCGCGAGGGCGAGCGCAAGGTGAGCTTTGACCCAAAGACCGGGCTGGTTTCGGGCCAAACCTATGACAGCCTGCCTACGCCCTATAAGGTCCAGCGCACCGGCTATGCCGAAAAAAAGGTCGCGCTGACCTTTGACGATGGGCCTGATACTGTCTGGACGCCGAAAATTCTCTCGATCCTTGAGCAATACAAGGTTCCCGCCACCTTTTTCATCATCGGCGAAAACGGGGTATCGAACCGGGCGATCCTGCAACGGATGGTCGCCTCGGGCATGGAGATCGGCAACCACTCCTATACCCACCCCAACATGGCCAATTCCTCGGAAACCGGCATTCGGCTGGAGCTGAACGCGACGCAGCGGCTGGTCGAAGCCTATACGGGGCGTTCGATGCGTCTGTTTCGCGCGCCCTATTTCGGTGACGCCGAACCCACCACCGCCGACGAACTGGTACCCGCGCAAATCGCGCAGGAGCATGGCTATACGATCGTGGGCCTGCATGTGGACCCCGATGACTGGATGCGCCCCGGCGTCCAGCATATCGTCGATTCCACGCTGACTCAGGTCAAGGAAGGCCGCCCCGGCTATTCGGGCAACATCATCCTGCTGCACGATGGTGGCGGCGACCGTGAGCAGACCGTGACCGCCCTGCCCGGCATCATCGTCGCGCTGCGCCAGCAGGGGTACAAATTCGTCACCGTGGCCGAACTGGCAGGTCTGACCGCCGATCAGGTGATGCCGCCGGTCAAGGGCTATGACCTGCTGGCGGTGCGGGCCGACGTTTTCGCCTTTACCTCGATCGGCGTGATGATCGTGGTGCTCAACTGGTCGTTCTTCTTCGCCATCGCGCTGGGCGTGCTGCGCTCGGTCACGCTGGTGGCGCTGGCCATGCTGCCCGCCAAGCGCAAGGCGCCCACGCCCGATGCCACCTTCCGGCCCAAGGTCACCGTAATTATCCCGTGCTTTAACGAGGAGAAGGTGATCGAGACCAGCGTCAAACGCATTCTGGAATCGACCTATCCCTATCTCGACGTGATCGTGGTGGACGATGGATCGAAGGACCGGACCAGCGCGATCATCACCGAGAAATTCGGCGACAATCCGCGCGTGCGGCTGATGACGCTGGTCAATGGCGGCAAGGCGAGCGCGCTGAACAAGGCGCTCAAAGAGGCCACCGGCGAGATCATCGTCGCGCTGGACGCCGACACGCAGTTTGAAAAAGAAACGATCCTGCGCCTTGTCCGCTGGTTCATCGATCCGAAAATCGGCGCGGTGGCGGGCAATGCCAAGGTGGGCAACCGGGTCAATCTGGTCACCCGCTGGCAGGCGGTGGAATATACCACGGCCCAGAATATCGAGCGCCGCGCGCTGACGCGGTTTGACGCGATCATGGTGGTGCCGGGCGCGGTGGGCGCATGGCGGCGCAGCGCGCTGGAAAGCGTGGGCGGCTATCCCGAGGATACGCTGGCCGAGGATCAGGATCTGACCATCGCCATCCAGCGCAAGAAGTGGAAGGTCGCCTATGACGAGGAGGCCGTGGCATGGACCGAGGCTCCCGAGAGCTTTGGCGCCCTGTCCAAACAACGCTTCCGCTGGTCCTATGGCACGCTGCAATGTCTGTGGAAGCATCGCAAGATCATGCGCCGGGGCAAGCCGGGGGGCCTGGCCTTCATCGGCGTGCCGCAGGCATGGGTGTTCCAGATCCTCTTCGCGGTCATTTCGCCCACCATCGATCTGGCGCTGGTCGTCTCGATTCTGGGCACGATCACCCGCGTGATCCAGCATGGCTGGGCCCAGACCCAGACCGATGTGCTGCGCATGGCGGTCTATTGGGCGGCGTTTTCATCGATTGACCTTGTGTGCGGCTGGATCGCCTATCGCATGGATGTGCGCGACCGCAAATTCCGCCCATTCCTGCTGCTGGCCCAGCGCTTTGTCTATCGCCAGTTGATGTATTCGGTGGTGATCCGGGCTGTGGCCGCCGCCGTGCGCGGGGTCGGCACCGGCTGGGGCAAGCTGGAGCGGACGGGCCGCGTTTCGGCGCCGGAAGGCGGGGTTTAATCTAAACGGGCGGGTGGGCGCGTTCCACCCGCAACACCCGCATCCCCTTGGTCCGACTGGTCAGATGATACTGGCGACAGATCGCGCAGCGATAGGGGCGCAGGGTGACGGCGGCCTTTAAGGCTGCCGCCACCGCCTCGGCCTCATTGGCATAGCGGCGTTTACGCGCGCAGATACCGGGGCGGGTGCGCATGATCGCCCCGCCCTTTATGCTTCAGCCGCCGATCTTGGCTTCAAGCGCGGCCAGCTTTTCCTTGAGCACTTCGACTTCTTCGCGGGCAGTGGCCGCCATGGCCTTGACCGTGTCGAATTCCTCGCGGCTGACGAAATCGAGACCGCCAAATGCCTCGCGGAAACGTTCGCGGGCGGCATCGCGCGCCTCGCGCGTGGCCCCCGCAAAGGTCCCGGCGGCGCTGTTCATCAGCTTCACGAAATCGGCAAGGAAGGGGTTTTCGCTCTGCATGGCGCGGCTTTCGTCTTGTAATCCTGCGGCCCCCTGTCCGCATGACAAAGGAGTCCGATGGCCGCCTAGATGGCGCGCAAAGCCGCAAGGATCAAGGGCCGGACCAAAATTCTAGAGCTTGATATGCACCACAGCAGGCGCGTCCTGCCCATCGGCCTCAGGGTTAAGCACGAGGAACTGATAATTGAGCATGCTGGCAAACAGCACCCATGCCAGATAGGGCAGCATCAGCCCCGCCGCCACGGGCCGCACCCGCCAGAACAGCGCGATCACCCCCACCAGCGAAACCGCCATGGCGACGATGATCCACAGCGCCAGCGCGATCCGATGCAGCCCGAAAAACACCGGCGACCATGCCAGATTGAGCACCAGATGCGCGGCAAACAGCGCAATCGCCGCCCCGCGCCCCGGCGCCGAACGCGCCGAAACCACAATCGCCAGCGCCACGCCCATCAGGATATAAAGCGCGGTCCACACCAGCGGGAAGGCCAACGGCGGCGGATAGATCCCCGGTTTGACCAGCGCGGCAAACCACGGATTGCTCGGCCCCGACAACGACACGCTGGCCGAAAGAAAGCCGAGCAGATTGATCCCCGGCACCAGCACCAGCATCCAGCGCGCCAGTCCCGCCCGCAATTGACCCGAGGAGGCAATTTCCGTCATCTTCGTCCAGAACCCCGTCTGATTGCCGCCGCGCCCTGCCGCGCCGCATTCCCTTCATAGCCCGGCCCGATGGCCTTCAGCCAGCCCTGCCTGCTCCTTTATGAGCCATTCGGGTGAAACGACTGGTTAACACGGCGCCACGATTCGTGCCGCATGAAAGTGTTCTGGCCGGGGCCAACCGCGCGCGCAATGGCGCATGGCGCGCTGGTTCCGAAACGGAGCCAATCGCGTGAACAGGGTTAATCCTGCGCGCCTTGCGTCGATCCGCCCCCGCGCCATGCCGAAATCAGGAATTCGACATTGCCCTCCGGCCCGGTGATAGGGCTTTCGACAATGCCCTGCACCGCAAAGCCCAGTCCCTCGACCCAGCCGCGCACCTCTTCGCAAACGCGGGCGTGCAGCGCAGGATCACGCACCACGCCGCCCTTGCCCACTTCGCCGCGCCCGACCTCGAACTGCGGCTTGATCAGCGCCACCAGGCGGCATTCGGGCGCCGCAAGCCGCAACGGCACCTCCAGCACCTTGGCCAGACCGATGAAGGAAGCGTCGCACACCACCCAGCCGCAGGGCGCATCGATCTCATTCTCGGTCAGGATCCGCGCCGAGGTCTGCTCCAGCACGGTGACGCGCGGGTCCTGCCGCAATTTCCACGAGAGTTGGTTGGTGCCGGAATCGACGGCAAACACCCGCACGGCCCCATGGGTCAGCAAAACGTCGGTAAAGCCGCCGGTCGAACTGCCGATATCCATCGCAGTGGCGCCCGCCGGGTCCAGCCCGAAATGCTCGATCGCATGGGCCAGCTTGATCCCCCCGCGCGATACCCACGGATGATCGCGGCCGCGCGTTTCGAGCGGGGCGTCCTCGGCAATCTGCTGTCCCGGCTTCGCAATCTTCGTCTCGCCGCTGAACACCAATCCGGCCAGCACCAGCGCGCTGGCCCGGCTGCGGCTCTCGGCAAGGCCGCGGTCGACCAGAAGTTGATCAACGCGGGTTTTGGCGGGCTTTTTGGGCGGCGGAGCCTTGGCGCTATTGGCGGCAGCATCCGGTCGGTTTTTGGAACTGTTCATCGTCTCGGTTCTGTTTGGCGGCTTGTCTTGGACGCTCCCCCATTCCATAGGGAGGCGATGATGGCAATCGCGCGCGCCCCTTTCTTCGCCACAAGGCGCCCTATGGCTCTGATCGGGCTGCCTGTCTCGCTGGCCATGCTGCTGTCCAGTTGCGCCCCCACGCCTCCCGTCGCCGCGCCTGCGCCCACGCCGCAGGCCAGACCGGCCCCGCGCCCCGCGCCCGCGCCGATGGCCACGCCCACCGACTGGCGCGACCTGCCGATCACGCCGGGCGCCTGGCGCTGGAGCCCGTCGGGCGGCGTCTCGCAGGCCGTTTATGGCACGCAGGGCGCTGCGCCACAGATCATCATGGCCTGTCAGGGCGGTCAGGTGCGCCTGATTATTCCGGGCGCGGCCGGAGGCGTTATTCAGATCACCACCGCCACCCAGACCCGTCAGGCAAGCGCGCAGAGCGATGCCGCAGGAGCCGTCCTGCCCCTGCCCGCCGCAGACCGCCTGCTCGACGCGATCGCCTTTACGCGCGGCCGCTGGCAGGTCGAGGTTTCGGGCCATGCGCCGCTGCTGCTGCCCGCCGATGCCTCGGCCTCACGCGTGATCGAGGATTGCCGCGCGCCGCGTTGAAAAATCGGGTGATAAAATCCGCGCGACTCAGGCCCATGCCATCATCACTGGGGATAATTCCGCAACACGCCGCCCGCCCCGCCCGGAGCGCGCCGCCCATGACGGCAATATGACGGATTTTCGCGGATTTCCCCAGACTCGCCTGTCCAGGGAGCCAAGATTGTGACAGCAATTTTTTCCATTTCAAGACTTGTTGTGCAGCGCGAAATACACCACCTTTGATCCAAGGCGAGCGCGGTTGAACAGACCCTCGCCCCGTCGTCTGGACTGGGTATTGCGCCCCCCGGCGGCTCCCTATGGCTCAACAGCGCGAAAGGAGGTGATCCGATGTCTCATGGTTCAGCAGAGAGGTCGGCAATCCGTATCGCGAGGCATTATCGCTGAGTTTAACGATTAAGCGATAGAGGCTTCGTGAGCGGCACTTTTGCGGCCGCTGACCATGCGAAGGGCTGCGACGGTTTAGGCTGTCGTGGCCCTTCTCATTTTCGGGCTTGGCTCATTTTGCGGGTTCCGGTTTTGCAGGCGCCAGCGCGCCGCCCATCTCGCGCCACCCTTCCACGCCTTCGGCCAGCCAATAGACATCGCCCACGCCTTCGCGCGCAAGGCGGCGGGCGGCATTCCACCCCATCCAGCAATCCACCCGGCAGAACAGCACCACCGGCCCGCCGGGATGCCCCCGCCGCCATGCCGCAATCGCGCCGCGCAGACCCGCCCACAGCGCCGGATCGACACCGGGCCGCCCGACCTCCGGCCGCCAGACCGCGCCCGCAATCGTGTCATGCGGCTCGGTCTGCAGCCATTGTCCGGCGGCGCGGCCCAGCGGCAAGGCGTCGATAAACATGGCATCACGCCCCACCCGCAATTCTTTGGCCGCCCCCAGCGCCAGTCGCGTTGCGGGGGCCGGATCGCGGTCCACCGGGGCGCGATAGGAAGAGGCGCGATAGCCATCCGCGTCGAACAAAGCGGGTTGCGTCGCCGCCAAAATCACGCCCGCCATCAGCCCCAACATGCCATCCTCCTTATCCCAAGGTAGCATATACCCGCCCGCGCAAGGGTGCATAGTCGCCCTTGGTATGATGCGCAAAGCAGCCCTCACGGTCTTGTCCTTACTCCTGCTGCCCGCCTGCGCGTGGGCGGCCTCCCCCCTGCCGAAAGACCCGCTGGGGTCGCCCATGTGGACCTATCATGCGGCGCGTCTGTTCAAGGGGGCGCCCGTGGTGTTCGACCCGCGCGTGCGGCTGCAGGTGCCGATGATCGCGGAAAATCAGCATCAGTTTCCTGTGACGGTGGACGCGCGCACCATCCCGGGCGCCTCGCGGATCATCATCTTTGCCGACCTCAACCCGCTGACGCAGGCGGTTGATTTCCGGCCCCTCCATGCAGCACCCTTCCTCTCGCTGCGCATCAAGCTGGACCAGCGGACCCCGGTGCGCGCAGCCGTGATGGGGGCCGATGGAGCGTGGCATGTGTCGGGCGTATGGGTCGATGCGGCGGGCGGAGGCTGCTCTGCACCTCCGGTCAGCCGGGCCAAGGGCGACTGGGCGCTGCATCTGGGCGAAATGCGGGGGAGCGCGTGGAAGGAAGGCGATGATCTGCGTCTGCGCGTCTCGCTGCGCCATCCGATGGACACCGGGCTGGTGGAAAATATTCCCAGTTTTTATATCGAAACCATCTATCTGCGCGATGCCGCCGGGGTGGAACTGGCCAGCATGACGGTGGAAGGATCGGTGAGCGAAGACCCGGCCTTCACTTTCCTGTTACGTCCGACGCGCGAAGGCCCGGTCAAGGTGCAGGCCCGCGACAGCGAGGGGCGCGAGTATCAGGGCGTGATCGGCCTGCAGAGTCGCCCGCGTGGATAACGGCTTTACCCGACGCGCGATGATCGGCGCCATGATGGCCGCGCCTTTGGCCGCAAGGGCTGCGGAGCGCTATGTCCTGAAGCCCGAAAACCTGGCCCCCGGCGTCTGGGTGGTGCGCGGGGCGGATGAGGCGATTGCCTTTGCCAATGGCGGGGCGATTGCCAATTGCACGATACTGGCGGCCAAGGGCGGCGCGATCCTGTGCGATTGCGGGCCGTCGCTGGCCTATGGACAGGCGCTGGCGGAATTGGCGCAAAAACTGACCGGGGGGCCGGTTTTGCGCGTGCTCATTACCCACCTTCACCCCGATCATGCGATGGGGGCCGCCGCCTTCGATCCCGCGATCATCGCCGCCCTGCCCGAGACGCGGCGCGAGCTGGAGCGCGATGCTCGGGGCTTTTCCGATGGCATGTATCGCCTGCTGGCCGATTGGATGACGGGCACGAATGTCGTGCTGCCGGGGATGGATGTGGCGCCGGGGCCTTTCGAGATCGGCGGGCGGGCGCTGGAGGCCATTGCGCTGTCGGGCCATTCGGGGGGCGATCTGGCGATCATGGACCGGGCTACGGCCACGCTGATCGCGGGCGATCTGGTGTTTCACAATCGCGCGCCCGCGACGCCCGATGCGGATCTTGTCGCATGGCGGCGCAGTCTGGACGTGCTGGACGGGCGGGAATTCGCGCGGCTGATCCCCGGCCACGGCCCGGTCGACGCCACCCATGGCGCGATTGCCCAGACGCGCGACTGGCTGACATGGCTGGAAGGCGCGCTGGCCGATGCAGTGGCGCGCGGACTGGATATGAGCGAGGCGGGCGACATCCCGATCCCGGAGCGTTTTGCGGGCGTGGCGCTGGCGCGCTATGAGTTGCAGCGCTCGGTTTCGCATTTTTACGCAAGGCTTGAGGCCCGCGAATTGCCCCGCATCGACAATTGATGGGTTTCAGGCGGTTTTCCCGCGCCATCAACCGTGCTATCAGCCATGACACAAACGGGCCTTGTGATTTTTAATTTCAAGCCCCTTGCCTTGCGCGTAATTTTCGTTCAAAGGCAACCGCATTCACCCCATGAGGAGTCGTGTATCATGGCGACCATCGCCGAGCCTGTCCTGTCCTTCACCCGCCTGCCCCACCCCGCCCCCGTGGCCGATGAGGTACGCGAAGGGATTCTGGCCGCGCCCGGTTTCGGCACGCAGTTCACCGACCATATGGTGGTGATTGAATGGACCGAGGGCAAAGGCTGGCACGATGCCACCATTGGTCCGCGCGGCCCGATCCCGCTCGATCCGGCGGCCAGCGTGCTGCATTACGCACAGGAAATCTTTGAAGGCCTCAAGGCGTATAAGCACGCCGACGGCTCGATCGCGCTGTTCCGCCCCGAGGCCAATGCGCAGCGTTTTAACGCCAGCGCGACCCGCCTTGCCATGCCCGAATTGCCCGAGGACGTGTTTGTCGAGGCGGTCAAGCAATTGGTTCTGGCCGATCAGGCATGGATTCCGGGTCAGGAAGGCGCCTCGCTCTATCTGCGCCCCTTCATGATCGCCACCGAGCCTTTCCTCGGCGTGCGTTCGGCCAAGCAGTATAAGTTTATCGTGATCGCCAGCCCGGCCGGCAATTATTTCAAGAGCGGCGCGCCCGCCGTGTCGATCTGGGTTTCGGAATATACCCGCGCGGCCCCGGGCGGCACGGGCGCGGCCAAGTGTGGCGGCAATTATGCCGCCTCGCTGGTGCCCACCGCCGAAGCCTTTGCACGCGGCCACGATCAGGTGCTGTTCCTTGACGCGGCCGAGCATAAGTGGGTTGAGGAACTGGGCGGCATGAACCTGTTCTTCGCCTTTGAGGACGGCAGCCTGCTGACCCCGCCGCTGTCGGGCACGATCCTGCCCGGCATCACGCGGGCGAGCCTCATTGAACTGGCGCGCGAGGAAGGGCTGACCATCCGCGAGGAACGCTATTCCATCGACCAGTGGCGCGAGGATGCGGCCAGCGGCAAGCTGCTGGAAACCTTCGCCTGCGGGACGGCGGCGGTGGTGACCCCGGTGGGCCGCGTGGCCTCGCCCGACGGCACCAGCTTTACCATCGGCAGCGGCGGCCCGGGCCAGACCACGGCCAAGCTGAAGGATCGCCTTGTGGCCATTCAGCGCGGACAGATGCCCGACACGCATGGCTGGGTGATGAAAATCGCCTGAGGCCCCTGAGGTCAAAGTCAAATGAGAATGCGTCAAGCGGGGGCCTAACACGCCCCCGCTTTTCTTTTGCCCGGTCAAAACTTTCTTGTGACGCGCGCTTCTGGCGGATCGCGCGGGGTGTTCCTATCTTGCCCCAGCAATCAACCCCCGCAGGAGCCTGTCACGATGAGCGACACCTATACCCCGCCCAAGGTCTGGACCTGGGACAAGACCAACGGCGGCCAGTTCGCCAGCATCAACCGCCCCGTTTCCGGCGCCACGCATGAAAAAGTACTGCCTGTGGGACAGCATGGGCTGCAGCTCTACTCGCTGGCCACGCCCAATGGACAGAAGGTGACGATCCTGCTCGAGGAACTGCTGGCCGCGGGCCATGCGGGCGCGGACTATGATGCGTGGTTCATCGACATTGGCGCGGGCGATCAGTTCGGCTCGGGCTTTGTCGAGATCAACCCCAATTCCAAAATCCCCGCCCTGCTCGACCGGACCGAGGCCAAGCCGGTTCGCGTGTTCGAATCGGGGGCGATCCTGATTTACCTGGCCGAGAAATTCGGCGCATTTTTGCCCACCAGCGGGGCCGCGCGCGCCGAGACATTTAGCTGGCTCAACTGGCAGATGGGCAGCGCGCCCTTCATCGGCGGCGGCTTTGGCCATTTCTATTTCTATGCGCCGGAAAAATACGAATATCCGATCAACCGCTATGCGATGGAAACCAAGCGCCTGTTCGACGTGGCCGACAAGCGTCTGGCGCAAAGCCGTTTTCTGGGCAACGACGATTATTCGATCGCCGATATGGCGGCCTATCCCTGGCTGGGCAACCTGTGGCGCGGCGAAGCCTATGGCGATGCCAAAACCTTCCTCGGCCTTGAGGAGTATGAAAACGTGGGTCGGTGGGTAACGGAAATCGACGCGCGCGAGGCGACCCAGCGCGGACGTCTGGTCAACAATCGCAAGGGCTTGCTGGAGCGCCATTCGGCCGAGGATTTCGCCGCTCTTGTGAACGCCAGCGCCTGATCGCGCTATGAAAGCGGACAAAGAGGCAATTTGCGCAAAAAGTTCAAATTGCCTCTTTTCTTCGCCGCGCAATCCCGTTATGCGACGCCTCCCGGCCCAAGGCGGCCGGAGCGATGCTGGGGCGTAGCCAAGCGGTAAGGCAGCGGTTTTTGGTACCGCCATGCGGAGGTTCGAATCCTCCCGCCCCAGCCATTCTTCGATTATCATCGAAAATCAAAGCGACGGGTTCATTTCCCGGATACTATGCGGCCGGCCCCTATGCCTGCTATGCACAGGTCCGAACCGAAGAGCGGTTGGTCAGCAATGTTCAGCCCAGCAGCGATCAATGCGACATAGGCGCTCCGCGCGTTGCCAGTTTGATTTCCGCGCCCGACATCGCGCGGGCGCGACATACTCGCTGTTCATACACCGCGCGGGGTGTACTCAATCCGTCACCGGCATTCAGGCAGGCTTCGGTTGCGGCGTGGGCGATGCGTTGGTGCAGTGTGGCCTGTCCGGCGGCCGAGCCCAGATTCAAATCGGCATAGGTCACGGCGACTGGCGCGGGTTCCGCGGCGGGATCACCCGGATTCATGGTGCCGTGGGCCATGGCGGGAATGTTGGCCAAAGCGGCGGCAAACGTGGCGATGATGAAGGTCTTGGCCATGGATCTGCTCCTGCATTGTGCTTGTCCAACGGACAGGCGGGTGCGCCCGCGACCTCGCGGGGGGGCGGGCGCGTGGGTTGACGGGGAAATTGTGTTTATCGGAGGGGCAAAATCGCCGATCCGCGCTTGATCAATTGGACGGCTGAAACACTATGCCGCCCGGCCATGGCATGAAACGCGCGGTCCGCAGACGGGGAGCAGGCGGACAATCGCGAACCACCCGGCCGGGACGCATGAAAAATGCCTTCATTGCGAAAACCAATCTTCTGGTCAGCGGGCAGGAACCCGAATTTTCCGGCGCGATCGGGCGATTTCATCCTCGGTTGTGATCGCGTGGAAAACGAACCTTTGCCCGTCTCGATGATTGGATTAACGCGAAAGTGCCGATGCCCCAATGGCACATTTTTGACCGGGCATAGACGACGGCCTGTTCAGGCGGCGATGTGGCCCACGGCGGCGGCCCGGTCGCGCAATGTGCGTGCCGCCGCGCCCAGATAAACGATCATCTTGGTTGCAAAGACCCATTCCACCGCCGTCCGCCCTGCAGGGGTGAACAGGACCGCCCGGTTTCTGACCGCAATCAGGCCCGCCGCCTCGCCCGCCGCCAGCATACGGCGGACATGCATCCGCGACACTTTGAATCTGCGCGCCTCCGTCGCGATCGCGAAGGGAACGGGCACATCCGGCGGGAAGACGTGATCGGGCGCCGCATCAAGAAGCCGATACAGGATCTGGGTGCCGGCATTCCGGTGCAGGAACACATGGTGATAAGCATCGACGTCATGGCCCTGCCGGGTTTCGTAGAGGAAACCGTGCATGAGGTGCCGGATGAAGCTGTCGAACACGATGGGATTTTCAATATCCGATGCGATTTCCCCCGCCGCCGGGGCAAGGACCGCCAGTGCTTCGGCCAGCAGCGCCAGATGCCTGCGATAGGTGGCCAGAAACTTTTCCGTGGCGAGATAGCGTGCCGGTGCACCGGTCTCCCTCAACGGTTTCGCTTCCACAAAACCCAGATAGATCATGTAGAGGAGAAGCGCGCGGGCACGGCCGGGACTGGCCAGTCCAAATTCCGCCATCAGGGATTTCAGGCGCGGCAGGGATATCCCGCCCGACATGTGCAGATGCGCAGCCGCCAGCGCGGCGACCTTGCGCCCGGCATCCTTGAAGATGCCGTCCAGCGCCGGATCGTCGGCGGCGGCTTCGAGCATGGTTCGGATCAACCGGCGGACCGCGCGCGGATAGGCGGGATCCTGGCGCAGGCGGGCATAGCTTTCAGGCAGGATCGACGCCCCCGTATCCCATGCGAACAAAGCGGCCAAGGAGACGTCCGCGCTCATTTTCGCTTGCGGGCCCGGCGGGTATTCCGGGGCATGGGACGGGCCATCCGCGCCATCAGGCCGGATGCCTTTCGTCGGGAAATCGGTCGTATGGATGCCCGCGCTGACCATTCGCTGCCCTCAGACCGCGATGCAAACGGCACCCGGTCGATGTCCTTGCCGCAAGCTATCATCGAGCCCGCAGGGAAGGAAGGCCTTCCGCAATGACAGCGAGGCCGGGCCGCCTGCCCCGCTGCCGAACAGGTAAGATCCCGCCCGGCAGCGTGGCGAAGCGGCCCCAAATTCACCCGCCCAAACGATACGGGCCCGCCATCATCAAAAGCTGGCGATCCTTGCCACAATCCGAACCGAGCGGCCCGGCATCACCACCAGATCCTTGTTGAAGGATGTGGCATAGCGCTGAACGTCATTGGTCAGGTTCTGCCCCACCAGCGAAAATTCCACGCCCTGCCACTGTTTGAAAGGGCGCACCGCCACATGGGCCGAGAGCGCGTTGTAGCCCGCCGTGGCCGTGTCAAACAGGCCATAGTCATTCTGGGTGCCATAGCGGGTATAGCTGAAACCGGCATCCCAGCGCGGGCTTTGCCAATCCAGCCCGCCGCCCAGACGCCATGGCGCGATGCGCGGAACATTGTTGCCGTCATTCAGTGTGGCCCGGGTCAGATCGCCCATCACCCGCGCGGTCAGGCTGGTGTGGGCGGTCTTGGTCAGATCATAGCGCGCCTCGCCTTCCAGCCCCCGGAAATGGGCGCCCTGCTGGCGATAGAACACTTCGCGCAGATCATTGGTATCGCCCGCCACGCAATTGCCGTCATCATCGCAGGTCCGCCCCGTCAGCTCGCCATAGATGTAATTGGAAAACCATGTGGAATAGAGGCTGCCTTCAAAATGAAAGGCGCCGCGATTGGCGCGCAGGCTCAGCTCCAATGCCTTGGCGCGCTCGACCTTCAGATTGGGGTCGCCGGTTTCATAGGTCTGGGGGCCATCATGCCCGCCGCGCGCAAACAATTCCGTCAGCGCGGGCGCACGTCCCGTGGTCGAAGCCGTCAAGCCAAGCTTGATCCCCGGCGCTGCGGTGTAGAGCATGCCCAACGCAGCGCTGACCGGTGTGTAATTGCGGCTGGTGAATTGATCCGACAGCGGTGTGCCGGTGACGGAGACATGCTCCACGCGGGCGCTGGCCTCCAGATGCAGCGGCTTGGCCAGTTCGACCTCGCTGAACACATATCCGGCGATGTTTTGCGAGGTGGCAGGCTGAAGATAGGAACTGTCCGCGCCGACGGCCGAGAAATCACGGTGCTGATACTCCACGCCCAGCGCCGAATTGCTGATCGCGCCCAGACGGTTGAACAGCAGTTCGCCGCGCAGATTGGCTTCCTTGTTTCGGAAAGTGGTGTTGACCGAGCCGTCGGGATTCTTCTCCTGATGCTGATAATCGCCATAGCTGCCGTCGATATTGACCGACTTGAGCAAAGGCGAGGCAATCTCGATCACATTGCGGCTGATGACCTTGGTCTGGCGCATGTCGATATAGGTCGTGTCGCTGGGGATGCCATATTGGGCATCATAATGGGTGACGGCCAGCCCGGCGTGACTGCCGTTGCCAAAGAAATAGGAGCCGCCCAGCGACCCGCCCCAACCATGGAAAAACGAATTGTCCTGTCGCCCTAGCGGCGTGTCATAATCACCGGTGCGCCGGTAATAGGCGTCGGCATGCAGCGCCAGGTCGCCCGCCTTGCCATCCACCAGCCCGGCGACCTCGCCACCGCGATTGACGCTGGTATAGGATGAGGTCAGCTCGCCCGACAACGGCGTCTTGGGCAATTCAGTCGGCACGCGGTTGTTGATCGTGTTGATCACCCCGCCGATCGCCTGGCTACCATAGCGCAGAGTGGCCGCCCCGCGCACAACCTCAATGCTGCGCGCGGACAGCGGGTCGATCGGCGTGCCGTGGTCGGGGCCGATGTCGGAAACATCCGAAATCGACGTGCCGTCTTCGAGCAGGCGCACGCGATTGGAATCCATGCCGCGAATGATCGGCCGCGAAGCCCCCTGTGCAAAGCCGGAGGCCGAGACGCCCGGTACGTCCTTGAGAGCGTCGGCGATGCTGGCCCCGCCCGCCTGCCGGATCTGCTGCGTGTCCACTTTGGCGGGGATGGACGGCGTTTCATCCTGGGTATGCCGAAAGGGCGTTGCCGTGACCACGATGGCCGGTCCCGATCCATCATTCGGGCCGGCATCGGCGGCCCATGCAGGGGCAGCCGCCATCAAGCTGGCCACAAGCGAGGTGCTTGCCAGAAGCGAGGGCAATTTCATGGTTTCAGTCCTTTTTATTCCGATCCGATAGTGTGCCGCCCCCTCAGGCACGGGGTCTGCATAGACGAGATCCTGCAATGTAACAAGATAACATATCATTTTCTCCGTTTGCGGGGATGGAGCCCCATTTCCTCCGTCGGAAAGCCATAAAAACATGTCGGATCAAAGGGCCTGACAGTGTTTCCGTTTGCCCGCCCGCAAGGGGCCGGAAAGGGCAACAGAAGGGGGTTCACAAAGAATCCCTAGATGATTATGTGATGTTATACCATATTACGCTACCGTCAACCCGCGCTCAGGCGTCACCGCCTCACGCCCAAAGGAAATGCCATGATACTCTCAAGCACCCTCCTGCCCCAAACCGGACAGCCATGGTGGCCAGGGCCATGATGCAATCCCTGCCGACCGGACTGGATCTATCCGCGCTCGGGCTCATGTTCATGCTGGGCCTGCGCCATGGTCTTGATCCCGACCATATCGCCATGATCGACAATATGGTCTTTTCCGTAAACCAGCGCAGACCGCGCCTGGCCGCGTGGATCGGAACGCTTTTTGCCCTTGGCCACAGTCTTGGCGTGGCCGTGGTGGCGCTTCTGGTGGCCGCTGTCGCCCACAGGCTTTCGCCGCCCGCGTGGTTTGCCCCGGCCAGCGAGGTTATGGTGCTGGCCATGCTGTTGGTGGTCGGCATCGCCAATCTCCACGGGCTTTTAAAGCCCACACCCTTTCGCCCGACCGGCTGGCGCTCACGGGTGCTGGCGGGCCGGATCGACAAGCTCGACCGGCCGGTGTCGATCATCGGCGTGGGGCTGATGTTCGGACTGGTGTTCGATACCATTACTCAGGCTGCGGCATGGGGCGCGACGGCCACAACGCGCGGCGGCCCTGCGGCTGTGCTGGCGCTGATCGGGGTGTTTTCGGCGGGCATGATACTGGTCGACACAATCGACAGCCAGATCGTGGCCCGCGTCCTGCGCTCGATGCGAAAGCAGCGGATCGAACGGTTTCGCCGTCTGGTCGGCTGGCTGGTGGTCACGCTGTCTCTGGGCGCGGCGGCCTATATCATGCTCGACGCCCTGACGCTGGTCGGCTCCTTGCCCGGTCATGCCGCCGCCACCATCGGCGTGCTCACCGTGATTGCCATGCCTGTACTGGGCCTGCTGGCCGCCCATTGGCGCGGGCGCCGGGCGCGGTGACCGCGCAAAGGACCGCAAGCCGCCTATCGAGGGCCGGTTTGGCGCGCCGCCGCGATGTGGTGATACGCCCCATGATTGCTTTGCTGATCGCTGCTTTGTGTCCCGCGCTTGCCAAAGGTATCGCCGCGCTGCAATCCATCGCAAAGAACTGGATCAGGCGCTGCAAAAAACAGTCAGTCTGCGTCTGCAGCCCTATTGAGGAGCCCTAGGGCGATCTGCGCGAAAGGCATGGCAAGGATCATGAAGACAATCCGCTTTCCCGATGGCACCGCCGTTCCTGCGCTGGGACAAGGCACATGGATGATGGCCGAAAACCCCGCGCGGCGAAATGACGAGATCGCCGCGTTGCGCGAAGGGGTCGAGCTTGGAATGACCCTGATCGACACCGCCGAAATGTATGGCGAGGCGATCGCGGGCCTGCGCGACAAGGTGTTTCTGGTCAGCAAGGCCTATCCCCATCACGCCTCGGCCCGGCTCCTGCGCCGATCCTGCGAGGCCAGCCTGAAGCGGCTGGGAACCGACCATCTCGACCTCTATCTCCTGCACTGGCGCGGCGCGGTCCCGCTGGGCGAAACGGTCGAAGCCATGGAGAGACTGGTCGAGGCGGGTTTGATCGCCCGCTGGGGGGTCAGCAATCTGGATATGGACGATATGGAAGAACTGATCGATGCCGGAGGCAATTCCTGCGCCACCGATCAGATCCTATATAACCTCACGCGCCGCGCGCCGGAACTGAATCTTCTGCCCTGGCTGGCGGATCGCTCGATGCCGGTCATGGCCTACAGCCCGGTCGAGCAGGGGCGCCTGCTCTCGCACAAGACTCTTGCCGAAGTGGCCCGCCGTCATGAGGCAAGCCCGGCCCGGATCGCGCTGGCATGGCTGCTGAGCCGCCCCAGTATCCTGCCCATTCCCAAGGCGGGGTCGGTCCGGCACGTGCAGGACAATCGCGCGGCGGCCGATCTCAAGCTGAGCGACGAGGACATCGCCCAGCTTGAGCGCAGCTTCCCCCGCCCGACCGCGCGCCGAGGGCTTGAGATGCTATAGCCGCTCCGGCGCGACCATCATCGCCTGGCCTGCACCACCCAGCATGCAGCCTCGAACCGGGCGACGCCGTCGACCACGAAACCGGCGAAGCCGCGATCCAAAGCCGCTTCGAGGCGGCCCCATTGCGCCTCGTCCAGATCGGACGCGATGGCGTCCATCCCGCCCATGCGC
The DNA here is from genome assembly GCF_001898925.1 of Novosphingobium sp. 63-713. Classification (NCBI taxonomy): domain Bacteria; kingdom Pseudomonadati; phylum Pseudomonadota; class Alphaproteobacteria; order Sphingomonadales; family Sphingomonadaceae; genus Novosphingobium; species Novosphingobium sp. 63-713. The sequence continues at coordinate 327,891 of NZ_MKVS01000008.1, forward strand.
CGGGCGTAGATCGGCAGATTCTCGGCGGGCAAGGTGCATGGCACATTGATCGGCCGAATGTCGATGTCGCTCCATCCGGCATCGGCAAGAATGCCCCTCACCCGCCCGTCATCGGCAAAGGCGAACTGGCCGGGCGCATCGGGGGCGGGATCGCCCTGCGGCCCCAGCACTTCGGCGATGGCCCGGCGCTGCACCGTCATGAAAGGATTGTCCGAAGCGCTGCGCCAGGCGATGCAGGTCAGCGCGGCTCCCGGTCGGGCCGCCGCTCGCAGATTGGCGAAAGCGGCGACCGGATCATCGAAGAACATCACCCCGAAGCGCGAGACAATCGCGTCAAACTGCTCGGGCGGAAAGGCGTGCCTTTGGGCATCGGCACACAGAAAGCGAACGTTGTCCATGCCCTCCGCGCGGCGGGAGGCGGCATCGACAAGGTCCTGCGAAATGTCGAGACCGGTGCAATCCACCTCGCCCCCGAACTGCTGCGCGATGGCCAGCGTCGTCGCCCCTGCCCCGCAGCCTATGTCGAGCACGGCGCGCGCGCCCCGAACCCCCACCGCGTCGACCAGAATGCGTTCGAAGGGCGAAAACAACCGGTCGAGCATGGGCTGCAATTCAACCCACACCTGACTGCGCTGTGTGTTCCACCCCGTGGTTTCCGGTTGCTGATCCGTCATATGCGCTCCTTGCCTAACCTGTCGATTCGCGCCATGTTGCCACTTCAAGTCCACTTGAGGTCAAGATGGCATTGATCGATATTGCCGAACTGGCCCGTCGCAGCGGCGTACCAGCATCGACGCTCCGCTTCTATGAGGAGAAGGGGCTGATTGAATCGCTGGGCCGTCGCGGTCTGCGCCGCACATTCGATGCCGATGTGGTAGAGCGCCTGTCGCTCATCGCGCTGGGCCGGTCCGCGGGTTTCTCGCTGGATGAAATCGCCGATATGCTGGGGGATGGCGGCGCGCCGCATATTGATCGGGCAATGTTGCTGAACAAGGCCGAGGAGATCGACCGGACCATTCATCGCCTTGCCGCACTGCGCGATGGGCTGCGCCATGCGGCAGCCTGTCCCGCGCCCAGCCATGCGCAATGCCCCACCTTCCGCCGCCTGATGACCATCGCCGCCGAGCGCACGCGCAAGGCAAAGGGAAAAGGCTGAACGGACCGGGGCGGGTATCCGCAAAGGAGGTCCAAACCGGCCATTGCGAATGGTTCGTATTTCCAGCGGGAGAACTCGTAATTCAACTCGCTGTCACGGACCAATCCCCGTCGGCTTGTGATCAGGAAGTTTTCGTATGGCCGCCGTTGCAGCCACCATGGTTGTCCCGGCCCATGCGCGCATCGCGCATGGACATGGCAGGTCCGCCGCCTTGGCCTGCTGTGCCTCGCCGCCCCGATTCCGCACATGCCCCTGTCAGAGAGCGGACTGTTCGCATGGATTCGTACCGGCGAATTGAGCATCGCGGCCCTCATTGTGGCGGGCGCCTGCACTCTTGTTTCGGCAAGGCGCCCATGAAAGCCGGTCATTGCGGATCGTCCAGACTGAACTGATCGACATCCTCATGATAGGTGAAGATCTCGGCATAGCGTCCCCAGTTAGTGACGGTCCGCAGCGTTTCGCTGGCGAAATCCTCGCTCATGTGGTCTTCCAGCTCGTCGCGGAAACGGCGCGCGGGGGCCTTGTGGCTGGCGCGCTCGTCAAGGATGCGGCGGATATGACCCGCCAGCGGCACATGGGCCAGCAGCGCCTCGCCAAACATCGCCTTGCGCTGGTCAACGCCTGCCTGCGCATAGCGCCGCGCGGATGGGGTGAGCAGCAGATCGGCCCCCCGCAATTCGGCAAAGCGCAGCAATTGCAGCGTTTCAGCCATCGGAAACAGATCATCCACCTCGAAATTGAGCGTGGCGGCCAGTTCGGCCATACCGGCCTTGCCGTTGAAGGGTGTGCCATCCACCTCCTCGATCAGCCCCGCCAGCGTATTGGTGGAAACGCGCGGCAGGACCATGGCGATGCCTGTGCCGGGAAACACGCCATCGCGAGTGGGCTGAACCTGATCCGGGCGCGCGGTCATGCGGGCGTAAATATCATCAACCAGCGCGCGAAACGGCGGATCGAGCCGGTCGCGCGGGCGGGGAATATCCACCCTGATCTCGGCCACCACGCGCCCCGGATTGGAGGAAAACACCAGAATGCGGTCGCACATCTGCACTGCTTCCTCGATATTGTGCGTCACGATCAGGATCGACTTGATCGGCATCCGCCCTTCCGACCACAGATCGAGCAGATCGGTGCGCAAGGTTTCGGCCGTCAGCACATCGAGCGCGGAAAACGGCTCGTCCATCAACAGCAGGGACGGATTGACCACCAGCGCCCGTGCAAGCCCCACCCTCTGCCGCATCCCGCCAGACAATTCCTTGGGATAGGCGTGTTCAAACCCGTCCAGCCCGATCAGGTCAATGGCGGCCAGCGCGCGGGCGCGGCGCTCCTCAGGCGGCACTTTCTGCGCCTCCAGCCCCAGTTCGACATTTTCCTGCACCGTCAGCCATGGGAAAAGCGCGAAGGTCTGGAACACCATGGCCACGCTGGGGTCGGGGCAATCCGGGCCGGCGACGCGCTCCACCGTGCCGTGGCGCGGGCGGATCAGCCCCGCAATCGAGCGCAGCAAGGTGGATTTGCCCGAACCGGAACGCCCCAACAGGCCGACAACCTCGTTCTGATACAGCGTCAGATCGACATTTTCGAGCACCAGATGGCCGCCCGGCGGCGGGCCGTAATAATGGTTGAGACCATTGACCTCGATCAGCGGGATGGCGGGCAGCGGGGCGGCAGGAGCGATGGTTGCCATGGGAAATACTCCGAAAATCAGGAAAGCCGCAGGCGGCGCTCGCCAAAGGCATAGAGTGGGCGCCAGACCAGACGGTTGAAACCAAGGACGAACAGGCTCATCACGGCGATGCCCAGCGCGACCTGCGGATAATGGCCCGCCGCGGTGGCATCGGCGATATAGGCGCCAAGGCCATGCGCTTCGAGGCGATGGCTGCCCCATGTCACTACCTCGGCCACGATGGAGGCGTTCCACGAGCCGCCCGAGGCGGTCAGCGCGCCGGTGATATAATAGGGAAAGACGCCGGGCAGCGCGACCTGACGCCACCATTGCCAGCCCCGCACGCCAAACATGTCCGCCGCCTCGCGCAGGTCATTGGGGATCGAACTGGCCCCCGCGATCACGTTGAACAGGATGTACCATTGCGTACCCAGAATCATCAGCGGCGAGAGCCAGATGTCGGGCAGCGGGCCGAACCGCACGATGCCCATCACCGCAAAGGGAAACAGCACATTGGCCGGGAACGCGGCAAGAAATTGCGCAAAGGGCTGAACCCTCTCGGCAAGGCGCGAGCGCAGGCCGATCATCACCCCAAGCGGCACCCAGACCGCGCTGGCCAGCACGATCAGCACCACGACCCGCACCAGCGTGATCGCCGCATAGCCAAAGGCCAGCAGGATGTCATGCAGGCCCAGCGAGGTCAGCACATAATGACCGGTCCAGCCCAGGGCCGCGACCACCACCATCCAGACCGACGCCTGCCATATCCGCTCGACCACGGCATTGGCCGGGCGAGTTTCGTCCGCGCGGCGTTTGGATCGGCGCGGTTCAAGCGCTAGCAGCAATCCGATCAAGGCCCCAAGAGGCGCGAACAGCAACGGCAGGACACGGGTGCGACGAAGCAAATTATAGACCCAGCTTTGCGGCGCCTCGGCGCTAGCCGTCTGTTCAAAACGGAACCGGTCGGCCCAAGCCACGATCGGGCGGAAAAACAACTGGTCATAGGCGATGATGACCAGGGCCATCATGCCCACCGCCCAGCCCACCGCGCCGAAATCCTGATGCGCGATGGCCAAGGCCAGATAGGAACCGATCCCCGGCAAGGTCACGGTCGTATTGCCCAGAGTGATCGCTTCGGAGGCCACCACAAAGAACCACCCGCCCGACATGGACATCATCGCATTCCACACCAGCGCGGGCGTGGCATAGGGCAGGTCGAGCCGCAGGAACCGACGCAGCGGCGAGAGATCGAACCCCTCACACACTTCCTCCAGATCGCCGGGCAGATTGCGCAGCGACTGGTAGAAGCTGAAGGCCATGTTCCACGCCTGCGAAGTGAAGATGGCAAAGATGCTGGCCAGTTCCACCCCCAGCACATTGCCGGGAAACAGGTTCATGAAAAAGGTGACGGTGAAGGTCAGGAAGCCAAGGATCGGCACCGATTGCAGAATATCCAGCGCGGGCACGATGATCTGTCCGGCACGCCGACTGCGTGCGGCCAGCGTCGAGACAATCAGCGTGAACAGCGTGGAGGCGAGCAGCGCGGCAAACATGCGCAGCACCGTGCGCAGCGCATAATAGGGCAGATGCGCCGGATCAAGCGTCACCGGCTCCAGATGCAGGCTGGAGAGCGGCTCGACCATCCCCTCACCCGCGCGGAACACCAGCAGCGCCAGACCCGCGAGGATGACGAATGCCATCGCATCCTCGCGGCTGGGGCGTGTCAGGCGCAGCATCCGCGAGAAGCTGGGCAGGACGGGGAGCGGTTTTTTGTCAGGGCTCATGGAACGACCCTCTCACAAGGCTTCAGAAGCCTGCATGAACGCGAAAGGCGATGATATCGGCCGGGCCGCGATCGCGGTTGTAGCCCGGATTGGCGATATGCTGATAATCGAGGGTGAACGAAGCCCAGCCCACAGGGCGCAAGGCGTAATAGGCCTCGATGATCTCTTCATCCCCCGGATGGGGCAGCGCGCCATCGCCTACCAGCACGCCCATGCCGCCCGCCGCCAGCCAGCGCCTGTGTGCATCGGAAATGCCGTTGACCACGCCCGCTACGGCCAGCGTATCCTGCGGCCGCCCCCATGCCTTGCCCTTGAGCGCTCCGCCGAAAGCAAGGCTGCGGTCGATGTCGGTGAAGTCATAGGTCTCGATCGCACCGTCGCTGGTCCCGGCGCGCAGGAACAGGCCAAGAGCATCGGTCACGTCCTGCTCGGCATTGAGCGCGATGCCGAAGCGATCCTGCCTGCGCCGCACGGGCGCCAGGTCGAGCGGCGCGCCCCTGGCCAGCGCCTCATCGAACCGCGCGAACAGGCCGCGATTGCGAAAGCCCGTCACCCGCAATGCGCCCTCGCGTCCGGCGATGCGAAAGCGCCGCTCGCCCTCGACCATCAAGGCGTTTTGCGAGAAATCGGCCTCCAGCTCGATGCCATTGGGAACCTTGGACAGGTTATACAAACCGGCGCGCAGGGTCCACGGCCCCTGATACCATTCCGCCGCAATGCCATAGGTATAGCCCCAGGCATTGGCCGCGTAATCGAAGCTGCCCGTGTCGACCAGCGCCCAGTTGAGGAAATCGCCGCGCGGGTCATGGGCGAATTTGTTGGTGTCGAAAATATCACCTACCCCCATCTTGCCCGCCGTGATGACGATGCGGTTTGCCGTGGTGGTCGCGCGCAACTGGTTGATCCCCGCCTCCAGCCCGACCGTATCCCCGCCCAGCGCAATGGTCTGGCGGGCAAAGGCGCGCTGCAGTTTGAAATAGGGCGCCATCTTGCCGACCTTATAGGCCTCGGCGCTGGGGAAACCGCCCGCGCCTAGCGTGTTTGACAGGCCAAAGCCTTGATCCACTTCCGGGTTGATCCAGATCTCGCCGCCTTTCCAGAGGCGCAGGCCAAAATAGAGCGTGGCATCATTGGTGGCCTTGACCTGATGGGGATCGAGGCTGTTGTCGGCGGCATAGGGTGAGGCGAAGCCGCCGACGCCCTGTACCACCCCGGTATATTGGCCATGGACGGCATAGCGCTGATCGGGCGGCGGGGCCTCGTCGGCAAAGGCGGGGACGGCCGGCATAGCCAGCGCGAAAGGCGCGGCGCACAGGGCGCGCAAAGCAGTCAGATTGATCATTATCGGGTCCTTGAACGGAAAGGCACGCCTTCCGTCCCAACCCATCGCGCATCAGATTACGCGCATGGCTTCCCGGTTCGGAAAGATGCCGACCGCCACGCAAGCGTCAGCAAGGCGTTGAGCCTACTGTCGCCCTCGTCGGCGGAATGGTTGCAACTTCGCGGCATCGATTGATTCCCTCGGAACGTCGGTCATGGCTGCCGGTTGCAGGCCGACTCGACTTGGGCGGGCATATACCCTAGGGGGGTATGGTATCAAGGTGAAAAGGGCAGAGCATGAGCCATGTTGCGGCTGAAAAGCAAAAGCTCCTCAATCGGCTGAAACGGCTGAAGGGACAGGTTGATGCGCTGGAACGCGCCGTCAGCGGCGATGTCGAATGCGCCCGCGTGCTGCAACAGGCCACCGCCTGTCGCGGCGCGCTTGAAGGCTTCATCGCCGAGGTGATCGAGGATCACATCCGCGAACATATGATCGAGCCGGACCTGCCCGTCAGCGACCCCAAGGTGCAGGCCGCCGAGGAACTGGTGGCGATCGTCAGAGCCTATCTGCGGTAAAGCGCCGTCCGCCCTGCCCCGTCATCGGGCACAGGAGCGGTTACTTGCAGACGCAGCTTCATGCTCTAAACTGCTCGGGGCAAGCAAATGGGAGGCGGCAGATGGCCGAGTCCAACCATGATGGAAAGCACTCTAGGTCCACCATCCTGCCCAGGGCGGCGACGGGGTTCTTTGCGTACTTCCTGACTGCGCTGTTGCTGATGCATGTGATCCGGCCCGATTACACGGTCATCGATCATATGATCAGCGACTATGCGGTCGGCCGTTTCGGCTGGATCATGACGACGGCCTTTGTCGCCTTGGGCGCGGGCTGCCTGACGCTGGCCTTGGGGCTTTTGCGGGATGGGCCGGGATCGTGGCCGGGCCGGATCGGGGCGGCGCTTCTGGTCGTGGCGTTTGTCGGCCTGCTTGTTACAGCGCTCTATCCGACAGACCTTGAAACCGCGCCGTCAACGCGCACCGGCGATATTCACGCGATCAGCTTTCTGGTGAATATCGTCAGCATCCTGCTCTCTACGATGTGCCTGGCATGGTCCTATGCTCTCGATCCCCGCTGGCGCGCCCATCGAATTGCGGCGCTGGCATGGGCCGGGCTTTTGATCGCCGCCTTTATCGCTCAGTATCTGACCCTGCACAGGGGCGCGCCCTATGGCATCACCAACCGGTTCTTTGTCGCTGTCCTGATCGGATGGCTTATGCTGAACAGCCGGTGGCTTCAGTCATCTGTGAACCGGCGCTCCACCTCCGATTGACAGGTTCGGCTTTGCGCCGCCAGACTTGCGGCCATGACCATTGAGCTTTCCCTTCGCGACGCCCGACGCATTGCGCTTGCGGCACAGGGTTTCGGGGGGCGTCAGTCCGAGCGTCCGGCGGCGGGGCAAATGCGCCGCGTGCTGGACAGGCTGGGCCTGTTTCAGATCGACAGCGTGAACGTGTTGACGCGGGCGCATTATCTCCCGGCCTTTTCGCGCATCGGGCCGTATGATCGTGCAGATCTGGAGCAGGCGGCGTGGGGCGCCCGACGGCACCGCCGCATGTTCGAATACTGGGCCCATGAGGCATCGCTGCTGCCGCTCGATCTCCATCCGCTGCTGCGCTGGCGCATGGCGCGGGCGGAGCGCGGCGAGATCGGATACTCTGCCTTGCGGCGCTTTGCGACCGAGCGCCGTGAGGAAGCCCAACTTGTGCTCAACAGGATCGCGGCGGAAGGCCCGCTGACCGCCGCCGATTTCGAGAATGGGGCCAGCAAAAGCGGATGGTGGGAATGGAGCCAGACCAAGCACGCCCTCGAATGGCTGTTCTGGTCCGGGCAGATCACCACCTCCACGCGGCGGGGAAGTTTCGCGCGGGTGTATGATCTGCCGGAACGGGTTTTGCCGCAAAAGATTTTGGCCCTGCCCACACCGGACGCCGCAACCGCGCAGCAAGAGCTTATCGCCCGCAGCGCCATGGCTTTGGGCGTGGCGACCTTGGCCGATTTGCGCGACTATTATCGTCTCAAACCGGATGAGGCCGATCACGCCATCGCGGCGCAGGTCGATGCGGGCCTTCTCGTGCCGGTGCGCGTCGAGGGCTGGACGCAAAAGGCCTGGATGCACCGCGATGCCCGCGCGCCACGCAAGATTACCGGCGCCGCGCTGCTCGCCCCCTTCGATCCGCTGATCTGGGAACGTGGCCGCGCCGAAAGGCTGTTCGGCTTCCGCTACCGCATCGAGATTTATGTTCCGCAGGAAAAGCGTGCGCATGGCTATTATGTCCTGCCCTTCCTGATGGACGAGGCTCTGGTCGCGCGCGTCGATCTGAAAGCGGACCGCGCGGCGGGGCTCCTCCTTGCCCATCGCATAACGCTTGAACCGGATGCTCCGGCCGAGACCATGGTGCGGCTTCGGGCCGAACTTGAACGCATGGCATCGTGGCTTGGCCTCGCAGGGGTGCGTGTGGCGCCATAGCGCGGAAGCGAGCAGAGCCGTCCCGCGCGGTCGGCCTCCCTATCGCAGCGGCAGGAACAGATCGGTGATCGCCTCCTGCTCGGGCACATCGGGAAAGAAGCGGATGCGTTGGGCGTAGAGCGGAAAGTCGCGCAATTCCTCTCCGCTGAGGGGCAGCCATGTGCCGTAGAGAAATTCCGCCGCCGGGCGCAGATCATCGCTGTTGCCCATCACGCGCAGCACCGCGCAACGCCCGCCCGGAATGACGCCCGCCTCAACCCCGGCATCGGCCGCTGTCAACGGACGGCGGATTTCGGTGGCCAGATCGAGATGATAGGCCTCGGGTCCGCTGATCTCCGGGTCGGTGTGAAAGATCGTGTAGGTGGCATGATCGGCGGCACGCACGCCATTGCCCTTGCGCCACGCGATAAAGCGCCTGATCGTTTCGCCAAGGCGCTGCGGATCGCCGTGATGGCTCATCAAAGCGATGGTTACATCGGACACCTCGCGCAGGGATATATCGTTGCTGGAAAATTGCTGGGTCATGATACGGTTCCTGGCTCGGGAAAGCGGCGCCATTGCCGCCTCCCATGCCGCCCAGTCCGGTTGTTCCCGAAAGGCCAGAGGCGCCTGCCCGATGCGCTGGCGAAAGGCGCGGGCGAAGCTGTCGGGCGCTTCATAGCCGGCCTCGAACGCGATGTCGGTCACGGTGTCTGCGCGATAGGCCAATCGCGATGCGGCCCGTTTCATCCGCGCCATCTGCACATAGCGGTGGAGCGACATGCCGAACATGGCGCTGAACTGCCGGTGGAAATGAAAGGGCGAAAAGGCCGCAACCCCGCTCAGCACTTCAAGCCCAAGATCGCCGTCGAGATGGCGGTGGATATGATCGACCACCCGCTGTATTCGCAGCAGATAGCGGGCCTCGGTCGTGTCGGCAGCGGTCATCGGGAACTTCCTTCGTGGTGGCCCCGTCACTTAGCCATGAAGGCAGGATCCCCGCTCGACCGTTCTTGCGCAATGCCGCAACGCTTATGAACGCCTCTTGCGGCTTTGCCAGAACCACCAGGAATAGATCGTCGGAACCAGTGCGGCAAAGAGCGCCGCGCCCACCAGCAATCCGCCGCGCAAGGCCATCGGCACCGGCAAGACCGAAGCCAGCATCACGGCAAGGCCCGCAAGGATGAAAAGACGCGCGGCAAACCGGTGCGTGGCAATCCAGTTTTCGGTGTCGGTCAACGTCCATGGCGTGCGGATGCCGACGAAAAAGCCGGGCCGCGACTTGGGCAGCACATTGCCCAAAGCGACCAGCATGGCGCCCGCGCCAAAGCTTACCAAAGAGACGGGGAGCACAATGCCGAAGGCCGGACCCGCAATCTGCGCGAACACCAGCGTCATCAGCATCAGCAGCGAAATCCAGCCGACCCGCAGCACTTGCGCCGATTGCGCCATCCGGTCCTGCAAGGGCTCGATGCTGGGCAGAACGGCGAACAGCGCGCCCAGCAGCGCAACCATCAGCGGCGCGATGAACAGCGCACGCGCCGCAGGCATGGAGCCGTTGGGCCTGCCGTCCGCCGCCCAATGCGTGATCAGCCGCGCGCCTTCGGGCAGCCGCATCAGCGCCAGCGCCCCGATCGCGGCCATCAGCGCGGCAAGCAGCAGGCTCGCCATCAAAAGGCCCTTCACTTTCATGCTGTTTCTCCCTTTGGCGGACAGGTTTGGGCCGCAGCGCCATGGCCCGAAGTGCTTTGGCCGGTGCGCACCCGGTTCATGAACCCCATCACCGCCTCTTCGAGCACCGAGAGGTTCAGTGTGTAGATGATGGTCCCGCCACGGTTTTCGCCCAAAATCAGGCCTGCGGATTTCAGCTTGGCGAAATGGCCGGACATGGTCGGTTTGGAAACCGGGAAATGTTCGGCCAGCTCGCCTGCGGTCATCCCGCCGCGCTTGAGCAATTCCAGCACCTCACGGCGAATCGGATGGGAGAGAGCGTCGAAGATAGCGTTCATAGCTATTTAGCTAATACGCTAAACAGCAAATGGCAAGCGGTTTGCAAGGCGGCGTGCTGGGCTGGCCTCCCATCGGTCCTTGGCGCCGCTGTCCCCTCTCTGCGCGCCTCCATTCTCGTCGCATGGGGAGAGCAATTCGTCTGTGGACACGGAACCGACCCGGAGGGCATGGGTTTGGACGCCAAGGGAGAAGCTGCATGACAAAAATGATCTTCGTGAATCTGCCGGTGACCGATCTGCCCCGCGCCATGCGCTTTTACGATGCGCTGGGTTTCACCAACAACCCGCAGTTCAGCGACGACAATTCCGCCTGCATGGTGTGGAGCGAAACGATCAGCGTAATGCTGCTCACCCATGACAAATGGCGCGTTTTCACCAGCCGCCCGATCCCGCCCGCCACATCAAGCGAAGTGATGCTGGCTATTTCCTGCGAGAACCGCGAGGCGGTGGACCGGATGAACGAGGCGGCCGATGCCCATGGCGGTCAGGCGGACGTCAATCCGGTGCAGGATTTGGGCTTTATGTATAACCGCAATCTTGCCGATCCCGACGGGCATGTCTGGGAAGCCTTCTGGATGGATATGAGCGCCATGCCCACCGGGGAGTGAAGCGGAAAGAGCGGAGCGCGGCCTGATTATGACGGCTGCACTCCGCCGTTAATGCCTCCGGTCCACATAAGACCGGCAACGGCGCTCGCCCATGCGGCCATGATCGCGCAAAGGGTGATTGTGGCCTGCGCGGACTGCGCATCCGGCCGCCGCAGGGCCGCGAACAGATCGGCAAAGCCCAGATAGCCCACCCCCGCCACCGCGATATGCGCCGCCGCCAGCATGGCCAGCCCTCCCCCGGACAGCAAGGTGCCGAACATGCCGATAGCCTTGGGCCGTTCGGAGCGATGCATAAGCGCAACCGACCAGAGGAGTAGGGCCAGCAGGCAGGAGAGAACAAAGGTCAGTTCGGCGCGGACAGTCACAAGAGGTTCGGGCACGATCAGCATCACCGTCCGCGCCGCGAAACCCACCTCCAGCATGATGATGCCTGCCCGGTTGAGCGGACGGCGCGCGCCCAGTTCATCGCACAGGCAAAGCGCGCCGAAAACCAACAGCAGCCATCCCGCATAAGCCCACGGCAGATTGACCCGGCCCAGCAGGCCGGCAGCCATTTGTGAGGCCGCGCCAAGGGCGAGCGCAACAGCGCCGGTTCGTGCATTGCGGCTGGGTGAGGACATAAGGGCGGGCTCCAATGGTGACGATGGCCGGGTGTTTAATGGTGGCGGATCACGGCCGATATGGACAAGTCGGCCGTAATGTCCGAACCATCATGCATGACACGCCCCGCACCCCATTCAGGCGAAACACATTCCGGGGCCGATGCCCGCCTCGCCCTGTTGCGCAGCTTTGGCGAATTGGTGCTGACCCGCCGCTATGCCGATTTCGGCGTGAACAGCGTGATCCGTGCGGCGCAGGTGGCGCGCTCGACCTTCTATTACCATTTCAGCGGCAAGGACGATCTGCTGCTCGCCAATCTTCAGCCTTTCGCCAAGGCTCTGGCCTCCACGCTGGAGAGCCGTTCCGTCTCGCCCGAGCTGGAGCAATGGGTCGCCCATATCTGGCAGCATCGCGGCACAGCGCGCCGCCTGTTCGCCGGTCGGACCGGTGAGAAAATCCACGCGATGCTCGTCGACCATTTTCAGGAAAGCCTGCGCACAGGCCCCGCAACCCGGCGGCAGGAGACGATCCCCATGCTGGCCGAACAGATCGCCGGGGCCATGGGCGCGCTCCTGCGAGGCTGGGTGGAGCACCGCTTTTCCGCCTCCGCTGTGTGTCTGGCCCAAAGCCTGCATCATTGCGCCACCGCGCTGGCAGGGGATGATCCGGCTTTATCGCCCGCCCGCTCTTGAAACTGGCGCTGCCGCGCAACATCTGAGCGCCATTATTGACCAACAGCAGGGAGTTTTGCCGACCCATGACGAACGAAGTGCTGGACGGGGCGCGTCCGCAGACCCATGCATTCGAGGCCGACGTGGCCAAGCTGCTGCACATGATGGTGCACTCGGTCTATTCGGACAAGGATGTGTTCCTGCGCGAGCTGATCTCGAACGCTGCGGATGCCTGCGAGAAGCTGCGCTATGAAGCGATTGCCCGGCCCGACCTGCTGGGCGAGGACCCGGCCCCACGCATCACCATCACCATTGACGCCGACGGCAACCGCCTGATCCTTGAGGACAATGGCATCGGCATGAGCGCGGCCGACATGGCCGAAACGCTGGGCACGATTGCGCGCTCGGGCACCAAGGCCTTCCTGGACAGCATCGCGGCGGCCAAGGGCGATGAACAGACACAATTGATCGGACAATTCGGCGTGGGCTTCTATTCGGCCTTCATGGTGGCATCCAAGGTCGACGTCATCTCGCGCCGCGCCGGACAGGATGAGGCGGCGATCTGGTCCTCCGACGGTTTGGGCACCTACACTGTCGGCGCCGTCTCCGCCGATGAAGCGCCTGCGCGCGGCACCCGCATCGTGCTGCATCTGATGGAGGAGGCCAAGGATTACGCCCAGCGCTATCGCATCGAGCAGATGGTGCGCGCCCAGTCCGGCCATGTCCCCGTGCCCATCATGCTGAAGGACAAGCCCGATGCCGAGGGCGAGCAACTGGCCGACGGCACCGCTCTGTGGACCAGGCCCAAGAACGAGATCAGCGAGGAGGAATACAAGGACTTCTATCGCAGCGTGGCAGGCCAGTGGGACGCCCCGGCGCTGACCCTGCATTACCGCGCCGAGGGGCGGTATGAATATAACGTCCTCGCGTTTGTGCCCGAAAGCCGCCCGTTCGACCTGTTCGACCCGGACCGCAAGGGGCGGATGAAGCTCTATGTCCGCCGGGTGTTTATCACCGATGAGGCCGAATTGCTGCCACGCTATCTGCGCTTTGTGCGGGGCCTTGTGGATTCGGCAGATCTGCCGCTCAATGTCTCACGCGAGATGATTCAGGACAGCCCGATCCTGACCACGATCCAGAAGGGCCTGACCGGCAAGGTGCTGGGTGAGCTGGAAAAGACCGCGAAGAATGATCCGGCGGCCTATGCCAAGCTGTGGGACACGTTCGGGGCGGTGCTGAAAGAGGGGCTGTACGAGGACTTCGAGCGGCGCGAGAGCCTGCTGCGTCTGGCCCGGTTCAAGACGACCACCTCGGGCGGCGAATGGCGTTCGCTCGACGATTATGTCGCGGCGATGAAGGAGAACCAGACCGCGATCTATTACGCCACCGGCAGCGACATCGACCGCATCGCCGCCTCGCCCCAGTTGGAGGGCTTCCGTGCGCGCGGGATCGAGGTGCTGCTGCTGCCCGATCAGGTGGACAGTTTCTGGGTGCGCGGCGGGATCGACATGGGCGGAAAGCCGTTCAAGTCGGTGACGCAGGGCGCGGCTGATCTGAGCCTGATCCCCCTGCCCGAAGGCGCCGAAACACCCAAGGCGGAGGCGAACGATGAGGTTTCCTCCTTCCTCGCCTTCATCAAGGACACGCTGGGCGAGGCGGTGTCGGACGTGCGTGCCTCGGACCGCCTGACCAACAGCGCGGTGTGCCTTGTGGCCAGCGAAAGCGGCCTTGACCGCCAGCTTGAAAAGCTGCTGGCCAATGCGGGCCAAGCCCCCGCAGGCGCCAAGCCGGTGCTGGAGGTCAACCCCGCCCATCCGCAGATCGCGCGCCTTGCCGCCCTGCCCGCGCAGGATGGATTGCGCGCCGATGCCGCCCATCTGCTGCTGGATGAAGCGCGCATTGTCGATGGCGAACAACCGCTCGACCCTCGCGCCTTTGCCGAACGGCTGGGGCGGTTGATCACGCGGGCCGCAGGCTGACCGGAATGGGGGCCGAGGTCCAGACCCGGCCCCTTCCCCAGGAAAATCCGGCACATCGATCCGCCGCACCGCCCATAGACGCCGCCGCGTTCCGCGCCTAAGGGAGATGAACTTTCAGGCTGCAACAAGAGGCCCGCTGTGTCGATGGAACGACAAGCCAAAACCGGGCTCGCCCGCCTGCGCTGGACCCGAAATTTTGCATCGCGTATTGCCGCCATCCTTGGCGCGATGGCGCTGGCGTTAGTCGCCATCGCATTTGCGCAAGGCGGCGAATGGGCGCAACGCGCTTTTCTAGCGCTTTATCACCATGCGCCGTGGTCGCCACTGATCCTGACCCCGGCACTGTTCATGGCGGTGGTGTGGTTGACACGCCGCTTCTGGCCGATGGCGCGGGCCTCGGGCATTCCGCAGGTGATGGCCGCCTGTCATAAACCCGACGGGGCCAAAGCCGCAGCGCTGCTTTCGCCGGCAACGGCTGCGGCCAAATTTGTCGGCACGCTGCTGATCCTGCTGGCGGGCGGATCGGCCGGGCGCGAAGGGCCCACCGTGCAGATAAGCGCCTCGATCATGATGGCGGTCAACCGGATGCTGCGGGTGCCGATCACCTCGGGCGTGGTGATCGCGGGCGGCGCGGCGGGCGTGGCGGCGGCGTTCAACACGCCGCTGGCCGGGGTGGCCTTTGCCATCGAGGAACTGGCCGCCGCATTCGAGCAGAAGGTCGCGGTGCAGGTGATGGCGGCGGTGATGATCGCGGGTCTGGTCAGTCTGGGCCTGTCGGGCGATTACATCTATTTCGGCGCGATGAGCGCGGCGCTGGATCTGCGCACCATGCTGATGGTCGTGCCGATGGCCGGGATCGGCGGCGGGTTGCTGGGCGGATTGTTTGCCCGCGCGATGGTGGCCATGGCATGGTCGAGCGCGCCCTGGCTGGCCCGGATCAAGGGGCGGCCGCTGGTTCTGGCGGGCGCCTGCGGGCTGATTGTGGCGATCACGGGCGTTGTCAGCAATGGCCTCTCATGGGGCACGGGCTATGAAACCACCCGCGCGCTGCTCGAAGGGCATCAGGTTTCGCTGGCCTTCGGCCCGGCCAAGCTGATCTCGACATTGGCCACGGCGCTGAGCGGCGCGCCGGGGGGCATCTTTGCCCCCTCGCTTTCGGTGGGCGCAGGTCTGGGGCAGGCTCTGGCGATGATCTTTCCCACCCATGCCAGCGGGGCGATCGTGGTGCTGGGCATTGTCGGCTATTTTTCCGGCGTGGTGCGCGCGCCCCTGACGGCGATCATCATCGTGATGGAGATGACCGCCGACCGGTCGATGATCCTGCCGCTGTTCGGCACCGCGCTGATCGCGGATTGGGCCAGCGCGATGGTGTGCCGGCCCAAACTCTATCACGCGCTGTCGCTCAGCTTCCGCTAGTGCTCTGAGGCAGGCGGCAGGATACGGAACCACAGTGCGTAGAGCGCGGGCAGAAACACCAGCGTAAGCACCGTTCCGCCCAGCGTGCCGCCGATCAGCGTGATCGCCATCGAGCCCCAGAACACCGAACTGATGAGCGGCACAAAGGCCAGCACAGCGGCCAACGCGGTCAGGATCACCGGGCGCGAACGCTGGACGGTGGCCTCGACCACCGAGTCATAGGGGCTCATGCCCGCGTTCTGGTTATCGCGGATCTGGCCGATCAGGATCAGCGTGTTGCGCATCAAAATGCCCGCCAGAGCGATAAGGCCAAGGATCGCGTTGAAGCCAAAAGGCGTGCCGGTGATGAGCAAAGTGGGCACCACCCCGATGACGCCGAGCGGCGCGGTGAGCAGCACGATCCACATGGCCGAGAGGCTGCGCACCTGAAGGATGATGACGATCATCATCGCCGCGATCATGATCGGGAAGATCGGCGCCAACGCGGCATTGGCCTTGGCCGCCTCCTCAATCGAACCGGCCATGTCGATGCGATACCCGGCGGGCAGATTCTTGATGATCGGCTGCAGCTTGGCCAGCATGGCGGTGGAGACATCGGGGGGCTGAAGCCCGTCGGCAATGTCGCCGCGCACGGTGATGGTGGGCACGCGGTCGCGGCGTTGCAGGATCGGGTCCTCCATGCGGACCTCGATCTTGCCGATCTGGCTGACAGGGATGCGCTCGCCATGGGCGCCGGTCAGCGTGTAATCACTGATGCGGGCCGGATCGAGCCGGTCGCCGCCCGCCGAGCGCGCCACGACATCGACGGTGCGGATATCCTCACGCGCCTGACTGACCGTCACGCCATTGAGGAGGAATTGCAACTGGTTCGCCACATCGCCCGAGGTCAGGCCCAGCGCCTGCAACCGATCCTGATCCAGCACGAAATGCAGCGCCGGGACGCGGTCGCCCCAATCGGCATTGACCGTGCGCATCATCGGATCGGCCTGCATCACCGCCTGCACCTGCGCGGCAATGCTGCGCACCGTGGCCAGATCGGGTCCGTTGACGCGAAACGCCACGGGGAAAGGCGATGGCGGACCAAACACCAATTGCGTCGCCCGCACCCGCGCAGCCGGGGCCAGACCATCGGCTGCCGCCTGACGCAGGCGCAGTTTCAGCGCGTCGCGGTCAGCTTCCTTGGCCGTGCGCACGATGATCTTGGCGAAGGAAGGATCAGGCAATTCGGGCGAAAGCGGGACATAGAAGCGCGGTGCGCCCTGACCCACATAGGTGGTGACGATGCGCGATTCCGGTTGCTTGCGCAGCCAGGTTTCCACCTGCCGCGCGGCCTCGCTCGTCTGGCCGATCGCGGTGCCCTTGGGCATCTGCACCTCGACCAGCAGTTCAGGCCGATCGGAGGTGGGAAAGAACTGCTTCTTCACCGGCCCCATGCCCACGCCCGCCACCAGAAACGCCCCAAAGGTCGCTCCCGCCACCAGCTTCTTGCGCCGCACCGCCCATGCAATGATGCCGCGCACTTGGCTGTAGCGCGGCGTCTGATAGATGGCGGCATGGCCGCCCTCCACCGGTTTAATCGCGGGCAGCAGTTTCACCCCCATATAGGGCGTGAAGATCACCGCCACGAACCACGAGGCGATCAGCGCGAAGCCCACCACCCAGAAAATATTGCCCGCATATTCGCCCGCCGTGGACTTGGCAAAGCCCACCGGCATCAGGCCGATCACCGTGACCAGCGTGCCCGCCAGCATGGGCGCGGCCGTATGGCTCCACGCATAGGCCGAGGCGCGGATGCGATCATAGCCCTCCTCCATTTTGACCACCATCATCTCGATGGCGATGATCGCGTCATCGACCAGCAGGCCGAGCGCCAGGATCAGCGCGCCCAGCGTGATGCGATCAAAGGCGCGGTCCGTCGCCCACATGACCATCAGCACCACCGCCAGCGTCAAAGGCACGGCGGCGGCCACCACGATCCCCACGCGCCAGCCAAGGCTGATAAGGCTGACGATCATCACGATGATCAGCGCCTCCATGAAGGTATGCATGAACTGGTCGACGGCATCATGGATGTTGACCGATTGGTCGGTCACGTTGCTCAAACTCATGCCCAGCGGCAATTGCTGCCGGATCGTGTCGGTCTCGGCGGCCAGCGCCTTGCCCAGATCAAGCCCGTTCCAGCCCTCGCGCATCACCACGCTCAGCATCAGCGCAGGTTCGCCCTCGCTGCGGATCAGGAAGGTGGCGGGGTCTTCATAGCCGCGCTCGACCTTGGCAATGTCGGACAGGCGCAAGGTGCGGTCATTGGCGACGATGGGCAGGTCGCGGATTTTGGACAGGTCATCAAACGCGCCATCCAGACGGACCACCACCTGCTGCGCCTTGCTTTCAATCGAACCGGCGGGGGTCATCAGGTTCTGCTTGGCCAGCGCGTCAAAGATCGCGCGGGGGGAAACACCCAGCGTGGCGAGCCGTTCCTGCGCGAATTCGACATAGATGCGCTCAGGCCGCTCGCCCAGAATCTTGACCTTGTCGACGCCGGGGACATGCAGCAATTGCTGGCGCAGTTTCTCAGCCTCGCGCGCCAGATCGCGCTGGGGCACGCCTTTGGCCTTCAGCGCATAGAGACCGAAGCTGACATCGCCAAATTCATCATCGACGAAGGGGCCGACGACGCCTTGCGGCAATTTGCGCGCCTCGTCCGAGATCTTCTTGCGCGCCTGATAGAACTGCTCGGGCACGTCCTTGGGCGGCGTCTGATCGCGCAGGGTCAGCGTGGTGAAGGCGAGGCCGGGCCGGGTGAAAGTCTCGCTGCGGTCATACCAGCGCAATTCCTGAAGGCGCTTTTCCAGCGGCTCGGCCACCTGGTCCTGCATCTCCTGCGCGGTCGCCCCCGGCCATGCGGTGACCACGGTCATCACCTTGATCGTAAAGCCGGGATCTTCGGCCCGGCCCAGTTTCAGAAAAGCAAAGACCCCGGCCAGAATGATGGCGATCAGAAAGAACAGCGTCACCGATTTTTCGCGCACGGCCAGCGCGGACAGGTTGAACCGTCCGGACGTTTCCGACCCGCCGCTCATTGTGCCGCCACCCGGACAGGCTGGCCTTCATGCAGCATATGCGCGCCCATGGCGACAATGCGCTCGCCCGGCCTCAGCCCGGCATCAATGGTCGCGGTTTCCTCGGCCAGAGCGGCAATATGGACCGGGCGCCATGTGACTGCAGGTTGCGCGCCATTGCGCAGAACCCAGACCCCCGCCCCCTTGCCCACATCGCGGATCGCGCCAAGCGGCACCTGCGTTGCCCCGGCATGGCCCTGCTGCGCCAATGCGATGGTGACGGTGGCCCCCAAAGGAGCCTGTGCGGACGCGCCATGCAGGACATAGCGCGCCTCATACGTGCGCGAGGCCGGATTGGCCGCATCGGAAAGCTGGCGCAGCGTGGCCATGCCATTCGCGCCGCCATAGGTGCGCGCCTTGGCCTCCGATCCGATCGCAGGGCGCACGGTTTCGGGCAATTGCACCAGCGCCTCACGCGGGCCGGAACGGGCAAGGCGCAGGACGATCTGGCCCGCGCCCACCACCTGCCCCGGCTCGGCCAGCGTTTCGACCACCGTGCCATCGGCATCGGCGACCAGCAGGCTGTAGCCCGCCGTATTATGCGCGACCTTTGCCTGCGCCTCGGCAGCGGCCAGTTGGGCGCGGGCGGCATCGGCGGCGGCCTTGGCCTGATCATAGGCCGAGGCGGACACCGCCCCCGCCGCAATCAGATCGCGAAGGCGCCGCTCGTCCGCCGAGGTTTGCAAAGCGCGAGCGCGGGCGGCCTGCACATTTTCCTGCGAGGCGTTTGTGGCCAGCGCCAGATCGGTGGGATCAATCCGCATCAGGGGTTGTCCCCGTCGCACGGTCTGCCCGGCCTGCACCAGCCGCTCGGTGATCTTGCCCCCGACGCGAAAGCCCAGATCGCTCTGCACGCGGGCGGCGATGATGCCGGTGAATTCATGCGCGGCATCGCCCGCAGCCACCGGCGAGAGCACCCGCACCAGCGGCGGCTGGGCGCGCGGATCAGGGTCGGCGCCGTGGCAGGCCGAAAGTGCAAACGCGGGCAGAGCCAGCAGGGCGAGAGCAGATTTGCGATACCGATTCGTCACGCACGATTCCTCCAACGAGAGAGGGATCATGTGTGTTCATGTGACTATAATGTCAAGTAGTCACATTTTGCATCACGGAGCCAAGCTGCGCAGGATCAGACCGCATACCTCGACCTGCGCATCAGGCAACAGGTCCAGATTGCGCTCCAGATGCAGCGGATCGATAAAGGGCATCATCGCGTAGAAAATCGCGCGGCAGGTCTCATCCAGCGGGGTTTTGCGCTCGAACTCGCCGCTTTCGCGCCCTTCCCTGACGATCTCGATCAGCATCGCCTTGAGCGTCGCCTTATAGGTTTTGGCCGAGTTCCACTGCTCGGCCGCCGAAAGCGCCGCGATTTCGTAAATCTTGCGGTCATGAAAGAAGAGCTGCAGACTAAGCGTCGTCAAGCTTTTGAACATACGCCTGAATTTTTCCGTCGCACTGCCCCCTTCATCAATCGCGGCGCGCGCCTCGGACACCAGTTGATCCAGCCGGTCGGTGCAGATCGCCTCGCCAATAGCCTGCTTCGATTCAAAGAACCGATAGATATAGGCCTTGGAAAAGCCGATCTCCTTGGCAAGGTCGGAAACCGTTGTCTTGCCATAGCCATAGCGGGCGAAACATTCATGGGCCGCCGCGATGATCTGGTCGCGCACGGTGTGTTCGGCCGGGCCGCGCGGGGCGGTATCGGTGGGTGCATTGGTCATGGCGCAACCATAGTCCTCGCCCCGCGCATTGACAACGTGTAACCAAACAATATATTGGTCACACATTATCCATTGGCGCTGCGAGGAAAATATGCGGCCTTTGACCTTGATCCTGCCTGCCCTTGGCGCCCCTCTGCTGCTGGCCGGTTGCTCCGTCGGCCCCCGCTATGACCGGCCTGTCTCCGCCCTGCCCCCCGCCTTTCACGGCGAGGCCGCCGTGGCCGCGCGCCATGGTTCAGCCCAAGATGGTTCGGCCCCAACCGCCGATCTGGCCGACTGGTGGCGCTCGTTCAACGATCCGCTGTTGACCAGGCTTGTCGAACGGGGGCTGGCGCAAAATCTCGACCTGCAGCAGGCCGCAGCCCGTGTGTTTCAAGCCCGCGCCGCGCTTAAAAATGCCAATGCCGCTCTGCTCCCTTCCGCGCAGGTCAGCGGACAGGCGGGGGAAACCTATCAATCGCTGCAAACGCCCATCGGCCGGATCGGCAGCGCCTTTCCGGGGTTCCAGCGCTCCAGCGAAACCTATGAGGTTGATCTGGGCGCAAGCTGGGAAATCGACCTGTTCGGGGGCCGCGATGCCGCGCGCGATGCCGCGCGGGCGGATTGGCAGGCCAGTGAAGCGGGCGCGGTGGCGGTGCGCCTGTCGGTCGCGGCGCAGATTGCCGATACCTATGTCACGATCCGGATGCTTCAGGCGCGGCTCGATGTCGCCCGCGCCCAGCTTGATACACAGCAGCGCCTTGTCGATCTGGTCGCCCTGCAATATCGCAAGGGCGTCGCGGCCGAATTACAGTTGCGGCAGGCCGAAGGCGCACTGGCACAGGTGCGCGGTTCGATCCCCGCGCTTGGCAATCAACTGGACATGGCGATGAACGCGCTCGACGTGCTGATCGGCGCCCAGCCCGGATCGACCCGCACCGAATTGACGGCGCAGGCCCCCATCCCCGCCCCGCCTGCGGTGGCCACGGCGGGCGGCCCTGCCGCCTTGCTGCGCCGCCGCCCCGACATTATCGCGGCGGAAAGGACACTGGCTGCCTCCAACGCGCGGATCGGGGTGGCAGTGGCCGAATATTACCCGAAATTTTCGCTCAGCGGGCTGGTAGGCAGCGCCACCACCACCACAGGCGGCCTGTTCACCGGCGGTGCGACACAGGCCAATGGTGTGATGGGCCTGCGCTGGCGGCTGTTCGATTTTGGCCGGGTGGATGCCGAGATCCGCGCGGCCAAGGGGCGCAACACTGAGGCGTTGGCCGCCTATCGCCTTGCCGTCCTGCGGGCGTCTCAGGATGTCGAGGATGCTCTCTCGACGCTTGTGCAGCAGGAGGCGCGCGCAACATCTCTCCACGATGGCGAAGCCTCGCTGACGAAGGCACGCGATGCCTCGATGGCGGCCTATAAGGGCGGGATGGTCAGCCTGATCGAGGTGCTCGATGCCGACCGGCGCCTGCTGGAAACCAGCGATGGCGCGATACAGGCGCGGGCGGCGGCCACGCGCGGCGCCATCGCCTCCTTCCGCGCGCTGGGCGGCGGATGGAACCCGCCCGCCACCGCACAATGACGCGCCACACCGAAGACACGAGCATGACCAAATCACCAACTGGCCTTGAACAGGTGCAGGCCCTGCTGGCCAAGGGAAAACAGCCGCCGCTGGGCGAGAAGCTGGGCATCGCGCTGGTTGAGGCCGATCATGGCCATTGCGTCTTTGAGGCGACGCCCGACGGCAGCGCCTATAATCCGATGGGCACTGTGCATGGCGGCTTTATCGCCACCATGCTGGACAGTGCCTGCGGCATTGCCGCCCACACAGGGCTGCGGCCCGGTTACGGCTATACCACGCTGGAGCTGAAAGTGTCCTATCTGCGCCCGCTTCATGCCGACAGCGGGACGGTAAGGGCCACCGGGCGCCTGCTCTCGATGGGGCGGCGGGCCGGTTTCGCCGAGGCAAGCCTGCACAATGCCGACGGGCAATTATGCGCCACCGCAACGTCCACCCTGCTGGTTTTTGAACAGAAATAGCGCGCGAAGAGCGCCGGGGGCAAACATGCCTGCTTGCCTCCCCGCGCTCTCCTTCACCAATGCCGCACCCGCGATCAGTGACGCAGCATCCACCGGTCGCGTTCGGCGGTGATGTCCTCGGCCGAATAGGACGGCGCGCTTTCGTCAAACCGCGTCCAGCCGGAGCCTTCATACAGACGGCGGCGCTCGACCGCATCGACAGAGCCGGAATCGGCCAGCACCCGCTGTGCGGTCTGCGCCATATCATCGGGCACCTTGGCGCTGACCAGCGTGCCGCCGCGCCGGACACTTTCGGCGTAGAATTCGGCCTCCTCGCGGCTGACGCCCGCGTTGGAAAGCGCCCCGACAATGCCCCCGGCGCCCGCGCCGATCACGCCGCCCGCCACCGCGCCCGCCGCCGCGCTGGCCAGCCAACCGGCCGCCACGACCGGTCCGATGCCCGGAATCGCCAGCAGGCCCAGCCCGGCCAGCACGCCCCCGGTCGCCCCCAGAATGCCGCCGAATGAACCGGCCGCCGCCGCATCACGGCCTGCGGCCTGCGCGGCGGTCATATCCTCGGGTTCGCGCAGGTCGGCCGGGGCGCCCTTGACGCCATGGGCGGCAAACCGGTGCGAAACCAGGCTGATATCGCTCTCGGGAATACCGGCAAGTTCAAGGTCGCGCACGGCGTTCTCGGCCTGCTCGAAACTGTCGTAAAGTCGGGTGACGATCGTGCTCATGGTCAATCCTCTCTCATCGCGTCAAAGGTTGGGGGTTATCGGTGCGCAACATTGCCCTTGTAATCGAGGGCCACATGGACGGGCTGTCCGTCGAGCTGGGCGCGGGCCTGCCACAGGCCGTCCTTGTCCAGCTTCAACTGGTCGACACGATTATAGCCCGCCTTTTCCAGCCGTGTCCGGGCCTCGCCCTCGGTGAAGGAATTGCGCCCCTTGCTCAGTTGGCCCCATGTGATCGCATCGGGCGATTTGACGGCCGGATTGGCGGGAGCATGGTCGCTGGCGGCGGGCTTCTGGCCGCTCTGTGCAAGGGCATGCGTGCCCAAGGCCATACTCATGATCAGCGCGAACGAAGTCATTATCCTGTGGGTCATGTCTCGATCTCCTGCTTTGTTCAGGAGAAAGAGCAGCCAAGGGCCAATGTTCCATCCGGCCGCGTTCCGATGCGCGCGCGACGCAAACAGTTGGTCCGATTTTGCGGCATGCGGGGAACCGGGCCGCGCGCTGGCCGTCTCCATCATACTGTCTTGCGCAGGAAGCGGGCGGGCGCCAATGCCGGATCTCTCCCGCGCCCGTCCGCTTCATCCGCCATCCCGGCAATGAGGAAAGGACATGTCATGACCCAATACAGGATCGGCTATCTGATAGGCAGTCTGGCCACGGCCTCGATCAACCGCAAACTGGCCAAGGCGCTGGTAAGGCTGGCGCCGCCCGAACTGGTCTGCACCGAAATTCCCATCCGCGATCTGCCGCTTTACAGCTATGACCATGACGCCGATTTTCCCCCGGCGGCGCGGGCGTTCAAAGAGGCGCTTGAACAGGTTGATGCGGTGCTGTTTGTCACGCCCGAGTATAACCGTTCGGTTCCCGGCGGGCTGAAAAATGCCATCGACTGGGCCAGTCGTCCCTTTGGCCGGAATTCCTTTACCCACAAGCCCGGCGCCATCATCGGCACCTCGCCGGGCGAAATCCGCAGCGCCATCGCCCAGCAGCACCTGCGCGCCATTCTGGCCTCCTGCGATTGTCCGCAAATGAACGCGCCCGAGGCCTATATCCATTTCACGCCGGGGCTGATTTCCGACGACGGCGAGGTCAACGATGTGCGGTGCAAGGAATTCCTGCGCCGCTATATGCAGGCCT
This sequence comes from Novosphingobium sp. 63-713, assembly GCF_001898925.1. Lineage (NCBI taxonomy): Bacteria > Pseudomonadati > Pseudomonadota > Alphaproteobacteria > Sphingomonadales > Sphingomonadaceae > Novosphingobium > Novosphingobium sp. 63-713. Next base: position 352,313 of record NZ_MKVS01000008.1, read on the forward strand.
ATGCCGGGTTTGTGGCGCAGATGGCTTCGCTGCGGTCATAGGGCGTTCCGCTCGCCGTGCGGGATGGGCGCTTCCCCGCAATCGGCCCGGAAAGCGGCAAGCCAACACGGAACATGCCCGCCCGCCCCCGCTTTCATCCATACCGAGACGGAAAAAAGGAGCTGTACCATGGGTGAGATCAAGGACCGGGCCAAGGGCTTTATGGACGAAACCATCGGCAAGACCAAGCGCGCGATCGGCGAGGCGGTCGACCGCCCCGATATCGAGGCCGAAGGCGACATTCAGGAAGCCAAGGGCGACGCCGAAAAGGCCAAGGCCCGCCTCGAAAGCAAGCTGAAGCCCTGAAGAACACCGGGCCGGTTGTCCGTCGCGCAATCGATAGAGCGATGGCGGCGGGAACCGAAACTGTCGGGATCGGACCTTTGGGTCCGGTCCCGATTTTTGTTGGGCGGCCATCCCGCCATAAAAAGCGCGCCGGTCATGGCAGCCTCATCGCTAGGACCGGCGCGCTTCCCCTGCGGATGTCTCGACAGACGTTGTCTGAACAGACAGAGCCTCAGGATAGATCCGCTTTGACCATGATCGATGTGAACCAATGATTTAAATGGTCGATTAACATCCGGGCAATGATAGCAGGATGACAGGGACGAACCGGACACTCCCGGCCCGAAACGGCTGAACGGCAAAATGCCCCGTTTCATCATATTCGCACGGAACATCCCCCGGCCCCGCCTATTACGCTGGGGATCGCGTGGACCGGGCCGACAAAGCCCGCCCAAAGGACCTGTTGGACCCATGTTGGTACAATTCCCTCCGGCTGACACCTTCGACTTTTGGGCTCGCCCACGAGCCACGGGCCACGCGGTCACTTAGCCAACCAGCAAGCCCGGAGAGATGACATGACCTCCCACCCCCTGGCCTATTATCATCCCCGCTCGGTCGAACCGCTGCGTCCGCCCAACCCCTTCCTTTCGTTTTACCGGCAGGCGAACCGGATGTTCGAGGACATCTTTCGCGAATTTGACGAGGCGCGCGAAGCCTTGGGAGGAACCTTTACCCCCAATGTGGACGTCACCCAGGACGATCACCAGATCCGCATCACGGCCGAATTGCCCGGTATCCGCGAAGAAGACATTGATGTGTCCATCAAAAACGACCTGCTGACGATCCGCGCCGAAAAACGGGTCGAACAGGATGGCGCGGGTGAAAACCGTCAGGTCAAGGAACGCGCCTTCGGCAAATTCGAGCGGACCTTCCGCCTGCCCGAAGCGGTCGAGCCCGACCGGATCCGCGCCCATTTCACACATGGGCATCATCCTGCACGGGGCCGACCAGGAAAAAGGCGAACGCAAGATCGCCATCGACCCCAGCCCCGCCCCGGCCAACCGGCCCGAGGCAAATGCCAAACAGCCCCAATCCGGAAAGGACCGATCATGAAAACCTGTGAATGCATGACGCGCGAGGTGCGGATCATGGACCCGGCCGAGACGCTTCAGGACGCCGCCCGCATGATGATGGATATCGATGCGGGTTTTCTTCCCGTCGGCGAGAATGACCGGATCGTCGGGATCATCACCGATCGCGACATCGCCATCCGGGGCGTGGGCAAGGGAATGGCCCCCGACACCAGAATCCGCGATGTCATGAGCAAGGACGTGCGCTATTGCTATGAGGACGAAGAGGTCGAGCAGATCCTCTACAATATGGGCGAGCAGCAGATCCGGCGCCTGCCCGTGGTTGACCGTGACAAGCGGCTGGTGGGCGTGATCTCGATCACCGATCTGGCCGCCGGCGGCGAGATCGCACGTTCGGGGGCCGCGCTGCGCGAGATCACCCGGTCGAGCGGCCTGCATTCACAAGGGGACAGCACAAGGCCATGAAGGCGCAGAGCCCGGCGGGCGCAGCCGCGCCCGCCGGATGCATCAGCTCATCACCGCCATAATGTCGCTCAACGATCCCAGCGCAAAGCCCACGGCGATATCGGAAATGCCATAGGGCAGCAGCAATTGGTTGCCCCCCGTCAACATCCCGCCGCAACTGTAAACCACATTGGGCACATAGCCCGCGCGGTCGGCATTTTCCGCCGTCAGGATGGGTTCGGCGGAACGGGCGATCACCTTGCTGGGATCATCCCGGTCCAGCAGGCAGCAGCCCAGCGCGTATTTGCGCATCGCCCCCACCCCATGCGTGATCACCAGCCAGCCTTCGGGCGTCAGGATCGGGCTGCCGCAATTGCCGATCTGGATGAACTCCCACGGAAAGCGGGGCTCCATCAGCAGGATGCCTTCATCATCCCATGTATCCACCCAGTTGGAACGCAGGAGATAGAGGTTCTTGCCGTCCTGTCGGCCGATCATGCAATATTGCCCGCCGATCTTTTCCGGAAACAGCGCCATGCCCTTGTTGCGCCCGGCGCGCCCCTGAATAGGGGTCAGCTGAAACTGGCGGAAATCGCGTGTGCGCAACAATTCCGACCGGATCGAGCGGCCCGAATAGGCGGTATAGGTGCCCAACCATTCGAAATCGCCGTCGCCATGGTCCATCCGCACCAGCCGCAGGTCCTCCAGACCATTGGCCTGCTGCTCGGTGATGGGAAAGATCACCGTGTTCGACAGCGTGCTTTCCGGGTGGCACTGGACCGTGACGGTGCAATTGGCATCGTTGCGGGCGCATGCATCGGTGCGCTGGACGCTCGTGGCAAAGGCGGATTCCGGCCAGAGCAGGAAACGCCCGTCCGGCTCGATGATCCCCTCGCGAAAGGCGATCGAGCTGATATGCCCCTCGCCCACCGCGCGCAGCGACAGGATGAAGCGCATGGCCCCGTCCTCCATGCCCGACTGGTTGGGGCTGGGCACGATGGACGGGTTCATCAGCGCCGCCGCCGCATAGGTATATTCATGGCAGAAGAAGGCGCCGATCAGACGGCACCGTGCTTCCGACAATCCATGACCGTCCAGATGCAGGCTTTCGGCCACTTCGCGATAGCGCGCCTCGAACAGATGCTCGGTCTGCCAATGGCGATTGCCAAAGTCGCGGATCACCACATCATATTCATGGGCCACCTGCTCCTCGCTCAGGCCCATGACATCGCACACAAGGCGCAGCGCACGCCCCTCGGGCGCGTTGGTCGCCTGCCAGCCTAAGTGAAACGGCCTCAGCACCACCCGGGACGGGTCGGCGTGAAGTCTTTGTTCAAGTATGCGCAGCGGACTGCGGGCGAGACTATCCGATGGAGTTTCCAAGATCGGTTCCAGCTTTAGCATAAGGCCTTGCTTCCCGGTTCATTGCGGCAAGTGCGTAATGGCTCAGTTGAAACGCGAGGATGGATTCCGCGCCGCTGTTTTCATTGCGGCCACGCGGCGTCACACCATCGCAGCAGCGTCCGCTGGCAATATCTGCCATCACCACGCCGCGGTCATTCGCGCCAAAAAACCACTGATAGGCCTGATGGGCCTGACGGACCCACATCTCGTCGCCCGAGGCCATCCAGGCCGCGCGCGCCGCCTCGATGGCCGCCTGCGCCTCCAGCGGTTGCTGGTCGAACGGCTTCCAACCCCCATGCTGATCGAAACTTTCCGATCCCACCGGGCGAAAGAAACCTTGGGCCGACGTCTGGCAATCCATGATCCATGCCAGCGTTTCCAGCCCGGTGTCGATCCAGTCCTGCCGCCCCATCATCAGCCCCCCTTCGATCAGGGCCTGACACAGGCGCGGATTGTCATAGGCCAGCCCCGGCTCGAACCAGAGCCATCCGGGCCGACGAAACATCGAGACAAGACGGGTCAGGGATTCGCACGTCTCCACAACCAGTTCACCCGCCAGCGCATTCGACCATCCGCTGCGCAGCAGGGCGCAGCAGCCCAGCGTGCTGAAGGCAAGCGCGCGCGGGGAATCCAGATCCGTCATGCGCGGGATCATCTCGTCCAGCAGGCGCCCGGCCCACATCCGCAATTCCCCAATGGGGCTCTGTTCGCAGGTGTGGCCCAGAGCCCATAGGGCGCGCCCGTTGGAATCCTGCGACCCGATGGTTTCGCACCATTCCCGGTCAAAGCGCATGAAGTTGCGAAAGCGCCCGGCATCCGGGTTCCACGCATGAAAGAGGAAACCGCCGTAGATGCCGCTCCACCGCATCCGCTCGGCCTCGGGCAGGCCCCGGGCCACATTCATCAGCATCAGTGCGCGGGCGTTGTCATCGGTGCAATAGCCATGGCGACGGTCGGGCACCGGGCCGACGGCATGCTGCAACATGCCGGTGGCATCGCTCATGTTCCATACGGCCGCCAGTTCGGGCACCACGGTGGGCTCCACCCGCTGCGGGCGCGCGGCCAGAGTGTTGCGGACGAGATGCGCGCTGGCCCTTGCGAAATGGGGCCATGTGGTGCGCCGCCCGCGTTCATAGGCCCGGCGCTGCAATTCCAGCAGGCGCTGCGGGCTGGAAAGCAGATCATTGACCGCCTCGGCAATCGCATCGGGCGCGTTGGGCTCGATCAGGCACCCCACCCCATCGGCCAGCAATTCGCGCGCATGGACATAGGGGGTCGAAACCACCGCCTTGCCCAAGGCCACGGCATAGCTGAGCGTGCCGGATGTCGATTGGTCCAGACCGGGATAGGGACTGAGATAGATGTCGCAGCATTCGAGCTGTTCGAGCAGATCCTCGATGGCCAGAAAGCGGTTTTCCCATAAGATCGCGTGGGAAACGCCCAAAGCCTCGGCCTGCGCCATCAGCCCCTGACGATAGCTCTCGCCGTCGCGCGCGACCAGCACCGGATGTGTGGCGCCCACGATGCGATAGACCGTTTCGGGATGTTTGCGCAAAATGGCGGGCATGGCCGCGATGGCGGTTTCCAGCCCCTTGCCCGGCCCCAGCAGGCCAAAGGTGGTCAGCACTTTCCTGCCCGCCAGCCCCATGCGCTGCTTGGCCTTTTGGGCGGTGCGGAAAGGGCGATCGGGCGCGCCATGCTCGATCACTTCGATGATGCCGCCCGGCGCGCGATAGGTGGACATCAGCAATTGCCGCCCCTGCTGCGACATCACCATGATGCGCGAGCAACGGCTGAGCAAATGCTCCATCACCGCGCGCTGTCCCGGCGAGGGTTTGGCCAGCACGGTATGGAATGTGATCAGCACCGGCGCGGCCAGCCTGTCGACCAGTTCGGCAATCAGCGCCCCGTCGGTCCCGCCGAAAATGCCGAATTCATGCTGAATCCACACCACATCGACCTTGCTGTCATTGATGGCGCGGGCCGCACGCAGATAATCTTCGCGCCTTTGCGCGCCAATGACATGGACATCCGCAGCATAGACCAGCCCGGAATCCGGCCCGTCCAGGGCATAGACGTCAATGTCGACCCCGCCTGCGTGGCGCATCAACTGTTCGCGCACATCGGCGGAAAAGGTGGCTATGCCGCAGCTGCGCGGCGCATAGGTGCCCACAAGCGCCACGCGAAGGCGTCTGGCCCCCAGCGCATGACGCAGCATGAAAGGGACAACTTCGTGGTTGGCGCCCTGTTCGCCCAAAGATGGTGTGCCGGAATTTTCCTCGCCCATCGCAGATACCTCTTCCCTGTCAGGAGTTCAAATGGGCCGGCAACGGAAATGTTCCATCACAGCGCAAACAACAATTGGAGAGGCAGAAGTCGGGCGCACCCGTCACCTGTGGTCCCCTCACCCGCGGCCGATCCACCAGATCAGCCCCATGCCGATGATCGCCAGCGCCATACTGACCATCAATATGTAGCGCACGATATGGGGGGTTGATCCGGCGCGCACCTTGTTCGTTTCGATGATTACCGGTTCGCCATCCTCTTTCATGATCATTCTCCTGATGCTCCGCCAGAGCGGCGATCAGGGCGGATTGTCCGTCGCAATCGGCATTCGCCCTTTGGCGCATGAGAGGCTCGTATGGCGGGCTTACGCCGCAGCATCCGGCCTGTTCCCATCCCCGGCCTCCTGGCTGAGGCCAGCTGTGCAATATTCGGGACATGCGCCCCGAATTCTGCCGAACATCCCTTTGGGCCAGGTCTTTCTTTTCAGAACGAACCCAACAACCCGCTACGGAGATGCTGTCATGCGATGGATTAACACGGCTCTGAGTATCGTTGGCCTTTACGCCCTCTATCACTGGCTCCGGCCCAACGCGCAGAAGGCCCCCGCCGCCTTTGCCCCGGGCGAGGAAGCGCCCGAGAATTTCGTGCAGGTCCGCAATGCCGGGCCCGACGCGATGCGTTCGCCCCATGACGATTGGGACAAGGTCGATCAGGCCTCCGACGAAAGTTTTCCGGCCAGCGATGCCAGCGCGAAATATTGACGCGCATGAATAAACCGGCGCCGTCCGCCCGCGCGGGCGGCGTTGTGTTGCACCGGCCGCATGGCCGGCCATCCCCGCCCATTCGCTTTTGCCAGATCCGACCAGCAGCCCGACCAACAGCAAAGAGGGCCGGCTCCCAAAGGAACCGGCCCGATTGGTGAGCGCCGCCATATCAGCGACGATTTTCCCAGCCGCGCCTTGCCGCCTCGGAATGCCCGCGCGGATCGCCCGACCATCCGCCATGACGGCCCCGGTGATCATCATCGCGATCATCGCGCACGCCGCGTGAGGAATAGCTGCGATCATCGTGATCGCGCGAACGGGAACGCCCGTAGTCGCGATCATCATAATCCTGACGGCGCGAGGATCCCCGCTCATCCCAGCCCCGGCGCGAAGCTTCCGAATGGCCTTCGGAATCGCCGAACCACCCGCCGTGGCTGCGGCCCTGACGGCCCGAATCGCGGTCGTCATCCTCATCGCGCCGATAGCGCTGTTCGCCGCGACGGCCATAATCGCCATCGCCATTGTCATCCCGGCCCGATCCGCGACCGCGGCTGACGAAACGCCCTTCCTCGTCGCGCGGCCGTTCATTGCCGCGGCGCGATGAGCGATGGTCATCCTCGTCATGGCTGACAAAGCGGCCGCGGTCGTCGCGATCTCGGTCGCGATATTGCTGATAACTAGCCATTTCCTTCTCCTTCGTGTAACGGGATTGACCCCGTTCTTCTTCGTCGCGCCGGCTCTGGCGCGGTTCATCCCGGCGGGAGCCTTGCTGGGCAAAGCGACCGAGGGATATGGGGGGTGGGGCCGAAAACGGTCCGGCATCCTCAAGCTGCCTGCGTCTTTCCTTTATCCGCCGGGCCAGATCGGGCGTGTCGATCCCGCAGGCCTGCGCCTTTTGGAAAATGCCGCCCGATTGCTCTTCTTCGCAGACATGGTGGCGCACCTGTTCAGCCAGCACGCGGAATTTCGCATCGCGATAGGGGTCGTCGGTCCGGCCATGCAGCAGGTCGCCGATCAGGATCTTGACGCTGTCATGCTCAACCTGGGCCTCATCGAGCGGATCTTCTTCGGAGAAGTGCTCGCGGCAGGCGGGATAGAAGATTTCTTCTTCAAGGATCGTGTGAATGATCAGCGCCTGCGACGCCCGTTCGATGATGTCACGCCGGCGATTTTCGTCGACATCGTCATATTGCGCGAATAGCTTTTCAACGGCGCGATGGTCGGCCATCAGCAGCGCGCTGACGGCTCCTGCGGATTGGGGCTGCGCTTTCTTCTTCGCTTCCTCGTCGCCGCCTCGGGCCTGACCGGATGCGGAGGAAGCCTTGGCGGCGGCCTGCGCATTCTCTTCCTTGTCGGGACGTGGGCCTTCTGCCGGGTCCTGCGCCGTATTGGCATTGGGCTGCTTGCGACCGGCGTTCTGCGCCTTGGTCGCCTCGGCGGTCTTGCCGGCTTCCGATTGTTCGGGCGTGCTGGTAGCCATCAGGCTCTCCTCCTTTTGGATCTGGCGGATCCGGAACCGGCAGAGGTTTTTTGCTCTGCCGTTGTGGGGGAGAACAGCGCGGGATCGGGTTCGATCCGCGATGCTTGCACAGGTTAGCATGATCCTTTCGCGCCCGCCCGAAAGTCAATGCACCGGCAATTAGGCACGGCTGAACGCCTGTTTTGCCCCTTCTTAACATATGTGAATCCGCGCGTGATATTTCGCGTCCACACAGCAATCCGAACGATGTGCCTTGCCGGGACAGATGTTTCAGGAGGCAGACAATCCGACAACTGAGACGATCCAAAGTCTAAGCCAGTCCGATCATCTCCCTTCTGAAATATTTCTTCGACTTGTCGCAGGATGATCTTTGCCCCGGTTCTGAGGCTGACATCTTTTCATCAGGAAACATCTTCAGGCACGGGGGTGCTGATCATGATCTCGACAACTGCGGAAATGACGCGCGCGCGCTATGAAATCCGCCGCCACAAGCATCTGGCGCGTCGCCACGAACACACCGACCGGCTCTTTCGCATAGAGGACGGCTGGGCGTGCCAATATCGCCTGCTGCCCGACGGGCGACGGCAGATCATCGCCCTGTTCCTGCCCGGCGATTATTGCGAGGCGCAATGGGTGCTCACGGGTCAGGCCAACTGGCCGATTGTGGCCCTGACCGACATGTTCGTGACGGAAATCCCGTTTCACGACATCCGCGCCCGTCATGCCGCCCATAATTCCCAGGAACCCGATGGCATGAAGAGCCTGCTCGGATCGATCATGCACACATTGAAGAGCCATGAGAAATGGATCGTCAATCTGGGCCGGATGAGCGCCACCGAGCGGATCTGCGCGCTGCTGCATGATCTGGTCGAGCGTCTGCGGCCCAGCGGCAAGGTGGTTTCCAACCATTGCCCGATGCCGCTGACGCAATATGATCTGGCCGATATCGTCGGCATCTCTTCGGTTCACGTCAACCGCGTGCTCCAGATGCTGCGCGGCGAAGGGGTGATTTCGCTGGAGGCCGGGCGCCTGGCCCTGCTCAATCCGGTGGAATTGCGCAGGCTGGGGGGCCCGGCTCATGTTTGACGGATCAAAAGGGCATCTGCAGATAGCTGGGGCGAAACCCGCAGGCCTGGGCCAGACGGAGCGGATCGGGAATCTCGATGAATTGCTCGCGCCACTGGATCAGGTCGGCGCGGCGCATCTGTTTGATCACGCGGTTGACATGCACCGTGCTGACCCCCGCCGCCTCGGCCAGGTCGATCTGGGTCAGCGGACAGAAATATCCGCTGCCCTCGGTCATGCCCACGGCCTTGAGCCGCAGGTATAATTCGCAGATCAGACAGCCGATCCGCTCCGGCGCGGCGCGCGCCCCCAGATTGACGGTCCATTCGCGCTGTATGGCCAGCGAGATCTGGGCGTCCATCGCCAGAGCCCGCCGAATATTGATCGATTCCTGTTCGATGGCATCGAGCTGTTCGGGGTGGACCATCGCGCAATGCAGATCATCAATCGCCGCGATCGAATGGTCCAGCCGCATTGTCATGATCGCCTGTGGGATGCACAGATCACCGGGCAAAAGAAAGCCGACGATCTGACGTCGGCCATTCTCCAAAATTTTGTACCGCGCAGCCCAGCCTTCCATGACGATCTTGACAAAGGTCGGACGGGTGCCTTCGCGGATCATATCCTGCCCCGCCCCGACAAACAACGTCTGCGATCTGAGCATATAGGCGAGCAATTGTTCATCACGGTCGGTAAGATCGACAAAATGCCCAAGTTTGCGGCCCATCATCGAACGCATCGCATCACCCTAACTGGCAAAGACCGGGCGCCGGGTTGCCGGCCCCGGCACTCCGGCCCCGAAAATCCCGGCCCCGACACTCCGGCCCCGAAAATCTCGGCCCCGATACCCAGGCGTGGAATCAGGCGTCGCCGCCCAATGCGATGACATCCGGGCCACCCTTTTGCTGCCCCTGATCGGCCGATCCGTGCCGGTCGGCCAGAGACTCTCCGCCTTCCTCTTCCTCCAGCAAGGCGGCATTGGCCGCATTGGCCGAGAGCCGGACGCGCTGCCCCTCCACCGCCGCGACCAGCCCGACCGAGATATAGTGATGATGGCCGCCCGAACCCTGCGAGGGGGCCGCCCCCTCCTGCCCCGCATGGGATCCGCTGTCCGCCAGCGTCAGCTTGATCCGCTTGCCTTCAACCCGGTCGACCGTGCCAAGATGAACCCCATCGGCGCCCACGATTTCCATATGTTCCCTGATTGTGCTGAGATCGGTCATGTCCTTCTCCTTCACTGTTTGCCCTCGGCCTATTGCGAGGGATTGTTCAGCAGACGGCGATGACGAGCGGCCGTGGCAATTTCATGGGCCTCCATCATCTGCTTGAAACTGCGCAAAATTCGTCTGACATGCGCGCGGACCTGACGGTTCAGATGCGATGTCATGATCCTGCCGAGACTGCGCGCGGACAAGGTAAAGGCCAATGTCACGCGCACCACCGCCCCGCGCAGGCCGCCGTCCAGAAAATCGATCCGGCCGCCGCTCTCGACATCCCCGCCCTGCTCGGACTGCCAGAAAAGAGTGCTTCCCGTCCGGTCCTCGCTGATGGCGGACACCCAGGTGGCGGCGGCGCCTGTCGGCCCGATGATGGTCCAGCGCACCCGGTCATCCTCCAACGGAACGATCGAGGCCATCGGCCCCACCAGCAAAGCCACATTGTTCGGATCGCGCCAGAAAGCGTAAAGTTCCCCGGCGGAGCGGGCAATCGTCACCGTTTCGGCGAAAAGCTCGCGGTCCGGCTCTATATCGCGCGAGGACGTGACGGGGGCGTCATCCTTTTCAAAGGCGGGCGTCACGCGCCATCCCCCTGCTTGCCCAGCTTGTCCAGCTCGTCCAGATGCTTTTGCACCACTGGCGCGATACCGGCGGCGACCGTCTTGAGCGCGGCTGTATCGCCATCGGAGGCGTAATGCTTGTGCAGGTCAAGCGCGTCGGTGTGAATGCTGCGCTGGCTGGCCAGATAGAGTTCATCCACATGGGCCGCATCGGCCGCCTTGATCCCGTCCAGCTTCTGTTGCTGATCGGGCGAAAGCGTGGTCGATCCGGCGGCGATCTTGAGCTTGTCGGCGGCGGCCTGCAATTTGCGGCTCGATTCCTGATGCGCCGATACCATCATCTTGGCAAAAGAGCGGACCGCCGGGTTCTTGCTGGTCTTGAGCAAAGCCTGCGAGGATTCGATCTCGAAACTGTCGCCTGCCGCCGCCTTGTCGAGATAGCCGCGCGCATCCGAAGGCTGAAGCGTCAGATGCGGCAGCGTGATATCGGGCGCGGCGGCGGTGGTGGCCTCATTGTCGACGGCCGGATTGCCATTGTCCGCCTTGTTGTTGCAGGCACCCAGCGCCAGAACAGAGGCGATCATCAAGAGACGGTATTTCATGGATTTTCTCCTTTCCGACAGAATGCGTTCGGCCCATTTCCGTCCGGTGGAAAACCATCGGTTTCCACATTGACCCAAAGGCGCAGCCCCGCCGCGCCTCTCGATCAGGACGCAGAATTGCCCTCCATGCTCAGCACCACCTTGGTCACTTCATTGCGGGCATAGTGATACTGGAGATAGGCATCGGCGGCCTGCTCCAGGCCAAACCGGTGACTGACAAGGAAAGTGCAGTCGATCCTCCGGTCGAGGACCAGCCGGAGCAATTCGGGCAGATAGCGCTGAACATCGCTCTGGCCGCTGCGCAGGGTCAGCCCCTTGCGCATCACGGCCCCCAGCGGGAATTTGTCGACCATTCCGCCATAGCATCCCGGCATCGAGATCCGCCCGCCCTTGCGGCAGGCCATGATCGCCTGATGAATGACATGCGATTGATCCAGCGCGGGAAAAACCGAGCTGTTGACCGGATCGGCAATCACCTCGAAAAAAGTGCCATGCGCATTCATGCCCACCGCATCAATGCAGGCATCAGGACCGATGCCGCCGGTCATGTCGGTCAGCGCTCCATGAACATCGGTATGGCTGAAATTGACCGCCTCGGCGCCAAGGCCGCGCGCCAGTTCCAGCCGGTGCGCATGATGATCGACCGCGATCACCCGTTCCGCCCCCAGCAGAAACGCCGCCCGCACCGTACAAAGCCCGACCGGGCCGCAGCCCCAGACCGCAATCGTGTCGCCCGGTTCGATGGCGGCATTGCGCGCGGCCTGCCATCCGGCGGGCAAAGTGTCGGCCAGCAAAAGCAGGCTTTCATCCGCCACATCCTCGGGCACCCCGATCGGGCCGAAGTCGGAAAAGGGCACGCGCACATATTCGGCCTGTCCGCCCGAATAGCCGCCGCCCATCTGCCCATGCCCGAACCGGGCCGAGGTGGGCATGCCATAGATCAGGCTGGCAAAATCCTGGTTTTCGGGGGGATTGCCATTGTCGCAGGCCGAATATTGCTGCTTCGCGCAGTGATAGCAGCCCCCGCAGGCAATAGTTGAGGGCACAACCACCCGCTGTCCGCGCCGCAGCGTGGAGGCCGCGCCCACTTCGACCACCTCGCCCATAAATTCGTGACCAAGGATGTCTCCGGCGCCCATGGCGGGAAACAGGCCGTCGTAGATATGCAGATCCGATCCGCAAATGGCCGAGGAAGTGACCCGGATGATCGCATCGCGCGGATTGACGATCCCGGGATCCTCCACCGTCTCGACGCGGACATCGCGTTTGCCATGCCAGGTCAGCGCACGCATGATCGGTCCTCCTGTCGGCCCGCCCCGGCATGTCGCGCCGTCACGGGCATGTCGCGAAGGGGAAACATCGCGAAAGCCGGAATGGATGCCGCAGGCCCTTTGGCGGCCCCGTTGCGGCCCCCCGCTGCGGCAGAGAAACATGGTCTGACTAACGTGCGGCAGGACAAGATGATCCATGCCGAGATCCTAACCTGGATTAGGATCAAGCCTGCCTGCGCGCGGAACAAGCCGCGTCCGCCCCTGTTCCGATTATGTCAGGCAACCGCCGCGGTGCCTTGGCTTGTTTCACACCACGCAGGAGATTCACCATGCCCGAAACCACGGACAGCTATGAAACGCACGATCTGATTTCCTCTGATCGGGTCGAAGGCACCATCGTCTACAATCTGGAAGGCGAGCGATTGGGCACGATCAGCCGGTTCATGGTCAACAAGCGCACCGGCAAGGCCCAATATGCCGTGCTCCAATTTGGCGGCCTTTTTGGTCTGGGCAGCGACTATTACCCCCTGCCCTGGCAGATCCTGACCTATGATCCGGCGCAGGGCGGCTATGTCGTGAATATCGACAGGGAGCAGTTGGAAAACGCGCCCCATTACAGCGAGAACGACACGCCCACCTATGACAATGACTACAACTGGCGGGTCTATTCGCATTACGGCCTGACCTATGCCTGATGGCGGCCAACGGCCTGCCACCAAACGCCAAAGGGGCTGACGCCCCCGGCGTGACAACCTGACGGGCAGGAGCCGTCGAGGGAAGGAAGCGCGCTGCCAAAGCCGCTTCCTTCTTTGCATGGCCCGCTCTCCCCCCTTTTCAAGGGAATGCCGATGCATCACGCGCAACCATCGCCAATGGCCGACCATGGCTAAATCCAGGCTGGTCGACCGGCTTGGCCCCGGATTGATTACCGGCGCCGCCGATGATGATCCCAGCGGCATTGCCACCTATGCCATCGCGGGCGCGCAATTCGGCACCTCGCTGCTGTGGACCATGCTGTTCACCTATCCGCTGATGGTGTCGGTTCAACTGGTCTGCGCGCGGGTGGGCCGGGTCACGGGCCATGGCCTTGCGCACAGTCTGGGCGCGGTTTTGCCCCGCTGGATCATGGCCGCGATCCTCGTGCTGCTGTTTTGCGCCAATACGATCAACATCGGCGCCGATCTCTCGGCCATGGGCGAAGCGGCCGCGCTGATTGCAGGTTGGGGGCGCCATGGCTTCACCATAGGTTTTGCGGTGCTCTCGCTGCTGCTGCAATTGTTCGTGCCGTATGACCGCTATGCCCGGCTGCTGAAATGGCTGACGCTGACCTTGCTGGCCTATGTCGCGCTGGTGTTTATCGTGCGGGTGGATTGGGGCGCGGCGCTGCATGATCTGGTCGTTCCCCGGATCAGCGGCCCTGCGGCCATCACCGCCATTGTCGCCATCCTGGGCACCACGATCAGCCCCTACCTCTTCTTCTGGCAGGCATCGCAGGAGGTGGAGGAAATCCGTCAGGTCGAGGAGCGCCAGCCCCTGCGCCGCGCGCGCGGTCAGGCCGCCGACGCCTTTGCCCGGATCCGCATCGACACATGGAGCGGCATGGCGGTGTCGAACATCATCGCACTGGCCATCATGCTGGGCACAGCGGTCCCGCTGCACAATGCGGGCAAGACCGACATCAATTCGGCCGCCGATGCCGCCCGCGCGCTACAGCCGGTGGCGGGGGATCTGGCCTTTGCGATCTTTGCCCTTGGCATCGTCGGCACGGGACTGCTGGCGATCCCGGTGCTGGCGGGCGCATCGGCCTATGCCATTTGCGAGGCCACGGGGCGCAAGGCCAGTCTTCAGGATATGCCGCAGCACGCCCGCGCCTTCTATCTGATCATCACGCTGGGCATGATGCTGGGCATGGCCATGGACTGGCTGGGGCTGAATGCGATGAAGGCGCTGTTCTGGAGCGCGGTGATCAATGGGGTCGTGGCCGTGCCTGTGCTGGCCGGGCTGATGCATATCGTGTCGCGGTCCGCCATCATGGGATCATTTGTAGCCCCCCGCCCGCTGCGGATTGCCGGATGGATAACCACGGGCGCGATGGCGGCGGCGGTGCTGGCGATGCTGATTTCGCCCGGTTGAGGCGCAGGCACGACAGCCCACCTTCGGGCCGCCGAACATCCTTCTCTGCCCCCCATTTCCCCTCAAAAGGAGAATTACCATGGTTGAGACCCAGAGCATGATCCACGAAGACGCCCTGCCCGGCAATGAGCACGCGCTAAATCCCAAGCCGGAGTGGCAGCCGCGCTATCCCGGCTCGGGCCGGTTGCAGGGCAAGGTGGCCGTCATCACCGGCGGCGACAGCGGCATCGGCCGGGCCGTGGCGGCGCTCTTTGCGCGCGAAGGGGCCGATATCGCCATCATCCATCTGATGGAGGACGAGGATGCGGCAGAAACCCGGCGCATCGTCGAGGCCGAAGGGCGTCGCGCACTGACCATCCGGGCCGATATCGGCGACAAATCCGTCTGCGAAGGGCTGGTTCGCCAGATCATCGCCGGTCTGGGCCGCATCGACATTCTGGTCAACAATGCGGGCGAACAGCACCCCGATACCGACATCACCAATATCACCGAAAGCCAGTTGCTGCGCACCTTTCAGACCAATATTTTCGCCATGTTCTATATGGTTCAGGCCGCCCGCCCGCATCTGGGCCAAGGCGCCGCCATCATCAACACCACCTCGATCACCGGCTATCACGGCAGCAAGAACCTGCTGGATTACAGCGCGACCAAGGGAGCGATCACCGCTTTCACCCGCTCGCTTTCGGAAAATCTGGTGAAGGAGGGCATTCGCGTCAATGCCGTGGCGCCGGGGCCGATCTGGACCCCGCTCAACCCCTTTGGCGGCGCGGACAAGGAGAAGATCAAGCATTTCGGCGAGTCCACGCCGATGGGCCGCGCCGGACAGCCCAATGAGGTCGCACCCGCCTTCCTGTTTCTGGCCTGCGAGGATTCCAGTGATATGTCGGGGCAGGTGCTGCATCCCAATGGCGGGACGGTGATCAATGGCTGAACGGGCGGGCAATCAGCCTTCGGGCTGGTTGCCCACCATATCCTGCGGGCGGACGATCCGGTCGAAGGTTGCCGCATCGACATGGCCGCTCTCCAGCGCCGCCTCTCGCAGGCCGATGCCGCGCTTATGGGCGTCTCTGGCAATCGCGGCCGCCTTTTCATAGCCCAGATGGGGCACCAGCGCCGTTACCAGCATCAGCGAACGTTCGACCAGACTGCCCAGCCGCGCGTGATCGGGCTGCATTCCGACCAGAGCGTGCTGGACAAACCCATCCATCGCGCAGCCCAGCAGCGTGACCGAACGCAGCACATTGGCCCCGATCTGCGGCATGAATGTGTTGAGCTCCAGATGCCCCTGCATTCCGCCCACCGTGGTGGCCGTGCCATTGCCGACCACCTGGGCGCAGACCATGGCCATCATTTCGCATTGGGTGGGATTGACCTTGCCCGGCATGATCGAACTGCCCGGTTCGTTTTCGGGCAGCAGCAATTCGCCCAGCCCCGCGCGCGGCCCCGATGCCATCAGGCGGATGTCATTGGCCATCTTGGTCAAAGCCACCGCCAGTTGCACCAGCGCCCCCTGCAGGCCCACCAGCACATCGCGGCTGGCCAGCGCCTCGAAACTGTTGCGGGCCGGGCGAAAGGGCATACCAACCGATTGGCGGATTTCCTCGATCACCGCCCGGCCAAAGCCTGCCGGAGCATTCAGCCCGGTTCCAACCGCCGTGCCGCCCAGCGCCAGTTCCCAAACCCCGTCCATGGCATGGGCGATGGCCTGGCGCGCGCGGGCGATCTGGGCGGCATAGCCGGAAAACTCCTGCCCCAACGTCAGCGGCACGGCGTCCTGAAGATGGGTGCGCCCGATCTTGACCACATCGGCCCATGCCGCCCGCTTGGTCATCAGGTCTTCATAGAGCCGCCCCAGCGCGGGGCTGAACTCGCGCACCATCGCCCGCTGGATCGCGATATGCAGCGCGGTGGGAAAGCTGTCATTGGAGGATTGGGCACGGTTGACGTGATCGTTGGGATGAACGGGCGCCTTGCCGCCCCGCACGCCGGTCAGGATCTCGTTGGCGCGCCCGGCGATCACCTCGTTGACGTTCATGTTGGTCTGCGTGCCCGACCCGGTTTGCCAGATAGCCAGAGGGAACTGATCGTCATGCGCACCCTCGATCACCTCGCGCGCGGCCGCCTCGATGGCATCGGCCAGGGCCGGGTCCAGCCCATAGCGCCGATTGACGCGGCAGGCCGCCAGTTTGACGATCCCCAGCGCATGGATAATGGGCAGCGGCATCCGCTCGGTGGGCGGAAAGGCAAAGTTGGTCAGGCTGCGCTGCGTCTGCGCGCCCCAATAGGCATCGCGGGGGACGGCAACGGACCCCATGCTGTCGCTTTCCATTCTTGTGGGGACCGATGGGTCGGCGGCGCTCATGACAGAGCCTCCGCAACGGCAGAGGTTGTGCGGCCATGGGCCATCATAAAGAACCGATCCTTGTCGAAAGACATCTCGTCAAACCTTCGCGACCGATCATTGTGGGGGAGCATATCGTATTTGCCCTGCTGATGCGAATGATGCGCGGGCCAACAGGCGGCCGGCGGGGGGCAACACGCCCGATGCAAATGGCGCGGATCATTCGGAGTTGTGGGCGCCGGTGCCTTTCGGCTCCCTCAGGTCCTCGGCCTCATCTGTGTCCTGTTCTTCGGCGGGCGGTTCGGTTGCGCTGTGCGGCGGTTCGCCCGAAGACTTGACCCAGCCCATCATCTCATTTTCCACCTCGCGGTTTTTGGGCCGCTTGCGCGGTTTGAAATCGGGGGGCGAGCGCGGATCGGTTTGGGCCATGACATCCTCCTGACAGCGGCAAAGACGCCGGACAAAGACCGAGCAAGCAAAGATGTTCCCCCGCCCATGGCCGGGACCAAGGCGACCCGTTGCAAAAACGCGATCACTGACAACCATGGTGGGAGCAGGCAAGCCGTTCGTTTGGCCCAGTAAAATTCCTGATAAAATCGGGATAATTTCCAATATTACCAATTCATTCTATAATACTTCCTGTTTTTAAATTGAAATTTTAAAATTAAATTTTCAGATTACCCCAAATCTAACCCTACTCAACGCTGAAAGTATATTTAAGCAGGAACTTAGACAAAGCCCGGATCTTTCTCCCATAGATTTTCCGGAAAAATACCTTTGTCGGGGAAAAACATGGCCAAGCGAAACAAATTCGAGAAGGCTGACATATGTGGTTCAGCGCTTCCCGAAGCCGAATTCCGCAAGGAGCTTGTTGCGGCCATGCCCTCTTTGCGCGCCTTTGCCCGAAGTTTGTGCAGCAACCGGGACAATGTCGATGATCTGGCGCAGGAAACGGTGATGAAAGCCTGGGCCGCGCGGGACCATTACATTGCGGGAACCAGTTTTCGGGCATGGACCTTCACCATCCTGCGCCACCATTATTTCGGACAACTGCGCCGTCAGCGCATTGTCGGCGATTATGACGAGGCGGCGGCCGAGCAGATTCTGGGCCGGGAGGGCGATCAGGAAACCCGCCTTGAAACCATCGACGTGCTGCGCGCCATCGAAACGCTGCCCCTTGCCCAGCGCGAAATGCTCATCCTGATGGCCATCGGTTCGGTCAGCTATGAGGAAATCGCGCAAGGCTGCGGCGTGACCATCGGCACGGTAAAGAGTCGGATCTCACGCGCCCGTGCGGCCCTTTCGGCCGCGCTGGAAAAGGGGCTGCTGCCCGGTTCGCGGCGCAATTTCGTGGTGGAAGGCGAAGTGGTCGACGCCTTCTTCGCCAGATTCAAGACCATCGTGCGCCCCAATCTGGCGCGGCTTTCCCGCCATCTGGCATGGGCCGCCTGAACGAGGGCCCTGGGGCGATCCCAGTTTTGAATGTTTCAGAGAAACTGTGACTGATGGCTTGACCTTTCCCCCACCGGAGCCACCAGGGCACAGTTCCTTCGGCGGCGCTTTCACCCGCGCCGCCGAAGGCCCCTGATCACGCGTGTGTCGTTCAGCCCTGTATCTCAGGTATCTGCATAACCGAGATGAACAGCCCCAACTGGCGGATGGCCTCGGAAAAACTGTCGTAATTCATCGGCTTGGTGATATAGACGTTGCAGCCCAGATCATAGCACCGCTCGACCTCCTGCGCGTCATCCGTGGTGGTCAGAATGATCACCGGCACCGGGCTCAACAAGGGCGTTTCCCTGATCCGCTTCAAAATCTCCGCGCCATTCATATCGGACAGATTGAGGTCGAGCAGGATGAGCGCCGCCCCGCCCTGATCGCGCAAGGCCGAACCATCGCCCAGATATTCGAGCGCCGCGCCGCCATTGTCGAAATGGGCGATGTTGTTGGCGATCCCTGCCCGCCGGATGCTCTTTTCGATCAACAGGGCATGGCCGAAATCATCCTCGATCATGATGATCGTTACGGGCCGGGGATCGCTCATAAACTGTTCCTTGATGACGGAAACGGCCATGCACGGAATTGCTGCAGGCCCACCGCTCGGATTGCATCGCGATCCAAAGGAGAAATAATAAAACAACGCGAATTGATGCACCACCCGGCGCCCTTCGGTCCACCGGCGCTCAGCACCGATTCATCGTAATATTTCAGAAACAAACATTAGGTTTTTTTAATATTTATGCAGTTTTTATCTCTTGGAATCCAAAGAATGCGTACTTACCCATAACGCCCTGTTCTGCCTGATTTTCTGAGCAAAAATGCCGGATATCTGCGCGCCGCTCCCAAAACACCTGTTCATGATTCCGCGCACTTCATCGCGCAAAAAGCACATGTCGGGAAAAGGCGCGGAACAATGCACCCCGATTACCTTTCCGCAGAGGGTGAGAATGGGGGGCGCCCAGCCTCCTGTCAGGTCGCACAAAACAGGAGGCAATGTTGGCCAACGCAGATCCCTCATTTGAAAGCACCACCGGCGATGCGGGCGAAACCCATCAGCAGGTGCCGGTCAACGGCCCGCACGGAACCCGACACGAGGCGGCGCAAAACCATCTGACCACCAATCAGGGCCTGCGCATCAGCGACAATCAAAACAGCCTGCAGGCAGGCGCGCGCGGCCCCACGCTGCTTGAAGATTTCGTCCTGCGGGAAAAGATCTTTCATTTCGACCATGAGCGCATCCCCGAAAGGATCGTCCATGCGCGCGGATCGGCGGCCCATGGCGTGTTCGAATGCACACAGGCCATCCCCGAACTGACCAGCGCGGGCCTGTTTGCCGCCGTGGGCAAGCAAACGCCGGTATTTGTGCGCTTTTCAACCGTCGCGGGCGGCGCGGGCAGCGTCGACACTCCGCGCGATGTGCGCGGCTTTGCGGTCAAATTCTACACCGAGGAAGGCAATTGGGATCTGGTGGGCAACAACATCCCGGTCTTCTTCATTCAGGACGCGATGAAGTTCCCCGACCTTGTCCATGCCGTGAAAATGGAGGCCGACAAGGGCTATCCCCAGGCCGCCAGCGCCCATGATACCTTCTGGGATTTCATCAGCCTGATGCCCGAAAGCATCCATATGGTGCTTTGGCAGATGAGCGACCGGACCATCCCGCGCTCTCCCCGTTTCATGGAAGGTTTCGGCATCCATACCTTCCGTTTCGTCAACGCCGAGGGCGCGTCCAAGCTGGTCAAGTTTCATTGGAAACCGGTGCTGGGTCTGCAATCGACGACATGGGACGAGGCGGTCAAGATCGCCGGGGCCGACCCGGACTATCACCGCCGCGACCTGTATGAAGCTATCGACACGGGCGCCTTTCCGGCATGGGATCTGGGGATTCAGGTTTTTGAGGAAAGCTGGGCCCATGAACAGCCCTTCGATGTGCTGGACGCCACCAAGCTGATCCCGGAAGAACTGGTGCCGGTGCGGATCATCGGGCGCATGACGCTCAACCGCAATCCGGACAATTTCTTTGCCGAAACCGAACAATCGGCATTCTGCCCCGCCAATATCGTGCCCGGCATCGATTTCACCCCCGACCCCCTGCTGCAGGGGCGGCTGTTCTCTTATCTCGACACCCAGAAATCGCGGCTGGGCACGGCCAATTTCCACCAATTGCCGATCAACGCGCCCAAATGCCCGATGCGCAATTTCCAACGCGACGGCATGATGCAGATGGACGTTCCCAAGGGCCGCGCCAATTACGAGCCCAACAGCCTGAACGAAGCGGGCGAGCCCACCGGCCCGCGCGAATGCCCGGCCACCGGCTTTACGACCTTTGCGCGCGGCATGTTGCCCAACAATGGCGAACAGCATCTGCGGGTGCGCCCCGCCCTGTTTGCTGACCATTATTCGCAGGCCCGCCTGTTCTATCGCTCGCAAACGCCGGTCGAACAGGCCCATCTGGCCAATGCCTTTGTGTTCGAATTGTCCAAGGTGGGGCTGGAGCATGTCCGCCACCGTATGCTGACCCTGCTGGGCGCGGTGGACGAGGATCTGGCGCGGCGCGTGGCGGGCGGGCTGGCGATGGAATTGCCGCCGCCCGCCGATGTGGCGGCCCCGATTGTCGAGATGGAGCCCTCACCTGCGCTTTCCATCCTGAACCATGGCCAGCCGCCGATGGAGGGACGCAAGATCGGCATCCTGTTTGCCGAAGGGTCTAGCCTGAAGGGCATCGAAGCAATGAAAGCCGCCATCGAGAGCAAGGGCGGCAAGGCCGTGCTGGTCGCGCAAAAGGTGGGCGGGATTCCGGTCGATGACGGCATGCTCAAGGCCGATGGACAGTTGATGGGCAATCCGTCGGCGCTGTTCGATGCGGTCGCCTCCATTATCCATCCCGATGCGCTCGATCATCTGCGGTCGGACCATACGGTTCATGCTTGGTTTGCCGATGCCTATGCCCATTGCAAAACCATTGGCGCCTGTCCCGCCACGAACCGCCTGCTGGAGGAATGGGGCATCGCCCGCGATGACGGCATCGCAAGTCTCGAAGAATTCCCCGAGCTTGCCCCGGCGCGCCACTGGGACCGTGAACCCAAGGTCAGCCTGCTGCCATAAAGGAGACAGGATATGCCGCGTGGAGACAAAAGCGCCTATACGGCCAAGCAGAAGCGTCAGGCCCGCCATATTGCCGAAGGCTATGAAGAGCGCGGCGTGCCCCATGACGAGGCCGAAGCGCGCGGCTGGGCCACGGTGAACAAGGAGACCGGCGGAGGCAATCTGTCGGGCTCCGGCCGGGACAAGCCCGATACGCATGTTTCCTCCTCACGCGGGGGTCGGGCGCATAAATCGGGTTCGCCCGAACAGCGCAGCGCGGCGGCCCGCAAAGGCTGGGACACGCGCCGCGCGCGCGAACGGGCCGCCCGGCACGCATGATTGGGCATGGGCGGCAAAGGTCATCGTTCCGCCTCGCAAATTTCCGCATTTGCGAAGGAACCTTTCACCGCCGCCGACCATTACATCCATGAACCATCTGAAGAAATTCAGATTATGTCCCCGCCGCTCCGGCCCGCGCCTCGTCATCCACCCGTGGCGCCAAGGCAAGGCCAGAGCCATTTGGCACCGCCCCCCGGGGATACCGGCAACAGGTTCTTTCCATCCAGGGGGACAATAACCGGAGAAACGACGATGAAAATCTTCCAATACACGATCGCTGCGGCCTTTGTTGCCGTAATGCCCCATGGCGCGCTGGCCCAGACCGTGCCGCAGACTGCGCAACCGTCGCAGGAAACCGCGCCGGCCGAGGCGCCCGCCCCCCAGGCGGTAAAGCCATTGGTAGGCGATATTGTCTATGACAAGAACGCCGAACAGATCGGCACCGTGGCCAGCACCAACGGCCAGCAGGTCGTGGTGACCACCACCAAGGGCAAGGTCACGATTCCGCTGGCCTCACTGTTTGCGGGCACCAAGGGTCTGGCCATCAACATGACCAAGGAAGAAGTGGACGCCGCGATCCAGTCTGCCCATCCAGGTGCCTGACGGCGGCGGACCACAGGATGGTCCACGGATAATGCTGGGCCTGCGGGCGGGACCGCCCCCAGATGGATGTCCTGCCCATGGCTTTGCAACCGCCCCTTCCCTCCATCGCAAGGCGCCATCTGCGCGCCGCGCATCGGAGAAAGCCGCTCTGGAGACAGTGATGCCGACAGCCCCGATTGCCGATCTGCTGGCTCCGCCCCCGCCTTTGCCCGGCGGTGCCAGCCTATTTCTTGATTTCGACGGGACGCTGGTGGAAATTGCCGACAGGCCCGACGAAGTGGCTGTTCCGCGTGGACTGGCGGATCTGCTTTTCGCCATGGCGGCCCGCCTTCACGGCCGCCTCGCTCTGGTCAGCGGGCGCTCCATTGCCCAGATCGACACGCTGCTCGGCCGCTCGATGCATGGGCTGGCCATCTCGGGCAGCCATGGTTGTGAATACCGCTGGGAGGACCAGCTGGTCCATCCACCCCGCCCGGTCGAGGAACTGGAACATGCCGCGCGCAAGTTCGACGATTTCGCCTTTGGTCATCCTGGCACGCTGGTCGAGATCAAGACTTATGGCGTCGCGCTTCACTATCGCGGCGATCCCACCTGCGCGCCCTATGCACAGCGACTGGCCGAGCATCTGGCCACGGAAAGCGGACTTGTGGTGGAAAATGGCAAGATGGTGGTCGAGCTGCGCTTTGGCGGCGGTGACAAGGGCACGGCGGTGCGCAACCTGATGGGATGCGCGCCGATGGTGGGGGGAACGCCGGTCTATCTGGGCGATGACCTGACCGATGAATCCGCCTTTTCAGCAGTCAACGCGCTTGGCGGCCTTTCGGTTCTGGTCGGCCCGGCGCGGGCGACCAACGCGCAATACAAGCTGGCCGGTCCGGCCGCCGTGCTGGCCTGGCTGGCAAGGCCGGCCGCATGAGTGCGACGCTTGACCTCTGGCCCATCGGTAATTGCCAGATCTCGGCGCTGATCGATCGCGACGGCACTTTCCTGTGGGGGTGCCTGCCCCGCGTCGATGGCCCTCCCGCCTTCAGCGCGCTGCTCGACGATGGCGTCAACCATGCGGCGGATGGGCATGGCTTTTGGGCCATTGATCTGGATGGCCGCACCAAGATCACGCAGCGCTATCTGCGCAACACCCCCGTGCTGGAAACCAGCTATGAGGATGATGCGGGCAATGCCATCGTGGTGACCGATTTCTGCCCCCGTTTTCATCGGCATGGGCGAATTTACCGGCCGGTGGCCTATGCCCGGATCGTACGCCCCGTGGCGGGCAGCCCGCGCATCCGCATACGCCTGCGTCCGACGCGCGATTGGGCCCGGCGAGAGGTGGAGCGCACGCGCGGCTCGAACCATATCCGCTATATGCTCGGCCATATGACGCTGCGCCTTTCCACCTCGGCGCCGATCGGGTGGATCGAGGACGAGCAGGTGTTCCGGCTCGAACGTCCGCTGCATTTCTTCCTTGGCCCCGATGAAGGTTTTGAGGGCAATATCGCCACCACAGTCGAGGAAATGCTCGATCTGACCGTCCGCGAATGGCGGCATTGGGTGCGCGGCCTGGCCATTCCGCTTGAATGGCAGGAGGCCGTTATCCGCTCGGCCATCACGCTCAAACTGTGTCAGCATGAGGAAACGGGCGCGATTGTGGCCGCGCTCACCACCTCGATCCCCGAACATGCCGGGTCGGGGCGCAATTGGGACTATCGCTTCTGCTGGATCCGCGACGCCTATTACACCACACAGGCGCTCAACCGGCTGGGCGCGCTCGATGTGCTGGAATCCTATCTCGAATATCTGCGCAACATTGTCGACAATGCCCGCTCCGGCCATATCCAGCCACTCTATGGCGTGGGCGGCGAGGCGCGGCTGGAGGAAAGGATCGAGGCCGGGCTGGCGGGCTATCGCGGCATGGGGCCGGTGCGCGTGGGCAATCAGGCCTATGCCCAGATGCAGCATGACGCCTATGGCCAGATCGTCCTGTCCAACGTTCAGGCATTCTTCGACCAGAGGCTGTATCGCATGGCGGGCGAGGAAGATTTTCGCGCGCTTGAACGGGTGGGCGAAAGGGCTTGGCTTTCCTACGATCAGGCCGATTCCGGCCTCTGGGAATTGCGCGGCCGGTTTCATGTCCACACCTATTCGGCGGCCATGTGCTGGGCGGCCTGCGACCGCTTGGCCAAGGCGGCGCATCATCTGGGCCTGCATGACCGCCAGACCTTATGGCAGGAGCGAGCGGATCGCATGGGCCGGGTCATCATCGATGCGGCATGGCGCGACGATACACAGCGCATGTCGGCCACCTTCGACGCCGATCTGCTCGACGCCAGCCTGATTCAATTGCTCGACCTGCGCTTTCTGGCGCCCGACGATCCGCGCTTTCTGGGCACGCTGCGCGCGGTCGAACACGGGCTGCGCCGGGGATCGCACATGCTGCGCTATGCCGATGAGGACGATTTCGGCCTGCCGCACAGCGCTTTCAACATCTGCACCTTCTGGCTGATCGAGGCGCTGCACGCCACCGGCCGCCATGGCGATGCGCGAAACCTTTTCGAGGAAATGCTGGCCCGCCGGACCCCGGCGGGTCTGCTGTCGGAAGACACCAATCCACACACGGGGGAACTATGGGGCAATTATCCGCAAACCTACTCACTCGTCGGCCTGATCAACTGCGCGACGCTGCTCAGCAAACCATGGAGCGCGGTCAGGTGAACCGCCTGATCGTCATCTCAAACCGAGTGTCGCCGCCCACCGGCGATGGCCCCGGCAATCAGGGCGGTCTGGCCGTCGCTCTGTCGGCGGCGCTGCGGGAAAGCAGCGGTATCTGGTTCGGCTGGTCGGGCGAGGAAACCGAGGCCTTTACCGGCCACATCAATTTCCAGCGCAGCTATGGCGTGACCACCGCCACCGTCGATCTGGAGGCGCAGGACGTTGAGGAATATTACAACGGCTATGCCAACTGCACGCTTTGGCCGCTGTTTCACAACCGGCTCGACTTGGCCGAATTCGAGCGTGGCTTTGCGGGGGGCTATGAAAGGGTCAATGACCGTCTGGCCGAAACCGTGGCGCCGCTGATCGAGGACAGCGATCTGATCTGGGTGCATGATTATCACCTCATGCTGCTGGGGCGAAACCTGCGGACGCGGGGCGTGAAAAACCGCATCGGATTTTTCCTGCATATCCCCTGGCCCCCCGCGCGGCTGCTGGAATCGCTGCCCGGGCATGGCGAATTGTTCGATGCGATGCTGGATTATGACGTCATCGGTTTCCAATCGGAACATTGGCGCGAATCCTTCGTCCGATATGTTCAGACCCATACCGACGCCACGATCGACCAGGACGGCACCATCACCCTTGGCGAGCGCCGCTCGCGGATTGTGGTATGCCCGATCGGCATTGATTTTGCCGAATTTCACGAGGCCGCCAATGGTCAGACCGCGCGCGAATTCTGCGAACGCATGGGGCGCAGCGCGAATGGGCGCACGATGATCGTGGGCGTCGACCGGCTCGATTATTCCAAGGGCCTGCCCGAACGCTTTCTGGGCTATGAGCGCCTGCTCGCCTCGCGCCCGGATCTGCATGGACAGCTCTTCCTGCTCCAGATCGCCCCGCCCTCGCGCGAACAGGTGCGCACATATCAGCAGATACGCGCCACGCTCGACAGCCTCTCGGGGCGTATCAACGGCGAATTCGCCGATGCCGAATGGGTGCCGCTGCGTTATATCAACAAAGGCTATCCGCGCGATGCGCTGGCAGGCATTTACCGGGCCTCGCGCATCGGGTTGGTGACGCCCCTTTGCGACGGAATGAATCTGGTGGCCAAGGAATATGTGGCGGCGCAGGATCCGGAAGATCCCGGCGTCCTCATCCTGTCGCAATTCGCGGGGGCTGCGCGCCAATTGACCGATGCGCTGATCGTCAATCCCCACAGCCCCGACGAATTGGCCGAGGCCATCGACCGGGCGCTGCAAATGGATCTGCAGGAGCGCAAGGACCGCTGGCATTCGATGATGGACAGCATCCGCCACGAGGACGTCCGCTGGTGGCAGGAATGTTTTACCAAGGCGCTGGCGGGCGGCGACCATCATGCCCAGCCGGAGGACGATCCGCAGCTGTCCTAGTGGACACACATTCGCCCGGCGCTGCGCAAAGATCATGACGAATTTCCTCAAGACCCTTGGCAAGGCCTCGCGTCTGGCGCGCAAGGCCCGCCCCCTGGCCGCCGCCGCAAAGGTCCAGCAAGCGCTTTTAAGCCTTGCGCCAGCCAGCCTCGCGCCAGCCAGGGCCAAAAAACCTGCGCGGCGTACCCGATCGAATTTGCCCCGCCCCGCCCCGGGCAGTTTCATCAGCGGCGAGTTTCAAAACCGGCATGGCGCGCTCGCCTATCGGCTTTACACGTCGGTGGGCTCGCCGCGCCGCCGCATGCCGCTGGTGGTGATGCTGCACGGATGCGGCCAGACCGCCGCCGACTTCGCATTGGGTACCCATATGAACCGTCTGGCCGATGAACTGGGTTTCCTCGTGCTCTATCCGCAACAGAACCAGGGCGCGAACCTTGCGCGATGCTGGAACTGGCACGATCCGCAGCATCAGTTGCGCGGGCGCGGCGAACCGGCGCTGATCGCGGGATTGACCCGCCATGCCGTCGCGCTGGCCCGCGCCAACCCGTCGCGCATCTATGTCGCGGGGCTTTCGGCGGGGGCCGGGGCGGCGGCCATCATGGGCTCGGCCTATCCGGATATTTTCGTGGCGGTGGGCATTCATTCGGGCGTGGCGCTGGGTCAGGCCCATTCGCTGGGCTCGGCCATGTCGGCCATGCGCGGTCAGGCCACACCAAGACCGGCGGCCAAAATGCGCCGCCCCTTGCCCATGATCGTTTTTCAGGGCGACCGCGACCGCATGGTCCATCCTTCGAATGCGGCTGAATTCCTTGCCAATCTGGAAAATTCTCGCCCCGGTCCGCTCGTCTCCCAAAGCTTTTCCGGCCAATCGGCCAAAGGGCGCGATTTCACCCGCAAGGTTTACAAATCCGCCGCCGGAGATGTCCTGCTCGAAGTCTGGACCATTCACGGCAGCGGCCATGGATGGTCGGGCGGCCATGCGGCGGGTTCCTATACGGACCCCGCCGGGCCGGATGCGTCGCGCGAAATGCTCCGCTTCTTTCTGGCGCGAAAACGCAAGGTCAAGCCATTGGGCGCCACCCGCTGATCTGCCCCTGCGTCGCATCAACGCGCAGCAGATCGCCGCTGCGGATGATCTCGAGCGGATCGCGGTCGAAATCGGTGAGCGTGGGAACCCGCAGCACAACCGCGCCCAGCGCCGCCTTGGTGGTCATCACATTGAACAGCAGCGCCAGCGGCGCGGTTCCGGCAAGGCGCGTCATGTGGAATATGCTGGACCAGCCCGAGGAACCCTTGGCGCCGGGAAACACCAGCACCTTGCCCGCGAAGCTGACGCCGTTCAATTCGTGCCTGCTCTCGATGATCTTGCCGGTCATCGGGCTGACCCCGCCCCAGCCCGAGATCGTATCGCGCGTCACCAGCGCCTCGCCCTCGATGCAGCCGGGGACGACGCAGCGGCCGCGGATGATGTAATCGGGGGTCTGGCCCCTCGCCTGCGCCATGGCCGCCCCGCTCATGCCAGCCTCCCGCGCCATTTGCCGCTGCAGGCCGCGTCGATACAATCGGCGGTCGTGCCGTACCAGCCCTCTATCCCCATCATCGCGGGCAGGTAATGCACCTGCTTGGCGCTGTCGAGCGCGGCAACGCGGGTGCCTTCGGGAACGGCCTGAGAGATCGCCGAACAGGTGTCGGTCATCAGCAAAGCCCCGGCCTTGCGCAGGGTTTCGGTATGGCCATTGGCATCGGCCAGCGCCTTGACCGAACGGCTGGTGAATATCCACAAGGCGCTGTTGCTGTGAACCTTGCGCCCCTCGATCAGGCCGGCAGCGTGGGCGATCTGTTCGATGGAATAATGCGGACAGCCCAGCATGACATAATCGACATCCTCGCATTGGCCCACGCTGTTGAGCGTTTCATAGGTGCGCCTGCGCGCAGCCGCGTCATAGCAGAATGTCTCGCCCCGCCGCGCGCCGCCAAAGGCCGCCTCCACGCCGGGCGCCTCGGGGGTGATCCCGACCATGTGATACATTTCCACCCCGCCCGACGATGCCGCCGCCGCACCGAAATGCTTGTGCCGGATCAGCGATGGCGCGGCGATGGCGCCCTCGATCACGGGTATCGTGTCCTGCACCTCCCCGCCCACGAAATAGCCCAGCATACCCCATTCAAACACATCATCGACCGGTACGGCGACATCCACGCTGTGCTGTCCCTTGCGATATTCGTCGCGGTGAAAGCCCCAGTTGGGAATGCGCCGCGCCAACATGGCCGCGCTGGTGGATTCGCGGCCCTCGCAATTGGTGCGCCCGCCGATCACCGAATTGCAGAAGATCACCGCGCTCGATTCCATCCATGCGCAATGTTCACCCATCACCGGCACATTGCCCGCCAGATAGGGCGTGCAGGTCTTGAGCAACTGGATGCCATGCTCGGCCACCTGCTGCTCGTCGGAGCGGAAATTGTCGAAGGCGGCCTCGCTCATCCCCTGTTCGCGCCACAGCATCGGGTCCATGCCCCCTTGCAGATGGCAACTGAAGGCGTTCATGCGCGGAATATCGACCACCTCATCGGCATCAAGGTCAAAGCGCGAAAAGACCGCCCGGTAATCGCCGCCATCGGCCGCGTAATATTGCTTGATCCACGGCGGCGCGGAACCGGGCACACCGGCAACATTATTGGTCTCGACAAAATCCTCCGCGCCCAGCGCGTCGGCGTAACGGATCAGCAATTCCATCGCCTTCTGCACCGCCGCGCCTTCTTCGCCCGCGAGCATGGCTTCTTCCCGGCCTGTCAATTTCACCACAGCGCATCCTCCTGTAATTTCCATAGTGTCGCGCCGGGGGCCGGATCGCCCGCCCCTAGCGCATCTGGCCCAGCCGCTTGAGGATCTGGCTCAGCACCTCATAGGTCACGGCCAGCCTCTCGGGTTCGATGTCTTCCAGTATCTCGCCGCGCAGATCATTGGTGATCGCCATGATCTCCTGGATGGCTTTCTCGCCCGCAGGCGTGATCCGGTTGACCGTCACGCGGCGGTCCTGCGCGCTCTGTTCACGGTCGATCAGGCCGTCGCGCGCCAGGGAATCGAGCATCCGCACCATCGTCGGCCCCTCGACATTGATCATGCGGGCCAGCTCGCTCTGCGTCAGGTCGGCGCCGGAATAGGCGACATGAAACAGTGTCTCCCACCGCGCCATCGTCTGGTTGAGCGGCTTGATCCGCTCATTGGCCACCTTGCGCCACAGCCGGGCGGCCACCACCAGCGAGCGGGTGATGCGGAAATGCCGGTCGCTCGACTGATCCCCGCTCGACCGGCGATAGTTCATCAGGTGCCGGTCCGCATCATCGGGCGAAAAGCTGGTGAGGCGCACCGGCTTGGGCGGGGCAACCTTGGGCGGAGCCGCCTTGGGGCCGCGTTTGCGCGCGCTGCGCCCGCTCTGCACCTCCTCGCCCTTATGCTGATCCGCGTGGTTCCCGTCGCCGTTCTGCTCGTCTGTCATGTCCCGATCCATGCCCGAGGCCGGATCGGAAGTATAGCCGGCAGGCCTTGCGGGAGAAGGCTTCACCATCGCCGCTTCAATCCAGATCGATCAGCACGGCGCCGGTCGACATCGGCTGAACATCGCGGCGATAGACCCCAAGCCAACCCGAGGCGGGCACGGCAAAGGCATTGCCCGGCCCCGGACGCCGGGCCAGTTCCTCGGCCGGGATCATCACATCCATCCGCCGCGCGGCCACATCGATCTCGATGGGATCGCCATCGCGCAACCGCCCGATGGGGCCGCCCACCGCCGCCTCGGGCGCCACCTCCGCAATGGTCAGCCCTTTCAGGCACAGGCCCGACAATTGCCCGTCGGTGACAAAAGCGACGTCCTTGGCCAGCCCCGCCGCATCAATCGCAAACAGCACTAGCGAGGCCCCGCCGCCCATCGCCGGGCCGCCCTTAAGGCCCTGTCCGCGCAGGACCAGCACGTCGCCCTTGCGCAATTGCCCCTCGGCAATGGCCTGCATCGCGCTGGCCGTATCCTCGAACACGCGGGCCTTGCCGGTGAAGGCTTCGGGCCGCGAACCATCGCGGATGCCCAGTTTCACCACCGCGCTTTCGGGCGCCAGCGATCCCTTGAGAATGGCGATGGAAGGCCCGTCCGAAATCGGCCGGTCAAGCGGACGGATGATCTCCGCATCCTCCACCCCGGCATCGGCCAGATCATCGCCCATTGTCCGGCCCGAGGCGACCAGCACATCGCGGTCGAGCAGGCTTTCAAGCTGTTTGAGCATCGCACGCGCGCCGCCCGCATCCTCAAACCCTTCGATCCGCACCGGCCCATTGGGGCGCACAGCCGACAGGACGGGCACCTTGCGGCCCATCTCCTCCCAGTTCGCGAAAAGATCGATGTCGAGTTCGCCCTCGACGGCGGTGGCCTGAAGATGCTTGATCGCATTGATCGAGCCCGACACCGCCAGCACCATCGCCGCCGCATTGCGAAAGGCGCCCGCCGTCATGATCCGGCGCGGGGTCAACCCTTCATTCACCATATCGACGATGCGCCCGCCCGCCGCGCGGGCCGCTTCAAACATCTTGCCGCTGTTGGCGCGCACCGGGGCCGATCCGGCGATGCACATGCCCAGCGCCTCGACCACGCAATGCATCGTGTTGGCCGTGGCCATTCCCGCGCAGACGCCGGGGCCGCGAATGGCTTGTTTGGCCACTTCCTCAACCGGATGTCTGCCCGGCTTGCCCAGCTTCTCGCTGACCCCGCCAGAGAACAGGTCCTCGATATCGACCGGATCGCCGTCGATCTCGCCCGAGGCCTGATAGCCGCCGATGACCAGCAGGGTGGGAATATCCAGCCGCATCGCAGCCATCAGATGGCCCGGCGGCGTCTTGTCGCAACTGGTCAGGCACACCATGCCGTCGAGCATCGCGGCCTCGACCTGCGCCTCGATATCATTGGTCACCAGATCGCGCGCGGCCAGAATATAGCTGCCCTGTCGCCCGGCGCCGGTGATGAAATCGGAGGGCGCGGTCGTACGCACCTCGAAAGGCACGCCGCCCGCCGCGCGGATCGCGTCCTTCACCACGCGCGCAACGCCGTCGAGATGGGCAAAGCAGACCGCCAGTTCGGACGAGGAATTGACCACAGCAATCTTGGGCTTGAGCATGTCCTCCTCGCTCAGCCCCAGCGCGAGCCAATGCGCACGGCGGACGGGGGAATTAGCGGCAAGACTGCGCAGAGGGGCAGGATGGGACATGGGATGACCTTTCACGAAGCGGGAACAGGAAGGGGAGCACGAGCGCCATCGCCGCGCCGCCGGACCGTGGCGGCAATGCCCAGCGCGCAGAGCGCCAGCACGATG
Source organism: Novosphingobium sp. 63-713 (assembly GCF_001898925.1). Taxonomy (NCBI): domain Bacteria; kingdom Pseudomonadati; phylum Pseudomonadota; class Alphaproteobacteria; order Sphingomonadales; family Sphingomonadaceae; genus Novosphingobium; species Novosphingobium sp. 63-713. The sequence goes on from NZ_MKVS01000008.1 coordinate 384,294, forward strand.
GGGCAGATAGCCAGAATGGCAAAACTCTTGACGATGGGCAGGCCAGAGCTGAGCACCCAGCCGCCGATCAGCGGCCCCGCGATCCCGCCGATCTTGGCGATGGATGTGGCCCAGCCCGCCCCATTGGCGCGGATCGCGGTGGCGTAATAGATGCCCGCGATGGACAGGATGCCGAAATGCGCGCCGCCCACCAGACTGGTCGAAAGCACCGAGAGGATCAGGAACGTGTCACGCCCCACCGGCGCCAGACCGATCAGCAGCAAAGCGGGCGCAGCAAGAGCCGGAAAGAAGGCCACCGCCAGCGCGCCCTTGCGGTCGGTATAGCGCATCAGCGCCAGCCCCAGCACCGCCCCCAGCAGCCCCGAAAAGGAGGAGACATAGGCCGCCGTGGCGCGCGGAAAATGCAGATCCTCATAGACGATGGGGCCCCAGTTGGCCTTGAAATAGACCGCCAGCGTGCTGGCGATATAGCCCAGCCAGAGCAGCGGGGTGATCCAGCGCAGATCGCCTTCGAACAATTGCGGCAGGGTGAAATGGCGCGGCGCCTGCGCCTCGTCGCCCAGCACGAAACGGTCCTGGGCGCGCGCCTCCAGCGCCGGATCGAGGCGATTGAGCGTGGCGGCCAGAAGCGGCGCATTGCCCCCGCGCGCCACCAGAAAGCGCACCGATTCAGGCAGCCATGCCAACAACCCCGCAGCAATCACCAGCGTGGCCAGCCCTCCGCACAGGAACACCGCCCGCCAGCCGAAACCGGGCGCCAGCCAGACCGTGACCGGCCCCGCCATGGCCGTGCCCAGACTGTAGCCCATCATGATGACCGTCACGACAGTCGCGCGCAGGCGCACGGGCACATATTCAATATTGAGCGCCCAGGCGAGCGGCAGCATCCCGCCGATCGCGCAGCCATCGAGAAAGCGCAGCAGCAGCAACGCCTCATAGCTGTGCGCCATCGCCGTTGCCGCCGTCAGCAGGCCAAACGCCATGGCCGCCAGCGTGATCGTCAACCGGCGGCCATAGCGGTCGCCGATATAGGCCAGCACGAAACCGCCCACCATCATGCCGAACAGGCCCGAGGAAAACACATTGCCCAGCATCGGCTTGGACAGGCCCAGCTCATCACGCATATAGGGCGCGGTAAAGCTGATCATCATCATGTCGAACCCGTCGAAAACGGTGATCAGCCATGACAGGACGATCAGCCGATAATGGAACGGGCCAAGGCCGCGCTGGTCGATTATCCGGGCAACATCGATGGTTCTGGGTGCCTGACTCACAGGGGTTTCCTCTCGCGGCTGGGTTGGCCTTTGCGGCGCTTATCCCTCTAGGTTTGCGGCGATTTTCCGGCGCAATTGCCCGATGTCAATCTGATGCACGCTGCCCGATCCGGCCAGGGTCAGCGCATGGGCGGCCGCGGCCCCCATCGCCATGCACGGCCCCATCACCCGAACCGAGGAAAGCGCGGCGGAATCGGCATCTATGCACCGCCCCACCGCCAGCAGATTATCCGCCCCCGCCACCGTCAGCGAACCCAGCGGGATCGTGTGAACATGATCCTCGGGGAAGACCTCCCAGACATAGCCCTCGCGGTTGTGATGCTGTTCAAGCGGCCACGAACAGCGCGCGATGGCATCGTCGAACTGCACCGCATCGCGCACCTCCTGCGTGGTCAGATGATGCGTGCCCACGATCCATCGGGTCTGGCGCACGCCGGGCAGGCCATAGGCGCGCACCTTCGCCTTGCCGAAAGCCTCGGGGAATTCGTGGCGCAGGAAGACCAGCGTGCGGTCGGCCTGCTCCTTGCCGTCGATCTGTTTTTCGGCGGCCTCGAACGGGTCGAGCGGGGTTTCGATATGGGTCATGTTGACCATGGCGATGTCGGTGCCCGGAAAAGTCGCGGCAAAGCCGTCGCGCCGCATCATGCCGTAATGCTCGCCGCGCTCGGCAATGCGCTTGGCCATCGTGTCCCAATCGGGTTTGTGGGCATCATTGATACCCTCGACGATCAGCATCTGCGAGCCATAGATCTGTCCATTGCCATGCACGCGGCAATCGAACCCGGCCTGCCATGTCAGCGCCGCATCGCCAGAAGCGTCGATGAAGCCGTTGGCGGTGATGCGCACATCGCCGTGGCGCGTGGCCACATCGATCGAACGCACCCGCCGCCCGTCCAGATTGACCTTGCGGATGATCGCCCCGGTCAAGGGGCGCACATCGGCTTTGAGCACCGCCTTTTCCACCCAGCGGCCCAGCGCGACCTCATTATACATGACCACCTTCATCACCCCGCCCTGGATGATATGGGCATCGCCCTGCGCGGTCAGTTCGGCGATGATCTCATCGGCGATGCCATGGGTGAGTTGGCGCCCGTTCAGCCCCGGCGCATATAGGCCGCAGAACATGCCGATGATCGAATTGACCGCCTGACCGCCCAGCGTGGGCAGGCCATCGACCAGAATGACCCGGTTGCCCGCGCGGGCCGCCTCAATGGCGGCCGAAATGCCTGAGGCGCCGGATCCCACGACGCAGATGTCGCATTCCTGCTCGATGACGGGAGGCGCGTCGCGGCGCGATACGATACGGGTTTCCGGGTCGAAGGGGCGATCAAGCATGAGCAATATCCGTTGATGGAAGGGGGAAAAGGATCAGAAACTGGCCCGCACGCCGGCCTTGAAATACTGGCCGACCGGGTTGAACAGGATGTTGTTGCCCGAACCGTTGGCGCCGGGGAAATTGGGCGGATCGACGTCGAAAACATTGTCGACGCCGACATAGAAGTCGAACTTGCGCCCTTCCCCAGCCTTCACCTTGAAGGTCGCCATCAGATCGACATAGGTGCGCGAGGGCACGCTGTTGGTGTTCGAACTGATGGCCGAGGCGATCGAATAGCCGCTTTGATCCGGGCCGACGAAGGCGGAGTTGTAAAAGCCTGCGTTGATCCAGCGCACATGGGTGGAAAAGCTCATCCGCTCACCCAGATCGAGGGTGAGCATACCATCAAGCGTCCAGTCGGGAATGCCCGGCGGCGTGCCCGCGCGCAGGCCCGTCTGGCCCGCGCGTTCGGTCGGGCCGATGGCATCGACGGTGATCAGGTTCATCACATTGCTGGCCAGCAGGCGCGCGCTCAATGCATTGTCGCGGCCCAATGGCTGGCGATAGGATGCCTCGATATCGATGCCGCGCACGATCAGCCGGTTCACATTCTGCTGCGTGTCGGTGATATTGGTGATGATGCCCGAGGCGTCGCGCGTTACCAGCGAGCAACTGAGCGGATCGCCCTGATAGCAGCGGGTAACGATGTTCTGTTGGCCCAGCGTGCTGATCGCATCCTTGATCTGGATATTGTAATAATCGACCGAGGCGCGGAACCGGCGCGCAAAACCAGTCTTGGGCTGGACCACCATGCCTACGGTAAACGTATCGGCCTTTTCAGGCTGTAATCTGGGGTTTGATCCGGAGGTGATCGGCGCCACGGTCTGTACGCCGCCGCGCGCCGGGTCGGTCAAAATACCCTGACTTTGCGTGGTCGGGCCGAAGAGTTCGGAGACATTGGGCGCGCGGATGTCGCGCGATTTGGTGATGCGGAAACGGAGGAAATCGAGCGGCGCCCAGACGCCCCCCACTTTCCATGTTGTCACGCCCAGTGAACTGGAGGCGAAGAAATCGCTCGACCGGTTGTACTGAGTGCGGCGCACCGCCCCGTTAAAGCTCAGCTCATGGATGAAGGGCAGATCGCGCAGAACCGGCGCCTCCAGTTCGCCATAGCCTTCGAGCACCCCGATCCGGCCCGAAATGAGCGAGCCGCCTCCGGAGAAAAACTGATTGGCCTGCGAGAGCGCATCGGTGCTGCCCTTCACGCTGTCATGGCGATATTCCGCGCCAAAGGCCACGCCAAGCGGCCCGCCCGGCAATTGAAAGGGCGAGCCGGTGATATTGGCCGCCACGACATGCTCGGTGGTGACGTTGGTCTGATAGCCGTTGGCCGTGACATAGGCGCGGGCGGCGGCAAAATTGGGCCCGTTGGCATAGCCAAAGGGGTTGAGCGCCACGCAGGCCGGATCGTCATTGGCGGTGCCAGCATCGGCATTCACGCGGCAGGTGGGCGTGCCGTTCACCGAAACCGCATCAATCGCCTTGAGCAGGCGCGAGGTGACGGTACCCCCGGTCAGATCGCTGCGGAAACTGTTGCGGCCGAACTGGTAATAGGCATCCGCCTTCCATCCGCCGCCCAGTTGATAGGATGCCTGAAGCACCGAGCGGATGACATCGTTGCGCACGCGCAATTGTCCCGGTCCGATATCGTCAAACCCCTTGCCCAGCGTAAAGCTGGTCAGTCCGCTGTTGGCAAGGATGGTGGGAATATCCAGCGTCGGATCGCTTGATCGCGGCAGGAAGGGATTGTCCGAACGGATCGTGAGCGCTGTATTGCGATAGGCGACTGCCCGGTGATAGCCCTCGCCATGGCCGTAATTGGCGGTCCATTCCACCGTCAGCGCCGGGGTCACATCCCAGCTCAGATGCGCCATCGCATTATAGCGCGTGGTGGGCGAAACGATGGGAAAGTCGAAATAGACATTCTGTCCCGGCCCGTCGCTTTCGCCGCCCACCTGATAGAGCGAATTGGCCATCGAGCCGAACTGAAAGCGACGCGGCGTGCCGTCGCGGTTGAAGGTGATGCCGTCGATGGCGCGCAAGGTGGGCAGCAGATTGCCGGTATAGGCCGAGGACGGCGGCGTGGTGACGCCATTGTACGAGGCCGTCCAGGGGTGGACGTTGGAGAGGATATTGTTGGCGGGCATGTTCGAAATGCCCGGATTGCGGCCCCAGTTGATCAGGCCGTTGGAGCACCAGTCGCGCACCCGGCAGGCCTCGACGCCGGTGTTCTTTTCATATTCGCCGCCGATGACCAGATGCGCGTTGCTGCCCAGATTCCATCCGCCCGCACCGCCGATCTGGGTGGTGCGATTGTCGCCATATTTGGAAATCCCAGCCTGCATATTCATGCGATAACCGGTCAGCTTCTTGTCGATCAGCAGATTGACCACGCCCGACACCGCATCCGAACCATAGACCGCCGATGCCCCGCCGGTGACCACTTCGGCCCTTTGCAGCAGGATCGAAGGGATCATGTTGGTATCGACCGTCGCCTGCGTGGTGGAGGGCACAAAGCGCTTGCCATCGACCAGCGTGAGCGTGCGCACCGAGCCAAGGCCGCGCAGATCGAGAATGCGCCCGCCAATATAGCCCGCCGCCGCCGACAGGCCGGTCGAGGCAGGCGTCTGGGTAGAACGGAAGGCGGGCAATTCGTTGAGCGCGTCGCCGATATTGGCCGCGCCGCGCTCGGCCATGCGCTGCGTATTCAGCACCGAAACCGGCGTTGGCGCATCAAATCCGGTGGCGATGCGCGAGCCGGTGACGACGATGGGTTGGGCCGGTTCCGTCGCCTCGGGCGGATTGGGGGCCGCCTGTTGTGCATGTGCCGCATTCGACGCCCAGGCCAAAGCCAAGGCCGACACGATCCTGCCGCAGGGCAGGCCGCCTTTCGCCTTCCTCATACCTCTTCCTTTATGTTTTTCTGGATTCGTTGAACGCAGGCTACTAATTTTATTTTTTAGTAGCAAGGTACTTTTTATCAAAGATCTGCAGATAGAGATTTTTATATAATACGTTGAAATACAATAAATATCATGAAAGACGCCCCAATGTCGGCCGCCATCTCAATCAGCAAATCCCAAAACATAAAGCCATCGCCAGCGAACAATCGACTCCGGCCCCCACCGATGCGGCAACTGTCCGGCGCAAAATCGCAACGCTTGGTGGCACGCTGCGCCGCCGTTCAGGCACTAAACGGCGACTAGGTGGTATACCGTATATGCCGAATGCCCGGCTTAGGCATGAATGAAGCATTGCGACTGCAGAATATCCCCGGAGGTGCCGCATGGTCGAAAATCAGAAAATCCGTCCGGGCACGGTGCTGGGTCCGCTGGGCGAACCGCTCACTCTCGAAACCCTGCCCTCGCCCGATACTCGCCGCTGGGTGCCCCGCCGCAAGGCCGAGGTTGTGGCGGCGGTCAATGGCGGTCTGTTGACGGTTGAGGAGGCGTGCCGCCGCTATTCCCTCTCGCTGGAAGAATTTGCCGGTTGGCAACGCGCTGTTCATCGCAATGGCCTGAGCGGGCTGCGCGCAACGCGGGCGCAATATTATCGCGACCTCTACACGCGCCAGCTCCGCAGGGAGAACCATTGGGAGCACGACTAGCCCTGACAGGCATGAGCGAGCACACGGGGCCCCCGATCAGGGCTTGTTGGCCTCGGAAATAATGACAAACTGTTCCAGCAGGTCGATGATCTCCGCCGTGTGCCGGATGCCGGTATGGAAGAGGTTTTCCACCTTGTCGGCCACGAACAGCGAAGGCCCGGCATAGGCCAGCGACCAGTTGCTGAAAACCCTTTCGGCCCGGCCGCCGCTCAGGAATGTGACAATGTCATGATGCCGCCTGTCGGCCAGAATATTCTGGCGGATGGCCACTATGCTCTCGGCGGGCCCCTCCAGAAACTGGACGAAGCGGGCGCCGGTGAAAAGCAAAGCCCCCGTCACGTCCAGCGCCGCATTGCGCGGGACCGATTTGGCCACAATGTCATCCACGGCCCGTTGCGCCCATGCCGAGGGCAAAGCGCAACGACTGGCATAAAGCCACCCGGCCAGCCCGGTGCCTTGCAGAGGCAGTTGTGTCATGGGATGAACAATCCTCTCTTCATGCAGCATCTTCATCGGAACCGGCAATCCCCGCCAGCGTGGCAAAGCGGATCAGGGCGACAAGATTATCCATGCGCAATTTCTGCATGATATTGCCGCGATGCATTTCCACGGTCCGCACGCCGATCTCCAGATCATGGGCGATTTGCCGATTGGTCATGCCCGCCACGATCCTTTTGAGCACATCCTCCTCTCTGGGAGTCAGATGGGCGCGCAGGGCGGCCGCTTCGCCGATGAACTGCTGATGGGCAACCTTGGCCGGAAGGATTTCATAGGCATAATCCAGAGCCAGGCGGACCTTGGCCATGGGACAGGGAATGGCGAGGCAATCGACCGCTCCCGCCCGCAAGGCCTGCACAGCCTCGCGGATGGTGGGATCGACGCGCATCACAATGACCGGCATGTCGGACCTTTGCGCCAGAAGGGCGCGGATCGTCTCCAGCCCGTCGCCCTCACCCGCGCGCACGGCCAGCAGGACGCAGCCGGCCGGAAGATAGGATGCCTCCTCGATCAGATCCCCGCCGCCGGAAAAGGCGCGCGTTTCCAATCCCTGATGCCGCAAAGCCAGAGCGAACCTTCGCCGATAGGACGCATCACCATCTACGATATAAGCCACGCGGTTTTTGAACACGATGCTGCTCGTTTCACGCCCGGATCGCTCGGGCATACTGATTTGCACTTAGCTGCAAGGTTAAATCCCGCTTACCCTACACGATACCGTAGCATTACGGTATCCTTGCCTGTCAGCGGCCGCGCATTCTGCACGCCATGGCGCGCAGGCGAGCCGCAATGGCGCGATTGCGCTCTAGCTCGACCTTATCCTGATATCCCTGCCCTGCTGCTGCCCTGCCAGCCAGAAGAGGAGATCGCTGCGGGTTTGCGCCACGCTCATGCCCGGCTTCGCATAGGCGACCAGATCAAAAACCCATTCCGCCTCGCCCAAAGTCTTGAGATAGATCTGCGGCGCGGGCTGATCGCGCAGGGACATGAAGCCCCTGACCAGTTCAAGCACCACATCGCGCGCCGCAGCCACGCTCTGGCCTCCCGAAACCGTCAGCGTCAGGTCGAGACGGCTGGACATCAGCGTGTCGGCGCGATTGGCGACATTGGAGGAGATGAAGGAGGAATTGGGCACAATCGCGATACCTCCGTCGGCGGTGGCCAATTCGGTGGCGCGCACACGGATCCTGCGGATGGTGCCTTCCGCGCCCGATACCGAAACCCAGTCGCCCGGCTTGACCGGCCTCTCGATCAACAGGATCACGCCCGACACGAAATTCTGGATGATCGACTGAAGGCCGAAACCTACCCCGACCGACAGGGCGCTGGCAATCAGCGTGACCTTTTCCAGTTGCAGCCCCAGCATATTGGTGGCGCCGAGCAAGGCGATCAGCGTGCCGACATAGGTCAGCCCGGTCACCAGCGATGTGCGCACCCCGATATCAAGCGAGGTGGAGGGCAGGAACCGGGTTTCCAGCCATCGCCGAAACACCCGCGTCAAGGCTATGCCCGCAATCAGGACAAACAGCGCCATGCTCAGACTGCGCGGCGAAAGATCGAGCGAGCGCAGCGAATTGAGCAAGGGCAGCGGCCTGATCTGCTCGACCACCACGGCATTGTCGCCATGCAGCGGCGCGGCAACCAGCCCGATCGCAAACAGCCAGACAAGGACGGTGAAGGCGGCGCTGGCCAGCAAGGCAAGCTGTTTGGCGCGCATACTGCGCGCCGTCACCACCGCTTTGCCCGAGCGCATACTGTCAGACCATTGCGCCAGCGCGGCGTCGATAAACCCCGTCACCAGCCAGGCCATGGTCAGCACCAGACCGGCCCAGAGCAATTCCTGAAGAATCAGCATGGAAAGCCGGATATGCCCGGCCAGAAACGCCCCCGCGCCCACAGCCAGAATGACCCACAACAGCGCCGTTGCCCCAAAGACCGCAGGGCCTGCAGGGTTTTTGCCGGGACCTGCCTTCTCCTCTTCGCGCGGTTCGCGGGCATGGGCAATCGACAGAAGAAAATGGCCGATGATCATGGTTTCGATGATGGCGATCACCCCCTGCGCGATCGTCCAACTGCTGTTGTTGGCATGGATCAGGCGGGCGGTCTGGTCGATGACATTGGTGGCGCCCAGCATGATGCCCGCCGCCAGCGGATATTCGCCCAAAGACACGCCACAATCCACAGGGCGCCACGCCGGGTCCTCCGGCGATTCCAGCGCGCGCCCGACCCCAAGGCCCAGACCGGCCACCCCGATCCCCATGGAAAGCGCGGTCACCATCACCTCGCTTTCCGGCAAGAGCGGCAGAGCCAGATCGAGCCCGCCGAAACCGATCTCCTCGGCCAGATAGAACAGCATGGTGGTGACAAAGACCGTCGCCACGGCCTTGAGGCCAATGGCCACTCTCAGATCCAGCGACAGGCTCCGCAGCCAGAAGGCAAGGCGATGCAGCATGCGTATCCGCAGGGGCCAGGCCAGCAGCAGCGCCATCCCCACCGCCACCAGCAAAGTGGGCAGGCCAAAGGCGGTTCTGAACGGCTGGGTGATCTGGCGTTCGAAAAGGGCCCATATTCTCTCAAGATCGCGCTGGGCGTCCAGAAGGACCGGCAGATTATCCCCCGCCCCGCTGATGGTGGCGGCAGACAGGGGAGCCCCGGCAAGGCCCATCAGCGCAAAACCGGCCAGCCTGCGGGCGCGACTGGATAAGACACTGGAAATTTTCAACATCCCTACGCTCTTATGCTGCCGGGGAAAGACCGCTCCCCTGTTCACAGACATAATGGTTTGCGGCCCGTAAGGTTCGGCCGGGAAACGACAAACCGGGGGGAAGTTCCGGCCGGAGCCGGCTGTCATGCCGCGATGATGCTAACCTGCATTAGGCCGCGGGGCCTTTGGGGGGAACAGCGGTCCCCTCGCCTGCTTTCCTTGTCGAACCCGACGATCAGGAGACAGGCTTTGACCAAAACCCCCAGCATCCGCGAAATCTTTCTCGCAGGCCTGCGCGATGCCCATGCCATGGAGCACGAGGCGCTGGCACTGATGGACCGTCAGATCCAGCACCTTGCCGAATATCTCGATGTTCAGGCGCGGTTGCGCAGCCATCGCGGCGAGACCGAGCGCCAGATCGAGCGGCTCGACATCATTCTGGCCAGTCTGGATGAGAGCGCCAGCACCTTCAAGGATATGGCCATGTCGTTGAGCGGCAATCTGGCAGCCTTGGCCACGATGCTGGCGCCGGACAAGGTTCTCAAGAACAGTCTGGCCAATTTCGCCTTCGAGAATTTCGAGGTGGCCAGTTATCGTGCGCTGATCGAAATGGCGCGGGAAGGCGGTTTTCCCGATGCGATACCGCTGCTGCAGGAAACGCTGCAGGAGGAACTGGCGATGGTCGAGTTTCTGGAAAAGACGCTGCCTGCGGTCGTGCAGCGCTATCTCTCAGCGCACAGGGTCGCCAAACCGGCCGATCATTGACGGCCGCCCTTGCGGCGGATCGCGCAGATCTTTGCGGCAAGGCGATATGTTGCGCATTGTTGCTGAAATCGTCCTAACCCATGTTAGAAACTTCCATGCGGAAGCGGGATGAAATCTTGCGGCCTGCGCGAAATCCTTAAATTTAATCTATTTATTTCAATATCCTAAAAATCCAAAAAATCTCGCCACCCGTCAAAATCCATTCAGGACGCCCGCAAGCGCAGTGTTTCATCTGTCTTGAAATGGTGCGCCGCCCTTTTCATATTCGCCCCGCGATCAGCCAAATTCGCAGGAAGATGGCCCGGATCCAGCGCAGATGTTGCAAGGGGCGTCATACCACCACATGAATACCCTTCCCCACACCAGTCTTGAACCAAGTGCATGGCTTGCCGCAATCATCGAGGGATCCGAGGACGCCATTGTCAGCAAGAGCCTCGAGGGCAAAATTCTCAGTTGGAACGGCGGCGCGCAAAAGCTCTTCGGCTATAGTCCGCAAGAGGCGATCGGCCAGCCGATCACGCTGATCATTCCCGAGGATCGCCGGCACGAAGAAGACGCCATCATCGCCAACATAAAGGCGGGCATCATGACCCGCCATTTCGAAACAGTGCGCAAGCGCAAGGATGGCAGCCTGATCGACGTTTCCCTGACCATTTCGCCGGTCCGCGATGCGACGGGCCGGTTGATAGGGGCGTCAAAAGTGGCGCGCGACATCACCCAGTCGCGCCGGATGGCCGAACAGCGGCAACTGATCCTTCATGAAATGAACCATCGCATCAAGAACCTCTTCATGCTGGCCAACGGACTGGTGGCGCTGTGCAGGCGCGAGGCCGAGACGATCGATGGTTTTGCCGCCGATCTGCAATCGCGCCTTGTCGCCCTGGCGCAGGCCCATGAGGCCAGCGCCCGTCTGCCTCAGGAAGATCATCGCACCGGCACCATCTCGCTGCGCGATCTGCTCGAGACCATCCTCAAGCCTTTTGAGAGTCGGTCAAACCAACGCATAGAAATCCGCGGCACCCATGCCATGATCGGTCCACGCAGCCTGCCCTCCATCGCGCTGCTGCTGCATGAACTGGCCACCAATTCGGCCAAATACGGAGCGCTGCGGTCCGTTGAGGGCCTGTTGCGGATCGAAATGGCGATCATCGGGCCCAGGGTCCGGCTGATCTGGGCCGAAACAGGGCTGCCCGCCCCGCTCTCGGCGCCCCTGACCAAAGGTTTCGGCACCCGTCTTGAAACCATGGCGACGCGTGTGCTCAATGCCGCCATCCATCGCGACTGGCAGCCCGACCGTCTGGTGATCGACATGTCTTTCGACGGGGAAACACTCTCCTCCTGATGGCACTATTTGCCCGGCCGAACGTTGGGCTTTTATGTCGATCTTTTCACCAGCCAGCGCATTTTCCGCCGCCGACGGGGTTCGGGACGAAGCACTCGTGGAGCTGCTTGCCTGCCTCAAGGCGCAGCACTATCGCTTCATCACCCCGACCCCGGCGACCCACAGCCGCGTGCTGGCCAACAGGTCCGGGCAACAGGCGCTGAACCTGCGCGATGTGCTGGGCTGGAGCCTGCCTTTCGAGCCGGAAGTGCTGCCTTCACCTGTTCTGGCCCTTCTCCAGACCGCGCAGGCTCTCGACAGCCTGCCCGATGGCCGTTTTCGGTCGCGCTATCGCGTTTCCAGCCTTGGCAAGGATCTGCTGCTGCATTCGGCCTATCCCACATCCTCGGCCGACGCGGTGTTCTTTGGTCCGGACAGCTATCGCTTTGTCGATTTCGTGCTGGGCGAGATGACGCGCCATCCGCCCCGGCCGGGCGAAAGTCTGGTCGATATCGGCACCGGGGCGGGCGCAGGGGCCATTGCGGCGGCGCGGGCCTTCCCCGAACTGCGGATCACGATGACCGACATCAATCCGCAGGCGCTGATGCTGGCGCAGGTCAATGCCCATGCGGCGGGTCTGTCCTGCGACATGGCGCTGGGGGCCTATCTGGATCCCATCGCGGGCATGGTGGACCGCATCATCGCCAATCCGCCCTATATGGCCGACGATGAAAAACGCGCCTATCGCGACGGGGGCCAATGGCATGGCGCACAGATCAGCGTGGAAATCACCCGCCGCGCGCTGCCCCGATTGCGGCCGGGCGGGCAATTGTATCTCTACAGCGGCAGCGCGATTGTCGCGGGCGAGGACCGGATGCGCGCGGCGCTGGAAAGGCTGGCGCGCGAGCATGGCTGCACCATGCATTACCGCGAAATCGACCCCGATGTGTTTGGCGAAGAACTGGACCGCCCCCTTTACCGTCATGTCGAACGCATTGCCGCCATCGGCGCGGTGCTGGCCTTGCCCAAAAGTCCTAACATGGGTTGAGGGCAAGGCCCTCTCCGCGCGCGGAACATCGCCATAACGGCGCCGTTTCATCATCATGCAGACCATGACCATCTTGCCCCCGCCCAAGGCCCAGCCATGCTATACGGCGCCGTTTCAGCAGGATCTTGCCCGCTGGAACCGCCGCCGGCTCAGCCCCCAGTTCCCCATCGGCGACTGGGACGACCATTTCGAGCAGGAGCGCCATTTCCGGCTCATGGAAACGGGTTTCCTCGAAGAATTGCGCGGCGCGGTTGCCGAACGGGCATCCCATGCGCCCCGCACCGCCGATGGCTTTGTCGCATGGTTCGAGGATCTTTGCCTGACCGGGCCGGGGCAAGGCGACCCGCTTTTCCCATGGCTGGCTCAGCACGCGACCTTTGAGCAGATGCGGTGGTTCTTTGAACAGGAAGCGGCCGGGGAAGCCGGTTTCGACGATCTGGTCGCCTTTACCCAGGTCAAGCTGCCGGTGGCCGCCAAACTCGAATTGGCGCGCAATTACTGGGACGAAATGGGACGCGGCAATGCCAAGGGGATGCATGGGCCGATGCTGGATGAACTGGTGCGCACCTTGCGCGTCGATCCCTCCATCGAAAACACGGTCTGGGAAAGTCTGGCACTGGCCAATGCGATGACCGGCATGGCCACCAACCGCCATTTCGCGTGGCATTCGGTGGGCGCGCTGGGGGTGATCGAACTGACCGCGCCGGGGCGCTCGGCGCTGGTGGCGCAGGGGCTGCGGCGTCTGGGCCTGAGCGGCAAGGAGCGCCATTATTTCGACCTCCACGCCGTGCTGGACGTCAAGCACAGCGAGGACTGGAACCGCGAGGCGATGCGCCCCTTGGTCGAGGAAGATCCGCGCCGCGCCACCGCCATGGCCGAAGGTGCGCTGATGCGGCTGCTGTGCGGCGCGCGCTGTTTCGAGCGTTATCGCGATCACCTGTGGCGGCAAAACGCCTGATGCCGACGCCCGGCAGGGCCGCCTAACAGGGAGGCAGAGCGGGCTGGCGCGTTTCCAGATCGAAACAATCGCCCCCGCTCAGCACATGCAGGCGCACCTCATGCATGGACAGTGTCTTTTCCGGGCTGGCCTCGGCAATATTGGAATGGGTGACGCCCGCGCCGTCAATCGCATAGATCGCCCCCGATCCGATCACCCGAAACCGGTTGCCAGTCAGCACCATCGCCGTATCCTCGTCAATGCCCAGCCCCAGCACGCGCGGATTTTGCGCCACCGCGCCCAGCAGCCGCCCGATGCGCCCGCGCTCGGCAAAATGCTGGTCGATGATGATATCGCGCACCAGCCCCAGCCCCGGCGCCATATGCAGATCGCCGATCCTGTGCGATTCCCGGTTCGCCCCGCGCACCAGCATCGTCTCGCTCATTACCGAGGCGCCCGCCGACGTGCCCGCCACCACGCCGCCGCGCCGGTGCATGTCGCGCACCAGATGCTCGACGGGCGTGTCGCCGATCTGTGAGGATATGCGCAACTGATCGCCGCCGGTGAAAAACACGCCGCCCGCTCCGGCAAAGATGTCCGCAACATGGGCGTCCAGTGTCTCGGCCCTTTCGTGCAGATAGAGTTCGACCAGATCATGCAGGCCAAGATCGGCAAAGGCTCGGGAATAGGTCTCGAAATAGCCCTCCGGCTCGCGGCTGGCCACCGTGGCCAGAACCAGTCGGCGCGACCCGACCCGCTCGGCCACCTCGCGCAGGATGAGCTTGTCGCCCTCCTTGTCCTCATGCCCGCCGATGATGATCAAGGGGCCGGGTTCATCGGCCATGGCCTTGCGCCTCCCATTCTCCGGCGTCGATCAGGCCGATGGGGCCAGCCATGTCTGCGGTCTGCAGCCCAACGGCGAAATGGCGGCTGTTATGCGCCAGACCAAGCGCCCCGAAACTGTCGATGACAATCGCCCCCGCCTCGCCGCCCACCCGCGCCATCCGCGCGGGCAGCAGGCACGCTGCCTCCATCGCCCCCATGTCGGCCAATCCCTGCAGGATATGCGCGGCCAGCGTGACCCGGATCATCGCCTCGCCCTCGCCCGAGAGCGCCACCCCGCCCAGCGCATCGTCGGCCAGCAATCCGCATCCCGGCAGCGGCGAATCCCCGATCCTGCCGGGCCGCTTGCCCGACAGGCCGCCGGTCGATGTGCCCCCCGCAATATGGCCTCGGGCATCGATGGCCACCGCGCCCACCGTATCATGCCCTTGCCCCGCCGCCCGCTCCGGCGCGATCATCGCCTCGGGCGGACAAAGGGCCATACCGGCCTCGACCGCGAAATCCTCCGCGCCCTGTCCGCACAGAAACACGGGGCCCGCGCGCAACAGCGCTCCGGCCGCGCGAATGGGATGGCGCAACCGGCTCACGCAGGCCACCGCCCCCACATCCAGCGTCTGCCCATCCATCAGCGCGGCATCCATTTCCACCGTGCCCGCGCTGGTCAAAACCGAGCCATAGCCCGCATTGAACGCCGGATTGTCCTCCAGCGCGGCAATCGCGGCGGCCGCCGCCTCGACCGCCGATGCGCCCGCGGCCAGACACGCCGCGCCCAAGCCCGCGGCCGCGGCGCATCCGGCCCGGTTGCGCGCCTGCATCGCCGGGGCAATGGTTCGCGCCCCGCCATGAACAATCACCGCCCAGTTCATGACGGCGCCAGCGCGGCGGCCATGTTCGGGCGATAGGCCAGCACCTGTTCCCACACCGCCGTGATCGAGGTGGGCAGCAGAACCACCAGATCGCCCGGCCGCACCATGGCGATCAGCCTTTGCGCGGCAATGTCTTCATCCAGCACCCGCCGCACCCGGCAAGGGTCCATGCCCGCCTCCAGCGCGCCCGCCGTCATGATGGCGTTGATCTCGCCCCGCGCCCGGCCGCGCCCGTCGGGTGTCTCGCGAAAAACCACCTCGTCGAACAGACCGGCGGCCAACCGGCCCATCTCGGCAATATCGCTGTCGCGCCGGTCGCCCGGAATGCTCACCATGCCCAGCACCCGCGTATGACCGCCCCGCATATGGGCAATCACATCACCCAGCGCGCGCAGGCCCGCCGGATTATGCGCGTAATCGACCAGAAAGCGGATGCCATGGGCGTCATGGATATTGAGCCTGCCCGGATTGTCCTCAAACGAACTGGCGAAGGAGGCCAGACCATCGCGGATCAGCGCGGGCGGCACCCCGCGCGCGCTGCATATGGCGGCGGCGGCCAGCGCATTGGCGATGTTGAAATGCACCGTTCCGCCGTGGGTCGCGGGTATGTCGGCCGCGCGGATCAGCACAGTGCGCCGCCCGTCGCGGTAAAGCACCAGATCCTCGCCATCGCGCAGCGCCGCCATGCCGCCATCGGCCACATGGTCCTTCACCGGACCCGGCATGGCGCCCCCCTCGCACATCGAGAACCAGACGACCTCACCCCCGGCGCGGGCGGCCATGCGGCGGCACATCGGATCATCGGCATTGAGCACCACATGGCCATGGCGATGGACCGCGCGCGGCACCACGGCCTTGAGATCGGCCATCTGTTCGAGCGTATCGATGCCTTTCAGCCCCAGATGATCCTCGGCCACATTCAGCACCGCGCCCACATCGCAGCGGTCAAACCCCAGCCCTTCGCGCAGAATGCCGCCCCGCGCCGTTTCCAGCACCGCCACATCCACCAGCGGATTGGCCAGAACCGCGCGCGCGCTTTTCGGTCCGGTGGCGTCATAGGGCTTCATCAGATGCTCGTTATGATACAGGCCGCTGGTGGTGGTCATGCCCACATTATGTCCGGCGCGCCGCAGGATCCGGCCCACCATGCGCACGGTGGTCGATTTGCCGTTCGTGCCGGTGATGGCCACAATGGGGATGCGCGCCATGGCGCCGCCGGGAAAGAGCGCGTCGATGATCGGCCCGGCCACATCGCGGCTTTCGCCCTGTGTGGGCGCCAGATGCATGCGCAAGCCCGGCGCGGCATTGACCTCGACAATGCCGCCCCCGGTTTCATGGATCGGCCGGGCGATGTCGGGGCACAGAAAGTCTATGCCGCAGACGTCCAGCCCCACCATGGCAGCGGCCTGAAGCGCGATCGAGGCGTTGAAGGGATGGATCTCGCCCGTGCGGTCCGTCGCCGTGCCGCCCGAGGACAGATTGGCCGTATCGCGCAGCATAACGCTCTGCCCCGCCGGGGGCACGCTGTCGAGATCCATGCACGCGCGCGCCAGAACCATCGCCACCGTGTCATCACAGGTGATGCGGGTCAGCATGTTTTCATGGCCCTGGCCCCGCGCCGGATCGGCATTCACGATCGCCACAAGATCGCGGATCGAATGGCATCCATCGCCCGTGACATGAGGCGGCTGCCGCTGCGCCACGGCGACGATTTTTCCGGCGACCACCAGAATGCGGTGGTCCGATCCGGGCAGATGCTGTTCGACAACAACCCGGCGGCCTCGCCTCGCGGCCAGCGCAAAGGCATCCTCTAGCATCTCCGGGGTGGTGACGCAGGTTGTCACGCCCCGCCCGTGATTGCCGTCCAGCGGCTTGACCACCACCGGCCAGCCCAGGCGCCGGGCCAGCAAACGGGCCTCGGCGCTGTTGCCCGCGACGCCGCCGCGCGGCACCGGCAGTCCGGCCAGCGCCAGCAATTCGCGCGTCAGTTGCTTGTTGCCCGCGATCTCGGCGCCCAGCAGCGATGTCTCGCCGGTGATGCTGGCCCGGATACGCTTCTGGCGGCGGCCATGGCCAAACTGGATCAGACTTTGATTGTCGAGGCGTTGGACCGGGATGCGTCGCCGCTTTGCCGCATCGACCAGCGCGCGGGTGGTGGGGCCAAGCGGCACCCTTTTGCAATGCCTGCGCAATTGCGCCCTGATCCGCGCAATATCGAGCGGATCCTCCTCGACCGCCACACCCAGCCGGTCAAGCCCGATCACAGAGCGCAGATCCGGAGGAAGCAGCGCGGCGGCGATCTGGATCGCATAGGAACCGGCCGCCAGACCGCATCCTTCATCCTCATAGGCATAAAGGACATTGTAACAGCCCGGGTGCCGCAAAACCGACCGGGTCTTGCCCCTGCTGGTCCGGTATCCGGCCATGACCTGAAGTTCGAGCGCGACATGTTCGATCACATGGCCCAGCCATGTTCCGGCGCGCAGCCTTTCGACAAACCCCAGCGGGCGACCATAACAGCAACCATGCCGCGCCAGCCCCGGCAACAGCGCCAAAAGGCGGTCGGCAAAGCCGGGCAGACGGTCGGTGGGCCATTCCTGCAAGGCGCCCAGATCGAGCTTGATGCGGATCATCGGCCGGTCGGCGTGGAGACTGGGGCCGCGATAGATATTGTGTTCAAGAATGGCCAGCGGCAGCGGCGCAGCCTGCACCAACGCTTCACCGCCCGTATTTCCAGTCGCGATCATGGGACACCCGATCAGCGCCCTGGGGATCCATGCGCCTGTGTTCATGAAAGCGCGGCAAACCGGCGAAGTTCCATGACCGGCGCAGGGAAATTACCCCCGTCGGCCAGACAGGCCGGTTCAGTTCCGGACGGCCTCAAGATGAAGATATTGCGGGTTGAAATCGCCAAGCGCGGCCAACCGGTCCCAGTCATTGACCTTGACCATGCGCCGTTCGGTATGGATCAGGCCGGTTCGCCGCATTTCCTGCAGGGTGCGGTTGACATGGACAGCGGTCAATCCGGTCGCATCGGCGATCTGATCCTGCGTCATGGGCAATTCATAGGAATCGCCCTCCAGCAATCCTGCCGAGCGCAGCCGCATGGCAAATTCGCAAAGCAGATGGGCAATGCGACCGCGCGCATCCCGGCGCCCGACATTGGCAACCCATTCTCCGCAGATCGACGTATCGATCAGGGTTTCTCGCCAGAGCGCATCGCGTATCGCCGGTCGTTCGGAAACAAGGCGCTGGAGATCATCGGCGCGAAACAGCGCCAGCCTGCCGGGCGTCAGCATCTGCAACGTATGGATCGCCGTGCCCAGCAGCCCGCTTTGCAAATCGGGGAAGTCACCGGGGACATGGACGGAAATGATCTGGCGCGCGCCGTTGCGAAGCGTGCGGTGGCGATAGGTAAAGCCCGCGAGCAGGCCTATGCAGCCCGTCGAATGCTTTCCTTCATCAAGGATGATCTGGCCAGCTTCCACCTCTTTCACTCTGAAAGGAAGAGCCAGAAAAGCATCCTGATCTTCCTGTCCAAGCGGTTCCAGCTGATTCAGTTTATTCAGCAGCGGGGCAAGCACCGGCCTTGTTCCCTACGATACTCATACCGAATGTCGGACTACCCCCAAAAACGATCCACAGCTATAAAAGCTCCATGCTGAGATCTCTTCTTTATGTAAGCAAGAGCACCTTATCGCTTCCCGAGCAAGGGTGGCGAGTTGAAGAAATCGTTAAACTATCCCGACACTTCAATGCAAAGGTCAATATAACCGGCGCGTTAATGTTCACAGAGCTGTATTTTGCCCAATTTCTTGAAGGGCCGGGCGATGAAATTGACGCTCTGTTCAAGAGAATCCGCCGCGATCCGCGGCATGAGCGCCTCGATATTGTTAGGGAAAGCGTGCAGGAAGTTAGGGTATTTCCGGGATGGAGCATGGCCTATTCCGGCCCCCACCTTTTCGTCGGCAGCCAGTTTTCCGCCTTTACCGCCTTGGCCGGGCAAAGGGAGAGAGCGCGCGCGGCTGACCATCTGATCGCAACCATGGCGGCTTTGGTTCAGGCTGGACGTTCAACATTTAACTGATTGCGCAAAAGCATCGCCGGTTTTCAGGAACCACAACGCATCAGGGGCGCAAAGGATACCCTTCGCGCCCCTGAAAAATGCTCGAAACGTGTCAGGCCAGTTTCAGACTGACGCTGATATTGCCGCGCGTGGCATGGCTGTAGGGACAGATCGTGTCCGCCTCGGCAATCAGCGCCTCACCCGCCGCGCGATCGACCCCGGGCAAGGACACCGCCAGTTCGACCGTCAGGCCAAAGCCTTTGTCATCGCGCGGGCCGATCCCCACCGTGGCCCGGACGCTGGCATCGGCGGGAACGCGCGGCAGGGCCTTGTCCTGCGAGGCGGCAAATTTCATCGCGCCCAGAAAACAGGCCGCATAGCCCGAAGCGAAAAGCTGTTCGGGATTGTTGCCCTGTCCATTGCCGCCCATTTCCTTGGGCACGGCCAGCGTCACGGAAAAGCTGCCGTCATCGGTTGCGGCCTTGCCGTCGCGGCCGCCGGTGGCTGTGGCGCTGGTCGTGTAACGGGGGGTGATCGTCATGGAATGCTCCTTGTTGGGGGGCGAAATCGGGCTGCCCGCATCCCCTTGCCCGTTCATCGGGATGCGGGCCTTTGGTCACGGGTTCAGATCTGTACCTGTCCGCCATCGACGAAGAGTTCGATGCCATTGATATAGCTTGCATCGTCCGAGGCAAGGAACAAGACGGCTTTGGCGATCTCCTCGGGTTGGGCAACGCGCCCGGCCGGAACCAAACTGGCCAGATAGTCCTTGGTTCCCTCAGCATTCTCGCCAAACAGATGGGTGACGCCGGGCGTGTCGGTCACGCCGGGGCTGATGGCGTTGACGCGGATGCGGCGGTCTTTCAGATCAAGGATCCAGTTGCGGGCAAAGCTGCGCACCGCCGCCTTGCTGGCTGCATAGACGCTGAAAGCCGGATTGCCCGAAATGCTGACGGTCGAGGCGGTCAGCACCACCGAGGCCCCATCGCGCAGCAGCGGCAGCGCCTTTTGCACGGTGAAGAGCACGCCTTTGACGTTGGTGTCGAACGTGCTGGCGTAATGCTCCTCGCTGATCGCGCCCAGCGGGGCAAATTCGCCGCCGCCCGCATTGGCGAACAGGGCGTCGATCTGGCCATGCTGCTGCTGGACGGCATCATACAGGCGGTCGATGTCGTTCAGGTCGGCCATGTCGCCGCGCACGCCCGTCACCCGGCCACCGATCGCCTTGACCGCCGCGTCCAGCGCTTCCTGACGGCGGCCGGTGATGAAGACCGAGGCCCCCGCATCGGCAAACGCCTTGGCCGTGGCCAGACCGATGCCCGAGGTGCCGCCGGTGACCACCACCACCTTGTTGTTGAAATCCTGTGCCATGGTTCATTCTCCTGTTGCTTGGTGCGGCACCCTTCGTACCGGTGAAAGAGGAGATGCACCCGGAACGATCTTGGCTGTAGTCGGCAAAAATGATACTTGTCGTTCCATCAAAGGAACGATGATGCGCGCCGACCTCAATGACTATGCCTATTTTGCCGCCGTGGTGGCCCATGGCGGCTTTGCCCCGGCCGGGCGCGCCCTGCGCGAGCCCAAGTCGAAACTGAGCCGCCGCATCGCCGGGCTGGAAACGCGGCTGGGCGTGCGGCTGATCGAACGGTCCAGCCGCCGCTTTCGCGTGACCGAGGTGGGGCAGAGTTTCTATGAACGCTGCCGCGCCATGCTGGAGGAGGCCGAGCGGGCCGAAGCGGCCGTGGCCGAGGCGCAGGCCGAGCCGCATGGCCGGGTGCGCTTCAGTTGCCCCACCGGCCTGGTCGAGGTGGTCCATCCGCTGATCACCACCTTTCTGGCGCGCTATCCCAAGGTGCGGCTGCAGTTGCTGGCGACCGACCGCGCGGTCGATCTGATCGAGGAGCGCATCGATCTGGCGCTGCGCGTGCGTGTGGCGCTGACCAGCGATGCGGCCCTGACGATGCGCTCGCTGGGCCATTCCTCGCGCATTCTGGTGGGCAGCCCGCAAATGGCCGGTCGCATCGGCGGCGATATTGCCGCGCTGGCCGGGCAACCGACGCTGGGCACCGGCGACGAGATCGGCGAGGTGGACTGGCATCTGGAGCGCGGCGATGGCGCCACCCACCATCTGCGCCACGAACCGCGCATGACATGCAGCGATTTTGCCGCCGTGCGCGCCGCCGCCATTGCGGATCTGGGGGTGGCGCTGCTGCCCGATCACGTCTGCGCCGAAGCATTGGGCGATGGTCGGCTGGTGCGCCTGTTGCCGCCATGGCGCGCGCATCGCGGCATCGTCCATCTGGTGTTCACCACGCGGCGGGGGCTGCCCCCGGCGGTGCGGGCGCTGATCGACCATCTGGCCGCCCGGTTTCCCAAGGAACCGTGAAACGGCCTGCCCCGGCCAGGGCAAACCCGGCCGGGGCAGGATCAAAAGGGCCGATGCCTTACAGGCCCAGCAGCTTGTTCAACCGACCGATCACCGACGCATTCAATGTGGTATGGGTCGAGGTCGCCAGTTGCGTTTGAGCCGCCAGCAATGATTGCCGCGCGGCGGCAAGGCCCGCCTGATCGGAGGCCAGCCTTGTCTGATCGGCGGCCAGTTGGTTCTGGGCGGCGGTCAGATTGGCCTGCGCGGTGGCGATGGCGGCGGCATTTTGCGGCGAGGCGCTTTGCACAGCGCTCAACGCTGCCTGAGCATTGGTCAGCGCGAGCTGATCCGCCGAGATATTGGCCTTGTCCGCCGCAATCGCGCTGGAATAGCTGGTGATGGAAGCGCGCGCGCTGATGGTCGAGGATTTATAGAGCGCCAGCGCCCCCACGACCGATTTGGACGAGGCATGCGCCAGCGCCGTATCCGATGCATGGGCCGCATTCAGCTTGCCCAGCATGGCGGCGGCCCTGTCCATCGAGGCGGCACCATTGGCATTGGCGGCGACACCGGCATGAACACCCGCAGACGCCGCCGCAGGCAAACCGGCCGCCGCCGGAACGCCTTGCGGAATATGGGCCGTGGCCACGCTGGGCGGCCCCATGGTGACAAAGGCGGGCGGGCCGTGCGGCACATTGGCGGGCGGCGCGGCAAAGGCCGATGGCGCGGCCAACAGGGCCAGCATGGCGGTGCTCATGGCAACAGGATTGTATCGCATGTCGAACTCCTTGAACGATGGTTTCGTGACTGCCCCCTTGCTTCCCCCTGTCAGCGCATCAGGCTCAACCGCAGCCCCGCGCCCACGCGCGGACTGGCCCGGTTGAGCCCGCCCATGGCATAGGCGGTGATCCCCAGCCCGCGCCCGATCCGATAGGTCATGTAAGGTGAAGCGATGGCCTGTCCCGGCAGGCCCGCGACGACCGGATCGCGATAGGCAAGGCTGAGCCCGTAATTCGCTCTGGCCGAGGGGCGGAAATTCAACCCCGCCGAGGCCATGATCCCATTCTGAAGCTGATAGAGGGCCGGGCTGCCCAGCCAGGAATAGCCCACCGAACCAAACAGCATCACCCCCGGAACCAGCGTTTTGTAAAGGTTCGCGGTCAGGGTGTAATCGGTCTTGCCGGTGCCGATATAGGTGGGCGCGGTGGGCAGTTTGACGCTCCCGCCCAGCTCGAGCGAGGGCAAGATCCCTCTTTCCCGCACCACCATATAGGCCCCCGTCAGCGCCAGATCGCCCAGCCCAGAGCGGCCGGTGGTGGCCGTGGCGGAGGGCGAGGAGACGATCACGCCGCCCACCATCTGGCCCGGCCCGTTGATGAATTCATAGGGCAGGCTGGCCTGAAGCCGCAGGCGGCCCAGTTGCGCCTTGGCGTCTATCGGAATGCTCCAAACCGTCGTGTCGGCGGCCGCGCCGTAATGGCCCGCCGAATAGTCAACCCCGGTGGCCAGTTCAAAATGCGGCGCAGGCAAGGCCTCGCTGTCCTGCGCAGGCAAGGCCGCCGATGATTTCACACCCGTTTGCGGATCGGCGGCCCCGGCATGGGCCCCTGTATGCACCGATGCCGCCATGCCGATGCAGCCCAGTGCGGCCGCCAGTTTCAATGTCCTCATGTCCCACCTATTTCGACTGTGATGGTTTAACCGTGTCGAAGGGGAAGACGCGCGGAGGGTGTGGCTTCTTTCAGCGGGCGGAAAATTTTTTTCAAAACGAGGCGGCTCAGGGCGTGTCGATGATCCCCTTGCCGTAACCGGCCGCGCGGCCATGGGGATGACGGGCAGAGGCGGCCAAAGCGGCCAAGGCGCGATGGGCCAGCGCCGGATCCGGGCGGGGCAGAGCGGCCGACAGTCGCCCGCTGATGATGGGCGCGGCAAAGGATGTGCCGCGCACCATATCGATCCGCCCGGCGGCATCGGGCGCCGAAGCGATCCCTTTGG
Source organism: Novosphingobium sp. 63-713 (assembly GCF_001898925.1). NCBI lineage: Bacteria > Pseudomonadati > Pseudomonadota > Alphaproteobacteria > Sphingomonadales > Sphingomonadaceae > Novosphingobium > Novosphingobium sp. 63-713. The sequence continues at coordinate 407,961 of NZ_MKVS01000008.1, forward strand.
CCACGAAATCGACGCGCGGCACATGGCTGGCCTCGGGCAGCAGCCGGTCCTGCATATCGACCGCCGAAACGGCCACGACGCCCGGATAGGAAGCCGGAAAGAGCGGGCGGGCCTGCGGTCCGTCATTGCCCACCGGGGCCACGATCAGATAGCCGCGCCCCACCATGACGCGAATGGCGGCCTCCACCATCGCATTGGGCGGCCCGACCATGCTGACATTGACCACCGGCACCTGTTCGCGCGCCATCCAGTTCAAACCGCGCACCAGCAATTCGGCCGAACCGCCAGTGGGCGATGTGCCATAGACATCGGCCACATAGAGCTTTTTGAGCGGCATCCGCCCCTGCGCATCACGCGATGCCTGAAGCATGAGGGCGGCGACCGAGGTGCCATGATCGGCCGGTGTGGGCGATGGTCCGGCGAAGGGTTTTTCCAGAACCTCCACCTGCCGCAGGCCGGTCACGCTGCGCGCCACACCGGTGTCGATCATACCGGCCGCCTGCTCTCCGGCGGATTGAAAAGGCTGGGGCGACAGGGCCGGTCCGGGGCGGCGGCCCGATGGGAAGAAGACATGGTTTTGGTCGAATGTTCCCTCCGGCGCGATCTGGCGCAATCGCCTGATGGCGCGCGGTGTGTTCTCATCCGGCTTGGTCAGGACCAGCATGGCCAGATCCAGCCCGTCCAGCCGGTTCTCGCGCAGGATGGTGAAACCGGCCTTGCGGATCGCCTCAAGGCGCGAGGCGGGGATGTTGTAGGCCAGGATCTCGGCCCGAACGGCCAGCGCGCCGTTGCGGTCGGTTTCAAACACATCCGGGCGTGCCTTGGCGATTTTGCGAGCCTCTTCAACCCGGCCGCTGGACAGGCGCTGGCTGCGCGCCTCATTGGCGATAGCCTGCGCCGCCGCCTCGCCCCCGCGCAGCAGGCCCAGATCCGCCGGAGGCCCATGCGCCACATCGGGCAGGTTGGGAAAGGGATGCATCCCCATACCCATACCCATACCCATGCCGCCATGCCCTTGCGCCATCGCCGCCGGAGTCAGGGCGACAGAGCAGACCAGCGCGGCCGCCAACAGCCGCACCGCGCCGCGCCTGCCGCAAGCCGCCTTGTCGACAATACTAGCCATCATCGGATAGGGTCCATTTTCCATCTTCCTGCGCATCGCGAAAATTTTTGCGCCTGGCGCGCGTCTACCGGAAAGAAACGTCCGACCCCAAGCGTCTCTTTCACAAGGGGATGAAAATTGGACGAGTTACGCCGAGGAATTGCCGCTCTATTGCCGAAATTGCGACGGGTGGCCTGGGCCTTGACCCAGCATGAGGCCGACTCGCTCGATCTGCTTCAGGCGGCGGTGGAAAAAGCATTGAGCCACGAGGCCGGGGCCCCTGGTTCCGACCGGCTGGGTTATTGGATGTTGCGGATCATGAAAAACCTCTGGATCGATGAAATGCGCAAACGGCGGCGTTGGCAAAGGATCGTGACGCCCCTGCCCGATGACAATGACCCTTCCGATGAAGGAGACGCCGTGACCGCCAGCGAGCGCCGCGTCGAACTGGCGCGGGTGCGTCAGGTGCTGGAAACCATGCCCGAGGATCATCGGCTTCCGATCCAGCTCGTGGTGATGGGCGATCTGTCCTATTGCGAGGCGGCCGAGTTTCTCGACATTTCGGTGAGCGCTTTTACCAGCCGTCTGGCGCGTGCGCGCTCGGGCCTGCTCCAGACCCTCAAGGCGCAGGAGGCATCATGATGCTGGGCGATGTGAACGAACTGGTTGTGCGCTATGTCGACCGGGAAATGGGAGAAGAGGAAAATCGGGCCTTCGAGGCCATGCTGGAGGCACGCCCCGAATTGCAGGCGCTGGTGGCCGAACACACGGCCCTGCGCGCCGGCCTGATCGAGGCGTGGGGTCCGGCGCCGGGCGAGGATGATCTGGCGCGCATTCACCGGTTGCTGGAGGCGCCGACGGATGCCGCCCAGCCCTTGCCGCCTGCGCGAAAGTTTCAGGCGCCTTATCGTTTCTGGCCGGTGGCGGCCATGGCGGCCTCGCTCGCGCTGGGGGTAATGATCGGCGGGTGGAACGGCTCGCCTTCCGGGACAATTCTGCGGGTCGAGAAGGGGCAATTGATGGCGTCGGGCGGGCTGGATTCGGCCTTGTCGCGGCAAGTGAGCGCGCAGGCCGACAATTCGCCGGTGACGATCCGCCTGAGCTTTCGCACGCAGGATGGCATTTGCCGCATCTTCTCGATGGCCGGAGGCACCGCCGGGCTGGCCTGCCGCCAATCGGGCCAATGGCGCGTGCAAAGCACCGTGCAGCAGGAGATGGCCCATCGGCAGAGCGAATATCGTCTGGCGGGGTCGCCTGTTCCGCCCTCGCTCATGGCGCAGGTCGATGGCATGATCGCGGGCGAGCCCCTGTCAACCGAGGATGAAAACCGCGAAATCGCCAAAGGATGGGCCGGGCCGAAATCGTAAAACCCTGCCCCTTTCCCCCTGCAAGGCACGGTTCATCGCCTCACCCGGTCCGTTCGCCCCGGAACATCTTGGGCGCCCGTCACATTCTATTCGCGTAAATCCGCCGTACAGCGGAACAGCGCGAGTTTGCCCCCATGATCCTACAAAACGCATCCACCGTCTGTTCACGCCGAGGCGTTTGCGGCGGTATTCTCGGGCTCCCGTTCCTTGCGCTGATGCAGGGGGCGGCCGCCGGCGGCCAAGGCAGCCCACGCTTTGGCCCGCCCCAGAGCTTTTCGTGGGAGGCGCTGATCGAGCGCGCAAGGATGCTGGCGGCCAAGCCCTATGAGGCGGAGCGTGACGCGCCCGGCGCGCATGGGATCGACTATGATGCCGCGGGCAGGCTCACTTACGGGCCCGCCACGGCGCTGGGCGGAACGGTGCGCCTGCTGCCGGTCAGCCGCTATGCGCCTGTGCCGGTCCGGCTCAACTTCATTCAGGGCGGCCAGGCGCGCCGCCTGCTCTCCGGCCAAGGGTTGTTTGCCGGAGGGCGCGATGCGGCCCCGGCTGGTTTCCGCGTGCTCAACGCCCGCGCCGATGGCGATTGGCTGTCCTTTGTGGGCGCCTCCTATTTCCGCAGCGCCGGGGCGCAGAACCAGTATGGCATCTCCGCAAGAGGCGTCGCGGTCGATACGGCGCTGGAGGGCGGCGAGGAATTTCCACGCTTCACCGAGTTCTGGATCGAGACCGCAGGCGATGCCCATGTCCGCATCCATGCTCTGATCGACGGTCCCAGCCTGTCGGGCGCGATGCGGATCGACAGCACCAACGGGCCGGACGGGGTGATACAGGATGTGACCGCCGCCTTTGCCATGCGCCGCGACATAAGGCGGCTGGGCATTGCGCCAGCCTCCAGCATGTTCTGGTATGACCAGAATGGCGCCACGCGCGCGACGGACTGGCGGCCCGAAATCCATGATTCAGACGGTCTGGCGATTGTCGCGGCCAATGGCGAGCATCTCTGGCGCCCCCTGCGCAACCCGCGCCATGCGCGCACCAACGCCTTTGCCACCACCGATCCGCGCGGCTTTGGCCTGATGCAGCGCGACCGCCGTTTCGCCGATTATCAGGACGATGGCGCCTTTTATGATCGCCGCCCCAATCTCTGGGTGGAGCCCTTGGGCGATTGGGGGCCGGGCGCGGTGATGCTCTATGAATTTCCCACCGATTCCGAAACCACCGACAATATCGCCGCCTTTTGGGTCAGCGATGCGCCGATGCGGGCGGGCGGCTATCATGAATGGCGCTATCGGCTGCACTGGATATCGCATGATCCCTCGGCGGGCGCGGGGGCCCATCTGGTCGATCAATGGAACGGCGCGGGCGGCATACCGGGCTCTGAGGCGCGGCAGGACACGCGCAAACTGGTGTTTGATTTCGAAGGTGACAATCTGGCCGGGCTGGACCGGTCGAGCGGGGTGGAGGCAGTGACCAATCTGCCCCCAGCCGCCGTGGTGGCGCAGGCCGCTTATCCGGTGGTGGGGATGGCGCGGCGGTGGCGCGTGACGCTGGACATGCGCCCCGCCGCGATCACCCAGCCGGAATTCCGCCTGTTTCTGCGGCACAAGGGCGCCGCCTTGTCCGAAACAATCATCGAGCCGATGATGGCCTGAGGGCGGCCCGTTGGCATGGCGGATGCCAGGCGGCCTGATCAGCCCCTTTTCGGATTGGGCAGGAACACCGCCAACAGGCCGATTGCGGGCAGGAAAGCACAGATCGCATAGACCGTCTCGATCCCCGCACGGTCGGCCACCTCGCCAAGGACAGCCGCGCCCAGCCCGCCCATGCCAAAGGAAAAGCCGAAGAACAGACCCGAGATCATGCCGATCTTGCCAGGCACCAGATCCTGGGCAAACACGACAATGGCGGGAAAGGCCGAGGCCAGGATCAGGCCGATGGCCACCGTCAGCGGCCCGGTCCAGAACAGGCTGGCATGAGGCAGCAGCAGCGTGAAAGGCAGCGCGCCAAGGATCGAGAACCAGATCACATATTTGCGTCCAAACCGATCACCCAGCGGCCCGCCCGCAATCGTGCCCACGGCCACCGCGCCCAGAAAGACGAACAGGTGGAGCTGCGCCACCTCGACCGAGACGCCGAAACGGTGGATCAGGTAAAAGGTGAAATAGCTCGTCAGGCTGGCCAGATAGACATATTTCGAGAAGATCAGCGCCAGCAGCACCGCAATGCCGCCCAGCACACGCCCGCGCGGCAGGGGTTCGGCCGATTTGCGCGCACCACTACCGGCCGAAAGGCGGGCCAGACCGTGATGGCGATACCATTGCCCGACATTCCAAAGGATTGCGCAGGACAGCAGCGCCAGCAAGGCAAAGGCCGCCAGACTGGTCTGTCCCCAGCGCACGACGACAATCGCGGCGGCCAGCGGCCCCAGCGCGGAACCGGCATTGCCGCCCACCTGAAACATCGACTGGGCCAGCCCATGCCGTTGCCCCGCCGCCATACGCGCCACGCGCGAGCTTTCGGGGTGAAACACCGATGATCCCATGCCCAGCAAAGACGCGCCCACCAGCAGCAGCCCGTAACTGTGCGCCACCGACAGCACCAGCAGCCCCGCCAGCGTGAATAACGTGCCGCCCGGCAGCGCCAGCGGCGTGGGGCGTTTATCGGCATAAAGGCCGATCAGCGGCTGAAGAATCGAGGCGGTAATCTGATAGGCCAGCGTGATAAGGCCGATCTGGGCAAAGGACAGGCCAAGCTCGTCCTTCAGATTGGGATAGATCGCGGGCAGCAGCGATTGCAGCATATCGTTGATAAGATGGCAGGCGCTGATCGCGGCGATGATGCCGTAGGCGGTGGTTTGGGCGGCCGTGTTTTTGGTCCCGTGCATCGTTCATATCCAATTGTGTTGCCCGAGCGCTATAGCGCCTCGCGCCTTGGCCCGCATTCCTGTATGGGTCTTTCCTTTTCGCGATTGGGACAGGCATGCCTTGGAATAATCCCGAAGCGGTGGACCATATCGACCGGCCCATCATCGGCGTCGGCAATGAATATCCGCCCGCCTTTGAACTGGACTGGCATCAGCATCGGCGCGGGCAATTGCTCTATGCGGCGCGGGGCGTGGTGGTGCTTTCCACGCCGCAGGGCGCATGGGTGGCCCCGCCCGAACGCGCAGTGTGGACGCCGGGGGGATGCCCCCACGCCGTGCGCATGGTCGGCGCGGTCAGCACGCGCAGCGTTCTGGTCGAACCGGGGGTGCAAGGCTCGCTGGGCGGGGAAACCAAGGTCATTCAGGTCTCGCCCCTCTTGCGCAGCCTGCTGGAGGCGGCCTGCGAGATTGCGCCCGAATATGACCGCGACGGGCGCGACGGCAAGCTGATGGCGCTGTTGCTGGCCGAACTGGCGCTGGCGCCCACGGTGCCGCTGGCGGTGCCCTTTCCCCAGACGCCCGCGCTGGCGGCCAAGTGTCAGGCCTTTCTGGAACAACCCACCCCGCGTGACAGCATAGACCAGTGGAGTGCGGATCTGGGCATGGGGCGGCGCGCCTTCACCCGCGCCTTTCGTCGGGAAACGGGCCTCAGTTTTGGCGAATGGCGGCAACAGGCCTGCGTGCTGATCGCCCTGCCCCGTCTGGCGCAAGGTGAGGCCGTGACGGGCATCGCCTTCGATCTGGGCTATGACAGCGCGGCGGCCTTTACCACCATGTTCAAACGCCGCCTTGGCGTCCCGCCCAACCGCTATCTGCCGGGCGGGAGCCTATAGGGATCAATCGAGCGCTTCGGCCGGGCCAAAGAATTCGAAATGGCGGCGGGTTTCGGGCAGGCCGATCTGCGCCAGCGTACGGTTTACAAAGCCCATGAAAGGCTTGGGGCCGAGGAAATAGGCATCGGCCTCAACCGGCACCCATGCCTGCAATTGCTCGACCGAAGGGCGGCCCGAGGGGCCATCCTCATGCCCGCCCTGTTCATAGACGATATGCGCGGTAAAGCGCGGATAGTTGCGCGCCCAGCCGTCGATCACATCGCCAAAGGCATGGACATCGCCATTGCGGGCATAGTGAATGAAAGTCACGTCGCGCTTGCCTTCCTCCAGCGCGGCCTGCGCCATGGCCAGCGTGGGCGTCACGCCGATGCCGCCCGAGATCAGCGCCAACGGAACCTCGCTCGATGCCAGCACGAATTCGCCCGCCGGGGGGAACACGTCCAGCACATCGCCCTGCCCCACATGATCGTGCAGATGGTTCGAGGCCACGCCGCCCGGTTCGCGCTTGACACTGATGCGCAGGGTGCGGCCATCGGATTTTTGCGAGAGCGAATAGTTACGGCGCAATTCCTGCCCGTCGATGGTCAGCCGCAGGCCCAGATATTGGCCCGGTTGATAATCAACCACCGGGCCGCCATCGACGGGTTCGAGATAGAAGGAGACGATCTCGGCGCTCTCCACCTGCTTGCGCGCCACGCGGAAGGGCCGCGCCCCGCGCCACCCGCCCGGAGCCTGCGCAAGGCGGTCATATTCGGCGCCCTCAGCCCCGATCAGGATGTTGGCCAATTGCCAATAGGCCGCGCCCCATGCGTCAATCACCGCATCCGTGGCGATTTCCTCACCCAGCACTTCGCGGATCGCGCGCAGCAGGCAGGTGCCGACGATGGGGTAATGTTCGGGCAGGATCTGCAGCGCGACATGCTTTTGGATGATCTGAGCCGGAAGCGCGCCCAGCGCCCCCAGATTGTCGATATGGCGGGCATATTGCAGCACCGCATTGGCCAGCGCGCGCGGCTGGGTGCCATGGGCCTGATGCGCCTGATTGAACAGCGGGCGCACCTCGTCATATTCGGACAGCATGATGCGGTAGAAATGGGTGGTCAGCGCCTCGCCGCCGGTTTCAAGAATGGGAACGGTGGCCTTGATGATGGCGGTCTGTTCGGGGGTCATTACAGGCTCCTTTTGGGGGTTTCAGGCAGCGTTTTGAGAACGGGGCAGACGGAAGAAGAGCGCCAGTTGCAGGCTCTCGGCAATGCGGCGGGCCTTGGTCTGTATGGCCAGCGCGTCCTGGGGGCTGAGGCACTGGCGCGCGGTATCCTCCCACAGGGTCAGCCAGCGGGCGAACATGGCGGGGTTCATCTCCGCGCGATGGCGCATATGGGCGGCCACGGGATTGCCGTGATAGGCCCCGCTGCCCAGCATCACCGAGGACCAGAATTGCGCCATGCGGCCAAGGTGCGCAGGCCAGTCCTCGGGCGAGATCGCCCCGTTGAACATCGCGCCCAGTTCCGGGTCGGCGCGCACGCGAGCGTAAAAGGCATCGACCAGACCGGCCAGCGCGACATCGTCAAGCGCGGGCGTTGGCACCGGATCCGGGCGGTTTGCGGGGGAGGTCATGGAACGACTCCAAATCATGCATCTTGGATGCTATATATGGGGGTGAAATATATCATGCAAGTGAAATGCATCTTTAGGATGAACCCTTATGCGCCTGACCCGCTTCTCTGATTATGCTGTGCGCGTGATGCTCTATCTGGCCACGCATCCCGATCGCCTGTGCTCGATCGGCGAAGTGGCAAAGGCCTATGACATCTCGCAAAATCACCTGATGAAGGTGGTCAGCGATCTGGCCGCGCATGGCTATGTTCAGGCGCTGCGCGGGCGCAACGGGGGGCTGCGGCTGGCCCGCCCGGCGGCGGAAATCAACATCGGCCGCCTGATCCGCCATACCGAGGGCGAGATCGATCTGGTCGGCTGCGGCACCTGCAAACTGGCGGGCGCGTGCCAGTTGCCCGGCCCGCTCGATCTGGCGCTCGACGCCTTCTTTGCCGTGCTGGAGCGCTATACGCTGGCCGATGTGATGGGGCCGCAGGGCGAGAAATTGCTGGAGCGCCTTTCGATCCACGAATGATTCTTGACTCAAATCTCCGTTCCAATTTATCCCGTCCATGCCCGTTCTGCGGGCACAGCCTGGTGGCCGGTGCAAACCGGTCTGGGAAGGCGCCCATGGCGTCATGCTGCAGGCCCCACAGCTTAATGCGGGAAAGTCCCGCGCGTGGGTGCGGGCATGCAGCGATCAAAGACAACAGGCATGGCCCGCTCCCTCGTTTGGAGAGGAGAATTGCAATGGCCGCCCAGTCTTATGTCCGCAACGCATGGTATATGGCCGCATGGGCCGCCGAGGTGCCTGCCGACGGCTTCCTCGCCCGCACCTTGCTGGACGAACCATGGCTGATCCTGCAATCGAGCGATGGCGCCTGGGTGATGATGGCCGACCGCTGCTCCCACCGCTTCGTCCCGCTCAGCCGGGGGCGGCGCGTGGGCGATGGGGTAGCCTGCGGCTATCACGGGCTGACCTATGGCATGGATGGCACCTGCATCTTCAACCCCTTTGGCAAGGCGCTCCCGCCCGAGGCGCGCGTGGCCACCCGTCCGCTGGTCGAGCGCCACGGGGCCTTGTGGTTCTGGCCCGGCGAGGCGGAGCGGGCCGATCCCGCCACGATCCCCGATTTCTCCTTCATCGACGATGCCCGCGATGCGCGCGACCATCTGCTAATGGATGTGAATTACGAGCTGATCGCGGACAATCTGCTCGACCTCAGCCATGCTGAATTTCTGCACACCGAGACCTTCGGCGTGAATGGCGCGCTGTTCGAATTTGGCGAACAGACGGCTGAGAGCGACGACACCGGCGCGGTGTGGAACAAGTGGGACATGAACGGTTCGCGCCCGCCCGAATGGGCCGTGCCTATGGTGGGGGACGCACGGGTCGATCAATGGCTGCATATGCGCTGGCACGCTCCGGCCTCGCTGGCGCTGATGATCGGCGTGGTGCATTCGGAAACCCGCGCGCCGGTGGTGCCGCCCATGGCCAACCCGCATATCCTGACCCCCAAGAGCGCGCGCGAGACGCATTATTTCTTCACCCGCGACCATGGCGAGGAAGCCGCGCAAATGGCGCGCCGGGTCTTTCTGGAGGAGGATGAGCCGATGATCCGCGCCCAGCAGGAAGCGATGGGCGATCAGGATTTCTGGGCGCTGCGCCCGGTCATCCTGCCATCGGACGCCGCCGCGATCCGGGCGCGCCGCCGCCTGATGCAGATGCGGCGCGAGGAAGCCTGAATGATAGGGGCGCGCGTTAGGCCGCGCGCCCCTGCATCCCGATGGCAAGCGCCGCAAACAGCGCCGGGATCGCCAGCAGCATCAGGATCGAGGAATAGCCCAGCCCCAGCCCCAGCAAGGCCCCGCCCGCCAGACTGCCCGCAATTGAACCGATCCGCCCGCAGGCATTGGTCCAGCTGACCCCGGTGGCGCGCACGCGGGCCGGATACCACCCGGCGGCATAGGCCATCAGCCCGACCTGTCCGCCCGAAACCGTGGCCCCCGCCATAAAGATCAGCACGGGCAGCACAGCGTTCTGCGCCGGAACCCGCCCGATCAGCACGACAAACACCCCCACCAGCGCAAAGGCCACCGCCAGCACCCGGCTGGGCCGGAAACGGTCCATCAACAGGCCCAGCACCACCGCCCCGATGGTCCCGCCCACCTGAAACATCGCGGTGGCCAGCGAAGCCTGCTTCATCGAAAAGCCCTGCGCGGTCAGCAGCAAGGGCATCCAGCTGGTCAGCAGATAGACGATGGACAGGGTGATGAAGGACGTGACCCACAGCAGCACAATGCCCCAGGCCGGGCGCGAGCGAAACAGGTCGCTCAGGATCGATCCTTGCGCGCGCGGCTGTGCGATAGCATGGGCCGACCAGCCCTCAACCCCCGCGATGCGTCGGGCGATGCGGTCCAGCGCGCGGGCATTGCCGCCGCTGCGCTGCAGATAATCCACCGATTCAGGCACCAGCATCCACGCCACCGGCACCAGCAGCAAGGGCGCCACCCCCGCCCCCATGATAACCATCCGCCATCCCACCAACGGCTCGGCCCATGCCGTGATGAAACCGCCCACCGCCGAGCCAAAGGTAAAGCCGCAGAACATCGCGGTGGTCAGGCTGGCCTTCTTGCCATCCGGGCAATATTCCGAGGTGAGCGCGGTGGCGCAGGGCAGCGCCCCGCCGAGGCCAAAGCCGGTCAGAAACCGCCACAAGGACAGCGAGGCCAGATCAGGCGCATAGGACGAAATGATCGTCATCACCGCAAACCACAGGGTCGAGGCCACCATCATCCGCTTGCGCCCGAACCGGTCGGCCAACGGCCCGATAATCAGCGCGCCCGCCACCGAGCCGAACTGTCCCGCGCCGAACACCGAGGCCAATTCAGGCGGCGCCTGATGCAGCCCTTGCCGAATCGCAGGCGCCAGAAAGCCCATCAGCGCGACATCGAAACCATCGAGCGCAGCCACCAGAAAACAGACCGCAAACAGCGTGATCTGCAAGGCCGACAGGCGGTGGGCATTCACCAGCGAAGGGAAAGTGGTTTCCATGAACGAGCCTTTGTTGCGCGGTGCAGGCTCCATTGCAGGCCATGGGCATGCGTGCCGGGCGGCCATGGCCGCCTGACTGCGTTCTTCTCCCCTGTGGCCCGGTCGGGAAACCCTAGCCGGATCTGTTGCGGGGATAGGGTGGTGGGCGGGCCGGGTCAAATGGAGGCGGCGTGAATACGATGCCAGACCATGGATGCCAAAGCGGCGCGGCGAAACGGCATAGTGTTGCGCGCCGCAAGGCCGAAATGCCCTTTCACTCCTGCGCCCGATGATCGTATGACAGGATCGGGCAAAAGCCTTTACCAGTTCCTATCCGGGGAGTTCGATCCGATGCGCCATATTCTCGCCTCCACTCTGGCCGCCTGTGTTGCGGTTGCCGGTTTTGCCGCACCCGCGCTGGCCCATCCCAAGATCGTTTCCGCCAACCCGGCCGAAGGTTCGACCGCCGCCGCCAAGGTGACGCAGGTTTCGATCACGTTCAGCGAGCCGCTGATGGCCGCGATGTCGGGCATGGATGTGGTGATGACGGGCATGCCGGGCATGGCCAATCACGAACCGATGAAGATGACCGGCGTTAAAACCGCCCTTGCCGCCGACAAGGTGACGCTGGTGGCCAAGCTGCCCCGCGCGCTGCCCGCCGGCACCTATGAGGCCAACTGGCATGTGGTTTCGACCGACACGCATCGCGTCGCGGGCAAGCTGAACTTTACCGTCAAGTGATGGGCGAAACGCTGGTCTGGCTGCGCTGGCTTCAGTTCATGGATCTGGGGCTGGTGTTTGGTGCTGCTCTGACGGCCCGCCTGCTGGGCCAGCGTGTCGCTTCGCCTTGGGGACGGCGGGTGCTGGGGCTGGGCTGCGTTCTGGGGCTGGCGCTGGGGGCTGGCGAATTTGCCTTCATCCTGGCCCGCATGGCGGCCAGCACGGTTGCTGATCTCGATACCGAGATGGTCTCGACAATGCTGACCGACACGGCCTTGGGCTGGGCGGCGATCGCGCGCGGGCTGTTTCTGACGCTGGCTCTGGGGGTGATCCTGTGGCGGCGGCGCAATACGCCTTTGCTGGCGGTCGCGGTGCTGGGCGGGCTGGCAACGGCCTGTCTGGCTTGGGGCGGCCACGCGGCGGCCTCGATGGGTTTTGCCTCATTGGTCCGGCTGGGCGGCGATATGGCGCATTTGTGGGCGGGCCTGACATGGCTGGGCGCGCTGCTGCTGTTTACCGCGCTGGTGTGGAGCAGCGGGGCCGATGATCGCACGGCGCTGGCCCGGCTGGGGCGGCAATTGGGCGGATTTGCGCTGATCGGCACGGTGCTGGTGGGCGTGCTGGTGCTCAGCGGCTTTGACAATCTGCTGTTTCTGGCCCCGCCGGGGCAATGGGGCGTGATGGCGGCAACGCCCTATGGCCGGTTGCTGCTGACCAAGCTGGGCCTGTTTGGCGCGATGTTCCTGCTGGCCGGGCATAACCGGTTCCATCTGGTGCCTGCTCTTGAGCGGGCCATAGATCCGCGCGCGCGGCATCGCGCTCTGGCCGCGCTGCGGCGCAGTGTTACGCTCGAAACGCTGCTCGCGCTGGGCGTGATCTGGTGCATTGCGGCGGCGGGCACGATGGATCCAATGGGCGCCGCATAAAGGAAGCGGCGGGTTTTACCCCGCCGCCCCGTTCCATCACGCAAACCCGGCCAGCGGCATCTTGCGCAGGCGCTTGCCCACCAGCCGCGACACCGCATTGGCCACCGCAGGCGGCACCGCGGGCAGGCCCGGTTCGCCAATCCCGCCCATCGGCGCGCCGCTTTCCACGATCCGCACATGCACGCGCGGCATACGGTCGGGCGTCAGAATAGGATAGCCGTCGAAATTGCGCGCCGCGCGCAGGCCGTCCTTATACACGGCCTCCTCGATCAGCACTTCGGACAGGCCCAGCGCCACGGCGGAATTGACCTGCGCCTCGATGATCGCGGGGTTGACGATGCTGCCCGGATCAATCGCCTGCCAGACATCGTGGACCTTGATCTGGCCATCGGCGATGGAGACCTCGGCAATCGCGGCGGTTTCGGTGCCAAAGGGCGAGGCCATGGCTATGCCGCGCGCGCGCTTGCTGCCATCGGGCGCGGTGAAAGGTCCAGCCTTCCAACCGCCCGACAGATCGACCGCCGCCTTGATCAGATTGGTCAGCCGCGCATTGCCCTCCAGCAGTTTCAGACGCAGCGCATAGGGGTCCTGCCCGCCCTTGTCGGCCAGTTCGTCAAGGAACGTCTCATAGAAGAAATCGTTCATCGAATTGCCCACCGAGCGCCAATAGGCCAGCGTGGTCGGGCTTTTCACGAAAACCTGCGCGATGCGCTTGGCGGGCAAGGCATATTTCTTGCCGGTCAGCCCTTCCAGAGCGGCATCGTCCAGCTTGGCCGCGCGCTTGTCGGCAATGCCCTCGGTCGGACCTTCGGTAACGCTGATCGCCTCGATGGCCACCGGCATGCCCTTGGCATCCAGCGCGCCGCGAAACCGCACCGCCGCCATCGGGCGCAGCGGATCACGCAGGAATTCCTCCTCACGCGTCCAGATCAGCTTGACCGGACGCCCCACCCGCTTGGCCAGTTCCAGAGCCTGCGGCCAGGGCGTGCCATGGGGATAGATGAAATGGCGGCCAAAGAACCCGCCCAGCAGCGGCGAATGGATGTTGATCTTGTCCGCCGCCAGACCCGAGGCCTTGACCACCTCGGCCAGGAACATTTCGGGCGCCTGATTGGGGAACCACATGTCCAGCGTGCCATCGACATTATACCGCGCCAGCGCCGAGGGCGGCTCAAGCTGGGCATGGTTGACGAACTGGCTGTGATAGGTGGCGGTCACCGTGCTGGCCGCCCCGGCAAATCTGGCGGCCATGTCGCCTGCGGTTTCGGCAACCTCTTCCTTGCCCTGATAATTGGCGAGGTATTGCGCGAAAGCCTCGGTCGAGAAATCGGCGGGCATCGGGCGATAGGTCTCGCCGCTTGCCTCGGCCCAATCGACCTGCGCCGCCTCCACCGCGCGGCGCGCGTGCCAGAAACGCTCGGCCACCACGGCCACCGCGCCGGGCAGGACGTGCACCGAATGCACGCCCTTCATCGCCTTCACCTCGGCCTCATTGCGGATCTTGCCCACCGTTTGACCCAGACGCGGCGCATGCTGAACCGCAGCGTGCAGCATCCCGTCGACCTTCATGTCGATGGAGAATTGCGCCTTGCCGGTCGATTTGGCGCGGACGTCGATCCGCGCCTGACGCTTGCCGATCCAGCGAAAGTCCTTGGGATCCTTCAGCGCCACATTGGCGGGTGCGGGCATATCGAGCGCAGCGGGCGCCAACTCGCCATAGGTCATCGCCTTGCCGCTGGCCTTATGGATCACGCGGCCCGGCTCGGTAGTCAGCTCGCCCGCCGGAACGCCCATCTTCTGCGCGGCGGCCTGCACCAGCATGGCCCGCGCCGTCGCGCCCAGCTTGCGCATCGTCGCATAGGAACTGCGCACCGAGAAAGACCCGCCGGTAATCCGCATCTGGCCAAAGACGACCTGATAATCGGGGCCGGGAGGCGCGTTTTCGACAGTGAAACTGGCCGGATCGGCGTCCAGTTCCTCGCCCACGATCTGGGCCATCGCGGTCCACACGCCCTGCCCGCCCTCGGCAAACGGGCTTTGAAACAGGATGGTGTTGTCAGGCCGGATCGCCAGAAAGGCCGGGACCCGCGTGCCCGGCACCACCTTGGCGGCCCCTTGCGCCCGCGCCGCGCCCATCGGCACACCAAAGCCCAGCACCAGCGCGCCCACGCCGGCGCCCGCAATAAAGCCGCGCCGCGAGACATTGACCGGATCATTCACCGGCGTTTGAAACGGCAGGTTCATGCCTTCTTCTCCAATCCGGCCACGTCGCGCACCGCCGCCTTGATGGCGTTATAGGTGCCGCAGCGGCACAGGTTGACCATCGCGGCCTCGACATCGGCATCGCTCGGCTTGGCGTTCTGCTTGAGCAAAGAGGTCGCCGCCATCACCTGTCCCGACTGGCAATAGCCGCATTGGGGCACCTGATGCTTGACCCATGCCTCAACGACCTTCGCGCCCACGGGGTCCTTTTCCATCGCCTCGATCGTGGTCACCTTGCGGCCCGCCACGGCCTCGACCGGCGTGACGCAGGAACGCATCACCGAACCATCGACCAGCACCGAGCAGGCGCCGCATTGCGCCACGCCGCAACCATATTTGGTGCCCGTCATCCCCAGATCATCGCGCAGGACCCAGAGCAAGGGCGTGTCGCTCTCGGCATCGACTCGGCGTTTTTGGCCGTTGATGGTCAATTCGATCATGATTTTTCCTGAAATCTCGGCAAGTTAAGGGCCTTGGCGGGGGTGCTTGGCCCATTATCGCATGGGGCGATATTAACGGCTTGGCCTATAGCATTCATCATGAAATTCATTCAACGGCAACGGAGCATAATTTGCCATTCCATCCGTTTGCACAGCTCTTCTCTTTTCCCGGCATCCGGCTAGAACCCGCCCATGACCGATGACACGCTGATCCATCTCGCCAAGGGCGATGCCATTTGCCAGATCGCGCCCGCGCTGGGCGGCTCGATCCGGGCGCTCGATTGCGGCGGGGTGCCGGTGCTGCGTCGCGCGGCGGGGGACAATCTGCTCGATATGGCGTGTTTTCCGCTGGTGCCCTTTGCCAACCGGATCGCGCATGGGCGGATGGCGCTGAACGGGGCGGATCATGCGATTGCGGTGGATCCTCTGGGCGCCCCCCATGCGATCCACGGCAATGGCTGGCAGCGGGCGTGGCGCGTGGAACAGGCCGGGACCGACCATGCCACGTTGCGGCTGGATGAGGCCGCCGGCGACTGGCCCTGGCCCTATGCCGCGTGGCAGGCCTTTACGCTGGAGGAAAATGGGTTGTGGGTCGAACTCACCATCGAGAACCGGCATGAGAGCGAAGCCATGGCCGCAGGCTTTGGCCTCCACCCCTATTTCCCGCGTTCACTGGAAAGCACTGTGACGGCCAGCGCCGAGGTGATGTGGTTCAATGATCCCACCGGTCTTGCCGTTTGTCCGCAGGAATCGGGCTTGTTTTCCGGCGCTCCGGTCGGGATCGAGGCGCTGGAGGGGCTGGACAATTTCTTTGTCGCACCCGATCCGCAGATCGTGATTGCCGGGCCGGAAATGACCGTCACCCTGTCCGGCCCCGGCGCGGGCTTTCACCTCTATTGCCCCGGCGACCATGATTTCTTCTGCGTCGAACCGGTCAGCCACGCACCCAACAGCTTTGGCCGGGGCGAATGGGGGCCGCAGGATATCCTGCCCGCCGGAGAGCGCCGCAGCCAGCGCTATCACTTTGCCTTTCAGGCTTGAACAGGCACAATATCAAAAGCGATATTGAGGCGCTCCCCTGAGGTGGTCGGCACCGTGCCATGCCACAGGGTGGAAGGGAACAGCACCAGATGGCCCCGCCGGGGGGCAATCGTGGCATAAGGCGCCAGGTCGAGGCCGAGTTCGGGCGGCGGCGCGCCATAGTGGAAATGACCGGCGGGCGCGGGCGCGTCGTCCTCGGGCAGGCTGACGTAGAAGGCGCTGCTGATCCAGCCCATTGGATGTGAATGGGGGATGTTGTATCCCCCGCCCGTCAGGCGCACCGACCAACTGCCGCTGATCCGCAGGTCATGGCGCGGGCGCGAAAGCAAGGGATGCGTGGGATCGGGCGCGGGCAAAGCCGCGACATAATCCTTCACCGCCGCCATCAATGCCTCGCGGACGCGTTGCAGGATCGGCTCATGGCGCAGCAGGACAGAGCGGTCGGTCTGCGTGCCGCCACGCACCGATTGTTCGGGATAGGGCAATTGCGCGACATGCAGCGCACGCAGGCATTCGCCCAGCTCATTCAGGTCGCCCTCGCCCAGTCCCACGTCCATGCTGCGCACAAAATCGTCATCGAGCCAGCACCTGCGCGGATCATCCAGCAGGCGCCAGCAGGTCGAGACATAGGGCCACGCCTGCCCCGCCAGCGGCGATCCGGGAGCGGCCTGCGCCAAAGGCAGGGCGATGGAGAGCGCGCGCGCAGGATCACCCGCCCGCAGGGCAGCGCGGATGCGGGCGATCTGGATAAAGGGATCGTCCCACGCCGATGTGGCGGCCAGCAGGCGCGCGGTTTCAGCCCCATTCCCGCTTTCACTGGCGATGAACAGGCGCGCCTCGGTCAGGGGCTTGGTCTGGCCCAGATGGCGCTCGGCCTCGTCCAGAATGGCGCAGGCGCGGGGCCAGTCACGGTGCTGCGCCACGGCGGAAAACCAGCCCAACCACAGACCCTGCGCGCGGGGATGCGCGCGCGCGGCCGCAGCATAGGAAGCATCGAAATCCTGCGCATCACCCGCCACCCAGCGCAGCGATGCCAGCACGCGATGCCCATCCAGCCATTGCGGATCTTGCCCCAGCGCAGCGGAGAGCAGATCGACCGCCCCGCCAACATCCCCCTCGCCGGCCAGCGCCATGGCCTGATTGCGCAGGGCGTCGGGATTGTCGGGCCACAGGCGGCAGACCTGCGCAAACAGATCCGCAGCAGGGTAGCCCAGTTCATAGCGCGATTGCGCGTGAAGAAAGGCGATCAACCGATCATCGGGCGCCAGCGCATGGGCCTGCGCCATGGCCTCGTCGGCCTCGATCATGCGCTGCATCGAGCGCAGCACGCGGGCGCGATCCCGCCACTGGATCGCGATCGAACTCATGACATCGCGCAATGCTGGGCCAGAACCGCGCCATGCATCGGCATACGCGCCGCCTCGGCCGCCATCGCGCCGCGCAATTTGCCCAGCCAGTCGCGCGCATCGATGCCGCGATAGTCGATCAGCGGGTCGAGGCCCTCCGGGATATTCCCCTGCCCCACATGCACCGCCAGCCACGAGGGCGGCGCAAACAGATCAAGCTCGCGCGCGATCAAGCGGCCATGGCGGCGGAAATGCTCGATCTTCAGCGCCAGCGTATCGGGAATATCCATGGCCGAAACATAGCGCCACAACTCGCTGTCCTGCCGCTGGGTCAGCTTGTAATGCAGGATGATGAAATCGCGGATGCGCTCCATCTCGCCATGGGCAATGCGGTTGAATTCATCGCGGGTGGCGGGATCGAAATCCTTGTCGGGGAACAGCGCGAGGATCTTGGAAATATTGGCCTGTATCAGATGGATCGAGGTCGATTCCAGCGGTTCGAGGAAACCCGAGGAGAGGCCCACCGCGATGACATTCTTGTTCCAATGCTGGCGGCGGCGGCCTGCGGTGAAACGAACATGGCGCGGATCGCCCAAAGCCTCGCCATCGAGGCGCTGGCTCAGCAACTCGGCGGCGCGGTCATCCTCCATAAAGTCGCTGCAATAGACATAGCCGTTGCCGATACGATGTTGCAGCGGAATCCGCCATTGCCAGCCCGCCTCGCGCGCGGTGGAGCGGGTATAAGGCGTGGGGTTGGGATCGGCCTTGGGATGGGCGCAGGGCATCGCCACCGCGCGATCACAGGGCAGCCAGTGCGACCAGTCCTCATAGCCGGTCTTGAGCGCTCCCTCGATCAGCAGCCCGCGAAAGCCGGAGCAGTCGATGAAGAGGTCAGCCTCGATGACGCGCCCATCCGCCATCGTCACATCGCGCACATAGCCGGTTTCGCCGTTCAGCCCGACATCGGCAATCTTGCCCTCGATCCGCGTAACACCGCGCTTTTCGGCATAGGCGCGCAAGAAGCGGGCGTAGAGGCCCGCATCGAAATGATAGGCATATTCAAAGGTGGAGAGCACGCTGCGCTGATCGGGCGAAGGGTGGGAAAAGCGCCCGGCGCGCGCGATATGCCAGGCCATCGAATAATCATCGAGCGGCGTGTCATCCCCCGCCATCCGCGCTTTCAGCCAATATTGATGCAGCGGCACCATGTCGAAATTGCGGCCATGCGGGCCAAAGGGGTGGAAATAGCGGCTGTCCTCACGCCCCCAGCCGACAAATTCGATGCCCAGTTTAAAGCTGCCCTTGGTGGCGGCCATGAACTCGCGCTCGTCGATGCCCAGCGTTTCGTTGAAGATGCGGATGGGCGGGATGGTCGCCTCGCCGACGCCGATGGTGCCGATCTCCTCGCTTTCGATCAGCGTGATCGCGCAATTTTGCCTGAGCGCATTGGCCAGCATCGCGGCCGCCATCCAGCCCGCCGAGCCGCCGCCCACCACCAGAATCCTGCGGATTTTCCGATCGGAATCGCCCATCGTCTTCTCCCTTGTTTCTCTGTTCTAGACCAAAAAGAAGGCGGGCCGGAAGTGTCCTTCCGTGCCCGCCTCCCCGTTTCTCTTGCTGCGGCCTGTTATGGCCGGTCAGATCAGAACTTGTACTTCACCGAGGCGGTCATCGTGCGGCCCAGCATGGCCGAATTGTCGAAGATCGCCTGATTGGCCGTCAACCCGCCGGCGCCGCGTGCCTGAAGGCTGCCATTGTTGGCGCGATAGCCCAGCGTGTTGAACAGGTTGTTGACGTTGAAGCCAACTTCCACATTGTCCATCGGGCGAACCTTGACATAGCCATTGGCAAAGACCGAGCCGGGCGCCGTGATCGTGCCGATCGAAAAATCGGACTGGCCCGAAACGCTTACACCAATCGCCGCCTTGCCCATGTCATAGCTGGGCGAGACCAGGAAGGTCCACTTGGGCATGGCCATCGGGGTCAGATTGGTCTTGGTGTCCTTGCTGTCGGTATAGACCACATAGCCGTTCATCGCGAAATCGCCGTAGCGGACATTGCCCGAAAGCTCGACGCCGCTGGAGTGATAGATCGTGTCGGTGAACGGGTTCTGCCCACGGCTGATGGCGGTGAAATCGTAGTTCGATTCCTTCACCTGCGCGCGGTAATAGGTCGCTTCCACGTGATAGCGCGCGCCGCCGATGCTGCCGTTGTGCTTCACGCCCACTTCCTGCTGCGTCACGGTGTTGACCGCGAGGTGGTCGCCGCCCGCCGTCAGCTTGCCATCGGCGGTGAAGCTGTTGCCGCCATAGAGCATGCGGTCGGCATTGAAGCGGCCGCCGCTGCTGGCGCGGACGAAGACATTGGTGTTGTCGGTCAGCTTGTAGAGCGCGCCCAGCGACCAGCTGGAATAGCTCTTCGTGTAGTTCAACCGGTCCGCCACCACCGAGGAGGTGTTCCAGGTCGGCAGGGTGGCGCTGCCCAAAGCATCGGTAACCGTGATCGTGCCGGTCTGCGTGGTGCCATAGGACACGCCGTCAGCCTGAAGCATATCGCGGCGATAGGAGGCCGAGAGGTTCAGGCGGCCAATATCGGTTTCGCCTTCGAGGTAGAGCGCATCGTCGGTGTAAGCCACATCATAGCTGCGCCCGCCGCAGCAGCCGCCCCACTGGTTGTTATAGCCCGTCACGCCATTGGCGGTAAGCTGGGCGCCAGCGGCGGTGTAAAGGTTGAGCGGCACCGGATTGCCATTGCTGTTCAGCGTCTGGGTCGCGTTATTGATGCGCCAATCCATCGAGATGTTCTGGCGCATATGGAACCAGCCCGCGCGGATATTGACCTTGGCGCCCTTCACATCAAACTTGCTCTTGAGCGTCAGATCGCTGGCCAGGCTGCCTACATCCTTCATGTTGACATAGGCCTGCGCGCTGTTCGACAGGAAAGCACCGGTGTAAGCCTGTCCGGCCAGCGGACCGGCGGCATATTTGATCGCGCCGATCGTGCGCGCATCCGCTGTGCCGTTCACGCCGCCGATGGTCTGACCCAGCAGGCTGCTGGTGGCCATTTCGCCGGTCCACTGGTTGCTGAACGTGCCGCTCATATCGGTCCAGCGGATCTTTTCATCCAGCGTGAAGAGGGGCGAGAATTCATAGTGAAACTCTCCGCCCACCGCCGTGGAGACGGGATGGATGCCCTGCATCTGGACATTCTGGAGCGAGCCATTGGCCGCCAGGACATTGAAATTGCGGTTATAAATGCCGGTGGAAGCATATTGGCGAGCGTCCACACCGGGCAATGGCGAGAAGCCGGTGATCGTATTGCCCGACAGCGTGGCCAGTGCGGGCATCGAGGTGAAGGTCGGCTCCTGATCATCAAGGCGCTTGAAGTTCAGGCGGATATAGCCCTTGCCGTCAGCGATGTCCTTGGTGATGTTGCCCTTGATCTGATAGCCCTTGCTGGCGGTGTAGGGCAGATGGGTCGGCCCGTTGCCATCGACCACATAGCCACCAAGGTGATAGCGCACGGTGTCGCTGATCTTGCCGCCATAATCGAAATCGAGACGGAATTCGCGATAGTTGAGCGCGGTGGAAAGGCCGATTTCGCCGCCTTCCTTGGTGCCGGTCTTGGACACATAGTTGATGACCGCGCCCGGCGCCTGGCTGGAGAAGGTCGAAGCGCTGCCGCCGCGCACCGCTTCCACGCGGTCCACATTGTTGTCAAAGCGGACCCAATAGTCATTGTTGCCGAACTGCATGTCGCCAAACAGCACAACCGGCAGGCCATCTTCCTGAAGGCCGACATATTCCGAACCGCCGGTGGAAACCGGAATGCCGCGCACGCCGATGTTGGCATTGCCGCCCGGACCGGCAGTATCCTGCACATTCAGACCGGGAATGGAGCGCAGCACTTCGGCCTGCGAACGCGGGGTGAAATTGGTGATCGCTTCCTGGCTGAGCTGCGAGACCGAGATCGAACTGTTCTGCGCAGTCTTGCCCGCGCTGGAAGCGGTAACGACGATGGCCTGCGAGTCATCCGGCTTGTCGCCCGATGCGGCATCCGCCGCCATGGCAGGGGCCGAAAGGCTGGCCAGACTCAACGCGGCAAACGATACGCACGACTTGAAAACTGATTTCATGATCTGATCCTCCCCCAAGAGGTATGGAACGCCCCCGGGTTCTTCCGGGCAGCTCATAAAAAATCCCTCTAAACCCCAAAACAATCGGTTGCAATAGGTTTTGCAATCGAGTGCATTTGTGGTTCTGACTTTTCCTTTCCTGTGGCAAATCGGCTACACCAACCCCGGCCCTCATCATCCGGGATCGATTT
This sequence comes from Novosphingobium sp. 63-713, assembly GCF_001898925.1. Lineage (NCBI taxonomy): Bacteria > Pseudomonadati > Pseudomonadota > Alphaproteobacteria > Sphingomonadales > Sphingomonadaceae > Novosphingobium > Novosphingobium sp. 63-713. The sequence goes on from NZ_MKVS01000008.1 coordinate 429,877, forward strand.
GAAACATGGTTTTACACCCTCACGCGCGCGCGTTAAAGTTACGACAAGGCAAGCTGCGGGTTAGGCACTAATCCCTCCGGACAGGATCAGATCGCCCAGCCCGACAGAGCTCTGGCTCCACCCCACCGACACATAAAACAGCCCGCGAATCGGAAAGTGCGACAAATCTATGCAAACGATTGTTGCACTTCCTCGTGACACAGGCTAAGCCAATGGAGCAAGAACGAGTCAGCCCCACGAAGAGGGCGTCAGGAAAGGATGCCCATGGCCCACGCCGCCCCCGCCGATCTGGTTGCTCACCCGGCCCGCACAGACGCCCGAAAGCCCCATCTGTCGCTGCTGCGCATTGTTGAAATGAACCTGGGTTTTCTCGGGCTGCAATTCAGCTTTGGCCTGCAGCAGGGCAATATGGTGCCGATCTATTCGTGGCTGGGCGCCGATGAGGCCAGCCTGCCGATCCTGCAGCTGGCAGGGCCGATGACGGGGCTGCTGATCCAGCCTTTGGTAGGCGCGATGAGCGACCGGACCGACTCGCGCTTTGGCCGCCGCACGCCCTATTTCCTGATCGGCGCGATCCTGTGCAGCCTTGGCCTGTTCCTGATGCCGCATTCCTCCAGCCTGCTGATGGCGGCCAGCCTGCTGTGGCTGCTGGATGCAGGAAATAACACCACAATGGAGCCATATCGCGCCTATGTCTCCGACCGGCTGAACGCCGATCAGCATGAGATCGGCTTTCTCAGCCAGAGCGCCTTTACCGGCCTTGCGCAATGCATGGCCTTTCTCAGCCCTTCGATCCTGGTCTATTGGTTCGGGGTGGATCGCAATGCGGTGGATGCGCATAATATCCCCACGATCACGCATATTTCCTTCCTGATCGGCGCGGTCCTGTCGATCTGCACGATCCTGTGGTCGGTGCTGCGCGTGCCCGAATTGCCCACCACACCCGACGAACGCGAACGCATCGCGGCCAGTGAAAAGACCGCCGGGGCCGCCCTGCGCGAGATCGTTCAGGCCATCGTCGAAATGCCCCGCGCGATGCGGCAAATGGCGTGGATGAGCCTGTTTCAATGGTATGGTTTTTCGATTTACTGGTCCTATGCCGCGCTTTCCATCGGCCGCTCGGCCTTTGGTACGGCGGACAAGACCAGCGCCCTGTTCCGCGATGCGGTGCTGACCACCCAGCAACTGGGGGCCTTCTATAATCTGATCGGTTTTGGCGCGGCCTTTGCCATGGTGCCTCTGGCGCGGCGGTTTGGCGCATCGCGGATGCATATGGTGGCGCTGATGCTTTGCGCGCTGTCCTTGCTGATGCTGCCCGGCGTCGGCCCGGGATCGGCCCATGCCCCGGCCATTTTCACCACGCTGGCCATGCCTGAATTGGGCAGCCACCTTGCGCTGATGATCCCGGCGCTGGGCCTCGGCCTTGGCTGGGCCAGCATCATGGGCAACCCCTATGTCATTCTGGCCCGCGCCATCCCGGCCGAAAGGACCGGGGTTTACATGGGCATTTTCAATATGATGATCGTATTGCCCATGCTCATCAACGGGCTGACCTTCGGCTGGATCTATCGCCATGTGCTGAACGCCGATCCGCGCCATGCGATCAGCTTTGCCGCCCTTCTCCTGTTCTGCGCGGGCCTGACCATGATCCGCGTCCGTGACGTTCCCGAGGACAATCGCCGTGCCGCCTGAATTCGTCACGCTCCATTCGCCCGCCTGCACGGCCATCTGGGAAGTGCGGCCCGATGAGGCGGCGCTCTGGCGCTATTGGGGCCCGCGCCTGCCCGATGGCGTGGTGCCGCCCGCCCCCCTGCGTGATACGCGGCCCGAACCCAGCTTCTCGCTGCATTTCGACCAGCCGCTGTCGATCTTTCCCACCATGGGCATGGGCTGGTTCGGGCCAAGCGCCCTGGTGGCCAGCCGCGCCGGACAGGATTGGGCGCAGGCGATCACCGCAATGCGCGTGGAAAAGATCGCCGATGGCGTGATCTTCCACATGGCGGACAATGTGGCGCGGATCGCCGTGGCCATCACCGCCCGCCTCGATCCGGCGACGGACACGCTCACGCTCTCCACCACGCTGACCAATGCGGGCGATGACGTGCTGGAGGTCGGCTTTCTGGCCTCGGGCAATCTGCCCCTGCCCGCCGATGCGGACCGCGTGCGATCCTATGGCGGGCGGCATAACAGCGAATTTGTCGCCATCGACGATGCGCTGACCCGCAGCCAGTGGCGGCGCGAGAACCGGCGTGGCCTGACCAGCCATGATTGCTTCCCCGGCGCGATCGTTTCCTGCGCGGATGGCGCGGCCTATGGCGCACAACTGGCGTGGAGCGGCAACCACATCCAATCCATCGAGTGGCTGGACGACGGCCGCCATCAATGGACCATGGGCGAGGCGCTGGCGCCGGGCGAAATGCGCCTCGCGCCCGGCCAGAGCGTGACCACGCCCGAGATCCTCGCCAGCGTTTCAGGCGAAGGGGCCAATGGCGTGTCATGGGCCTTTCACCGCGCGATCCGAACGCGGATGACATGGCCCGATGGTGTGATGAAGCCCCGTCCGGTCCATCTCAACACGTGGGAAGGCTTTTATTTCGACCATGATCTCGATGCGCTGAAAGAACTGGCGGATGCCGCCGCGCGCGTGGGGATCGAGCGCTATGTGCTGGACGACGGCTGGTTTAAGGGGCGCGATGATGACACCTCTTCGCTGGGCGACTGGGTGGTCGATGCACACAAATATCCCGATGGGCTGATGCCTCTGGCGCGCCATGTGGTCGATCTGGGCATGGAATTCGGCCTCTGGGTCGAACCCGAAATGATCAACCCCGACAGCGATCTTTACCGTGCCCATCCCGATTGGGCGCTGCATATCGCGGGCCGCCCCTTGCTGGGCGCGCGCAACCAACTCGTGCTGGATATGAGCCTGCCGCAGGTGCGCGACTATCTGTTTGATGCGGTGGCGCAGCATTTGCGCAAATTGCCGATTTCCTATCTGAAATGGGATCACAACCGCGACCTGACCCATGCCGGAAACAGCGCGAAGTTCCGCGCCCAAGTGCTTGGAACCTATGAGCTGATGGCGCGCCTGCGCGCGGCCTTCCCCGATGTGGAAATCGAAAGCTGCGCGGGCGGCGGCGGGCGGATCGATGCGGGCGTGATCGCCCATACGCATCGTTTCTGGACAAGCGACTGTATCGACGCAATCAGCCGCGTCTCGATCCAGCGCGGCTTTCTGCAATTCATGCCGCCCGAGGTGATGGGCAGCCATGTCGGCGCCTGCCCGGCCCATTCAACGGGGCGGATGCAGTCGATGCCCTTCCGCGCGGGCGTCGCCCTGCCCGGCCATTTCGGGGTCGAGCTTGACCTGCGCAAACTGACCCAGGCCGAAACGGACGATCTGGCCGCCACCATCGCCCGCTACAAAGCCCTGCGCGACCGCCTGCACCATGGCCGCTTGTGGCAGGGCGAAGCGGGCGACAGCGTGGTCTGGCAGGCACATGGCGATGAGGACCAGCTGCTGCTGATCGTCACCCGCACCGCGCCGACCACCATGCGCCATCAACCGCATCTGCGCCTCGACATGGTCGATCCTGCACGGCGCTATCGGTTGACGCGCGATGGCACGGCGGCGGTCGACATGGACGGTGCGTGGCTGGCCCGGATGGGTCTGCCCCTGCCCCCGATGAAGGGCGAGGAAGTGCTGGTCTATGAATTGACCGCGCGCTGATCCAAGCCTCGTGCATAAGAATGCAAACGATTGCCTATTCAGCAATCATCACCTACAAGCCCGAAATGGCCAGATATACCGGGAGAGAATGACCGTGACGCAGCCCAGCGTTCCCCCCTCGATTTCCACGTGGCGCGCGCAGCATGTCAGCGCGATTGTTCCGTCCGCGCAAAATACCATTCCGCTGATCGATCCGGCCGATGTTCACCCCATCCTGCCCGGCATTGACCTGTGGGATCTCTGGCCGCTGCAGAATGCCGATGGCAGCACGACCCTGTTTGACGGGGCCAGCCTGTGGTTCGTGCTGTGCGCCCCCGCCCTGCCCGATCCGGAGGCGCGCCATGACATCGTGCGCATCCGCCTCATGACCCATGCGGCCGATGGCACTTGGCGCGACCATGGCCATGCTCTGCCCGACGGGTTCAACCCCGGCAGCCGCGAATGGGCAGGCAGCGCGCTGTGGCATCCGGAAAGCGCAGAAGTCACTCTGTTCTACACGGTCGCGGGCTATCCGGGCGAGGAAACCCGCTCTTTTGCCCAGCGCCTGTTTCAGACCAAAGGAAAGCTCAACACCGATGATTTCACCATCACCGGATGGAGCCCCCCGCATGAGAATATCATTGCCGACAACGTGAATTACACGCTGGTCAACCAGCGCGAGGGCGCGCCGGGCTTCATCAAGGGTTTCCGCGATCCGGCCCATTTCCGCGATCCCAAGGATGGGGCGACCTATATCGTCTTTACCGGCTCGCTCCAACTATCGACCCATGCCTTCAACGGCTGCATCGGCATTGCGCAGGCCACCAATGAGGCGCTGACCGACTGGGAAATCCTGCCCCCGATCCTGAGCGCCGATGGGCTGAACAATGAGCAGGAGCGCCCGCTCCTCATCCACCGCGGCGGGCATTATTACCTGTTCTGGTCCACCCAGCGTAAGGTCTTTGCCCCCGATGGCCCCTCCGGCCCCAATGGCGTCTATGGCGCGGTGGCCGAGAATGTGCTGGGGCCTTGGCGTCCGCTCAACGGCACCGGCCTAGTCGCGGCCAATCCCGATGAAGCGCCGTTCCAGACCTATAGCTGGTGGGTGGATGCCGATCTCGATGTCTGGGGCTTTATCGACTATCCCGCCTGCACCGCGCAAACGAAAGTGGACGATCCGGCATGGCGGCGCGCCCATTTTGGCGGTACGCCTGCACCCACATTCCGCATCGCGCTGGATGGCGATCGGGCATGGATAGATCAGGCTGGGGTAAAGGGGGCATAAGATGGCGCAATATGGCCTGATCGAGGCGGGCGGCACCAAATTCGTAGCGGGCATCGCCGATGAAGAGGGCACGATCTATGCCCGCCACCGCATCCCCACCACCACGCCCGAGGAAACGCTGGGCGCCACCATCGGCTGGTTTCGCGAGCAAGGCCTCAAGCCCGAGGCCATCGGCATCGCCAGCTTTGGACCGCTGGACCTCAACCGCGCCTCGCCCACATGGGGCCATGTCACCCGCACGCCCAAGCCGCATTGGAGCGGTGCGGACCTGACCGGGCCGTTTGCGCGCGCGTTTGGCTGCCGCGTGGGGCTGGAAACGGATGTGAACGGCGCGGCTCTGGCCGAGGCGCGCTGGGGCGCGGGGAAGGCGGCCGGTTCGCTGCTTTATCTGACCATCGGCACGGGCGTTGGCGGCGGTTTTGTTTCCGATGGGCGGCTGCTGCATGGCCTGTCGCACCCGGAAATGGGGCATATCCGTATGCCCCGTCATCCTCAGGATGTGGATTTTGCCGGGCATTGCCCGTTCCACGGCGATTGCCTCGAAGGTCTGGCCTGCGGCCCGGCGATCATCGCGCGCTGGGGCGTCTCGCTCTCCGAATTGCCCGAGGGCCATCCGGGCGCGGACATCATCGCATGGTATCTGGCGCAGGCCGCCGTCACGTTTCAGGCGATCATGGATCCGGCCCGCATCGTCATGGGCGGCGGGGTCACGGCCACGCCCGGCCTGCTGGACAAAGTCCGCACCATGGCCGCGCAAAGCGGCGCGGGCTATTTCGTGGGCAATCCGGCCGAGGTGATCGTCGCCCCCGCGCTGGGTGACAATTCGGGCCTCTTGGGCGCTTTGGCGGTGGCGCTGGGTATTTAACTCAGGCTGATGCGCGCAGGACCAGTTCCGGTTCCATCACCACGCTTTGCGTGTCCTCGCCCGCGATGCGGCGCACGAGCATATCCACCAGATGCTCGGCGCCGCGCACCAGATCCTGACAGATCGTGGAGAGCTGCGGCACGGTGTGCTCGCCGATGGTCAGCCCGTCATAGCCCATCACACGCACATCATTCGGCGCCGACAGGCCCATCACCGCCATCGCCCGCAAGGTCTTGAGCGCGATCACATCCGAGGCTGCCACGATGCCGATTGGTCCATCGGCGGCCTGCCCCAGAAAACCGGCAATTTCCGGCCCGAATTCATCATCGGTCAGATGCGCGGGCTCAATATGCGGCTCGCCCATACCGGCGCGGGCCAGAGCATCGCGCACGCCCTGCAGACGCTGCTCGATCTCGCGCGTTTTGGGATCGCCGAAAAAGGCGATCTTGCGGCAACCCTGCGCGATCAGATGGCTGGCCGCCAGATCGCCGCCCTTGCGGTTGTCGCTGCCCACGCTGCAATGCACCTGATCGGCATCATAGCCGCCCCAGACCACCAGCGGCCGGTAATCCTTGGCCACCGCGTCAATCGTGGCGGCCTGATCCGACTGCCCGATCACGATCAAGCCATCGACGCGCCCCGAGGTGGCAATCCGGTCCAGCCACGCGCTGTCGGTGGGGATCACGCGGCTGAGCAGCAGGTCATAGCCGCGCTCGGTCAGCTTGTCGGCCAGCAGGCCCAGCATGGTGATGAAGAAAGGATCGGTCAGATGCTGGGCTGTTTCATGGCCCAGCGGGATCAGCACGCCGATGGTGTTCGTACGCTGAATCCGCAAATTGCGCGCCAGCAGATTGGGCCGAAATCCATGCTCCTTGGCCAGCGCCTGAATCCGTTCGCGCGTCTTGAGGCTGATCAGGGTCGAGACTGCCAGCGCGCGCGAAACCGTACCTGTCGACACTCCGGCCAGATCGGCCAGTTCCTTGATATTGCGAATTCTGCTCATGCCTGATGGGCGCTTTCTGGCGAAGGATCGGGCCTTCTCGGGCCACAGGCAAACAATTGCAAGATTATTCTATGGCGACGCAAATCCCAATAATCCGATGGTCGGGTATGATCGCCCCATCGCAGCCCTTGGCCGAGCGCGCCTCTGTCTCTAGTCTGTGATGCAGACCCCGCCGAACCGGGGCGCAAGAGGATGAGACGGTGATGATGGATCTGAATGCGCAATATCGCGCCCGCCTGACCACCCCGGCCATGGCCGCCGCGATGATCCCCGACGGGGCGCGGGTTGCGCTGTCCTTGGGCGCAGGGGCGCCGCCGCTATTGCTGCATGCTCTGGCCGATCGAGCGCGGGCGGGCACGGCGCGCGACATACGCTTTTACTATATGCTCTGCACCGCGATTGCCGGGCGCACCATCTTTGACCCGCAACTGACCGACCGCCTGATCCCGATGAGCTATTTCCACAGCGGCGTCGAACGCATGCTGGATAAAGGGCGCGGGGGCGATGAGTTCCTGGTCGATTACATCCCATCCCATTTCAGCCAGATCCCGCGCTCCATGGTCGAACATGTCGGCGTCGATACGCTGATCGCCACCGTCTCGCCCATGGATGACGAGGGGTTCTTCAGCCTTGGCACCAACACCGATTATGCGCTGGCCGTGGCGCGCAAGCCGGGGGCGAGGATCGTCTTTGAGGTGAACCGCCATATGCCGCGCGTGCGGGGCGATTGCCGCGTGCCTTTGTCGGATGTGGCCGCGCTGCTGGAAAATGACGCGCCGCTGGTCGAAGTGCCGCCTGCGCCTCTGTCTCCGGTCGATATCCGCATTGGCGAGATCATTGCGGGGCTGGTCGACGATGGCGCGTGTTTGCAGATGGGGATCGGCGCGCTGCCCGATGCGGTCTGTGCGGGGCTGCACCACCATCGCCGCCTTGGCATCCATACCGAGCTGATAACCCCCGGTCTTGCCGAACTGGTGCGCCGGGGCGTGGCCGACAATTCGGCCAAGCAGACCCATACCGGCGCCACCATCTTCACCTTCGCGCTGGGCGACCGGGCGCTTTATGATTTCATCGACGACAATCCCGCCGCGCAGGCTTTCCCGGTCGAATATGTCAACAACCCCGCCGTGATCGCCCGCAATGATCGCGTCGTCTCGGTCAATGCCACCACGCAGGTCGATTTCCACGGCGCATGCAATTCCGAATTCGTGGCCGGGCGGCAATTTTCCGGCACCGGGGGCCAGGTCGATTTCGTGCGCGGCGCCTATATGTCGGCGGGGGGCAAATCGATCATCGCATGCCATTCCACAGCAGCGGGCGGCACGATCTCGCGCATCACCCCGCGCCTGTCGGGACCGGTAACAACAGGGCGCAATGATACGCATCTGGTGATCACGGAATATGGCGTGGCCGATATGAAGGGCAAAACGCTGGCCGAGCGTGCGCAGGCTCTCATCGCCATCGCCCATCCCGATTTCCGCGATGACCTGTATCGCGAGGCCCATGCGATGCGATTGACAGGGAATGGCTGATGCAGCGGGCATAAGGGCTTGGCAGGCGCAATGCGCGCCGTCTAATCAGGGCGCATGACCAGCCAAGACCTGCGCCGTATCGCGCCTGCCGCCGCGCGCAATCGCGATCCGATCCTCAACGTGCTGCGCGATGCGCTGCCGCGATCGGGCGTGGTGCTGGAACTGGCCAGCGGGTCGGGCGAGCATATCGTGCATTTTGCCCGCGCCCTGCCCGATTTGCATTGGCAGCCCTCTGATCCCTCGCCCGATGCCTGCGCCTCGATTGCGGCATGGACGGCGGCGGAGGGGCTGGACAATGTTGCGCCGCCGCTGGCGCTGGATGCGGCGGGGGAATGGCCGATAATGCAAGCCGATGCGATCCTGTGCATCAACATGATCCATATCAGCCCATGGGCCGCCACGCAGGGGTTGATGCGCGGCGCGGGGGCGATATTGCCTTCGGGCGGATTGCTCTATCTCTATGGTCCCTATCGCCGCGCGGGGGTGGCGCTGGAGCCCAGCAATGCGGCGTTTGATGCGGATCTGCGGGCGCGCAATCCGGAATGGGGCCTGCGCGATCTGGAGGATGTCAGCGCTTGCGCGGCCCGGCACGGGCTGCGGGTCGAGACGGTTCTGCCCATGCCCGCCAACAATCTCTCGGTCCTGCTGCGCCGCGTTTAGAGGAAGCGCAGCGGCACCGACAGCGCGCCGATTTCGGGCCAGCGGCTCATCGCGATCTCGCCCGCCAGTTCGAAACCGTTGGGAGTGGCGGCAAGGATTTCCTCCAGCGCAACCTTCAATTCCATCCGTCCCAGATGCAGCCCCGGACAATTGTGCGGCCCGCGGCCAAAGGCGAGATGCTCGGCAATGTTGGGGCGGTTGAGGATGAACCGGTCGCCATCGGGAAACACCTCCTCATCGCGGTTGGCCGAGCCGTAGAGCAAGGCCACCGCCTCGCCCGCGCAGATCTTTTCACCTCGAATTTCAATGTCCTGCACCGCCGTCCGGGCAAAGCCGCGATAAGGGGTATAGAGGCGCAGGAACTCCTCAACCGCCGCCGGGATCTGGTCGGGGTTCGCGCGCAACTGGTCCTGCAACGCGCGGTCGCGGCACAGATGCACCGCCATATTGCCCACCATCACCAGCGGCGCGACAATGCCCACCAACAGAATTTGCCGCACCGACCCCACGATCAGTTCATCGGGCAATCCCTGCCCCTCATGCCGCGCCTCCAGCAGGGCAGTGGTGGGATCGAGCGCCGGATCTTCGGGATGTTCGCGGCGGATGGCGATCAATGCGCGCGCCATGTCATAGAGGCGCAGGCTGGTTTCCTTCATCTTGTCGGGATCGTTCAAATGCACCGCCAGCACGAATTCGCGCCCCTGCCGGTGGAGCGTTTCGAGCCATTCGCCTGGCATCCGCATCCATTCGCCAAAGATCTGCACCGGCAAATGCGAGGAAAACTCGATGCAGATATCGCCCCCGCCCCGCGCCACCAGGGGGGCCAGCGCAGCGCGGGTCAATTCGCGTGCGCGCGGCTCAAGCGCCTCGGATCTCTCGCGCGAAAGCAAGGGGTTAAGCGCCTTGCGATAGGGCGTGTGTTCGGGCGGATCGAGATGGAGCGGAGGCCGCCGCCCGGTAAAGGCCACCTTGGGCACCACATTCTGCACCGTCGTGGTGAAGGCGGCATAATCAGACGCCGCCCGCTTTACATCCTCATATTTGGTCAGCGCCCAAAAACCGCCCAGTTCCGTGGCATGGGCCACCGGGCATTGCGCGCGCAGGCGGGCGTATTCGGCATGGGCGCTGTCAAAATCTTCGGGGGCGGCAGGATCAAAATCGGCGCGAGTCTGTTTCATGGCGTCCATCGATATGGCGCACAGCCCATTTATGCAAGCGCTATCATTATCCCTTACATAAAGGATTGCATAAACGCATCGATGGTTCGGCTTACTCCTCGCCCGATGGCCGCACGATCATCATGCCGCGCGCGGCGCGCACGTCGCCCGCCTCGATTTGGATCTTTAACCGCTCGCGGTCATTGGCGCGGTACACTTCCTCGGCGCGGTTAATCGCCTCGATGCTTACCCCGCTGTCCTCCAGCGCAAGGCGCGCCATCTTGACCGCTGATTCCATCACCTCGCGCACGATCCGCGAGGCGGGCGATTTCTTCAGCCGGATCACCGCGCGCCGGTCATAGGCGCGCACATAGAGACTGGCCTCGGGGAAAGCGTGATGGACGGCCTCGACCGCATCGGCCGAAAGCTGGTCGCCATCCATGCAGAACAGGATCATGCTGGCATCCTCGGCCCCGGCCAGACGCAGGAGGTCGAGCCGTGTGCCGTCGCCGAAATAGACCTTGGCGCCAAAGCTGCTGGCGATGTCGATCATTTCGATATCGGTGTCGATCATGGTCACCGATATGTCGCTGGCGTTCAGCATCTGGGCCACACTTTGGCCAAAGCGGCCATAGCCCACGACGATGGCGGCGGCGCGGTCCGCATTTTCCGGCCCGGCGCGCTCGCCCTGCGCCATGGCGGGCTCTTCGCGCATCCGCTTGGTGGCCTTCATCAGGAAAGGCGTGGTGGCCATCGAGACGGTGACAATCGCGCCGAACAGGCTGGCTGCCTCTGGCGCGATCAACAGTGCATGTTGGGCCTGCGTAAACAGCACGAAGCCGAATTCGCCGCCCTGGCTGAGCAACAGGCCCAGCGCCAGAGCGCCGCGCCACTTCATGCCGAACATCTTGCCGATGGCAAAGATCGCCAGCGTTTTAATGGCCACCAGACCCAGCGCCATACCGATGACGAAAAACGGCCTTTCGGCAATGGTGTGCAGGTCGAGCATCATGCCCACCGCCAGGAAGAACAGGCCGAGCAGGATCGAGCGGAAAGGCTCGACATCGGCCTCCAGTTCATGCCGATAGGGCGAATCCGCCAGCATCACGCCCGCGATAAACGCCCCCAGCGCCGTGGAAAGCCCCAGCAGTTCCATCACCGCCGCGCTGGCCATCACCGTGAACAGCGCTGCCACGATGAACATTTCCCGCTCGCCCAGATTGCCGATCAGGCGGAACAGCGGACGGATGAGATAGCGCCCGGCAAGGATCAGCCCCGCAATCGCCAGCACCGTATACAGCCCCAATTGCCAGCCCGGAGGCCCATTGGCATCGGCCGGATTGCGGCTCATCGTGGCGATGATGGTGATCATCGGGATAATCGAGAGGTCCTGAAACAGCAGGATGGCAAAGGTGCGCTCGCCAAAGGGGGTGCGCAGACGGCCCGCCGCCTGAAGCATCGGCAGGACCTGCGCGGTGGACGACAGCGCCAACGGCATCCCCAGCGCCAGCGCCGCCGTGGGCGAAAGCATCGTGGCCACATAGATAAAGCCCGCCAGCGCCGCGCCGCAGGCCACCACCTGTATCGCGCCCAGCCCCAGAATATCGCGCCGCATCTTCCACAAACGCGCCGGGTTCAATTCCAGCCCGACCAGAAACAGCAGCAGCGTGATGCCCAGTTCGGCAAAGCCCATCTTCTGCTCTGCCTCGCCCACAAGGCCCAGCACATGCGGCCCGACCACCGCGCCGGCCAGCAGATAGCCCAGCGTGGCCCCCAATCCCAGCCGCCGGAACACCAGCACAAATACCATGGCAAAACCAAGCAGCAGAAAACCATCGTGCAGCAAGGACGAGCTATTTTCCATGAATTAACCGGGCTTTCTGACTAGAGTATGCCCCCTTGTGGCACATCCGCCCGGCGCCTGCCACCCCGACGGGGATGACAAGCGGTAACGCTTGGGCTAGGCCGATCATGGTTCAGGCATGGGATCGCTCTGACCCGCGGGAGTTGCAGGCAAGGTGACGCAAGACAGCACGGCTCAATCGGAAAATACGGGTCTTTCCAAGCGCCAGTTGACCGCGCTGCGCACGCGCGAAGACATTCTCGAAGTTGCGGGCCACGAATTTTCCGAAAAAGGGCTGGCGGGCGCGCGGATCGACGAGATCGCGGAAAAGACGCAGACCTCCAAGCGGATGATCTATTACCATTTCGGCAGCAAGGACGGGCTGTATCAGGCCGTGCTGCAACGCGCCTATGAAACGATCCGTAATCAGGAACAGGCGGCGCGGTTTGAGGATCTCTCGCCTGAACAGGCTTTGCGCGCGATCATCGGGCACAATTTCGACTATCACTTCGAACATCCCGATTTCGTGCGTCTGGTCATGAACGAAAACGTCCACAAGGGCGAACATATCGCCCAGATCCCCGGCATGCGCGAACGCAACCGCACGGTGATCGCCGCGCTGGGCGCGATTTTGAAGAAGGGCGTAGATCAGGGCGTGTTTCGCGATGGGATCGATCCGGTCGATCTGCATATGACGATTTCGGCCCTCTCCTTCTACAACGTATCCAACCGGTACACTTTCCGCCAAAACTTCGGCGTCGATTTTGCTGAATCCGCGCAAAAAGCGCGGCGCCGGGTGCAGATCATCGATTGCGTCCTGCGCTGGGTGAAGGTCGGATAAGCAGGGTTTTCCACGCCTGATACAATTTGCGCCACGCGCCCCGTTGCGCCCTTGCGACTGATGTGTACTATCTGGTTCACATAACACAGTCTGAGAGGGCCTCATGAGCAAATATCTTCTTACCCTGGCGCTGGCCATGGCGCTGCCCGGCGCGGCGCATGCCGGGGCTGCCAAGCCCGCCCCGCGCGTGTTCCCCGTGGCGGCCCAGCCGGTGCTGGAGGATCACTATCCGGTGCATGTCACCGGGTGGCCGGGCGGCGTGACCAGCCTTGCCGATGTCACCTATTCCACCATCCCCGGCTATCGCCCGATGATCGTCGATATCTATATGCCGCCCAAGAGTGTCGGGCCCAAGCCGCTGGTGCTCTATATTCACGGCGGCGGCTGGGTGGCAGGGCATACGCGCCATTCGGGGGCGCTGGCCGATTTTCCCGCCGCGCTGGCACGTCTGGCGGGCGAAGGCTTTGTGGTGGCCAGCCTCGAATATCGCCTCGCCGCCGAAGCGCCCTTCCCCGCACAGGTTCAGGACGCCCGCGCGGCGCTGCGCTTCCTGAAGGGCAATGCGACCCGTTTTGGCATCGACCCCACCCGCACCGGCATCTGGGGCGGATCGGCGGGCGGCCACCTCTCGGCGCTGACGGCGCTGAGCTGCGGTGACGCCTCGCTTGACGCCCCCGGCACCAAAGCCGCGCCGGGCAGCGAATGCGTGCAGGCCGCCGCGATCTGGTACGGCGTGTTCGATTTCGCCGCACTTTCCGCTGGCCGCCCCGGCGGACAGGATGGCGCGGCGGGCAAACTGCTGGGCTGCGATGGCCCCTGCACGGCGGAAAAATTCGCCGCCGCCAGCCCCAACACCTATATCGACGCCAAAGACCCGCCCTTCCTGCTGATCCACGGCGTCGAGGACAAGACCGTCCCCGTCGCCCAATCGCATCTGGCCGAGGAGAAGCTGAAGGCTGCGGGCGTGCCGGTGGAAAGCATCTATATCGATGGCGTCGATCACAGCTTCATCGGCAAGACCCCCGAGCAGACCCGCGAGGCAACCCTGCGCGCGATGAACGCCACGTTCGACTTCCTCCACGCCCGCCTCGACAAGAAGAGTCCGGCGAAATGAAGCCTGTATGGATGGCGCTGCCGATTATGGCCGCGCTGCTGGCAGGCGGACTGAGGGCGCAGGATACCGCGCCCTCCTTTCCCGCTGGCGAAGGACAGGCCGCCGTGCAGACCGCCTGCGCCGCATGCCACCCGCCCGCCATCGTCGCCGGCAAGCGCTATGACGCCGACAAATGGGCCGAGGTGGTCGATCAGATGATCGGCAAGGGGGCCAAGGTGTCGGACGCCGATTATGATGTAATCGTGGCCTATCTGGCGAAGAATTATGGGGTGGGGAAGTAAGGGTTAAATGCGAGGGACTCGTCCCTCGCGCTCCCATGACTGCCTATGTTGCGCCACGAGTTCGGCCGATGGGTGTCGGACGCGGCCTCGGAATTTTCAAAGCCTGCGGCGCCGTCAAATAGCGCCGCAGGCTTTCATTCATGGCACACAAACGTAACGCCGCGCCCCCTGCGCCACCCCATTAACGGGATTGCAAAGGGCCCCCGCCCTTTGCCCGCCGGAGGCATAAATCCCCCCCGCTCACTTCATCCCATGCGGCACCGGCTTCTCCCCCCCATTCACCGCCCACTTCACCGCCTCCAAAACCATCGTGCGGATGCGCGGATCGTCCCAACTGGCGTCCGTATGCCCAAGGCCGGAATAGAACACGCGGCCCTGCCCATAGGATTTGATCCACGCCACCGGAAAATCGCCATCCTTGCGGTGAACCATGGGCGCGGCCATGTTGACGCTGGACGTGTCGATGCGGGCCAGCACATCCACCTTGTCGCGCGAATAGGGATTGGGCAGCATCTGGTAATGCTCGTCCTTCAGCACCATGCCGGTTTTCAACGCCTTCATCGCGGGGAATCCGGGCCGCTCAACGATGATCTTCGCGTCGGAAATCATCCATGGGTGGTTATCGAAAACCCCGCCCAGCATCTCGCCATATTCAGGCCAGTTGGTGGCCGTCGCCGTGGCAGTGTGGATGCCGATGAAGCCCTTGCCGTCCTTGGCCACGTAATCGAGCAGGTCCTGCTTCTGCTGGGGCGAGAGGGTGGTGTCGCCGTTGGTGTAGAACAGCACGGCGTCGAAATAGTCGAGGTTCTTGCCCCTCGCCTGTTTCGGCCCCCCCTTGGCATAGTCGAACTTGCCCCAGGTCTCGCCCTTGGTGATCCAGTCCATGTCGGTGCGGATGAAGGTGACATAGGCCCCGCTCTCGCGCCCAATTTGCTCGATCACGGAGACGGCATGGCTGACGGCCATATGCGCACTCTGGTTGCCGGTCGAAAGATCGGCGATCACCAGCAGGCGCTTCTTGCCCGCATAGACATCCTGATAGCCGGGCGGCGGGGTGCGCGGCGGGCCATTGGGCGCGGCAGGCGGCGGAGTTTGGCCGGAAAGCATCAGCGCCAGACCGGCGCAGGCGGCAATACGAAGCGCGATTTTCATTGTCCGGCATCCTTCTTTGGCCCAGAATCTTTTCCGGGAAGGGCAAAGGCAGTGATCGTGTCCGATGTCAGCGGGCTGTCGAGGAAGGTGCCCCCCGTGGCCGCGATGGCCACATATTGCCGCCCATCCTTGCCCGCATAGGTCATGGGCGTGGCATGGGCGGCAGCGTCCAGCTTCACCTCCCACACCATCTTGCCCGTCGCCGTGGCAAAGGCGCGGAAGCGGTTATCATCGGTCGCCCCCACAAAGGTCAGCCCGCCCGCCGTGGTGATGGCCCCGCCCATATTGGGCCGCCCGGTCAGTTTTTTGCCCTCTGGCGCCTCGTCGGAAATGCCCAAAGGCACCTGCCAGCGGATCTTGCCAGTCGTCATATCGACGCCCCACAACCGTCCCCACGGCCCCTTCTGACACAGCAGGCGGGAATTGTCGGGACGAAACCGACCCGAAGGCTGGCCCCGCTCAAACGGCAGGGGCCCCTTGGACGGCACCAGTTTGGTCGCCTGCCCCAGATCATGCGTGTTGACCACCAGCAGGCGTTGCGCCGGGTCATAGGTGGCCCCGCCCCAATTGCCCCCGCCCAGCAGGCCGGGGAAGCTGATCGTCACCTTGTCCAGATGGACGGGCGTATAGATCGGTCCCTCGACCATCTGATTGTCGGCAATCCATTTGGCACATGTATCGTGCAATTCCGGCGTCAGGTCGGTGATGTCATTCTTGATCGAAAAGCTGGTGCGCCCCAGCGCCGGGGTAACCAGCGGGAACGGCTGAGTGGGCGATGGTTTTTCGCCCGGCACATCGCTGCCCGGAACCTTGCGCTCGGCGATGGGGAAGATCGGCTTGCCCGTCTCGCGGTTCAGCACGAAAAGCAGGGCGGATTTCGAGATCACCGCGACGGCGGGGACCGTTTTGCCCTTGACCGTGGCGTCGAACAGCAGGGGCGCGGCTTCCAGGTCGCCATCCCAGATGTCATGATGAACCACCTGAAAATGCCAAAGATATTTGCCTGTCCTGGCATCGGCAGCCACCAGCGAGGTGCCGAACAGATTGTCCCCTGCCCGATCCCCGCCATAGCGGTCAAACGTGGGCGCGCCAAAGGGCATGTACACAATGCCGCGCTTCTCATCGAGGCTGAGGAAACCCCATGCATTGACCCCGCTGCGCCCTTCCGCGCTGCCCGGCGCCCATGTGTCATAACCCTTCTCGCCCTTGCGCGGCACGGAATGGAAGGTCCAGACCAGATGGCCATCGCGCGCGTCCCAAGCGCGAACATCGCCCGCCGCGCCCTTGGCCGGGAATTCCTGCACCGCGCTGCCAGTGATAATCAGGTTGCCATAGACGATGGGCGGGCTGGTCATGCCGTAGAAGCGGGCGTCATTGCCGCCCAGGATCTCGGGCGTTTTCATTTCGACCACGCCATGCTCGCCAAACCCTTCCGCAAAGGCTCCGGTCGCCGCGTCCAGCGCGATCAGGCGGCCATCGCGCGTGCCGAACACGATGCGCGGGGGCGTTTGCGCATCGCCCGCCCAATATTCAACGCCGCGCAAGCTCGGTTGGCCGGGGCCGGGAATAGTCGTGGCCCAGATTTCCGCGCCCGTATCAGGATTGAGCGCCACCACGCGGCCATAGGGTGTGGACACGAACATCCGCCCGTTCACCACCAGCGGCGTGACCTCGGACCCGGCAAAACGGCTGCGGCGGGCGCGGGGGCCAGCGGGAGCGCCGCCTGCGGTCATATCAGGCAGGCCCTCCGCGCGGCGCTGCGCATCCGCATTGGCGTCCGTGGTGGTCGCGGGCGTGGCCGGGCGCATGTGATAGGTCCATGCCGGGGCCAGATTGCCCGCATTGGCCGGGGTAATCTCCTTTAGCGGCGAGTGGCGCTGCCCGCCCTTGTCATGGCCATAGGTGGCCCAGTCGCCCGGCGCTTGGGCAAAGGCGACACCTGACAAGAGCGCAGTCGCGATTCCGGCGAATCCCCATCGCATCACATTCTCCCACTTTTGATTTATGAACTGGTTCGTACATAATTCTTCCCAAGGCAAGCGCTTTCGATTATGCCGGGGCCAAACAAGGGAGAGACATGCCATGGGTGGCACGATTCTGGTCCTCAACGGGCCCAACCTCAATTTGCTGGGCGAGCGCGAGCCGCATATCTATGGCCATGAAACGCTGGCCGATGTGCAGGCGATGTGTGAGGCCGAAGTGGCCGGAACCGACTATCGAATCGACTTTCGACAAACCAATGCGGAACATGAAGCGGTTGATTGGATCCAGGCCGCGCGCAAGGGCCATGCGGGCATCGTCTTCAACCCCGCCGCCTTCACCTATGCCGCCTATCCGATCCTTGATGCGCTCAAAATGGTCGATTGCCCGGTGGTCGAAGTCCACATCAGCAACATCCACCGCCGCGAGGCCGAATGGCGCAGCCACTCGATCATGACGCAGGTGGTGACCGGCATCATCTCGGGCCTTGGCGTTAATGGATACCCGCTTGGCGTGCGCCATGTGATGTGGGCGCGGGAGCGCGCGCAATGAAGCCGACGACCAAGCGCCTTACCGTCCTTGCGCTGATCTCCACGGCGACCCTGATCAACTATCTCGACCGTTCGGTGATGGGCGTGGCAAAGCCGGAACTGGTCAAGGAACTGCATATCACGCCCGAGGTGATGGGCCTGATTTTCTCCGCTTTCTCATGGACCTATGCGCTGGCGCAGATTCCGGGCGGCTATGTGCTGGACCGCCTCGGCACGCGGCTGACTTATGCGCTCTCGCTGGGCCTGTGGTCGGCGATGACGGCGCTGCACGGGTTGGCGACGGGCGTGGCGGGCCTTGTTTCCGCCCGCCTCGCACTGGGTCTGGCCGAGGCGCCCTGCTTCCCCGCCAACAGCCGCGTCCTCTCGACATGGTTTCCCCAGAATGAGCGCGCCAAGGCGACGGGCGTTTATACCGTGGGCGAATATATCGGGCTTGGCCTGCTGATCCCGGTGCTGGGCTGGATGTTGGCCCATTATGGCTGGCGCTCGCTGTTTTTCGTGGTGGGCGCGCTGGGCATCGCCTTTGCCATCCTGTTCCACCGCCTCTATCGCGAGCCGCAGGACAGCAATGCCAATCAGGCCGAAATCGACCTGATCGCCGCTGGCGGCGGCTTTTCCGGCGGCACCGCTCCCATCGCTTTCAGTTGGGCCAATGTCCGCCGCCTGGTCACCACGCGCCAGATCGCGGGCGCCTCGATCGGCCAGTTCTGCTCCAATTCCACCCTCGTTTTCTTCCTGACATGGTTCCCGTCCTATCTGGCCGAGGAACGCGGCATGACCTTCATCAAGTCGGGCTGGCTGGTCTCGCTGCCCTATATCGCGGCGGCGGCGGGGGTGATGCTGGGCGGGGTGTTTTCCGACTGGCTGATTCGCGCCACTGGCTCGCCCACGATTGGCCGCAAGGTGCCGATCATCGCGGGCCTGCTGCTTTGCGCCAGCATGGTTTCGGCCAATTATATGGACAGCAACAATGCCGTCATCGCCGTCATGAGTCTGGCCTTCTTCGGTCAGGGCCTGGCCGGGCTTGGCTGGACGCTTTTGTCCGATGTCGCGCCCAAGGAGATGATGGGGCTGACGGCGGGCCTGTTCAACTTTTTCACCAATCTGGCTGGCATCATCACCCCGCTGGTGGTCGGCTTTGCCGTGGGCGCCACGGGCAGCTTTTATGCCGCGCTGGCCTATATCGGCGCGCTGGGGATCATCGGCACGCTGGCCTATCTGATCGTGCTTGGCCCGGTGGAGCGGGTAAAAATCGATTGAGGTCGAAAGGGCGGGTGCGCAGACCTATTGACGCCCGCCCTTCATGTATGTACCAGTTAGTTCATAAACAAGTGACAACGCCCTTGGGAGGGGACAATCATGCAATTCAAGATGCGTTTCATCGCGCAAAGCTCGGTGCTTGCCGTGGCTCTGGCCTGTGCCCATTCGGCCTATGCCCAGGAAGCCAAGCCCGACGCCGAAATCATCGTTACCGGATCGAGCATCAAGGGCGTGGCCCCGGTCGGCTCGAACCTTGTCACCGTGACCCGCACCGATCTGGAGGCGACGGGCGCCCAGACCGTGCAGCAGGTGCTGAAAACCGTCCCCTCGGTCGTCGGTCTGCAGAGCGCCGGGCAAGGCGCCTTCGGTTCGGCTGACGGTTCGGGCACCAATGCGCCCACCATCCACGGCCTTGGCGCTTCGGCCTCGAACTCGACGCTGGTGTTGATCAACGGCCACCGCCTGCCCACCAGCGGCATCAACCACGTGCTGGCCGACCCCAACATTCTGGCCCCGATGGCGCTGGAGCGGGTCGAGGTGCTGGCCGACGGCGCATCCTCGGTTTACGGTTCGGACGCGGTGGCGGGTGTCATCAACTTCATCACCCGCAAGAAGGTCAATGGTTTTGAAGCCAATGTGCAGAAGGGCTTTGCCAGCGGTTACAATTCGCTGACCGCCGGTCTGCTCTGGGGTCAGACCTATGACACGGGCAGCGTGCTAGTTTCGTACAATTATTCCGACCGTTCGAATCTTGCCGCCTCCTCGCGCGGCTATGCCAGCAGCGCTGATCTGCGCAGCCGCGGCGGCACCAATTTCACGCCCACCCGCTGCAATGACGTGACCACGGCCACAGGTTGCGATCCGGTGAAATCGTGGGATCTGCTGCCCTCGGAAAAGCGCCATAACGTCTATGCCCAGATCACCAAGGACGTGGGCGAGAAACTGCATCTTTATGCCGACTTCATCTATTCGAACCGCCGCAATCTCCAGAACGTGACGCGCGGCAGCGCCAGCGGCACCGTCTATGGCACCGCCTTCACCGGCACGCTGCCCGCAGGTCGCTCGATCAATCCGTTCTACAGCGGCTCGACCATGACGGCGAACTGGAACGCGGACGGCATGTTCGGCCCCGGCGCCACGATCACCGGCACGGCCGAGGACATCTCGATCCGCGCCGATGCCATCTATGACCTCTCCCCCAAGTGGCAGATCAATCTGGGCGGCGTCTATGGCTCGGACAGCTCGACGCAGGTGAACGTTGGCCAGCTTAATGCCTCGGTCTTCAACCTCGCGCTCAACGGCTTCACTTCGGCCGCGATCAACGGCGTGTCGCAATCGGTGTCGCAGGCGCTGACAACGGCCAATGCCATCGACCTGTGGGCCAATGGCACGTCGGCGGCCACCAAGGCTGCGCTGATCGACAACCGCCAGTTCCAATATGCGCGCCAGCTCATGCGCAATGCCTATCTAAAAGTCTCCGGCGATCTGTTCGATCTGCCCGCAGGCCCGGCCAAGATCGCCGTCGGCGGCGAGTTGATGGGCTATGAGATGGATCAGTACAACATCCGCGCCAACAATCTGGGCATTGCCAGCCAGGCTTCGCAGGCGTTCAACACCCATTACAACCGCAATGTCCAATCGGCCTATGGCGAACTGTATGTGCCGATCATCAAGGACAGCTTCATCAAGCTGCTCGATCTGAACATCTCGGGCCGTTACGACCATTACAGCGACTTCGGCAGCACGACCAACCCCAAGCTGGCGATGAATTTCGAACCGGTTCGCGGCATCAAGTTCCGCGCCAACTGGGCCAAGAGCTTTGTGGCCCCGGCGCTGACCTCGATCGGGTCGAACGGAACCGGCCTGACCGGCGAATCGGGCTATTCGGGCATCGTGCCCAGCGGCATTCCGGGCGGTTCGCCCACGATCTCCATCGCCAGCTTCCCCTCGATCACCTCGGTTCCGGGCGTGACCTGCTCGGCCACGGCCTGCACCCTCGGCAGCAGCACCAATGGCGTGCTGGTGACGGGCGGCAATGGCAAGCTCCAGCCGCAAAAGGGCACGGCATGGAGCGTTGGCGTTGACCTCACCCCGGTTCAGGTGCCGGGTCTGCGCATCAGCGTGACCTATTGGAAGAACCAGCTTCGCGGCGGCATCACCGCACCTCAGGCCCCGCTGGCGCTGGGTTCGGCGGATCTGTCCTATCTGCTGCAACTCTATCCCACCGGCGCCACCACGGCCCAGATCGTGGCGCTGGGCGCTGGCCTGCCCCAGACCGGCGTCATCACCAACCCGGTTTATTACAGCTATAACTTCCAGCAGCAGAACGCGCTCAACCTGAACGTGGCGGGTCTGGACGTTTCGGCCAATTACCGCTTCGACACGCCGGTCGGCCGCTTCAACATCGGCGCCGCCTTTACCCGCAAGCTGCAGTTCGAGCAGTATTTCGGCACCAACGGCACCAAGTTCAGCGTGCTGGGCACCTCGGGCTTCAACACCACCTTCCCCAGCGTGAAGATGGAAGGCCGCGCCAATATCGGCTATGACAAGGGTCCGCTCAGCGCCGATGTCTTTGTCAATTATCTGGGCAGCTACACCTATTGGGGCTCCTCGGTGGTCAACCCGATTGTGCGCACCAATGGCGTGCCCACCGGCGGCGGCGACTATGTGAAGCCCTTCACCACGGTCGATCTGCACCTTGCCTATACGTTCAAGAACCTGAGCGTTGTCAAGGAAGCGCAGTTCTATCTGGACGTGAACAACCTGCTCGATCAGGCGCCGCCTTTTGTGAACACCTACACCGTCAACGGCGCGGTCGGCTATGACGGCCTCAACGCCAACCCGCTGGGCCGCGTTATCAATATCGGTCTGCGGACCAAATTCTGATCCTCCCCTGCCCCGCCCCGGATCCTTTCCGGGGCGGGTCTTTTTGATAGGAAATACAATGACACAGCCTGCCCCTTCCCTGCATTCTTCCCCGGTCGTGGGCATTGGCAAGGGACGGGTGCTGGCCGGGCTTCTGGGGCGTGGCATTCTGGAAAGCCGCACGCCCTGGATGCAGGAATGCGAAGCGCAGGCGCAGGGCCTGCATATGGTCTATTCCCTGCTGGATTTTTCCGACCGCGGATGGGCCGATGGCGAACTGGGCGCCGCGCTCGATGCGGTGCAGCGGGTCGGCTTTGCCGGGGTCAATGTGACCTTCCCCTTCAAACAGGCCGTGGTGCCGTTGCTCGATGAACTCTCGCCCCAGGCCGCCGCGATCGGCGCGGTCAACACGGTGGCGTTTCGCGATGGGCGGCGGATTGGCTATAACACCGATGTCACCGGCTTTGCCCATGCCTTTGGCGACAGGATGGGCGGTGAAAAACTCGACCGCGTGCTGCAACTGGGCTGCGGCGGGGCGGGGTCGGCTACAGCTCATGCGCTGCTCTCCCTCAATGGCGTGGCGCATCTGGTGCTGACCGATACCGATCCAGCGCGGGCCGAGGCCCTGCGCGCGCAATTGACCGCCGCCTATGGCGAGGGGCGCGCCAGCGTGGCTCCCGATGCGGCGCAGGCCGCCGCCGGCGTGGATGGGATCGTCAACGCCACCCCCATCGGCATGGCCAAATTCCCCGGTATGCCCATCGTGGCCGAGGCGCTTCAGCCCCACCACTGGGTTTCCGAAATCATCTATTTCCCGCTCGAAACACAATTGCTGAAAACGGCAAAGGCCCTCGGGTGTCGCACCATGACCGGGCGGGGCATGGCGGTGGGTCAGGCGGTGGATGCCTTCCGCATCTTCACCGGCCTGACCCCCGACCGGCAAAGGATGTGGGACAGTTTCTCCAAATTTGAGCAAGACGCGAATTGAGGGAGGCAAGGCGATGACATTCAAGACTTCTATCGCCACTGTCTCGATCAGCGGGGCTCTCTCCGACAAGCTGCGCGCGATTGCCGAGGCGGGCTATGGCGGGGCGGAGATTTTCGAGAACGATCTGCTCTCGGCTCCCGAAAGCGCGCGGGAAATCGGCGCGTTGATGCGCGAACTGGGGGTGGAATGCACGATGTTCCAGCCCTTCCGCGATCTGGAGGGCCTGCCCGACGATATGCGCGCCCGCGCGTTTGAGCGGATGAAGCGCAAGTTTGAAGTGATGGAGCAATTGGGCACCGATCTGGTGCTGCTCTGTTCCAATTGTTCACCCCACGCGATGGATGACCGCCAGCGGATGCTCGACGATCTCCACGAACTGGGCGAGATGGCCGCCGCCCATGGCAAGCGCGTGGGTTATGAGGCGCTGGCGTGGGGGCGCCATGTGGCTGATCACCGCGACAGTTGGGCGCTGGTTCGCGATGTCGATCACCCGGCCATCGGTCTTGTGCTGGACGGGTTCCATTCGCTGGCCCGGCGCATTCCCTCGGCCAGCATCGGCGACATCCGGCCCGAAAAGCTGTTCATCGTGCAGGTGGCCGATGCGCCGATGCTGGACATGGATTATCTCAACTGGTCGCGCCATTTCCGCTGTATGCCGGGGCAAGGCGACTTTCCGCTGGCCGAATGGGCCGCCGCGATTGCGCGCACCGGCTATGACGGTTGGTGGAGCCTTGAGATTTTCAACGACCGCTTCCGCGCAGGCAGCGCGCATCAGGTGGCCCGCGACGGGCATCGCTCGCTGCGCCTGCTGGAGGATCAGGCGGCGCGCCTGCTCAAACGCCCCTCGCCCATGCCGCCGCGCATTGCGCCCAAGGGCGTGGAATTCATCGAATTTGCCGCCAGCCATGAGGAAGCCGAAGATTTCGCCCGCGTGTTCCGCGCTCTGGGCTTTGCCCCGGTGGGCCAGCATCGCAGCAAGGACGTGACCCGCTGGGCGCAAGGGCAGATCAACCTTGTCGTCAATTCCGAACCGGAAGGTCTGGCGCATAGTTTCGATATGGTTCACGGCGGATCGGTCTGCGCGATCGGTCTGGCGGTGCCGGATCAGCAAGCGGCGCTGGACCGGGCGCAGGCTTTGGACATTCCCCGCTTTGCCCAGCCTGTGGGGCCGGAGGAATGGGAAATCCCCTCCCTGCGCGGCGTGGGGGGCAGCCTGCTCTATCTGGTGGACGCCGAGACGCGCGATGCAATGTGGGCCGATGAATTCCCCCGCGCTGTCGAACCCGCCCCTGCCAAGCCTGTGCTGACCCGCGTCGATCATATTGCCCAGACGATGCAATATGAGGAAATGCTCAGCTGGCTGCTCTACTATCACGCGCTGCTGGATGTGAAAAAGACGCCCCAGCTTGAGATCGCCGACCCGATGGGGCTGGTCTATAGCCAAGCGGTCGAAACAGCCGATGGGGCTTTGCGCTTTACGCTCAACGGCTCGATGGCGGTGCAATCCCTCTCCTCGCGCTTCATTCAGGCCTATTTCGGCGCGGGCGTGCAGCATATTGCCTTTGCCTGCGACGATGTGTTTGCCGCCGCCCAGAGCGCCGCCGATGCGGGCCTGCCGATGCTGGATATCGGCCCCAACTATTACGAGGATCTGGAGGCAAAATACGCCCTCGATCCCGAACTCCTCGCGCGGATGGAGCGGTTGAACATCCTCTATGACCGCGACGGAGAGGCCGAATATTTCCAGTTCTACACCCGCGCCGTGGCCAAGCGCGTGTTTTTCGAGGTGGTCGAGCGGCGGGGCTATGACGGCTACGGCGCTGTCAACGCCTCGATCCGCCTCAATGCACAGGCCAAATACCGCGACCCGCTCGTCTGAAGCGGGCGCGGCCTTCCCCAATGAGGAGAGAATGTGATGAAGGGCATTGCTTTTGCTGCAAGCATGATAGCGATTGCATCAGGCGCCGCCGCCTTGCAGGCCGCCGACAGGTCGATGCAGCCCATCGCCTCGGACCCGGTGGAAACCAGCAGCGGCCGCGTGGCGGGCACCGCGCTGGCCTCGGGCGTGCACGCTTATCTGGGCGTGCCCTTTGCGCAGGCGCCCACCGGCGATCTGCGCTGGGCGCCGCCCAAGCCATCGCACTGGACCGGCATTTTCAACGCCGACCGCAAGGGTCCGGCTTGCATTCAGGTGCTGCGCCCGCATGACATCAACCATTATTTCGGCGAGGAAGCGACCGGCGAGGACTGCCTGACGCTCAACCTGTGGACCAATGCCAAGGCGGGCGAAAAACGCCCGGTGGTCGTCTTCATCTATGGCGGCGGCTTTACCATCGGCTCGTCCGGCATGGCCAATTATGATGGCGAGGCCATGGCCAAGGCGGGCGCAGTCTTCGTCAATTTCAACTATCGCGTGGGCGCATTGGGCTTTCTGGCCCACCCCGAACTGACCAAGGAACAGGGCGGCGCATCGGGCAATTATGGCCTGATGGATCAGACGCTTGCCCTGCAATGGGTGCGCGACAATATCGCCAAATTCGGCGGCGACCCGGACAAGGTGGTCATCATGGGTCAGTCGGCGGGCGCAGGATCGGTGGCGGCGCAGGTGCTGGCGCCCGCAGCGCGGGGGCTGTTCCGGGCGGCGGTCATGTCGTCTGGCTGCAACCTGCGCGGGGCGAAACCCACGTTGGCGGATGCGGAAAAGATCGGTCTGGCGTTTCAGGAAAAGCTGGGCGCGAAAAGCCTGAGCGAGATGCGCGCCATGGCGGCGGATCGCATTCTGGCCACGCAATCGGAATCGCAACTGGGCCTGTCGGTGTCGGGCGTGCGGATCAATGGGCCGATCGTCGATGGCCGCGTCCTGCCCC
Source organism: Novosphingobium sp. 63-713 (assembly GCF_001898925.1). Taxonomy (NCBI): domain Bacteria; kingdom Pseudomonadati; phylum Pseudomonadota; class Alphaproteobacteria; order Sphingomonadales; family Sphingomonadaceae; genus Novosphingobium; species Novosphingobium sp. 63-713. The sequence continues at coordinate 455,830 of NZ_MKVS01000008.1, forward strand.
AACAGGCCGCCGATGCTGTGGCCGGCGGCAATTTCGCCAAGGTGCCGATGATCGCCTCCTTCAACGAGGATGACATGGCCTTTGGTTTTGACGCGATCACGGGCGCCAAAACCGTGGCCGACTATCAGGCGGGCGCGCAAAAGCTGTTTGGCGCCGATGCCCCGGCTTTCCTGAAACTCTATCCGGCCAAGACCGACGCCGATGTGCGCAGCGCCGCCCGCCGCGCCGCGCAGGATGCCAATCTGGCCGCCTCGGCCCGTGGCTGTGCGGTCGATACAGCGGCTCAGGGCGTCAATGTCTTTATCGACGAATATGCCCGCCGCCATCCCTATATTCCGGGCGTCAAACTGGCCGATCAGGACACGGCAACCGTGGGCGCCTATCACACCGCCGACATCCCCTATTGGTTCGGCACGCAGGACGCCTATAACTGGCAACGCCCCACCCGCCAGTGGACCGAATGGGACCGCACCCTGTCGAAACAGATGATGGAGGCGCTGCTGGCGCTGGCCAATACCGGATCGCCCGATACGCCCGCCATGCCGTGGAAACCGTGGAGCGCGAAGAATGACACGCTGGTCTGGTTTGGCGACAAGGTGGAGACGGTGAAGCTCAATGTGGCTGGACAGACCTGGCTGGCCGCGCATAAGCCTGCCGCCTCGGCCCAGCCTCCCCGCCTGTCGCGGCCGCGCGACTAAGACGGCGATTAAAGTATAAGGACATGATGGCGATGCGGATTTTGAAAATCGACCATATCAACATCCGCACGCCTCTGTTCGAGGAAACTCTGCGTTTTTACGAGGATTGCCTTGGCATGAAGCGCGGCCCGGCAGGTTCGGTCCATGGGCGGCCGCAAAACCTGTGGCTCTATGCCGATGGCGTGCCTATGATCCATGTGAACGGGCCGACCGGGGATGAGGTGGTGGCCGATATTGGCGTCAAAAGCCGCCTCGATCATTTCGCGCTTTCCTGCACCGGACTGGCGCAATGGCGCGCGCATTTGACCGCGCAGGGCGTGGAATTTCGCGAGGCGCGCCTTCAGGGACGCGAGGTGACGCAGCTCAATCTGCTCGACCCCAATGGGGTGAAGATCGAGCTGCAATTCGCGGAAATTTAGGCGCTTTCCCGCTCGATCAGGCGGAAGCCGACATCGATGCTGCGCGCCAGCGGAGGCGCACCGGTGGCATGGTGGCGGATGGCGGCAATCGCCTCGCGGGCAATGCGCGATCCGTCAATGTCCACCGTGGTGATCGTGGGCCGCATCGCCCCCGCCAGCGCCGAATTGCCAAAGCCCATCACCGCCAATTGATCAGGCACGCGCAGCCCCGCCGCCTGCGCCTCGACAATCAGGCCCTGCGCCAGATAGTCCGAGCCGCAGACCACCACATCGGGCAATTCCGCCATCCGCCGCATATCGGCAAAGATCCGCCGCGCATGGCCAAAGCGCGAGGGAATATCGACCTGTGCCTGCGCCACTTCGCCGCCGCCAAGCGCCTGCCATTCCTCGATAAAACCGTCCGAACGGATACGCGCGCGCGTCCCCTCCGCCGTCACCAGCAAGGGGCGGCGATAGCCCCGCGACTGCAGAAACCGCGCCACATCGCGGCCCACATCGCGGTGTGAGAAACCCACCGCGATCCCCGGCGGATTTTCCGGCAATTCCCAGATCTGGATGAACAGGCCGGGAAAACGCTCGACCAACTCGCGCGTCTGCGGCCCCAGCGGCGCGGTGGAAATGATCGCATCGACCCGCCGCCCCATCGCCGCCAAAATCATCTCATCGGTGCGTTCGGGCGCCACCCCGGTCAGCCCCATCATCACCGTGGTGCCCGCGCCGGCCAGTTCCTCGGCCATGGTCTGGATCGTGTCGTTGAAGATCGAATCCGTCAGATGCGGGATCAGCACCGAAACCATCTTGGATTTCGACGAAGCCAGTCCGCCCGCCAGCATATTGGGAATATAGCCGGTCTGGGCAATCGCCTCGCGGATGCGTTCGGCGGTCGCGGCGGCCACCACCTTGGGATTGTTGAGATAGCGGCTGACTGTGGCGGTCGAAACCGATGCCAGCGCGGCAACATCGTCCAGCGTGGGATTGCGGGTGGAAGGCTCGTTCATGCGCTTACACTTAGCCGCGCGCACCGCCTCTCACAAGCAGGCATGATGGGTGCAAAGAGGCTCGACGCGGCACTATGCAAGCGCTATCACATAGAACAAAGCATCTGGGAGAGCACATGAAACAATCCACCAACAGCGCGCTGGAACAGACCATCAGCGCCAAGGTCATCGCGCGGCTGGTGGTGCCATGCGCGCTCTATATCCTGATCGGGGCGATCGACCGCACCAATGTCGCCTTTGCCGCGCTGACCATGAACCGCGATCTGGGCCTTTCGCCCGCGCAATACGGGTTTGGCGCGGGGGTCTTGTTCATCGGCTATATGCTGGCCAAATATCCCAGCGTGCTGCTCTATGAGGCTATCGGCATGCACCGCTGGTTGGCGGCGATCACGGCGATCTGGGGGCTTTGCTCGGCCTCCATGGCGCTGGTCCACACCAATGGCCAGCTTTACGCGCTGCGCATCGCCATCGGTTTTGCCGAAGGGGGCCTGTCCTCGGGCCTGATGCTCTATCTCAGCCTCTGGGCCAGCGAGCGGCATCGCGCGGCCATTCTGGCGATCCCGATCATGTCGATCAATGTGGCGCAGGTGATCGGCGCGCCGGTCTCGGGCCTGCTGCTTGATTGGGCCAATCCATCGGGCATCGCGCCATGGCGGATGATGTTCATCGCCGAGGCAATCCCCGCGCTGGCGCTGGCGGTGTTTGCCTATGTCTGGTTCCCCGACACACCAGATCGCGCGCGCTGGCTGGACAGCGAGCAGCGCGCATGGATCGGCGCCAATGTGCGCGGCGCGCAAAAGGCACCCTCGGGCGGCGAGCGCTGGGCCGTGCTGCGCAGCAAGGTGGGCTGGACCTGCGCCGCCATCTGGTTCTGTATTCTGGCCAGCAATTACGGCATCATGTTCTGGCTGCCCCAGGTGGTCAAAGGCATGGGCAATCTGACCTCGACCGAGACGGGAATCATCGTCGCCCTGCCCAATGCGGCCAGCGCGATCGGCCTGATCCTGAACGCCCGCCATTCGGACCGTACGGGGGAGAGGTTCCTGCATGTTGCCATCCCGGCCTTGCTGGGCGGGGTGCTGCTGGTCTGCGCATGGTGGCTGGGCGCGGGGGCGGCGGGGCTTGTCTGCCTGATCCTTGGCGGGGCCTGCACGGGCTGCACCGTGGCGGCTTTCTGGGCGATCCCCACGCGGATGCTGGCGCCGCAAAGTCTGGCCATGGGCATTGTCGTCATCAACATGGCGGGCAGTCTGGCGGGCGCGACCGTGCCGCCGCTGATGGGGGTTTTGAAGCAGGCGACCGGCTCGTTCCTGCCGCCGACATTACTGCTGCTGGGGCTGGCGATTATGTGCGCGGGACTGGTGATACTGGCGCGGCGACAGATGGCGCGCGCGGCATGAACGGTACGATGCTGGCGCTGGCGATGGTGGCGGCGCTGGGCTCGATGGCGATCCATATGCTGGTCCCCGCCCTGCCCCAACTGGCCAGTGATTTCGCGACCAATGCCCATGGGGCGCAACTGGCGATCAGCATTTACATGATCGGCCTTGGCGCGGCGCAATTGGTGGCCGGGCCTGCGGTGGACAGGCTGGGACGCAGGCCAGTGCTGCTGGCGGGGCTGGCGCTTTATGGGCTGGGGGCGCTGGGCTGCGCGTTGGCGGGGTCCTTGCCGATGCTGCTGGCCGCGCGCACAGTGCAGGCGGCGGGCGGCGCGGCGGGCGTGGTCACGGCGCGCGTGATGGTGGGCGATCTGTTCGGGCGGGACGAGGCCGCCGCGCGGCAGGCCACGCTGATGACCATCGTGCTGATTTCGCCTGCGCTCGCGCCGGTGCTGGGCGGGTTTCTGACCGCGTTGGGCGGATGGAGGACGATACCTATGGTGCTGGCGTTGGTGGCGCTGGGGGTACTGGCGCTGGTGGGGCCTCGATTGCCGCATGGCGCGCGTGCGGTTTCCGCCGCCAAGGCCGCGCCTGATCTGCGGCGTTTGCTGGGCAATGCGCGCTTTACACTCTCCACGCTGGCCATGGCCTCGGCCAGCAGTACTTTGTACATGTTCCTTGCCTCGGCACCTTTTCTGCTGCGCGATGAAGGGCTTGATCCGCGCCAAATCGGGATCGCGCTGCTGGTCGTGGCTGCGGCCTCGATTGGCGGTACGCGGATGGTGCGGCATGTATCGCGCGGGGGCTATGGGCTGGCGATCGGGACGGGGCTGATCTTTGTCGGGGCCTGCGGGGCGGGCTTGCTGGCGGGAATCGGGCTGCATTCGCCCGTCGCGCTGATCGGGCCGATTGTGCTGGTGGGGCTGGGCGCGGGGGTGGCTGGGCCATCGGCCATGGCCATCATCGTCTTTGCCGAGGAAAGCATGGCAGGCACCGCCACCAGCATCGCGGGCGCCACGCAAATGCTGGCCAGCGCCGGGGCAACGCTGGCGCTGGGGCTGATCGCGCCGATGTCGTCATGGCGTCTGGCGCTGGCGATGCTGACCACGGCGGCAGTCTGCGCGGGGGCGGGCTGGTGCGGATCGCAGCCGGCAAAAGCGTATGAGACAGAACAATCTTGACAGAATGCAAGCCCTTTCATAAATATCCGGCAAAGAGATAAAGGGAGGATGTCATGATCCAGTTTCGCCGCCGCCACGCGCCCGTTTTTGCGCTTTTGCTGGCCAGCACCGCCACGCCTGTTTTGGCGCAAACCGCGCCCAAGGACACCGGATTGGCCGATATTGTGGTCACCGCCGAAAGGCGCGAGCAAAGCCTGCAACAGGTTCCCATCTCGGCCACGGTGCTGAATGCCGAGGATCTGCAACGCAAGGGCGTGGGCAATCTGGCCGATATTCAGCAGGTTGCGCCCTCGATTGCGATCAACACGGTCAACCGCTCGACCTTCGTCAACATTCGCGGCGTGGGCATTGCACAAAGCGCGCCCACCTCGAACCCCGGCGTTGCCTATTACATCGACGGCCAGTTGATCCCGCATGAGCAATTCATCGGCATGAGCTTCTATGATATCGCTTCCATCGAGGTTCTACGCGGACCGCAGGGCACGCTGACCGGCCAGAATTCGACCGGCGGCGCCATCTATGTCCGCACGCCCAAGCCGCAATTTGACTCGCTCTCGACCATGGCCAATCTGACGGCGGGCAATTACGGCCGCTATCGCGCGGAAACGGCGGCCAATATCGGCGGCGAGAATGTCGCCTTGCGTCTGGCCTATGTGCATGAAGAGCGCGACAGCTATACCAAGAACATCGCCGCCAATGCGCAGAGCCAGCCCGGCAATCTGAAGATGGATGCGGTGCGCGGCAATCTGCGCGTGCGCGGGATGGACGGCACGCTCGACCTCAACCTGCGCGCCGAATATTTCAATTCGCGCAGCGACAATATTGCCGTGAAAAACCGCAATGACGCCGTCACCAGCAACCCGTTCCAGATCGAGGAGGACGCACGCTCCTACCTCAACCAGCATGGTTATCGTCTGGCGATGGATGCCCGCGTCGATCTGACCGACAAAGTGCAGTTCCGCACGCTGACCAGTTGGCAGGACGGCAAGACGCTGGACCAGACCGATGGCGACCGCACCGCGACGGCCGCACCGCGCCCGCCCGCCGGCAATATCGGCCGCGTCAGCCAGTCGAGCACCCAGTTCCAGACCTTCATTCAGGAATTCAACCTGCTCTCGACCGACAAGGGCCCGCTGCAATGGGTGTTGGGCGCGTTCTTCATGGATGAAAAGGTGCCGGTCACGCTGCTGCGCGACAACAATAACGTGCGCGATTTCGTCAGCAGCACCAGCACGATCATCACCACCGCCAAAAACACCACCTATTCCGGCTTTGGCCAGATCAACTATCATTTCAACGACAAGCTCGAACTGGTGGTCGGCGGACGCTATAGCTGGGACAGTCAGGTCTATACCCGCTTTGCCGTGCCGGGGGCCGGTTTCACCCTGCCCTTCACCTCATCGATCTCGACCAATCAGCTTACCGGCAAGGTGGGGGTGAATTATCATCTTGGCCGCGACGGGCTGCTCTATGTTTCAGCGTCCAAGGGCTACAAGGCGGGCGGCGTCAACCTGACGCCCAACACGCCCAACTTCATGCCAGAGCGCAATTTCGTCTATGAGGCGGGCTTCAAGACCCAATTCCTCGACCGCCATCTGCGGGTCAATGGCGATGTGTTCTATTCGGTTTACAAGGACATCCAGCTTTCCAGCCTCGTGGGCGGCCTGCCCGTCACGCAAAACGCGCTGGGCGGCCATGCCAAGGGGGCCGAACTGGAAGTGACCGGCCAGTTTGGCGCTCTGGGGCTGAATATGGGTGCGGGCATTCTGGACGCGCAATTCAGCAATGCGGCCTGTATTTCCGACACCAATGCGGCCGGAACCGATGCCGGATGCCCCACCAACCTGCGCTTTGTGCCGCAGGGGCGCACCCTGCCCTTCTCGCCCAAGCTGACGCTTAACGGCGGCATTCAATATGCCATCCCGCTGGGCGGCGACATCACCGCCACCCCGCGTCTTCAATGGAGCCATGTGTCGAGCCAGAACGCCACGCCCTTCCCCAGCATCAACACGCTGGTGCCGGGGCGCGACCTGCTCAATGCGCGCGTGACCTTTGATTTCCACCATGGCTGGCAGGTGGAAGCCTTTGTCCAGAACCTGACGAACAAGCTCTACATCGCCTCACAGATCCAGAACTCGTCCAGCGCGGATGGCGGGATCATCTATGGCGCGCCGCGCACCTGGGGCGTGCGCCTGAAGGCCGTGTTCGGCAAATAAGCAAGAGGAAGCGGGGATCATGCGCAAGATCAGCCTGATGGTGGCCGGTGTCGCGGGGGCGGCGATCTTTGGCCAGTTGGGCGCCGCCGCGCCGGAGCGTCATCCGGAACGCTGGTGGTCGCCGGGCGAAGGGCGCGTGTTCCCCGCCAGTCTCGATTATCCCAACGATCATGGCACCCTGCGCGTGCTGGTCGATGGCGGGCCGGTGGCGACGAAGGGCCATCCTTTCTTCGAGCCGCTGGGCGCCAATGGCCGCGCCTGCGTCACCTGTCATCAGCCTGCCGATGCGATGAGCATTTCGGCGGCCACGGCGGCGGAGCGCTGGAGCAAGACAGGCGGCAAAGACCCGCTTTTCGCCGCCATCGACGGCGCCAATTGCCCCAGCCTGCCGCAGGACAAGCGGGAATCCCATTCGCTGCTGATCGAGCGCGGCCTGTTCCGCATTCAACTGCCCTGGCCGGTGCGGCAATGGAACGGGCGGCCTGTCACGCCCGACTTCACCATCGAGGTGATGCGCGACCCCAATGGTTGCAATTCGGGGCCGAATTATGGGCCGGGGGCGGGCAATATTTCGGTCTATCGGCGGGCGCGGCCGGTTGCGAATATGAAATATCTGCTCGCCGTCGGCTTTCCCTTCGATCCTAAGCAGGGTTTCGCCCTGCCCCGCGATCCTGACGATGGCTCGATGATGTCGGGCAATATCATGGCCGACAATCGCGCAGGCAATCTGCGGATGCAGATGGAGGATGCCGCGCATGGCCATCTGCAATTTGCGCGCGGGCTGAACGCCAAGCAGATCGCCCAGATCCGCGACTTTGAAATGCGCGTCTATACCGCCCAACAGGTCAGCAAAAAGGCCGGCGCTCTCGACAGTATGGGCGCCGAGGGCGGGCCGATGAAGCTGAAGAACTCGCAGCCCGGCGCGCTGGGCAGCATCGGCATTCCGGTGTGGAGCGAGTTCGCCAAGTGGGAGAAGATCAGCCCCGAGGACGCCAAGGCGCTGACGCCGGAGCAACTGGCCTTCCGCCAATCGGTGGCGCGCGGCGCGCGGGTGTTCCGCGACAAAATGTTCCTCATCACCGATACGGCGGGCATCAATTCGCGCATCGGCTTTGGCAATCCGGTCCGCAATTCCTGCGTTTTCTGCCACAATATGAGCCAGATGGGCAATGACGTGGCCCCCGGGCAAGTCGATCTGGGCACCACCACCATGCCTTTTGCCGACCCGTGGCGCGATCTGCCGCTGTTCCGCATCACCTGTCTGAAAACGCCGCATCCCCATTATGGCCGCGTGATCTATACTATGGACCCCGGCTTTGCGATGACCACAGGCCGCTGCGCCGATGTGGGCAAGATCACGCTGCAATCCATGCGGGGGCTGGCCGCCCGCGCGCCCTATTTCTCCAATGGTCTGGCCAAGGATCTGCGTGGCATCGTCGATTATTACGACCGCCGCTACAACATCGGCTATACCGAGCAGGAAAAGCAGGATCTCACCAATATGATGAGTGCATTGTGATGTTTCGCTTTTTTCTCACCGCGGCCGCGTTGGTTGCGCCCTTGTCGGCGGCGGCCGCCGAAACGGTCCGCTTCATCGCCTGCCCGATCTATCGCGATGCCGACAGCGGCAAGAAATCGGGCTGCTGGCTCTCCGACGATCCGGCAACGGGCGTGCGCTATGACGTCTCGCTCAGCCCGCACAAGCCCGACTGGAACTATGCGGTGATGGTGGAGGGGATCGTAACCGCCGCCCCGACCACGCCCTGCGGCGGTATGGTTCTGGACGCGGTGCGCACCAGTCGCTTGTATGACACGCCCTGCACGCGCCATATGCTGCCCGCAGAGGGTTTTCCGGGCCGCCGCTTCGTGCTGCCCAAGCGCAATATCACGCCCTCATCGGTGGCACGCCCGGTCCCGCCCGGTCCCTATGCAGAGCGCGTGTTTCCCGTCTATTTCGAATTCGGCAATGACTTTCTGATCTATCAATACGGCGACTATCTGATTGAACAGGCCGGCAACTGGATCAATGCCGCGCATCCCAAAAAGCTGATCGTCACCGGTTTTGCCGCCATGCAGCCCGAGGTGATTTCCGGGCGCGCCATGGCCGAACCGGCGGAATTGGCCGCCCAGCGCGCCGAGACGATTGCCGAAACGCTGCGCCGCCTGATGCCGGGCATGCCGATCGAAACCGCCGCCGACACCAGCGGCAGCGCAACGCAGGACAAAGACGCCGACGGCCTGCCCAGCCAGTCGCGCCGTCGCGTGGAAATCAGGGCGCTGTTCTAAAACAACGCCCCAACGTCCGCGCATCCCTCCAGCGAAAGGATCGCCCGCGCGAGCCCTTGCGGATCGGCGGGCGGCACTTTCGCCCGCGCCGCGCCGTCGATGAATTTGGCCACCAGCGCCTTCTCGCCCAGCGGCCTTGCCGGACAGCCAAGCGCATCTTCCTGCTGCGCACTGATGCTGCGCCCGTCGTGCAGATGCAGCGTCAGATGTCCGCCGGCGCCATGCCAGTTTGCCTCCTCCAGAACGCGCGGAGACACTTTGGCCGCCATGGCCAGCACCGCCGGATCGGCCAGCGATGCCGCATCGAAATCATCCAGCCCCACATCCCCGCGCACCAAAGCCAGCGCCAGCGTAAAAGGAATGGAGAATTTCGCATCAATCGCCGTAGCCGGTGCCTGTTTGCGCGCCAAGGGTTCGCACAGCATGGTCTGGATCGTATCCACGCCCACCTCGATGCGGGCAATATCGCCGGGCGCGACTTGCATCGCCCGCGCCATCTCGATCATCGCATGGGTGCCCCGGCATGACGGCCAGCGCTTGAAAGTCAGCGCCTCGATCCAGAACCTCTGCCCGAACCCGTCGAGCAGATCGCCAGCATCATATCGCCCCCCGGCATAGAGCGCGTAAAAGCCGCCCTTACCCTCCAAAGGCTGCTCAAACCCGGCCACGCCCTCACGCGCGAGCAAGGCGGACAGCACTGCCGCCTGCGCCGGAAAACCTTCGCGCACGGCGCGGATCACGGTGCCCTGCGAATGTTTGATCTCACCAGGCATCACGTTCTGACACAGCATCAACGAGAGAGCATCGCGCACTTGGGCCGCCGAAAGGCCCAGCAGGGAAGCCGCCCCCGCCACCGCGCCAAACCCGGCCAGAATCGGCGGCGGATACCACCCGCCCATCTCTATCCTTTGCCGCAGCGCCATCGCCATCCGGCACCCGACATCGCAACCCACCGCCAGCGCGGTCAGGAAACGCCGTCCATCGACGCCCCCCTCGGCCTGCGCCAGAGCGAGCAAGGTGGGAACAAGGCTGGCATTGGGATGGATCGGCGCGCCGTCCAGCGCATCCTCGTAATCGAGCGCGTGAGCCATAGCTCCATTGGCCAATGCAGCCATCGGCGCTGTCGCGCTCATCCCCGTGCCAAGGATGCGGCAAGGGCCATCACCCGCCGCCACGCGGACAAAGGGTGCCACCTCGCCCGCCATGCCGCTGGCCCCCAGCATCACGCCCAAAGCATCCAGCAGCACCCAGCGCGCAGAGCGCAAGGTGGCAGGCGGCAAATCGTCAAACCGGCAATCCGCGACAAAGGCGGAAAGCCGATCCGACAATGCTTTATCGCACGACATAGAAGTCGATGACGACATGATCCGGCATGCGAATGCCCCGCGCGACAAAGGCCGAGCGCGCCAGCCATTCCTGCGGCCCCGCCTTCACATCAAAGCGCGGCGTGGTGCGGAAATAATAGGCGGAAGGGTCCACCTTCTCGCCCTTGGCCAGTTTCTCGGTCACTTCCGGGCTGGCCACGCGCACGCCGGGGTTGGTGATCTCGATCACCGTGCCGTCCGCGCTTTTCATAAAATAGCGCGCCTCGACCTTGGTCAGGCCACCGGGCATGATTGTCTGCCAATCGCCGCCGCCGGGCATGATCGTACCCTTCAGCATCGGCCCATCGACCGTGCCGCCGGTGATGGCGATAAAGCGCTTGCGGCCACCAGCCACCTCGCCCTGTTCAACCGGAGCGGCAAGGGTGATGCGCGCCGTGAACGCATAATCGAGCGTGGGCGCGGGCGCGGCGGGCGCCTGAGCCGACGCGCCCTCTGCCAACGCGGACGAAGCGGCGAGCGCAAGGCCCGCCGCAATCAGACCCTTGCCCATCAGATGGGGAAATGCCCGTCTTGGGTTTCCACGGTGATCCAGCGCGTTTCGGTGAAGCTGTCGATGCCCTGACGTCCGCCGAAGCGGCCGTAGCCGGAGGCGCCGACGCCGCCGAAGGGCATCTGGGCTTCGTCATGCACGGTCGGGCCGTTGACGTGACAGATGCCGCTCTTGATCTGCTTGGCAAGGCGCAGACCCTTGGCGATGTCCTTGGTGAAGACCGCCGCCGACAGGCCATATTCGGTGTCATTGGCCAGCTCGATCGCGTGCGCTTCGTCACGCGCGCGGATGATGCCGACCACCGGGCCGAAGCTTTCGTCGCGGAACAGCTTCATGTCCGGCGTCACCTTGTCCACCAGATGCGCGGGCATCACGACATTCAGCGTGGTTTCCCCGCCCGTCAGCAACACCGCGCCCTTGGCCACCGCATCGTCAACCAGCGAAAGGCAATGCGCCACCGTTTTGGCATCAACCACCCCGCCCAGCGGCGTGTTGCCCAGACGCGGATCGCCTGCAGTCAAGGTCTTGACCTTGGCGGCGAATTTGGCCGCGAATTCATCGGCCACGGCATCCACCACGATGATCCGCTCGGTCGACATGCAGATCTGGCCTGATCACCAAAGGCGCCTTGCCGCCCAGTTCGAGCAGGCAGGGCTTGAGATGTTCGGCCGCGCGCTTGGCGATGATGCGGCCAACGGCGGTGCTGCCGGTGAAATTGATGCGCTTGACCTCGGGCGCGTCGATCAGCGCGCCCACGACATCGGCGGCGTCCGCAGGCGCATTGGTGACGACATTGACCACGCCTTCGGGGAAACCGGCCTCGGCAAAGGCTTCGATAATCAGCGCATGGGTGCGCGGGCACTGTTCGCTGGCCTTCAGGATCACCGCATTGCCGCAGGCCAAAGGCGTGGCAATCGCGCGCACGCCAAGGATGATCGGCGCATTCCACGGCGCAATGCCTAGGATCACACCCACCGGTTCGCGCAGCGCCATGGCAAGGCAGCCGGGCTTGTCAGAGGGGATCACTTCGCCCGAAATCTGGGTGGTCAGGCTGGCGGCCTCGCGCACCATGCTGACGGCAAGGCCAAGGTTGAACATCGCCCAACCGGCGGTCGCACCGATCTCGCCCATCATCGCGGCGACGAACTCATCCTTCTTGGCTGCCAGAGCATCGGCCGCCTTTTGCAGCACCGCGCGGCGGGCATTCGGGCCCATGGCGCCCCATGCGGGCTGGGCCGCAGCGGCACGCGCCGCGATTCCCGCCATCTCGCCCGCCTGCATCGCCACTGCCGACGAGGCAACTTCGCCCGTCACCGGGTTCAATCTCGTGAATTCCATGCGCTCAGCCTTTCAAAAGCATCCTGACATTCTGCTATTATTGATAGCAATATTATATCTATCCGCGCGGTGCAAGCACCCAGCCGCCATCCAACACGGAAAAAAGTGATTTTGCCATGCAAACCTGGCAATGCAAGCGTTGTCATTGTTTGAAAAATCGGCAAACATCGCCCCGCTACAAAGGAGACAAGGATGCCCTCTTACCGCCTGCCCCTCGCGGCCGCCCTGCTGAGCCTTGCCGGCACCGCCATCGCACAGACACCGCCGCCGCCCCGCGCCCCGGCCCTGACACCCGAGCAGGAAGCCGAACGTATCGCCGCGCGCAATCTGCCCAATATTCCCGGCTCCGGCCCCTATCCGGCGATCATGGAGGTCAGCCCCAGCCTGCCCAATCACGTGATCTATCGCCCCGCCGCCATGCCTTCCGCAAAACTGGGCGTGCTGGTCTGGGGCAATGGCGGATGTCAGGAAGATGGCGCCAGCGCGCGGCAACACCTGCTGGAAATCGCCAGCCATGGCTATGTTGTGATCGCGCCGGGGCGCATCATGTCCGGCCCCACCGCCACCGAGAAATTGCCCGAACCCGCCCCCGGCGCCCCGCGCCGTCTGGATTCGCCCACCAAAAGCGCCGATGTGCTGGCGGGCCTCGACTGGGCGCTGAAGGAAAATGCGCGGGCGGGCAGCCCGCTGCAAGGCCATATCGATCCGAAGCAAACCGCCGTTGCGGGCCATAGCTGCGGCGGACTGCAGGCGCTCGAAGTGGCCCGCGATCCGCGCATTCATGCCGTGCTGATCCATAACAGCGGCGTCTTTGCCGATGGCAGCAATCCGATCGCCGGGATCAATGTGACCAAGGCGCTGCTGAAGGATATTCACACCCCGATCATCTATATTCTGGGCGGGCCGGGCGATATCGCCTATCCCAACGGCACCGACGATTACGCGCGGATCGAGCATGTTCCCGCCGTGCTGGTCAACCTGCCTGTGGGCCATGGTGGCACTTTCTATAAACCCTATGGCGGCGCGGTGGCGCAGGTTTCGGTCGATTGGCTGGAATGGCAATTGCGCGGGGATAAAAGCGCAGGCCGGACCTTTACCGGCCCGGCCTGTCGCCTTTGCGTTGCGCCCGGATGGAGCATCGAGCGCAAACATATGGATTAATTCACCGACAGTTGCGGCCCCGGATACAGGGCCGCAGCATCGGCGCGGGCGTATGGGCGACAAATCCGGTCGCCGGATTATCCCATACGCCGCTGTCCAGACGCTTTTCCATCTGGCGCAGCGATGCCACCAGCACCTCGCCCGAAAAGCCGCAATGGCCGGCTTGGGCCAGCCACATGGCGCTGAACATGCCCGGATTGGTCGCCTCGCCATAGGCGCGCTGCAGCGAGGGCGAGGTTGCCCCGTCCCCCATCGCCTGAACCGAGAGCAGCGGGACCGAAGGACGCGCGGTGGGCGTATAATGGGCCATCATGTAATTGACCGCCGTGGGTCTGGCGGCCACCCGCACGCCCGCATTCAGCCGCGCCAGATCCGCCTTCAGATCCAGCCCGGCCTTGGCATAAAGCGTCTCAACAAAGGCGCGGCGGCCCGATTGCGCCAATTGCGCGGTGTAATCCACGCCGGTGTTCCATGAAAACACTCCGCCCGCGCGCTTTTCCTGATCCGCGCGTGGCAGGAAGATGCCCATGGTGAAAGCCGCGCCGATTTCATCGACCTGCGCCTCCATATCGCCATCGGCGGGGCGGGGATGATCGCGGCGGGTCCAACCCGGAATGCCGCCCAGCACGCCCGCCAGCGCCAGACGCGCCCTGCCCTGCGGCGTGGTCAGCGCGGTCTGCACGGCACCTTCCACCTTTTGGCCATTGGCCATATCATCGGTGATGCCGGTCAGTTGCAGGCCATCGGCGGATGTCAGAGTGCGAAACGCATAGGCCCCGTCCAGCGCCATATTCATCATCCCCACCGCACCGCCGATCGAGGGGCAGAACGCAATCGCCCCATCCACCGCAGGCTTTGCCGCCTCGGCCAGAGCGGTGGTGACAAGGCCGCCCATCGAATTGCCCCATGCGATGGTGCGCTTGGGCCGGCCATAGATCTGGGCAAATGCGGCAATCGCCTGCGTCTGCGCGGGCACCGCCTCGGCCAGTGACCAGCCCGCCGCGCCATAATCGCTGGCCAGCAAGGCATAGCCCTTTTCCAGCAACAGCGCCTTGGCATTGGCAGGCGCCAGCTCAGGCGCGCCCAACCGCGCCGAATAGCCCCTGCCCCAAACCAGCAGCGTGCCGTTCCAGTTAACAGGAACCTGCGCCGCCCATTTCGCGCCCGATTTCAACGTGCCCTCGGCGGTTTCCGGCTTTGCGCCCCGCCCCGGCCCAAAAGCCTGATCGGCAAAGCGGCGCGCCTCGCGCTTTTCCGCCGCCGCATCGGGGGCCAGCAGCCAATGGCCCGCCACCAGCGCATCCACCCGCGCATCAAACCTGGCCAGATACTCGGCCCGCCCACCCGGATAGGTCTGGGCAATCAGCGCCGGATCGACGGGCAGGCGCTTCAGATTGCGCCGGGGAATCTTGCCGCCGCAGGATGAAGCGGGCGGCTCGCCATAGCGGACCAGCGGCACATCCAATTGCGCCACGCGCACCCCGCCGATGGGATTGCCAAAGGCGTCGCGGGCGTAATCCTTTCCCGCCACCTGCATCCGTTCGGCATGGGGCGCGGGCGTGCCGGTGGAAACCCAGCGGTCGATATTGACCAGTGCGGCCTGCGCCACATCGCGCATCGGGCTGTCGCTGTCCTCCACCGAGCAGACCGGCACCGGCTCTACCCCGGCATGGCGGCGCGCCAGCAATTGCCATGTCGAGGGGCGCACCTGCCCCGTAACGCCGCTGTCGCCATGGCTGACCCCGCCCAGTTCATAGATGCGATAGCCGCCCTTGGCCGCATCCGTCTGTTCGCGCAGGGGATGGATATTGGTGATCGCCTCCATCTCGCTGGTCAGTTCGATGACGGGGGCGTCGATCATGCGCAACTTCTGCTGATGACGGTCCTTCACCGGATCGGTCGAGTTCAAAGGCACATGGCCCGCATCTACCGCGCCCGCCGAAATGCCAATCAGATAGCCGTCGATCACCGGCGAGCCATCGGGCCGGCGATAGCGGTCGTGAAAGCCGAAATTGATCCAGCTGCGCCACTGGCTGCCCAGAAAGGACCAGCCCGACCCATAGACGCGGCGCACCTTCCACCCGGCCAGCGGGCTGCCCTTGGCCGGATCACGCAGCGCGGCGGCCACCTGCCCAATGATGTCCCAGCGGATGCCATCGTCCTTGGGGATGTTGAACCCGGCATAGCGCTTGGCATCAAACCATTGCGGCAAGTCGGTGGTGGCGATGGGCGTGGCGGGGGTGGATGCCTTGCGGCTGGGCGCGTCGCTGCCGTTGATGGCCATGGCATAGACCGCGCCGGAACGCAGCACGAGGCTGTCGATCCGGCCCCATTGCGTGCCCGCCAGATTGGGATGCTGAAACGCCAGATGGACGATGCCGTTGAAACGCTTGGAATCGCGCGGGCGGATCAGGATAATGCGCGTGGCATAGGAAACATCGCCCTGACGCACCGCCAGAGAGCCGTCCTCCTTTTCGGTATAGATCGCGCCCTTGCCGTTGATGAAATATTCCTCCTGCACATAACCGGCACGGGCCAGTGCCTCGGCCTCCTTCGTGCCGTTCAGGACAAGCGGCGCGAAGATTTGCGAACTGGCGGTTTGCGGAACGGGCGCGCTCCAGTGCAAAGGTTGGGCGGCGGCGGGAGCGGCCATCATGGCCGTGGCGAACAAGGCGTGGCGAAGATGCATGCGATCTGTTTTCCTGATACAAAAGCGGGGCCGGTTGACCCGGCCCCGCCGCGACCCGATCAGGGTTTCACGATAGGCAGACTGACGCTGGAGGGATGTCCGGCGTCGCTGATAAGAGTGATCCGCGCGGGTTGCGAATTGGCGCTGCGGGCCCTTTCGCGGTAATCCGATCCGGCAAAGGTGAACTGGATGCGATGCCCCTTGGCCCAGACATGGGAGGTGGGCATCAGGTCGAACTGCATCCGCACCGGCTCGCCCGGTTTCAGCATCTGCGCATCCTCGGCATAGGCGCGATGCCACGGCAGGCCGGGCAAAGCCCATGGCGCCTTGTCGGTCTTGCGCAGCGACGCCTTGAGGCGGCCCTCGGTCACAACCTTGACGCTGCCATCGGGCGCGACATCCTCAAGCAGGAGAAAGAGGTTGGCATCGGGCGTGTCGGCCGCGATCCAGACATCGGCCAGTCCATGGCCCGTAACCTCGACCGGCGCCGTCAGCGCCTTGCCCGCCACGGAGAAGCCCGCACCCTTGGGATGGCATGGCTGCATCGTGGGGCCGCCGCCCTCACCCACACAGGGCGTGGCGTAATCGACGACAAAGCTGGTGGAGAGCGGCGCCGGTTTGATGGCATCGGTTTCCAGCCCCTTCGCGGTGATGGCAAAGCTGGTCTGCGGCGCCTGCGGCAGCGGCCATTGCGCGGCGCTGCGCCATTCATCGGCGCCGACGGTGTAATAATGGATCGGCGGATCGCGGTCGATGCCGGTGTCGATGCCCTTCAGGTGGCGGTCAAAGAACCGATGCGCCTCCTCGACAAGGCCAAAGCCATCGTTCTGGCAATGCAGCCAGTCACCGATCAGGATACGCGTGCCGGGGATATTGAGGAAGGCGATCAGCCCCTGATCGCGCAATTCATCGCGCCATCCGCCCACGACATACAGCGCAGTACCCGACCGCCGCATCTGATTGGCATAGGAGGACGCGCTGCCCTCGGACCAGAAGGTGCTTTGCACGCTGGGCGCCCAACTGTCGCGATAGGGCAGCGATTTCCAGAGTTCGAACAAAGGCGTGGCGCGCTGATGCTCTTCGGCCGCCTTGCGCAGCAGGACCTTGTTCTCATCGCCATCAATGGGGGTGATGGCCATGTCCTGCTCGATGGTGCGCGTGGGGCCGGTGCCCCATTGAGCGAAGATCCCGCCGCGCCGCATCGCGTCATATTTGTTCCAACTGAAACAGCCCGCAAACACGGCTTTCAGATGCGGGTTGCCCCCCGTCATCGCATGGACCGCCGCATCGCCGGTGTTTGAACAGCCATATTGGCCGACAATTCCGTTCGACCATGGTTGTTCTGCCAACCAGTCGATCATTTCATAGGCGTCGGCATCCTCGTTGCGCTCGTGATAGCCGCGCATCGTGCCGAAACTCTGCCCATTGCCGCGCCGGGCAACCTGCACCACGACATAGCCGTAATCGGTCAGGCCCGGTATCGAGCGAAACCCTGCCGCGCGCGGGCCAGTGCCATCGGCGGCCTCCTGCGTGGCGGACAAAGTGTGGTGCCAGATGACGGGGAAACGCCCCTCGGCCGGTTTGCCATCCACCGCCGGGCGCGCCACCGTGACGGCCAGACGCGTCCCGTCGCGCATCCGCACGTAAAAGCTCTGCCTGATCTGGGAATTATAGGCCTTGGGCGGCTGATAGTGCCCGAAGCTGGATGCCGCTGCCGCAGGCGCCAGAGCGGCGGGAGCCTGCGCCCCCGCCACTCCCCCCACAACAGACCCGGCTCCGGCCAGCGCCATGGCACCGGCAAGGAACACGGACCGCATCAGAACTTCTTCCGCGCGCTGACCGCGATCAGGCGGCCGATCGGGTCGGACGCGGTGGCGTCATAGCCGCCGCTGCCGTTCGAGCTGGGCGCGATGTTCACATAGGGCGGCTTGATATTGAACACATTGCGGATTTCCAGCCCCAGATTGAACGGATTCGCCTGCTCGCCCACCTTGAAATTGATCACCGCATCAATCGGGGTGTAGCTCTTCACCGCCTGCGGCGTGCTGATCGCATTGTTCGTGTATCCGCCCACATGGGTGGCGCGCAGCAGGATGCCCCAACGCTCCATTTCCCAATTCACACTGGCCCGCGCGCGGAAACGCAACGGCTGGAAGATCAGGTTGAGCTGGCTGATAAAGGGTGCCGCCGGTGCCTGCTGCGTCTTGAAGCCCAGATTGTAGGTTCCGCTGGCGGCCAGCGTGAAGCGACCTGCCTTGTCGGTGTCGATCACATGGCTGGCCGTGAAATCGAGGCCGCGCGTGATCGAACGGCCCAGATTCTGGCTGCGCCCATCGACGAACAGGGTCACATTATTCGGGCTGCCGCCGGGGAAAGCGCCCGAAACGGTCAACCCCTGCGCCACATATTGCGCGGCCAGCGCGCCCGCCGCAGCGCCCTGCGTGATCAGCCCGGTGCCGTCATATTGCGCCACGCGGTTGAGCAGCGAGAGATCCGAAAGCAGCGCGATGACCTGATTTTTGTAATCCACGTTGAAATAGGTCAGCGAGAACTTGGTCCGTCGCGTCGGCTGGAAATCGGCGCCCACCGACCATGTGGTGGCGGTTTCGGGTTTCAGGTTGATATTGCCGCCCGACAGCGCCACCCCGGTGATCGGCGCGCCGCCGGTGGGGTTCTGATAGGATTGCACGAAAAGCCCGTTCGAATTGCCGTAGATCTGCGGCAAGGTCGGCGCGCGGAAGGACGTGCCATAGGACCCGCGCAGGGTCAGGCTTTCCACCGGCTTCCAGTTGACGCCGAATTTGGGATTGGTGGTTTGCCCGACATCGGAATATTTGTCGTAGCGAACCGCCGCATCGATCTCCAGCTTTTGCAGACCCGGCATCGCATTGTCCGGGCCAAAGACCGGGATCACCACTTCGGCATAAGCCGAATCCACCCGCCGCCCCGGATTGGTCCAGGTATAGGGGACGCCCGGATTGCCGCGCTGGCTGCCCAGCGAGACGTTGAATTCCTGGCCTTCATAACCGGCGGCCAGCTTGACCTGCCCGGCGGGCAGATTGAACAGCGGCCCGTTCACCCGCGCCTCATAGCCGACAAAGCGGCCGATGGTGGGCGCATAGAAGACCTGATTGAAAATGCCCGCCAGGGTGGCGGCCGACGTGCGGCCAAGGCCATAGGGGTCAAAGGCGGTGGCCGGATTGCTGCTGGCCAGCGCGGCATTCAGCGCGCCATTGTTCGTGCCAAGCGTGCTGACCGAAATGTCATAGGTGCGCCCCTTGCCCACCAAGGCCTCGAACTGCCAGTTCTTTGGCAGCTTGATCTTTACCCCCGGCGTGATCTGCCAGCTTTCCGAATGGCCATAGCTGGCATTGCGCGCCACATCGCCCGAGAAATTATAGCCCAGCGTATAGGAGGTGCCGGTAAAGCCCGTGGGCCGCACAAAGAAGGCATTGGTCTGCGGCACGGTAAGCGTCGCGCTGCTGTAGGCAGGCAGGCGATAGAAGGAGCGATAGGAATAGAAGCCATCGACGAAGAATTCGAGCCAGTCGGTGGCCTTGAAATTGCCGGTCATGTTGGCCGAATCATACTTCTGACGCGGGATCAGGTCCTGCCCCTGCAGATCGTCGCAGCGGTTGCTGGTGCCTGCGGTCAATTGCGAGGGGCTGGTGACGCCGCCCGCCGGAATGGCGTAATTGACGCCGCCCGCCGTGATCGTACCGGGGTTGCAGCGCGTGACCGAATAGTCATTGCCGCCAAAGCGCGTCTGGTTTGAGGTGAAGAAGGGGCGGTCCGAACCGTTGAGGTTTGATTTTTCCACATGTTCATAGGCGACCATGAACTGGCCCCGGTCGAACTTGCGGCCATAGGCGGCCCCGGCCATCTTTTCATTATACGCCCCGTCCGAGGCGATGCCGCCGCGCGCGGTGACTTCAAGCCCGTTGAGGCTGCGGCGCGGGATCAGGTTGACCACGCCCGCCACCGCGTCCGAACCATAAATGGCCGATGCGCCGTCCGCCACGACCTCGATCCGTTCAACGCCCAGCGTCGGCAGGGTGGACGGGTCGATCGAGCGGCTGTTGTTGGTGACGCGGTGCCCATCGACGATGATCAGCGTGGCATTCGGCCCGATCCCGCGCAGGTTGATCGAGTTCGAATAGACGATATTGCCCGCGCCGCCCGATTGCCCGCGCGAATTTTCCGACACGCCAAGGTCAAACACCTGCGGCAGATCGCGGATCGCGCGGTCGATGGTGACGCGGCCCGTGGCGGCGATGTCGGCATTCGACAGGGCTGTAACGGTCGAACCGATGGGGGCCTCGCCGCGGACACGGCTGCCGGTGACGATAATGTCGGCGTTGTTGGCCGCTTCCTGCGCCCCCTGCGCCGATGCCGCGGACGCGGACAGCGCCCCGGCCAGAACCGTGCTGGCGAGCACGGCTGCGCGGAACTTACGATGGTTCATGGCATCCTCCCGAGAATTGCAAGCGATTACAGAAATGGTCCGCTGAGCGAGATGGATGCGCTGTGTCGCATGATGCCGGGCACCTTTCCTCTCCTCACAAGCTGGTGGCCGGATTCGGCCTTGCCAGACGGAACTTATGCGTTCTTGAGGATGAAGATGCGTAAATTGGTTGAATGAGTCAACTATATTTTTTTCGGATCAATTTGCCGCGATGCAGCATTCCCTCCCCTCACTCTTCGCGCACGCACACCGCATACATCCGGTCGAGCAATTCGCTGAGCAACATCAATTCGGCAGGAGAAAGCTGGTGCAGCACAGCATTCTCTGTGGTCGAGACAACCGCGAAGATTTCCTCCAGCTCGCGCTCGCCCTCAGGGGTAATATAGAGCGCGTGACGCCGCCGGTCCTGGGTCGAACGCTTGCGCGTGGCCCAGCCCCGACGCTCCAGATCATCGAGCAAACTGACCGTCACCGACTTGTCCATCGCGATTTCACGCGACAGCTCGGCCTGCGAAATACCCGGATTGGCCGAGATCAGCGCGAGCGAGGAAAACAGGCCCGAGCGCAGCCCCCGATTGGCCGTGGCATTGACGAAATCGCGCGAGAGCTGGTTTTGCACCCGGCGCAGGCGAAAGCCGACATAATCGCCCAGCCGCCCCAGTTTCACGCCCGTTGCCGTCTCTGCCTTACTCATCCGCAAACCCGATCCCATTTAGTTGACATATTCAACGATTGAATTAATCTACCTTCTCGGTGACTCGGCCATTAGACGCCTGACACAGGATGATGTCAACGTGATGCCAATACGGGCCACCGCCGCAAAGATCCGGCCGTTCAAGCAAGCCGGCACCAAGGGAAGAGAGCAAGATGCCCGCACCGCCGCCGCATGGCGATGAAACCAGACCTTCTGTATTGCGCCGCCTTGCCTATGGGCTGGGCGCGGCGGGGCTGGGATTGGCCGCATTGTCCGATTTCATCGCTGTGGCGGGGCGGCATCTGGGGCTGCATCTGCTCGGCTCGATTGAACTGACGCAGACGGGCATCGTCTTTCTGGGCGCCGGGGCAATGCTTTACGCCACGCTTGAGCGCCACCATGCAAGCGTTCACATGGTCACATCCCGCCTGTCCCCTCCCACCGCCGCCCTGCTGCGCCGGATCATGTCGGTGGTCAGCGCGGCGGTGTTTCTGGGCGTGGCCATCGGCACGGCATGGGTGATGGGCGACCTGTGGAACGGGTATGAAATGACCGAATTGCTGCAGATCCCGATCCGCTGGCTGCGCGCCCTCTGGCTGTTGGCCAGTTTCGCCATCGCCGGACTCTTTCTGCTTCAGGCCCTGCGCAATGATGGAGGCGAGGCATGAGCCCCGAACTGATCGGCGGGATCGGCATTGCCTTGCTGCTGGCCATGCTGGCGGGGGGCATTCCCATCGGCATCGGGCTGATGCTGGCGGGGATCGGCGGCATGGCGGTGATGATTTCGCCCGAGGCCGCGCTCATCAAGGCCGGTGTCGTTTCCTATGAGGTGATCTCGAAATACGAACTGGGCGTGCTGCCGCTGTTTTTGCTGATGGCGCATATCTGTTTCGCCGCCGGGGCCAGCCGCGATTTCTTTGCCGTGGCGGCGCGCTTTGTCGGCCATCGGCGGGGCGGGCTGGCTTTGGCCTCGATCGGCGGCTGCGCGGGGTTTGGCGCGATTTCCGGCTCGTCGCTGGCCACAGTCGCCACGATTTCCTCGGTCGCCCTGCCCGAAATGCGCAAGGCGGGGTATAATCCCGGCTTTGCCGCAGGCGCTTTGGCCGCCGGGGGCACGCTAGGCTCGCTGGTCCCGCCCTCGGGCGCGCTGATCGTGTTTGGCATCATCGCCGAACAATCCATCGGCAAACTCTTCGCCGCCTCGCTCATTCCCGTGGCGACGCAGGCGATCTCCTATCTCGTCACCATCATCATCCTTTGCACGATCAACCCCGCCCTTGGTCCGGCCAGCACGCGCGCCACATGGGGCGAGCGCCTGCGCGCGCTGGGCAAGATCGCCGATATTGTCACGATGATCACCTTCGTTATCGGCGGGCTGATGATCGGCTGGTTCACGCCGACCGAGGCCGCCTCGGTGGGCGTCGTCGCCTCGTTGGTCCTGCTGGCGCTGCGCGGGGGCTTTGCGCTGGCCGCGCTCAAACAGGCCGCCCATGCCACCTTGCGCACGGCGGGGATGATCTATGTCATCATCATCGGGGCGATGCTGTTCGCCACCTTCATCTCGATCACCGGCATCACCGAGGCCATGTCCGGCGCGGTCATCGGCCTTCATGCCAGCCCGGTTCTGGCCATCATCGTCATGACGCTGGTGCTGCTCCTGCTGGGCAGTTTCCTTGACGGTGTGGCGCTGATGCTGCTGACCACGCCGATCTTCCTGCCGATTGCCGAGGCGCTGGGCTACAGCCCGATCTGGTTCGGCATCTTCCTTGTCCGCACGATGGAGCTGGGCTTTGTCCACCCGCCGCTGGGCCTCAACATCTACGTGCTTCAGGGCGTGGCCAAGGACCTCTCGCTGGGCACGATTTTTCGCGGGGTGATCCCCTTCCTCGTTGCCGATTTTCTGCATCTGGGCGCGATCATTGCCTTTCCGGCCATGGCGCTCTGGCTGCCCAAGATGATGGGGGCCTGATCCCATGCGCAAAACTCTCACTCTGGGGCTTGTGGCCTTGTTGACCGCCTGCTCCTCGCCCGCGCCCAAAGCCGAATATACGCTGACCTATGCCAGCCCCTATCCGCCCACGCATCCTTTCAGCAAGGCCGACATCACCTGGATGCATCAGGTGGAAAAGGACAGCGGCGGGCGCATCGCCTTCAAGCCCTATTGGTCGGGCGCGCTGATTTCCTCGGACATGAGCATCACCGAAATCCGCCACGGATTGGCTGACATCGGCCTCATCACGCCGATCTACACGCGCGGCGGGGTCCATCTGCAGCGCGCGCAGGCGGGCTTTTACGGCGGCGTCAAAACCATGGAGGATCAGGTCAGCATCTATGACTGTCTGGCCGCGCGTTTCCCGCAATTGTCGAATGAATTGCCGGGCCTGCAAGTGCTGGCGGTGCAGGGCGGCAATTTTCCCGGCATCATGACGCGCAACCGCCCGGTGCGCACATTGGCAGACCTCAAGGGCCTGCGCCTGCGCGCGCAGACCGACAGCATCGACGTGCTGCGCGCGCTGGGCGCCGATCCGGTGAACATGCCGATGGCCGAGGTCTATTCCGCGCTGGCCAAAGGCGTGATCGACGGCGTGGTGGCGCCCGCCGACACGATCAAGAGCCTGCACTTCTCGGAAGTGGCGCATTACTTCACCACTTTGCGGCTCAGCCGGGGCGGATATCCCGCGCGGGCCATGTCCGACATCGCCTGGCGCCGCTTGCCGCCCGATCTGCAAAATGTGCTCTATGCCGCCAAGCCCAAGTGGGAGGCGCAATTGAACGCCAACAATGCACGGGCGGAAAAGGCAGGAATCGCCTTTGCCCGCGACCACGGGGTGACCATCATCCCCCTGCCCGCCGCCGACCAGACCCGTTTCGATGCGCTGTATAACCGCTTTGCCCTCGATCAGGCCCGCCGCCTTTCGGCCGTGGGCATCGATGGAGAACCGGTGTTCCGCGCCGCCCAAGCCCTCATTGCCAGCGGCCAGACCCGCTGCACCAAGGATATGCCCCATGACTGACCAGACCCGCCCTCTCGAAGGGCTGACCGTTCTTGATCTCACCCGCGCGCTGGCCGGGCCTTATGCGACGCTGCTGCTGGCCGGATTGGGCGCCAAGGTCATCAAGATCGAAGAGCCGGTGGGCGGCGACCTTGCCCGCGAAAACAGCCCCTATCTGGGCCGCGACGGCATCATGGTCGAGCGCGCGCATGAGGATGACATTTCGCTCTCGCACCTCACGCGGGCGCGGGGCAAATATGGCGTCTCGCTCAATCTGAAGCGGCCAGAGGGCAAGAAGCTGTTCATGGAGCTGGTGGCCAAGGCGGATATCGTGGTGGAGAATTTCACTGCGGGCACCGCCGACCGGCTGGGCGTGGGCTATGAAGCCTGCGCGCAGGTCAACCCGCGCATCGTCTTCGCCTCGCTATCCGGCTTTGGCGCGAACGACCGTTCGGGCAAGGCGATGGATGTGATCATTCAGGCATTGTCGGGTGCAATGTTCACCAGCGGCGAGCCGGGCCATCCGCCGGTGCGCATCGGCATTCCGATTGCCGATATGCTGGCGCCGGTCTTCACCGTCATCGGTATCCTTGCCGCCATTGAACAGCGCCACCGCACCGGCGTGGGTCAGCATGTCGATGTTTCCATGCTGGGCGCTTTGACTTCTTTCGTCGCCATCGAAAACTGGTCCGCCATGGCCGCCGCCGGGATGCCCGCGCGTACGGGCCTGACGGTTCAGCGGCTCTCGCCCTTTGGCGTGTTTGAATGCGCCGATGGCTATGTGGCCGTGGTCGCGGTGCATGAGCCCCTTGCCCGGGGCCTGTTCGACGCAATGGGCCAGCGCGAGCTTGGCGATGACCCGCGCTTTGCCAACCGCGACGCGCGCGTGGCCAATGCCGAGGTGCTGGAAGCCACGATCAATGCGTGGAGCCGACAGTTACCCGTGGCGCAGGTCTGCCGCCTGCTGGAGGAACGCGGCGTGCCGGTCGCCCCGGTGCGCCACCCGGAAGACGCTCTGGTCGACCCGCGCGTGGTCGAGCGTCACGAAACCATGGCGATCGAACATCCCACCTATGGCTCGAATGTCGATCTGCGCACGGCGGGCATCCCGATCCAGTTCTCCGCCGCCAGCACCGGTTTCGACGATGCGCTGCCGGTCTATATCGGCCAGCATAATGAGGATGTTTACGCGCAATATCTCGGCCTCTCGCCCGACGATGTGGCGCGGCTAAAAAGCGAAGGCGTCATCTGATGCTTGCCTTCTTCCATCAGGTCTATGCCGATCCTTTGAGTGCCCCCACCCGCGCGCCGATCATCCGCACGCTGGGGTTCGATGCGCCGCGCGCCGCGCTGCTGGGCGCCGGGTTTCAGCCTGTGCGTCTGGTCGCCCCGCGCCTTGCCGCCACGCCCCGCGCCGATGCCGTGATGGGCCATGCGGCAATGGGCCATCGCGGCAAATGCCTGCTGGAAGTGCTGCTGTCATGGGATGACACGCCGCTGCTGATCACCGCCGCGGATGGCGAACAGCCGCAGATCTTCGCCGCCCTGCGAGAACTGGGGCGGCAGGGGGAAGCAGTGCCCCGGCACATGCATTTCCTCGATTTGCTGCACCTGCCGCGCGCTGCATCCATGGCCTATAATGAGGCGCGCATGGCGCAGATGGGCGACTGGTTGGCGGGGCTTGGCACGGCTCCGGCTGGTGACGCTCATGCTCTGCTCGCCCATCAGGCCCATCTGCTCGACGCGCTGGGCGAGGCGCGGCGGCGGGGCAAGATCAGCGGCGCCGATGCGCTGGCCGTGATCGGCGCCTCGGCTATTCTCCACCCGGCGGATTACAACTCCGCGCTCGAAGAATTGCTGGTGGAACTGGTAGCGGCGCCAGAGATCCCCGGCAAACGCCTGTTCATCACCGGCACCCCGCATGAGGGCCTCGAACTCTATCAGGCCATCGAGGCGGAAGGCTGGCTGATCGTGGGCGAGGATCACGCATGGGGTCAGCCTTTCGCCCATGCCCCCTGCCCGCCGCGCATCGACATGGCGGGGGCCAAGCGGATCGCCTCGGCGGCCACGGCCTGCGGGGCGGATGCTGTGCTGCACCTGTCCATCGGCGGCGATGAGGCCGCGCCATGGCAAGAGGCCGTGATCCGCCGTGCCCTGCCTGATATGGCCTTTACTGCGCTGCGCTGCGATGCCTTGCCCGACGCGCGTTTCCTGCGGGCTTTGCGTGGGCAAGCCGAACCGCCCCGCGCGCCCAAACCGACCCGCGCCGCGCCGCCCAAAGGTGAAAAGCGCAGCCGCAAATCCCTTGAATCCGTCGCCAGTTTCAACGCCTATCAGCGCGAATGGTTTGCCGACCTGCGCGCCAAGGTCGCGGCGGGCAGCCCCTTTGCCATGGCCAATGCCAATGCCCCGCAGGAAATCCTGCGCGCCATGGACATACCCTTTGTCGTCAACCAATGGTGGGCCTCCATCGTCGCGGCCAAACAGCAATCGCGCCGATACCAGACCCTGCTGCGCGAGCATCACTACCCCGCCAATGTCGAGGCCTATTCCGCGCAGGGCATCGCCGCCGCCTTTGATGATGACGCTGAAAACGCGCCTTGGGGCGGATTGCCCCAGCCCGATTTCGTCCATGCTGTCGCTACCAGCGATCCTACCGCGCGCATCTTTGCCGAATGGGCGCAGGTGACGGGCGCGGCGCCCTTCGTCTATGAAAAGAGCAATGATCCGCGCATGGATCTCTATGGCGACTGGTGGGCGCGTCTGCCCGACCGTTGGGAGGAAGCGCTCGAACCCGAACGCATCGACCTGATGACGGCGGAACTGCGCGAGGTGATCGCCACTATCGAGGCCAAGACCGGCCGCCGCTTTGACGAGGCACGGTTTCGCGCTGTGATGGATCTGGTCAATGAGCAGGAGGATTATTACCGCAAGACGCGCGACCTGATCGCCCGGACCGTGCCCGCCCCCATCGGCATTGTCGATTCCATGCCCGCCACGATGGTGCCGCAGTGGCATCGCGGAACAGAATGGGCGCGCGATGCGGCGCTGGCCTTTTATGAAGAGGTCAAGGCGCGGGTCGATGCGGGCCTTGCCGCGTGCCCCGGCGAGAAAGTCCGCCTGATGTGGGTGGGCCGGGGTCTGTGGAGCGAGATGGGCTTCTACCAGAAATGGGAGGAGAGCCATGGCGCGGTCTTTGTCTGGTCGATGTATCTGGCGCTGGCCGCCGATGGCTATATCCGCGATATTGAGGGCAAGGATGCTCTGCGCGCGCTGGCCTCGCGCTGCATCACCATGGGCGATGAGTTGCGCATGCCGACATGGGCCGGACCGTGGTATGTGCATGAGGCGCAGACCCATACGATTGACGGCGTTGTGGCGCTGTCGGACGCCGATCCCTTCGTCGTGCGGGCGCTGCGCGAAGCGGGCTTTCCGGTGCTGGAGCTGACCGCCGACAATTTCAACCGCGAGGGCGAGGATGGCGCGGCCATCGAGGCGGCGATCACCGGCTTTATCGAGGGCGCGGCGGGCCAAAGGGCGGCGCAAAGATGACTGCTTTAACCGGCCTCAAAGTGGTCGATTTCAGCCGCTTTCTGCCAGCCGTCTATGCGTCATGGGTGGCGGCCGACATGGGCGCGGATGTGGTGCGCATCGAACACCCGCGCGAACTGGCCAAGGCCGAGGCGATGTTTGGCCACGACGAGGATGAGGCCGCCGCCCTGCGCCGCCGCGCCCGCCCCTCCTATACGCGCGGCAAGCGCAGCCTGAAGATCAACCCCGGCCATGAGGCGGCAAAACCGGTGCTGGAAAAGCTGATCGCGCGGGCCGATGTGCTGATCGAGGATTACCGCCCCGGCGTGATGGAAAGCATGGGATATGGCGCGGGGCGAATGCTCGCGCTCAATCCTGGCCTTGTCTATCTCTCGGTCAGTTTTGCCGGACAGAGCGGGCCGCTGGCGGGCCGCGCGGGGCATGATCCGCTGGCGCTGGCGCTGGCAGGGGCTTTGTCGCGTATCAACGGCCTGCCTACCCCTTCCCTGCCCGGTTTGCAGGTGGCCGATGTGCTGACCGGCGCGCAAGGGACGATTGCCATGCTGCTGGCCCTTGCCGCGCGCGATCGCAGCGGGCGCGGACAGCATGTGGATGTGGCGATGGCGGACGCGTGCCTGCCGCTGCTGGCGGTGTCGATGGGGCGCTATGACGATCCCGGCGCCGCGCCACCGCCGGGCCAGTGGCACCCCAAGGGCGGGGTTTGGGAATGCGCCGATGGGCAATTCCTCTGCACCACCGATATGGAGCCGGCCTATTGGCGGCGCTTTTGCGAGGCCATCGGGCGGCCCGATTTCGCCGCCTTGCAGCACCGCGCCGATCAGCATCCGATGATGCAGGCGCAGATCGCCGCGATCATGCGAACCAGAACGCGGGACGAATGGGCCGCGCTTTTGGAACAATCCGATGCTCAAGCCATGCCGGTCTATTCGATGGCCGAGGCGCTTGCCCACCCCCACCACCGCACGCGCGGGCGGATCATCGAGGTGCCCCTGCCCGGACAAGAGCCGGTGACGCAATTGAGCCTGCCCTTTGGCCTGTCAGAGACGCGCAGCGTGCCGCCTCGCCCTGCGGTGCACGCCGGGGCCGACAATCAGGCGATCCTGACAGAACTGGGCTTTGACCCGGCCATGATTGCCGCCAGCGGGGCGCTGGATGCAGGAGAGAGACAATGATGCCGCTATCGGGCATTCGCGTGCTGGATTTCACCCATGCCATCGCCGGGCCGACCGCCACGATGACGCTGGCGCAACTGGGGGCCGAGGTCATCAAAATCGAGCCGCCGAAAAAGGGCGACGATTTCCGCCACTACACCGAACATGCAGGATTGCCGGGCATGTCGGTGCCGTTTGCCGCGGTCAATGCGGGCAAGCGCAGTCTGGCGCTGAACCTGAAAGACCCGCGCGGGGTGGCCATTGCGCGCGATCTGGCAGCGCAGGTGGATGTGGTGGCGGAAAATTTCCGCCCCGGCGTGATGGCGCGGCTGGGGCTGGGCTATGAGGCTTTGTCCGCGCTCAATCCGCGCCTGATCTGGCTCTCGCTTTCCGGCTTTGGACAAAGCGGGGATTTGCAGGATCGCGGCGCCTATGACCATATTGCGCAGGCCACATCGGGCATGGCGATGATGAATGCCACCGCCGATGGCCCCTTGAAAATCGGCATTCCGGTGGTGGACAGTTTCACCGGCTATCTGGGCGCGATGGGCGTGCTGGCGGCGCTGCGGCGGCGAGACAGGACCGGCGCGGGCGAGAAGCTGGATGTGGCGATGCTGGATGCCGCGCTCAAGATCATGGGCGCTGCGGCCTCCGTCTGGGACTATACCGGGGCCTCACCCAAGGGGACGGGCAATCGCGGGTTTCGCCTTGTGGCGACGGCGGAATATTATGCCTGCGGCGATGGCTGGATTGCCCTTGGCGCCAATCATCAGCATCAGATCGAGGCGCTGTTCGCCGCACTTGGCGCGCCCGAGATGATCCGCGATCCGCGATTTGCCACCCATGCCGCGAGGGTGGAAAATTACGCCGCGCTCAAGAGCTGGCTGACGCAGGAAATGTTGAAATATTCGGCGCAGGAACTCGATGACCGGTTGACGCAGGCGGGCGTCCCCGCCGCGCGGATCGGCGAGATCGGCGACATTTTGAGCCACCCCCATATGGCGCAGCGCGGGCTGATTTCGCACGCGCAATTGCCGGGGCATGATCGGCCGCTGGCGGTGCTGGGTCTTGGCATGGGGCCGGATTTCTGCGCGCGCGGCGATGCGGGCGCGGTGCCGGTGCTGGGCGCGGATGGCGATGCGGTGCTGGGCGAGATGGGGATGGATGGGGCCACGATTGCGGCCTTACGCGATGCAGGGGTGATCGGATGAGCGCGACCCGCATTCTGCTGCTGGGCGATCTCATCCTTGATGTGCCCGAGCCGGACCATTGGCTGTCGGGCATTGCGCCGATCCTGCGCGGGGGCGATGTAGTGATCGGGCATCTCGAGGTGCCCTATACGACCTGTCAGGAGGAGGTGCCCGGCGATGTGCCCGCGCCCGGCGCCGATCCGGCGCATCTGGACGCGCTGGCCCGCGCCGGGATCACGGCGGTCAGCATGGCGGGCAACCATATGATGGATTGCGGCCCGGTGGGGCTGGCCGAAACGATGGCGGGGCTGGATCGCAACGGGATAGCCCATGCCGGGGCGGGCGTGGATCTGGACGCGGCGCGCGCGCCGGTGTTCATCGCGGCGGGCGCGCGCCGGATCGCCCTGCTCAGTTATAATTGCGTGGGGCCCGAATTGAGCTGGGCGGGCGAAGGCAAGCCGGGCTGCGCCTATGTCCGCATCACGCCGCAAGATGGCAGCGCAAGCCGCCCGCAGGCCGAACTGGTGCATATCGACCCGGCATCGCAGGCCGCAATGGAGGCCGACATCCGCGCGGCGCGGGCGGCATCCGATCTGGTCATCGTCGCCCTGCACAAGGGGGTCACGCATCGTCCCGCTGATCTGGCGCCCTATGAACGCCCCCTTGCCGCAGCGGCGGTAGCGGCGGGCGCGGGCGTGGTGGTGGGCCATCATGCCCATATCGCGCGCGGGATCGAGGTTATTGATGGCGCGCCTGTGTTTCATGGGCTGGGCAATGGGTGCGTCGTCACCCATGCGCTTTCGCCCGCGCAGGATCATCCGGCCCGCGCCGAATGGGTGGAGCGGCGCAAGAAACTGTTCGGGTTTGAGCCTGATCCGGCCTACCCCCTCGCCCCGTTTCATCCCGAGGCGGTGAACGGGATGATCGGCGAAATCCTCTGGCATGAGGATGGCAGGCTGGATTTGCGCGCTATCCCGATCTGGTTCGAGCCGCCGGGGCGGCCGGTTCCGGCGGGCGAGCGGGCGCAGGCGGTGCTGGCCTATATTGAAGCCATTGGGCAGAAAGCAGGATTGCCCCCCACAATTCTGCGCTAAAAGCCAGAGCATCATCATGAAAGAACCCGGCAGGGCATGCCGGGTTCTTTTGTTTTGGGGCATCAGGGCGACTCCGATATTGGAAAAGTTTCACAAAGTGAGATTAACCGCCACATAAAGGCCCAGTGCGAGCACAGGGATCCGGCGCCGGAGCGATGATTTATCGTGTGATTTCAAAAATTATCGCCCCACCATCAATATTTCGCCTTCCGGCTTGCAAAGTGATTATCTTGGCGATAGGTTCATAATGCGCTCGATAAGTTCATATTGAGCAATATTAAGAATGATAACAGGGAAGGTTGTCCACCATGGCTTCAAAGGCTCACCTTTGGCGATGCTCACCCGCGTCCGCCGCGCTCGTCATCGCGCTCGTTTCTCCCGGCCTGGCCCATGCGCAAAGCGCGCCCGCCCCCGCCACCAACGCCGACATCATCGTCAGCGGCATTCGCCAAAGCCTTGCCAATGCGCTCAACACCAAGCGCAATTCCGATCAGGTAGTGGACGCGATCTCGGCCGAGGATGTGGGCAAATTCCCGGACAAGAACGTGGGCGAAGCGCTGCAACGCATCACCGGCGTCCAGATCAGTCGCGCGGGCGGCGAAGGATCTGCGGTGTCCATTCGCGGCGTGGATCCGGGGCTGATCCGCGTTGAAATCAATGGGCAATCCACCCTCTCCACCGCCGCCGGGCCAGCCGCAGGGTCGGCCACCAATCCGGCGGTCGAATTCCGCGATATCCCGGCCGAATTCATCAGCCGCCTCGAAGTCGTCAAATCCGCCACCGCCGATATGACCGAGGGCGGTCTGGGCGGCACGGTGCGCATCATCACCCGCCGCCCGTTCGACACCAAAAAGGACTATCTGGCCGGATCGGTTCAGGGCGTTTACGGTACGCTGGGCGACCGGCTCGACCCCAAATTCGCGCTGATCGGCAGCCACCTGTTTGCCAATGACACGCTGGGCGTGCTGCTCTCGGCCACCTATGAAAAGCGCAGCCTGTGGTACGATCAGGCCAAGACGACGGGCTGGCGCCAGATCCGCAAGGTGGGCGCCACGGCCGCGCAATGCAGCCAGACGGTGCAGACCGGTTGCGTTGATCTGAACAATGACGGCACCGGCGATTTCTATCCCGACATTCCGCGCTATGCGATGTATCGCGAACGCACTGAACGCTATGCGATGAACGGCATTGTCGAATGGCGCCCGTCCGACAATTTCCGCCTGTTCTTTGACAACACCTATACGCGCGGGCAGCAGACGCTGAACTCGCAGCTTATGCAGATCAACACGTTTTCGGCCCTGACCTCGGCTCTCTCGCTCAGCAATGACACCAGTGTCAACGCGGGCAACGCGGCCAGCTATGTGCAATTCCAGCAAACCCCGGTGGCCAATCCGAACAGCACCAATGCGCTGGGCGTGTCCTATCGCAACATCAACGGCACGATCGACCGCCAGACCTATACCGGCACGCTGGGCAGCGAATGGCATGTCAGCCCCAAGCTGACCCTGCGCGCACGCGGCGGCTATTCCTGGGCGCGGGCCTTCAATGATGAAATCGACGTGGTGGGCACGCAATATGGCCTGACCTCGGTGACGGTGGATTATCGCAATTCGGCGGGCGCCCCCAACATCAGCCTGTCGACCGACCCCACCAATCCGGCGGGCATCAACAATCTGCAGATCCAGCACAAGCCGCGCCTGAACGTCCAGACCGAACGCAATTTCCAGTTCGACGGCGATTATGACGTCGGCGGCTTCCTGAAACAGATCAAGTTCGGCGTCCAGCGCCGCGTGACCGATCTCAACTCGATCTATCACGACGGCACCGTCACCTATGAGGGCTATACCGCAACGCCGGGCGTGGGCGATATCAAGACGCGCACATGGGTCACGGGCACGGCGGTCGATGCCGTCACCTCGACCGGGACCAATGCCGCGATCCTCTCGCAGATCCAGTCCTATGTAAAATATGCCGATCTTGGCGATCACAACTTCTTTTCGACCGGCAATATCGGCTCAACCAATATTCAGCGCTGGCTGAACATGAACATGGGAATCGCCAATGCGGCGGGTATTCCCACCACCTATACCACCAACAACTGGTCGCCGGGCGACACCTATGATGTGAAGCAGAAGAACTGGGCCGGTTATGTCTCGACCAAATGGGGCTTTACCCCGTTTGACCGCAATCTGGCCGTGGTGGTGGGCGCGCGCGTGATCCGCATGGAAACCATCGCCTCGGGCTATAACATCAACACCAGCGCGGGCACTTTCGCCCCGGTGTCCTTTACCGGCAATCACACCTATGTGCTGCCCAGCGCCAATCTGCGCTATGAGCTGGTGCCCAACAAGCTGATCTTCCGCGCCACGGCCACATCGGTGGCCGCCGCGCCCGATCTGGCCAAGATCGCGCCCTCCATGTCGCTCAACACAATTGCCCAGACCGGATCGCGCGGCAATCCCAAGCTCAGCCCCTATACCGCCCAGCAATATGACCTTGGGCTGGAATGGTATATCTCGCGGGTGAATTATCTGTCGGCCACCTTCTGGCGCAAGGATATTCAGGGCTTCCCCTATAAGGTGGCCACGACCGAGAATTACAACGGCACCGATTTCACCATCTCGACCTATTACAACAGCGCCGCCCCGGTTCAGATCAACGGGTTTGAGGCGGGCCTCGTCTATGGCTTCGACTTCCTGCCAGGCCTGTTCAAGAACATGGGGCTTCAGGCCAATTACACCTATGCCAAGGATCGCGGCTTTACCACGACAGGCTATTACAGCGGTCAGGCGCTGGGCTTCCCCGGCCTGTCGCGCCACAGCTATAACCTGTCCGCCTTCTATGACGATGGCCGTCTGAACGCGCGCATCTCGTACAACTGGCGTTCGCGCTATAATATCGGGCCGGAGCGCGACAATCTCAACGCCTTTGGCCGCCCCTATGGCCAATGGGATTCCTCGATCAGCTATCGCATCGGCGACCATTTCACCGCCTTTGTCGATCTGGTGAACATCACCAATGCCCAGCGCATCGAGGACGAGGAAAGCGCCTATCGCGTTTCCACCGTCGAAACCTATGGCCGCCGGGTCTATTTCGGCGTCCGGGCCAAGATGTGACGCCCGGCAGGCGGCGCGTGAGATTTCCTTTCCTGCTCTGCGCCGCCTGTTGTCTGCCGGGCGTGGCCGATGCCCGCCCGGCAGACTGGCGTATCGAGGCAGAGGCCCCGGCCCACGTTGCCTTCTCCCATGGCGGCATCGAAATCGACACGCCGCTGGGCCTGACGCTGTGGTATCGCCGTCGCCTTTCGGGCGCGGTGCGCATCAGTTTTGACGCCATGCCCATCGCCCATGGCGGCCCCAATGATACGGTCAGCGACCTCAACGCCTTCTGGATGGCGCGCGAGAAGGACGGCTCCGATCCAGCCCCCCGTTCCGGCCGGTTCGAGGATTACGACACCCTGCAAACCTATTACGTGGGCATCGGCGGCAATCGCAACACCACCACCCGCCTGCGCCGCTATGTGGCGACGCCGAGGGTGCGCCCGCTGCTGCCCGAGCATGACCGGGGCGATGCGCGCCTTGCGCCGGGCCGCTGGACGCATATCACCCTGATCGCCGATGGCGCGACCATCGCCGTGGAGCGCGACGGATCTCGCCTCTTCACCCTGACCGACCCTACCCCCTACACTTCCGGCTGGTTTGGCCTGCGCACCACATGGAGCCACTGGGCCTTCCGCCATATCAGCATAAAGGCTCAACGATGATGATCCGCCGCGATGCCCTCAAACTGGCCAGCCTGATCCCCGCCGCCGCGCTGGCCCCGCGCCTTGGCCATGCCGCGCCCGCGCCTTCCCCGGCACCGGTGCACTGGCTGGAGGGCCGCCCCGCCATGGATCTGGGCCATAGTTTCGGCGTGGCATGGCCGCGCGGGGCGGTATCGCGGCGCTCGGGCTTTACGCTGGCCGCAGGCGGCGCGGCCCTCCCGGCGCAAAGCTGGCCCACCGCCTTCTGGCCCGATGGCTCGATCAAATGGAGCGCCCATGCCCTGCCCGCCAGCATGGGCGATGCCGTGCCCGATGGCATCACCGTGGCCCCCGGTGCGCCTGGCCCCGCCTCCGCCGATCCGATCCGCATTGAACAGGCCGCCGATGGCCTCCGCCTCACCTGCGCCGGGGTGACATGGGATTTCGCCAAATCAGGCGATGCCGTGATCCGCTCGGTCAGCATCGGCGGGCGGGCGGTGATGGGGCCGGTCTCGCTGGTGGGGCAAATGGGTGGGGCCTTTGCCGCCACGGTCACGCGCCTGACGCTGGAGCAAAGCGGCCCGGTGCGCGCGGTCATCAAGGTCGAGGGCGTCCACCGGCAGGGGCAGGAGGCCACCCTGCCCTTCACCCTGCGTTTCTACGCCTATGCCGGGGCGCGGCATCTGCGCATCATTCACAGCTTCATCTATAACGGCGATCCGGCGCGCGATGCGATTGCCGCGCTGGGCCTCTCGGTCGCCGTGCCGATGCGCGATGCGCCCCATGATCGCCATATCCGCATGGCCAGCGATGGCCCCCTGTTTGCCGAGGCCGTCCGCCCGCTGACGGGCCTGCGCCGCGATCCGGGCGCTGCCTTCCGCGCCGCGCAAATCGCGGGCCGCGCCACGCCGCCCGTCGCACAAATGGCCGCGGCGGTGCGCGACAAATTGCAGTACATCCCCACATGGTCCGACTTCTGGCTGGAACAGGCCAATGCCGACGGGTTCCGCATCGAAAAGCGGACCGAGGCAAATATGGCATGGGTGGCCTCGGCATCGGGCCATCGCGCGCCGGGCCTTGCCTATGTCGGCGGGCCGAGCGGCGGCGCGGCCATTGCCCAGCGCTGGTTCTGGCAAACCTGCCCCAGCGCCTTGTCGGTGCGCGATGCGACCAGCAATACCGCCCATCTCACCGCATGGCTGTGGAGCCCGCGCGCCGAACCGATGGACCTGCGCCCTTGGCGCGGGGTCAACGGGATGGAGGGGTATGACGCTCAAAACGCTGGCCTCGACATCACCTATGAGGATTACGAACCCGGCTGGGGCAGCGCGACCGGCATTGCCAAGACGCATGAGCTGACGCTCTGGGCCTGTGAGGCGACGCCCGAGAATGCTATGATTGAGACAATGGCGGCCGCCAATGCCGCCTCGCCCCGGATGATGGCCGCGCCAGAGCATCTGAACAAGGCGGGCGTGTTTGGTGACTGGTCCCTGCCGGACCGCTCCAGCCGTAACCGCGCGATTGTCGAGGATCAGCTCGAACGCCTCGTCGATTTCTATGCGGGCGAAGTGGACCGGCGCGGCTGGTATGGTTTCTGGAACCATGGCGACATCATGCACACCTATGACGCCGACCGGCATCAGTGGCGCTATGACATCGGCGGCTTTGCATGGGACAACAGCGAGTTATCGCCCGACCTTTGGCTGTGGTATCAGGCTTTGCGCACCGGGGCGGCCCAGCCCTTCCGTCTGGCCGAGGCGATGACGCGCCACACCAGCGAGGTCGACACCTATCACCTTGGCCGCTTCAAGGGGCTGGGCACGCGCCACGGGGTGCAGCATTGGGGCGACAGTTCGAAACAGCCGCGCGTGTCCAATGCCATCTATCGCCGGATCTATTTTTACCTCACCGCCGATGATCGGGTGGGTGATCTGATCGCCGATCTGGTGGACAGCGACCGGACGCTGGACCATGTGGAAATCGGCCGCAAGGTGCCGGGTGCGAAACCCTATGCCGGGCCCAAGGGCACATTCGAGATGGGTTTCGGCCCCAGTTGGACCGCCGTGGTGGGCGCCTGGCTGACCCAGTGGGAGCGCACCGGCGATACGCAATGGCGTGACCGGATCGCGGCGGGGATGCAGAGTATCGGGGCGATGAAATATGGCTGGCTGGTGGGCGGCGCGCCCTATGATCCGGCCACGCATCGGTTCCTTGGCAAAGGCGACACGATCGGCATCAGCCATCTCTCCTCCGTCTTCGGCGCGACCGAGATCAATGCAGAGATCATCAGCCTGATCGACATTCCCGCCTATGCGCAGGCATGGGTCACGTTCTGCCAATGGTACAATGCGCCCAAGCCCGATTTCCTCGCCAAATTCGGTCCGCCCTTTGGCGCGCGCAATCTGCGCGAGGCCTATTCGCGCATGACCGCCTATGCCGCCCGCGCGCGGCATGACCGAGGCTTGATGGCGCGCGCGGTGGAGGAATTCTTCTCCGGCGATGAAGGGCTTGGCACATGGGATCATGATCCGCGCGTGCATCTGGGCAATCAGGTCGAATGGCCGCGCCTGTCCACCAATGCCGCCGCGCAATGGGGGCTGGCCGCGATCCAGATGCTGGCGCTGGCAGGGCCGGAAATCGACTCTGCCCATATCCCCGCCCATCGCAACAGCCCGCAGGAACCACGCCATTGAGGATCGCGCTGGCTCTGCTGCTCACGGCCTCGCCCGCGATGGCGGCAACCGCGCGTGTGGAGGATGGCGGCGCGCTGGCCGATGGGCGGCATGTGGCGGCCATCGTGCTGAGCAGTGGCGCAGTGTCGGCGCGGATATTGGCCTATGGCGCCACGCTGCAAAGTCTGATCGCGCCGGATCGCCATGGGCGCCGCGCCGATATCGTCTTGGGCCATGACAGCGCCGCCGAATACGAGGCGCATCAGGATTATCTGGGCGCCACCGTTGGGCGCTATGCCAACCGGATCGCCGGAGCGGAATTTGCGCTGGATGGCATGACATACCATCTGCGGCGCAATGGCGCGGGGCCGAATTCGGTGCATGGCGGCGGGCTGGGTTTTGACCGGCAAGTGTTCGATGTGGCCGAGGTGCAAGGCGGCAAGGATGCCATGGTCCGCCTGACCCATACCAGCCCCGATGGCGACAGCGGCTATCCGGGGGAGCTGAGGGTTTCCGTCACCTATCGGCTGGATGCCAAAGGCGCGCTGACCATCCGGTTTGAGGCGGAAACGAGCAAGCCCACCATCGTCAACATCACCAACCATGCGCTGTTCAACCTGTCGGGCGAAGGCGCGGGGCGGGCAGCGACCATGGCGCGGCTGATGATCCCGGCCAGCCGTATGGTGCCGGTGGCGCGGGGCAATCTGCCCACGGGAGTGTTACGCGATGTGGGCGGGACGGCGTTTGATTTTCGACGCCCGCGTTTGATCGATGCCGCGATCCGCGACGGCCATGATGCGCAAATCGTACAGGCGCGCGGATATGATCACAGTTTCATGCTGGATGCGGGGCTGACCGCCCTGCCCCATCTGGCCGCGCGTATGACGGATGCCGCATCAGGCCGCTGGCTGGAAATGTGGACCACCCAGCCCTCGGTCCAGCTTTATACCGGCAATTATTTCGACGGCAGCAAACCGGGCAAAGCTGGACATTTGTATCGCATGGGCGATGGTGTGGCACTGGAGCCGGGACTGCCGCCTGATACGCCGCATTTCCCGCAATTCGGGTCGGCCCGCGTTGATCCGGGCCGACCTTATGTGCATGTGATGGTCTATCGCGTGGGCGTCCTGCCCTGACGCAGCAGCGCCAAAGGCACAGCATCGGCCATCGCGGCAAAGCCCTTGTCATTGGGGTGCAGATGGTCGCCTGAATCATACACCGGGTTCATCACCAGCGGATCGACCTTGTCCCGCATCACCGCGTCCAGATCGACCATGCCGTCGCTCTGCTTCTGCTCGCGGATCCATGTGTTGATCTTCTGGCGCTGCATCTCGCCCCATTCGGACCAATAGCCAGCACCCTTATAAGGCAGGATCGTGGCAAGGATGATCTTGATGCCATGGTCATGGGCGCGGATCACCATCTGGCGATAGGCGTTGATCACGGCCTCGGTGTCGAAACTCTCATGCCGCTTTTCGCGCCATGCCGCGCCAATGTCATTGACGCCTTCCAGCACGATCACATGGTCCGCGCCCGGAATGGCCAACACATCGCGGTCAAACCGGGCCAGCGCATTAAGCCCCGCCCCATCGGCCAGCATCCGGTTGCCCGAAATGCCGACATTGGCCACGCCCATGTTCAGGCCCGATTTTTGCAGACGCGCGGCAAATTGATCGGGCCAGCGCAGATCCGAATCAACCGTGGCCCGCACGCCATCGGTGATCGAATCGCCAAAGGTGACGATGGTGCGCAAAGGCGTCTTGGCCCCCACATCGACGCCGGAAATGACAAAGCGCCGCTCGACCGTGGCGGCCTCGGACAATTCAGGCTTTTCCACCTGATCGCCGGGCGCCAGTTGCGTCTTTGCCGCGCCAAAGGAATGGAACGCGCCCAACACCTGTCCCGGCGCGACATGGAAAGTCACTGCGATCCGGCTCAGAGGTTTGACCGGCATACGCAGCCAGTCGCTGATCATCGGCGCATGGGCCGGGATGGTCACGCCGGGCCGCCCGCCAAAGCTGATGCTGCGGGTACTGCCGGGGATCACCGCTCCGCGCGCATCGACCAGCGCCACGGCGAAATGGTCGATGGTCAAAGCGCTCGCGCTGTCCTGATTGTCCAGCACAAGGCGCAGCCGGTCTCCGCCCGCCGACAGGCGCAGGACCTGGCGCACCGTGGCATCGGCAATCGAGGGCGGCGCGTTGGGTGCGTCCGCCGCCGGGGCCGCCTGCATCGCCACGCCCCAGCTTCGCGCCACGCCCGCATGGGCCGAAGCGCTGGTCAGCAGCGCGGCCAGCAGCAAAGCGCCCTTCACTTGGCGGTTTCCACCGCATA
The DNA here is from genome assembly GCF_001898925.1 of Novosphingobium sp. 63-713. Classification (NCBI taxonomy): domain Bacteria; kingdom Pseudomonadati; phylum Pseudomonadota; class Alphaproteobacteria; order Sphingomonadales; family Sphingomonadaceae; genus Novosphingobium; species Novosphingobium sp. 63-713. The sequence continues at coordinate 495,957 of NZ_MKVS01000008.1, forward strand.
GGTGTGAGTGGTTCCTTCGAAATTTGCGCGGAAAATGATCCATTTGCCATCCGGGGTAAAGGTCATGTTGGGTTCGGTCTTGTAATTGTTGGCGCGCATATCGACCAGCTTTTCCTGATCGAAGGTGCCCGGCACAATCAGCTTGTCCGCGTCGGCGGTCGGGATTTCGGCATCGTCGGGGATCATGCGCGGGGTGAAGAGATAGAGATATTTGCCATCGGGCGCATGGGCCACCATCTCGCTGTCTCCGCCATCGCCGGTGAAGAGTTTGAGGTCCGGCGACTGGTTGTAATGCACCGACCACTGGTTGCGTTCCAGATGATACCAGGTCCGTTTGCCGGTCCGCACATTATAGCCCGCCAGCCAGAACACCTGGCCTCGAGGCGTTTGCAGATCGTACCAGATCGTCTCGCCATCGGGGCTGAAGAACTCATGGCCCGCGATCTCATTGTTCATGGTGCGGGTGTGGACCAGTTTTTTGCCGGTGCCATCGGTGCGGATGGTCCAGATCCGGTCCACCTCGTGCCAAGGCCCTTCGTGGCAATACATGATGAGGCCCGGATCGGTGGGCGAGAATTGCACATGGTTGAGCCAGTCATTGCTGGCCACGATGGTCTTGCGCTCGCCGGTGACGAGGTTCTGGGTAAAGACCTCCATCGGGAAACCGGCCTTCAACCGGCGGTGCAGCGAGCGAGTTTTTGCATCGGCATAGGTGTAGGGCGTGCCGTCGGGCCGGTTTTCGGCATAGGTGTTGCCGCCCGCCACCGCATTGTTGCCCTGATCCGCACGGACCAGCGTGCCGTCCGGGTTCACCTTGGCGGGGGGCAAAGTATATTGGCCCAGCAGCAGCGTTTCATCGGCATTGATCGAGCCGATCGAGCCGCCCGCCACATCGGCCACCTTCTTGGCCTTGCCGGTGTCCACATCCACCGCATAGACCTGAAACGCGCCGCCCGCATCGTCGCGCGCGCGGGTGGCGTAATAGGCGTTGCGGCTGATATGGCCGGTAAAAAGCAGGTTGAGATGCGGCCCGGGCACCAGCAATTTGATCGACCAGTCCGAGAGCGTGACAACGCTGATCCCGTCGGGGGTCTTGATGACCATCTTGTCGCCCTTGGGGGTAAAGGCGCTTTGCGTGAAATAGAGATTGGAGGTTCCGCCCTGAGTGCTGATGCGCACAATGCGGTGGCCGGTGGCGGGGTCGATCCATTCTTTGGCCGGTTTGGCGATGGCGGGGGCGGCCAAGGCAAAGGGGGCCAGTAGCGAGGTAGCGAGCAGACCCGTCAAAAGGCGGAAACGCATCCGAAAATCTCCCATGAATCGGTGCGGCGCTATGATTGCCGCTTGTCGATGCGGTTTTACATAGTATAAACGAAGTCCACAATATGAATAATTGCGCCGCATGGTGATACGCCATTCCGGCCCCAAGGGAAAAGGAAGGCGTGATGGCGCAACCGGCGGCAAGACCGGTCCGTTTGGTCAATTACCTGGCCTATGGCGCGAATGACGTGCTGGGCGCGGGGTCGATGGCGGTGATCTCGGCATGGGTGCTGATCTTCTACACGCGGTTTTGCGGCCTCTCAGCCGGACAGGCTGCGCTGATCTTTGCCGTGGCGCGCATTCTCGACGCCTTTGTCTCGCCCACGATCGGGCATATTTCGGACCATTTCGACCGGCACGCGCTGGGGCGGCGGTTCGGGCGGCGGCGGTTTTTCGTGCTGGCCGCCATTCCCCTGCTGCCAACATTCGCGCTGATGTGGCTGCCGGGTCAGACCTTTTGGTATTACCTTGTTTCCTATGTGCTGTTCGAACTGACCTATGCGCTGGAGATCATCCCCTATGAAACGCTGGCCGCCGAAATGGCCAGCGACTTTGCCACCAAGGCCAAGTTTGCCGGGGTGCGCATTCTGTTTGCGCAAGGGTCGGCGATTCTGGCCGGTTTCCTGCCGCTCTGGCTGATCAACTGGCTGGGGCGCGACAGTGCGAACACGTTCCTCATCATGGGGGCGATCTTTGCCGCGCTGTTCATGGCGACGGCGGGCTTCCTCTATGCCTTCAGTTGGGAACGCCAGCGCCCCACGCCGCCCAAGCCCGCCGCCGGATCCCCGCTGCTGCATCTGTGGCGCAATCTGTCGTCCACCTTGCGCATTCGGGCGTTCCGGCTGCATCTGGGCATGTATCTGGGCGGATATATCTCGCAGGACATTTTCAACGCGGCTTTCACCTTCTTCGTGATCTTTGCGCTGGCCGGATCGACGCAGGCGGCCTCCGCCCTGCTGGGCACGATGTATATTGTGCAATTGGGCGCGGTGATGCTGGCCATCCGCATGGCGCTGCGCTCCAGCCCCGCGCTGGCCTATCGCATGGCGGCGGCGTGTTTCGCGCTGGGCGTGGCGGCGCTGCTGGCGCTGTGGTGGGCGGGGCTGCCTGCCGCATCGGGGTGGATCTGGATCGGCATGGGGCTGGTGGGCCTCGGGCGCGGGGCGCTCAACTACATTCCATGGGCCACCTACAATTACATGGCCGATGTGGATGAGATCGTCACCGGTCGCCGCCGCGAAGGCTCCTTTGCGGGCGTGATGACTTTTATCCGCAAGGCAACACAGGCCGCCGCCGTGGCGCTGGTGGGCCTGTTGATGGATGCGGGCGGTTTCGTGCCCAAGGCGGACGTACAGAGCCATGGCGCGGTGCTGACGCTGGTGCTGGTGATGGGCATCGGCACATGGGCGATGCTGGGCTTTGGTATCGCCGTCTCGCGCCGCTTCCGTCTCAGCCGCGCCACGCATGACGTGCTGATGGGCGAGATCGAACATCTGCGCGGCGGCGGGCGCGAACCGACCAGCCCCCATGCGCGCGAAGTGGTTCAGGACCTGACAGGCTGGGACTATGAGAGCCTGTGGGGCAACAATCCGGTGGGAGGAAAATTGTGAAACATCTGTTGCTGCTGGCTGCGGCCAGCCTGTCTGTCGCCGCCACGCCCAAGCCGGCGCCAAAACCCGAACCGGCGCGCATCCTGATCGCGGGGGATTCCACGGTCCAGACCTATGCGCCCGAACGATACCCTCAAGGCGGCTGGGGCCAATTCCTCGCCTGCGGCCTGTCGGGCGATGCGGTGGTGGTCAATCGCGCCATTGGCGGTCGCTCGACCAAAAGCTTCATCAACGAGGGCCGATGGGACCGGATGATGGGCGAGATCCGCGCGGGCGACACCGTGCTGATCCAGTTCGGCCATAATGACGCCACCAAGGCCAAGCCCGAACGCTTTGCCGATCCGGCGATGTATCGCGACAATCTGCTGCGCTTCATCTGGGAAACGCGGGGGCATGGGGCTTTTCCCGTGCTGGTGACGCCGGTGGCGCGGCGGTCGTTTGACGCGGCGGGCAAGGCGCGGGCCGATTTTGCCGAATATTCCGCCGTGATGCGCGAGTTGGCCTCCACGACTCAAACGCCGCTGATCGACCTTGAGGGCGCCTCGCGCAATCTGCTCGACCGGATGGGGGCGGACAAGTCGGTCGTCTATTACATGAACCTGGCGCCGGGGGCCTATCCCGCCTTTGCGGCCGGGCTGAAGGATGACACGCATTTTACGGAACTGGGCGCGCGGACCATGGCCGATCTGGTGGCAGAGCAGCTCTCGGGCCTGTCGGTACCCGCCGCGCGTGCGGTGTTGGCGCAGCGGCTCGATCTGGAGCGTGAGACGCCGCTGGGCAAATACGCCTGTCATTGATGGGCCAAACAAAAGGGGCGGCGGACCAGATCAGGTCCGCCGCCCCTTTTTTTTCGTCCGGCTACTTACCGCCGGTGCAGCGCCTCGGCCAAAGCGCAGATCGCAAGACTTTGCCCATAGGGCATCGAGGTCAGCGCAATATCCTTATAGAACTGCATCGTATCGCCCATCGCAGTGCCGAAGGATACCTGCGTCAATTCGCCATCCGCGTTGATATGGTCGATCACGCCCTGCACCGCTTTAAGGCCCACCGTTTCATAGCTTGCGTCCAGCAGGCCCATGCGCACGGCCTTGAGGATACCATAGGCAAAACCCGCCGTGGCCGAGGCTTCCAGATAGGAGGTCGGGTCCATCACCAGCGTATGCCACAGACCATTCTCCGCCTGCGTCGCGGCCAAAGTCTTGACCTGTGCGGCCAGCGTATCGACGAGGAAGGTGCGGAAAGCATCGCCTTCGGGCAGGCCGAGCAATTCGATGATTTCGGGAATAGCAATCGTGATCCAGCAATTGCCCCGCGCCCACAGAGCGCCCGCAAAATTGTGCCGCCCGTTGAAATCCCAGCCATGGAACCACAGGCCGGTTTTCGTATCGAACAGGTATTTGATATGCACGAGGAACTGGCGCTTGGCCTCCTCGACATAATCGGGGCGATCCAGCAGCAGGCCAAAACGCGCCAGCGGCAGCACGCTCATCATCAGCGTGTCGTCCCACATCTCGCCGGGGTTTTCGTCATTATAGACGATGTGCTGAAAACCGCCCTCCTCGGTCTTGGGCAGGCCATCGGGCGCCATCAGCCAGTCGGCCCATTCCTGAATCTGGGCCAGCCAGTCGGCATTCGGCTCGCGCTCATAGAGATAGGAGAGCGTAAGAAAGGGCGAGACGGTGTTGATGTTCTTGGTCGTCCCGCGCGGCAATTGGTCGGCAAACCACTGGCGGATGATGGTCAGCGCCTTGTCATCGCCGGTCTGCTGATAATAGCGCCACATGCCGAACAGGCCGATGCCATGCGTCCATTCCCAGCCGTTCCAGCCCTTGGTGTCAATGACGCGGCCATCCTCGAGCCGCAGCAGAAATTCGCCGGTTTCATCATGGATCGAGACCAGATTGTCCATCAGACGATGGATCAGCCCGATCAGATCGGAACGTGCAGGAAGAGTTGCGGACACACTATTCTCCATGGATCAACGGATGGGCGCGAGGCCGGCAGGGGCGGCAACCTGCGCCACCTCCAGCCCGCCGCGGCGATTTTGCATTGTGACGAGGCGCACATTCTCGGGCGCATTGGCCGGTGCGCCGTCGCTGGTGACGGCAAGGGCGATGCTGTTGGCCCCGTGATGGTTGAGGATGCCCTGTGGAAGCGGAAAGATCCGCTGCGGCCCGACATGGGCGATGAATTGCCCCATGTTCCAGCCGTTGACGAAGATCAGCACCCGGTATTGCGCCGATGAACGCGGCCGCGCGGTGTCGCCAAAGGCAAGGCCGATGGTGGCGTCCTGTCCGCGCGGAACATTGAGCGTGACATGGGTGCGATACCAGTTCGTGCCCGCCGATCCCTGCGGCAGAGCGGCCCCGGTGGCGCGCCACGCATGATCGTCAAAAGCGGGCAGATGCCAGCCCATGCGCTCGCCATATTGGCCGCCATTGTTGGGCGTGCCGCGCGCGCGGTCGGTGAAATCCTCGCCGCCGCTGCGGCCCTGTATCCGCCAGTTGAGCGGCACGGCAAAGGCAGGCCCCGTCAGCGGTTCGAGCGAGGCGGCGATCAGGCCCCGCCCCTCCTTATGCTCGTCCATCGCGGTCAGGTCCCAGTTATGGCCATTGTTGCGCACCATGACGGACAGGACATGATCGCCCGATACGCGCGCGGCATCGGGCATGGGAACCGTCAGATTGCCCGTCGTGATCGGGCGCGGCATGGCGGCGGGCAGATCCTGTTGGCCGATCAGGCGGCCATCGAGGAACACCTGAACCATCCCCGCCCCGCCCGCGCCATAGGTCAGGCTGAGACGCTGGGCATCGGCGGAACCGGCGAAATGGGCGCGATACCAGACATCGCCCTCGTGGAAACCATAGGGATCCATGGTCAGTGTGGGCTGGCCTGCGGGCTTTTGGCTTTGCGTGGCGTCGGCGCGGTGGTCGATGGCCTGCCATGCGCTGTCGTCAAATGTGGCGGCGGCCTCGGGCGTGCCCTCGGCCATGCGCCAGTCGGTCAGCGCGGGCAGCGCAATGGGGGCCGGACCGGGAATGGGCGCGATGGATTCAAACGATCCGCCCGCCGCAGGCCGCATGGCCACCGGGGCGCCATTCCATGTGATGCGCGATTGCCGGGTCCACACGCGCAAGAAAGCGGGAGCGGTAGTATCGCCGGTCAGCGCGAGCGCTCCGCCCTTGGCCCGCGCATGGCGCACCAGCGCAGGCCCGCAGGCCAGCACGCCATCGGCATCCCAGCAAGCCCCGCCCGCCGCATCATCGCCCAGCAGCAGGCTCAGCGCAGGCCGCCCGCCGCCGCTGATCTCCACCGTGGAGAGCGCGCCATGGGTGTAATCCAGCGTCAGATCGCCGCACGCCGCATCCCAAGAGACGGCGACCCCATCGGGCGCCTTGATCGCGGGCTTGGCGCTGTAGCGCAGCACGGTCCGTCCGCCCTCACCCGCGCGGCCGATCAGCAGCAGCAGGCCGTTCTGCGCGGTCTGGATCTGGCTGGTCGTGTAAACCAACCGCTGCCCCGCGACATTGGCCCCGGCCACGATCCATTTCGCATCATAGCCGTTCAGCCGGATCTGCGGCATCTGATAATGCCCATCAGGCAGATCGGCGGCGAAGGTAAAGCTGGTATCCTGCGTCAGATGCCCCGGCTGATGCGCGGCCAGAATCAGGCGGGCATCTGTTTCAGGGCTGCGATTGTGATAGAGGCGGATGGCGTCCGAAGATGGCGTCAATTTGTCCGCCGGGACCATCGCGGCAATCTCCGGCAGCGCCGCAAGAGTGCCGCCGATGGGCTTCAACGCCAAGGCTTTTTCGCGCAGGGATCGGTCCTCGGCAATCGCCGCGCCATAGTCATAGGAGGTGAACACCACCGGCGCGGGCAGCCAGCCCCATGAGGTGCCGCCATAGCCCATATAGATGCTTTGCAACCCGATGCCGTTGACGAAATTCGTGCCGTAAAACAGGCGGCCATAGCCCGGCCCCGTCTGTCCCGCATTGCAGGCATAGATCCCGTCCGACCCCCAATAATCGAACCAGCCTCCGCCGATTTCCGCCATAAAGCCCGGTGTGTCGGGCGAGGCCGACGCCCCACCCTTGGCCCCGCCGATACCATAATAGCCCCAATCAGGCGCGCCATTCCCACGCGCAATCTTGCCCTGCGCGGTGCAGGTGCCGCCCGGATAGCCATCGAAGGCATACATATCGACCGGGCCATGGACCACGCCCGGCACGGGCGAACCATCGGGCGCCCAATTACCATTGCGGCCCGGATCATTGTGAAAAATCGGCACGGTGATGCCGTGGCTGCGCGTCACGGCATAGAGATGGTCCATATAGCGGCGATGGGCCGGGCTGGTCTGCGAAAGTTCGTTTTCGATCTGATGCAGGATGACGGGGCCTTTGCCATCATTGATCTGATGGCGCGCAACAATGCCGTCGATGGCCGCGAGCCATTCATCCGCCGCCTTCAGATATTCCGGATCATCGGTCCGCGCCCTCGCCCGCTGGTTGTTCAGCCAGCCGGGAAAGCCGCCCCGCGCCAGCTCCGCGTTCACATAGGGCCCAACGCGGGTGATGACATAAAGCCCCTCCTCGCCGGCCATGGTGATGGCGCGCTCCATGTCGCGGATGCCGGTGAAATCCAGCTCGCCTTGCTTGGGGCTGTGATAACCCCAGTCGAAATAGAAGGTGACGGTGTTGAACCCGCTGGCCTTGATCTTTTGCAGGACATCGCGCCACAGATCGGGGCTGGGCAGGCGATAGGGGTGAAATTCGGCGGCCCAGATCGGTGTGCGTTGCCCATCGATCATCAGCGAGCGGCCATCGAAGGACACGCGGCCGAATGTCTTGACCGGAGCCTTGAGATTGACGGTCGGACGCGCTTCCTGCGCGAGAGCGGGGGCCGCGATCAGAGCCGCGCCAACCAATAAAAGAGAACGCATCGCCACCCCCATCAGGCCATGTGAAACATCGGCATGAGCGGCCATTCGCGCGGGCGATTGTCCGGTTCGACCTCCATCAGCGGCGCCATCGCGGCCCACCACAGTTTCATCACCGGCTCATTGGGCAAGCTCTCGCGCCTGTTCTCCTCGGCAAGCCTCAGCACCGCAAAGAGCGCCAGCGTGTCCTCATCCAGAAAGATCGAATAGTCGCTGATCCCGGCCTGGCGCAGCAGATCGACCAGCTCGGGCCAGATCTCGTCATGGCGGCGGCGATATTCATCGACCATGCCGGGTTTCAATTGCATCCGGAATGCGAACCTTTGCACTGGCCTCTCCAAAATCCCGCATTATGCACATTTGTTGCTTATTGTGATACACGCAGGACGGATCGCCGTCAATCGCCCAAATGGGTCAGGCGGGCGGCCAATGCGGCATTTCCCGCAGATTCAGGCCCTGCGCATCACGCACAATCACCGGGGGTCGCGCATCATCCCCGGCATGGCGCGCGGCGAAACGCTCGACGGTCACATCCTGAACATCGCGCATCCACAGCGCCCATGCGGGCAGCACGCCAAACATGCTGGGTTCGGGATAGGCATCGGGCACCAGCGGAGGCTGGCGGGCGGCATCCTGCGCCGTACCGCCGCCATCGAAACTCAGGTCAATGTCGCGCAAAGCCACCTGCTGCACCGGATGACCGGGCAGGCCCGCCACAATCGCGGGGAATTCATGGGCGATCCCGGTGGCGCGAATATCGCTGATCTCCACCCGGCGCAGCGCCCCGATCCGCGTCCCCTCCGGCCCGCGCAGCCGGGCGCCCAGCCGCAGGAAGATCGGGGCAGTAGTCACCTCGCGCATGGTCAGGCGGCGGGCGGTAATGTCCTCGACCGTGGCGCCGTCAACGCATTCGATGGCCAATCCCCGGCTGCGTTCGAAATGGCAATCCTCGATGGTCACACGGCGAATGTCGCCATTGGTTTCGGTGCCGATCTTGATGCGGCCGGTCACCCGGTCGCGGTCGGGGGCGAATTGCTGCGTCCGCCCGCGCGTGCCATCCAGCATCGTGCAAAGGTCATAGCCCGAGACCGTGCAATGGCGTATCGCAATATCCTCCGATGACGCCAGCCGCCCAAGGGCAAGGCTGGTTTTCACCACGATGGCGTCATCATTGGGGCTGTTCACCCGGCAATGTTCGACCACGCAGCGGCGCGCGCAATCGAGGTCGATCCCGTCCCGCTCCGTGTCGATGGACAGGTGGCGGATCGCCATGTCCTCGCACCCGGTGGCAAGGATGGCGAAATGCCCGCCCCCCGCAATGGTAAAGCCCGAAAGTTCGACATTGCGGCATTCGCGCAGGCCGATCGCCTTGTTGCCCAGCCCGCGCATCGCGGCATGGCTCTGCTCCAGCGCGCCGACTTCGGCCTCGCTCATCGCCGCCATGGAGAGCGGCCTTTCACCCGCCTGCGCGCGCCAGAGCGAGCCGGGGCCGTTGCGGGTCAGGCCCCGCCCCTCGATCCGGCCGGGGCCGGTGATGGCGATATCCTGCGCGCCGATGGCCCAGATCAGGCTGTTGCACCAATGGCTGTGGCCGAAATCCTGATAGAGTTGCGGGCCATTGTCCTCGGGCAGGTCATAGGCGCCGCCGTGGCGCGTCGGGTCCGCTGCCTCGATCACTGCGCCCTGCCCCAGATGCAGCCGGACGCCGGAAAGCAGACGGATCGAGAAGCACAGGAAGCGCCCGACGGGCAATTCCACCACCCCGCCACCACGCTGATGCGCGGCGGCGATGGCGGCATTGATCGCGCCATGGGCAAGGCTGCGCCCATCGGCAAAAGCGCCCAGATCCGCGATCACGGCAGGTCCAGCACGACCAGCGATTTGGCGGGCAGATCGACCAGCAACTTGCCCTCACGCAGGCTCGCCCCGGTAAACGCCACCGGATGCACCCGCGCGCCATTGGCAAAATCATTCACATCCTGAACCCGGTCCGAAGTCAGGATGCGGCCCGTCACGCCCGTCGATTTGACGCCGGACAGCGCGATTTCCAGATGCTGCGCCTTGCCCGGATCAATGTTGACGAGGGCCACATGCACCACGCCGTCCTTGCCCCGCGCCGCCGCGCCATGCAGCGCGGGCGACACCCATTCATCGCGCCCGTACCACAGTTTGGGCAGATCAAGCGGCAGAGCCGTCGCATCCTGAAAACCGCGATACATGTCGAACACATGATAGGTGGGTGTCAGCACCATCTGCGCATCCTTGGTCAGGATCATCGACTGGAGGACGTTCACCATCTGGGCAATGTTGGTCATGCGCACGCGGTCGGCATGGCGGATGAACAGGTTGATGTTCACCCCCGCCAGCAAGGCATCGCGCAGGCTGTTCTGCTGATAGAGGAAACCGGGATTGGTGCCCGGCTCCACATCGGTCCAGATGCCCCATTCATCCACCGCCAGATTGACGCGCTTGGCCGGGTCATATTTGTCCATGACGGCGGAGTGCCTGGTCAGCAGTTCCTCCATCTTCCAAGTCTTGGCCATGGTGCGGGCATAGTCGGTTTCGTTGAAATCCGTGGCCGATCCCTTGCCCTTCCAGTCGCCGGGCACAGTGTAATAATGCAGGCCGATGCCATCGATCATCCGGCCGGCCTCGCGCATCATCACCTCGGTCCAGTTGTAATCGGGACCATTGGCGCCGCTGGCGATCTTCTGGATTTTGGTGCCAAAGGGGACTTTGACGAAAGTGGCATAGCGGCGCGTGACATCGGCGGCATAGTCCGCCCTCATATTGCCGCCGCAGCCCCACAACTCATTGCCGATGCCGAAATAGGGCAGTTTCCACGGCTCCTTGCGCCCGTTGCGCGCGCGTTCATCGGCCAGAGTGCCTTGCGGAGCGGTGATATATTGCACCCACTCCTCCATCTCGCCCGCAGGCGCGCTGCCCACATTGCCCGAGACATAGGCCTGCGCGCCGATCAGCTCGGCAAAGTCCATGAATTCATGCGTGCCGAATGTGTTGGGCTCGGTCACGCCGCCCCAATGGGTGTTGATCTTGACCGGGCGCTTGGCGCGCGGGCCGATCCCGTCGCGCCAATGATATTCGTCAGCAAAGCACCCGCCCGGCCAGCGCACCAGCGGCACATGCAGCGCCCGCAGCGCCTCGACCACATCGCGGCGATAGCCCTTGATATTGGGAATTTTCGATTCCGGCCCGACCCAGATCCCGCCATAAATGCCATAACCCAGATGTTCGGCAAACTGGCTGAAGATGCGCGGGTCGATGGTGGCCCCCGGCGCTTCGCCATGCAGGGCGGCGGGGGTTTGGGCGTGAAGCAGGGGCGCGGCGCAAAGCGACAAGGCGGCGGATGCCAGAAGTTGGCTCAATCGACGAATCATGGTCTCTCCCTGACCTTTATGCTACGTACATTGTGAGAATAGATTTCACATATAGAAAATCAAGATGGGTTAGGAGATGTTTGTTCCATGGCACGTTTATCCCTGCTTCTGGCTGCAATGGGCGCCAGCGCGATGCCCCCTGTGGCTCACGCGCAAACCGCGCGCGTATGGCGCCTCGATGGTCCGGCACGCAGCGGGGAAAGCGCGATTGCGCCCGGCACGCCCTATGCCCCCGGTGTCGGCGGCTATGAGAGCGATGGCGCCCTCTCCCTGCCTCTGCCCGAGGGCAATTGGCGCATCACGCTCGATCTGGGCAGCGACAAAAGCGCAGGCCAAACGACGGTCAAGGCCGAGAACCGCCGCCTGATGGTGCTGAACGCCGCAACCGCGCGGGGGCAAAGCGTGACGCGGCGCTTTATTGTCCATGTTCACAATGCGGGCCTTGGCGCGGTGCCGGAAAATGCGCCGGGAGGCGACCACGTCCGCCTGCGCCCCGATCAGGCATCTCAGCGCAATTGGGATGACCGGCTGACGCTGGAATTCCTCGGCACGCCCGCCGTGCGATCCGTCACGATTGAACCCGCGCAGGGGCCGACCATCTTCCTCGTCGGCGATTCCATGGTGGCCGACCATCCGCGCGAACCCACGGCCAGTTGGGGCCAGATCCTGCCGCTGATGCTGGATGATACGGTGGCGGTGGCCAATTATGCCGAAAGCGGGGCGACGCTCAAATCCTTCCTCGCCGACCTGCGGCTGGACAAGGTGCTGAGCCTCATTAAACCGGGCGATTACCTGTTCATCCAGTTCGGCCATAATGACCAGAAGGCGCAATGGCCCCAGACCTATGCCGAGGCGGGCACGACCTATCGCGCCTACCTCAACGCCTATATCGCCGAGGCGCGGCGGCGCGGGGCCAACCCGGTACTGGTCACCAGTCCGGAGCGGCGCAACTTTGATGCGCGCGGGCGGATCATCCCCTCGCTGGGCGATTATCCGGCGGTGATGCGGGAGATGGCGGCGCAGATGCACATCCCCCTGATCGACCTCAACCGCGCCAGCATCACCCTTTACGAAGCGCTGAAGCCGGATCGCGCGCCCGCGATGTTCAATGACGAAGGCCGCGATAAAACGCATTATAATGCCTGGGGCGCCTGGATGAGCGCGCGCGTCATCGCCGATGGCATCCGCGCCGCTATTCCTGCTCTGGCCCCGCATATCACTTCGGCCCCTTTCGATCCGGCCCGCCCGGAAAATGTCGCCATCCCGCCCAGTGCGCTGGTTTCTTCGCAACGCCCGCTGGGGAACTAAAAAAAGGGCCGCCGGATGCCTCGTCCGGCGGCCCCGAAACACGCGGGGGAGCGTGTAGGGAGGAACTGTTAGAACTTGGCGTTGACGCCCACGGTGATCGTGCGGCCGGTGCGGGTGTTGAACAAAGGATCCTGACGGCCGCTGTCGATATAAAGCGTGTTATGCTCGTCGGTCAGGTTCTGGCCTTCGATGGTGAACTTGATGTCCTTCATCAGATTGTAGCTGAACGAAGCGTCCACAAAGGTGGTCGCGCTGTTGCCCAGAATGTCGCTGTCATTCGCGCCCGAGGGGATCTGGCGGATGAAGGGGCCGCGATAGTTGATCGTGCCGCGAATGCTGAACTTGCGGTTTTCATAATAGAGCGTCCCACTGGCCGTATCGGGCGACATGTTGACCAGATTGGCCGTGGTCGAAAGCGTGGCCGCGCCACCGCTCGATTGCAGCACGTAATTCACCTTGGACGAGACATGGGTGTAATTGGCCAGCAGGCCAAAGTCCTTGGCAAAGCCGCGCAGGAAGGTGAAGGGCAGTTGCAGATTGACCTCGACCCCATTGAGCGGTCCGCCCTTGGTGTTGACCGAGCGCGTCACGGTGAACAGATCGGTCGGTTGCGTGCCCGCCGCGGTCAGCAGCGAATTGGGCAGGCCCAGCGTGTTATAGGGCACAAGGCTGCTGACCGACTGGATATAGGTGCTGATATCCTTGTGGAAATAGGCAACCGAGAGCAACGAACCGGGGCGGAAATACCATTCCAGCGCAGCGTCATAGGTGCTCGCGCGGATCGGATCGAGATAGGGGTTGCCGATGGTGGCCGTGCGCGTGACGGCATTGACCGACCCGCCCGAGGGCAGCACGCCCAGTTCGGGGCGGCTCATCACCTTGGCGGCGGAAAGGCGGCCCAGCAGGTGCGGCGTGAATTCCAGCACCAGATTGGCCGAGGGCAGCCAGTCGCTGTACGAACGATCGACAATCGCCGGGATCGCCACCGTGGGATAGGCCGATCCAGCCGCAGCGGTGGTGGGAATATAGCCGACCGTGTGCTGGGACGTGTTGACGAAGCGCACGCCCACGTCGCCCCGGATCGGGATCGGCAGCGTGTCAGGCAGGTTGAACTGGCCCATCAGGAAGGCCGACTTTTCCTCTTCGCGCACTTCGGGCGAGCCATTGCCGCATTCCACGCCGCAGAAGGTGAAATTGTTGAAGCCGACCGTCTGCTTCCACTTGTCAATATCGGTGGCGAGGAAGCTGGGCAGTGCGCCCGGGATCAGCAGATTGTTGAGGCCCGTGATCTGATAGGTGAAATCGGCCACCGAGGCCCCGGCGGGCAGCGCCGTGGTCGCCTGATTGGCCGGGGCCACGCCCAGCACGCGGTTCCTGAACGCGCTCTGGCGATATTGCAGCCCGCCCTTGATCTTGAAGGCGTCGCTGAATTCATAGGTGGAATTGGCCTCGAACGTATAATTGTCGGTCGTCACCTTCCAGTTGCGCGTGTTGAAATTGCCCAGCACAGTGCCGTCGGCGCGGCCGGGCGCATAATTGAAATTGGCAGGGTTCGCCACGTCGATGCCATATTTCATGACCGGGATCGAACCGCCGCCACGAAAATCAATGCCAAATCCGGGCGTGTCGATCGCGTCCAGATTGACCGTCAGACGCTCGGGATTGTCAAAGATCGACTTGGAATAGCCCGCCATAATGTCGATGGTCAGATGGTCGGTGAACTTGTGGTGGATATTCAGATTGGCCTGACCGAAAGTGGTGGTGAATTTGTCGCGCAGGCTTTCCGAGCGCAGGTCCACCCCGTTGAACAGGCCATAGAGCAGCGAACCATTGGGCTTGACCGACAGATCGACCACCGAGGTCATCGGCTGCCCGTTGTTGCTGGCATTGCGGGCAAAGGAGAGCGCATCGATGTAATTGTCCCAACGCGTGACCTTATAACGCGAGAACAGCGCGTCGAAGGTGATTTCGGTATTGTCGTCGGGCTTCCATTGCAGGGCCAGCGAGCCACCCATGCGCTCGGCATCCTGGCGCGAATTGAGATAGCGCGGGATGCGCGGCAGGAACACGCCGCCGCCCGCCTGACCCGAAGGGCCGGTCATCGACTGGATCAGATTATAGGCCGCCGTGCTGCCTGTGCGGGGATTGCCGGTCGAGCAATTGGCCGCATCCGTGCCCTTGGCCGCATTGGTGGCCGGGTTCTGCGGGGCATAGCCGATGGGCGAACAGAAGCCGCCATTCACATAGGTGGGCAGAATGTTGACTGCCGAATAGCCCACTTCGCGGATGTTGCGATGGCTGTAGCTGGCCGTGGCGAGCACGCCGAAAGTGCCCTCCTCATTTTGCTTGGACAACAGCACCGAGATGCGCGGATCAAGCTTTTTGCTCACCTCGTTCCACACGCCCTTGGCCGAAATGGTGGCGACAAAGCTCTTCTTGAAATCCAGCGGATGCGGGGCCTTCAGGTCCACCGTCGCGCCCAGCGAGCCTTCCTCGACATCGGCCGAGGGCGTCTTGCGCACGGCCAGTTCGGAGAAGATTTCGGTCGGGAAGACGTTGAAGTCAAAGCTGCGACCCGTGTTGCCCGCGCCGTAAATGTCGGAGGAGCCGGTTTGCGCGGTGCCTTCCATGCCGTTCAGGCGGACGCGGGTGAAGCCCGGCCCGAGGCCGCGCACCGAGATGTTCTTGCCCTCGCCGCCATCGCCGCGGGCCAGTGCGATGCCCGGCACGCGCTGCATGGATTCGGCAAGGTTTGAGTCGGGAAACTTGCCGACGTCCTCGGCCTTGATCGTGTCGATGGCGGCGGCCGACGCGCGCTTTTCATTCAGTGCAGCGGCCAGCGAGGTACGGAACCCGGTGACGATGATCGTCTGCTCGTCGCCCTTGGCAGGCGCGGGCGTCGCGGGTGCCTGAGCCTGCGCCCCGGCGGCAAGCCCCGCCACGATGATCGCCAGCCCCGAAGCCGCCAGACGCAATTGTGCTGCTGAAATCTGCCCCAAAGTACCCTCCATAATCCCATTTGCGGGCCTTGCCTCGGCTTGCCGCTGATGCAGCGCCGGGCTTCCCGTTAGGGCGATGGATAAGTCCGATATATGGGCACGTCAATGCATATATTGCACGATAATTTCACATTGCGGGATTGTTGCGTGAATTCTCACGGAAATCCGCCCCTGTTGTATTTTGCACACACCGCGCGGGCGTTTCACATTGCGCACACATCCATTGCTTTCGCGGCAAAAGGATCTAAAAGCAGTCCATGGCCGACGACGACACCCAGGAAACCACCCCGGACAGCAACACCGTAAAGGGTGCGCAAACGTTGATGCGCGCGCTCGACATTCTGGACGAGGTGATCGACGGGCCGATCCGCGCGGTCGATCTGGCGCGCAAGCTGGGCATGAACCGCACCACCGCGCATCGTCTGGCCCATGCGCTGCGTACGCGCGACTATCTGGCCGTGACGCCCGATGGTTTTGCGCTGGGGCCCAAACTGCTGCAACTGGGCGTACTGGCCAGCGAGCAGACCGATTATGTCCGCATCGCCCGCCCCCGCATGGAGGCGCTTTCGGCCCAGACCGGCTTTTGCGTCTTCATCGGCAATCGCGAGGGCAACTGGTCGCGCCATCTCGAACGCGTGACCGGGCGCCAGCGGCTGCGCGTGGCCACCGCGCCGGGCGACCGCCGCCCGATCGCCGAGACCGGCCTTGGCAAGGCGCTGATGCTGGATGACAGCGAGGCGAGCTGGAAAAAGCTTTGGAAACAGGCCCATTCCGACAGCGGCACCGAGGCCGATCTGGACGATTTCCTGAAGCGGATGCGCGGATACAAGGAAGAAGGCCTTGTGCGCCATGACAGCGAATTGGGCGATGGCGTGCGCTCCATCGCCGCCCCGGTACGCAATGCGCGCGGCGCGATTTGCGTTGCCATCAGCATCGCCAGCGCCGCCCATTATCTGACCGATGACATCGCCGGAGAGCTGGCCGACAAGGTCAAGCAATGCGCCGACGATGTCAGCGCGGCGATTGGCTGGCGGCCCTAACCTTCGGAAAAACCGGCAACATTGTCGAGCGTGGTCCCGGCCGCGCCGCCAATGGCAATGTCGGACAGCGTAACATCGCGCACCGGCGCCTCGCGCTCGGCCTTGATGTTCACGCGAAAGCCAGCGCTCGCCACCTTGATCCCCGAAACATGCACGCCCTCAATCGGCGTCAACCGGCGCTGATAGGTGGGCAGCAGCGTGCGCCACTGATAAAGCACATCGGTCTCGATCGAGAGCACCCCGCCCTTGATCGGCCCGGCGACGATATTCGTCATATGGATCCCGCGCACAAATCCGCCGCGCCGCTCATTGGTCTTGATATAGAGCAGATTGTTGAAATCGCTGTTGGTTTCGCCCCGTGCTTCCTGAAACACGCGGCATTGATCGACCCAGACATTCTCCACCCCGCCCGACAATTCGCTGCCGATGGCCATCAACTGATGCCCATTGCGCACATGGCATCGCCGCACGACAATGTTGCGCGCAGGCGTGGCCAGGCGCCACGCATCATCCTCCCGCCCCGATTTGACGGAGACGGCATCGTCGCCCTGGTCGAAGCGGCAATCCTCGATCAACACGTTCTGGCTCATTTCGGGGTCGCAGCCGTCATTGTTATGCCCCCGCGCGCGGATATTGGCGCGGCGCAGCACGACATCGCGCGAGAGATAGAGATGGACGGTCCAGAAAGGACTGTTTTCAATCGAAACATCCTCGATCAACGCATGA
This sequence comes from Novosphingobium sp. 63-713, assembly GCF_001898925.1. Lineage (NCBI taxonomy): Bacteria > Pseudomonadati > Pseudomonadota > Alphaproteobacteria > Sphingomonadales > Sphingomonadaceae > Novosphingobium > Novosphingobium sp. 63-713. Next base: position 513,297 of record NZ_MKVS01000008.1, read on the forward strand.
CGGCAGCGGTTGAACTGGATGAATTGCGGGCGCAGATGGGCCTCGCCCTTGGTCATGTCGCGCTGATTGGTCAGAACGCCCGCGCGCGCCATCTGGTAAAGCGCGATCAGAGCGTCGAGATGCGCCTTGGGCCGCCCCGCCCATTGCTGCCACACATCCATGCGCGCCTGCACCTTGCCGTGCCCGGAGATGGCAATGTTTTCGCAGTCATAGGCATAGATCAGCGGGGCGTAATTCATGCATTCCACCCCCTCCCAACTGCTGGGCACCGGCGGCAGATAATCGGCCGGATCGGGCGAAAAGAGCAGCACAGCCCCCTCCTCCAGATGCAGATCGACATGGCTGAGCAGGCGGATGCCGCCCACATCCCACGTCCCGGCGGGAACGACAACACGCCCGCCCCGCGCCTTGCTGGCCGCCGCAATGGCATGGGCTATGGCCCGTGTGTTGCGGCGGCGATCCTCTGGCCGCGCGCCGAAACGGGTGATCGGAAAGCGCGGCGCCGACGTGAAATCCGGCACCGTAATCGGCTCCATCGGAAACGGCGCCTTGATGCTCACCTGCTCCATGCGCAGCGCGGGGGCCGCAGCCCCGGTCAGCAAAGGCGCCAAGGCCAGCCCCGCGATGGCTTCACGCCGGTTGGGATGCGTCACGAATCCTCCGATATATGGAATTATTATCCATATATCGTACAATCACCCCGCCCGAATGCAACGCTCAACTGGTAGCTTTGGTATATCGATCCCTGCGCGCTTGAGATGCGCGGCGTGCTTCGGCGATGGCCTTTTCCTCGGTGGCGAAGAGGAGGCTGTCGAGGACGCTGGCCAGGTGGCTGCGCATGGCTGCGCGGGCGGCGGCGGGGTCGCGGGCGCGCAGCGCTTCGAGCACGGCGGTGTGCTCTTCGACCACGGGCTTGATGTTGGCGCTGCGGGCCTTTTCGTGCAGCAGCGCGCTTTCGGGCGAATCCGCGCGCAAGGACCAGAGCCGCTCGACCGCCTCGGCCACGGCCGCGTTGCGCGTGGCCCGCGCGATGGCGAGGTGGAAGGCGCGGTCGGCCTTTTCCGTGCCATGCGGATTGCTGTTCTCGCTCTCGATCTCCTCGACCAATGCGGCCAGTTCTGCCAGACCTTCCTCGGTGATCGTGGTCGCGGCCAGAGCGGCGGCCTCGCCTTCAAACAACAGGCGCGCCTCGGTCAGTTCGAAGGCGGAAATGTTGAAGCCGGGGATGTCGCCCTTGCCGGGCAGGCGCCGCACATAGGCGCCCGAACCCACGCGCACCTCGACCAGACCCTGTACCTCCAGCGCGATCACCGCCTCGCGCACGGTGGGGCGCGAGACGTTGAATTGCGCGGACAATTCGCGTTCGGCCGGCAGGCGGTCGCCCACTTCATAGCGGCCGCTGACAAGTTCATCCATCAAACGCCGCGCAAGGTCCTGATAGAGGCGCTCTTGTGCGGGACTGGTATCGTTCATTGAGGTCACCTTCCGCGAAATGGCCTTACCGCTTAATTAGAAATTGACAGGCCAACTTAAATTGGTCAAGAGTCTTCTCTAGCACAAGCAGACCAATTCGGGAACAGATCCCCGTGAGGACCAACCCATGAAAATCACCTCCGCCCGCGTCATCGTCACCTGCCCGGGTCGCAACTTTGTCACGCTCAAGATCGAAACCGATCAGGGCGTCTACGGCATTGGCGACGCGACGCTCAACGGCCGCGAAAAGGCGGTTGTCTCCTATCTGGAAGACCATGTGATTCCGTGCCTTATCGGCATGGACCCGCGCAATTCCGAGGACATCTGGCAATATCTCTATCGCGGGGCGTACTGGCGCCGCGGGCCGGTCACGATGCGCGCGATTGCCGCCGTGGACGTCGCCTTGTGGGACATCAAGGCCAAGATGGCGGGCATGCCTTTGTACCAGCTTCTGGGCGGGCGCAGCCGCGATGGCGTGATGGTCTATGGTCATGCCAATGGCTCCGACATTGCCGAGACGGTTGATGCGGTTGGTCAGTATATCGACATGGGCTATAAGGCGATCCGCGCGCAGACCGGCGTGCCGGGCATCAAGGATGCCTACGGCGTGGGCCGGGGCAAGCTGTATTATGAACCGGCCGATGCGGCGCTGCCCTCGGTGACGGGTTGGGACACGCGCAAGGCGCTGAATTACGTGCCGAAACTGTTTGAAAAGCTGCGCGAGACCTATGGTTTCGACCACCATCTGCTGCATGACGGCCACCACCGTTACAGCCCCACCGAGGCCGCGCAACTGGGCAAGGCTTTGGAGCCTTACTCGCTGTTCTGGCTCGAGGATGTGACGCCTGCGGAAAATCAGGAAGCCTTCAAGCTGATCCGCCAGCACACTACGACCCCGCTGGCCGTGGGCGAGATTTTCAACACGATCTGGGACGCCAAGGACCTGATCCAGAACCAGCTCATCGACTATATCCGCGCCACCATCGTGGGCGCGGGCGGCATCACCCATCTGCGCCGCATCGCGGACCTTGCCAGCTTATATCAGGTCCGCACCGGCTGCCACGGCGCCACCGACCTCTCGCCCGTGACCATGGGCACCGCGCTGCATTTCGACACCTGGGTGCCAAATTTCGGCATTCAGGAGTACATGCGCCACACGCCCGAAACCGACGAGGTTTTCCCCCACGATTACACTTTCGATGCGGGCATGCTCTATGTCGGCGACACACCGGGCCATGGCGTCGACATCGACGAAACCCTCGCCGCCAAGTATCCTTACAAGCCCGCATACCTCCCCGTCGCAAGGCTCGAAGATGGTACCATGTGGAAT
>NZ_MKVS01000009.1:0-11775 GCF_001898925.1 Novosphingobium sp. 63-713
AACCTTGACCTTGCCCGTTCTGGGCAGCACATACCCCGCATCAACCCGGGTCAATTCTCAGTGATAATCCCGGGTCAATTCTCGGCGCTACTCAACAGGCATAGCGTGGAAAGTACGCTATGCCCTCAATAGCGGATGGTTTCGACGCGGGTGCCCGTTTGTTTCGCGAGATCGCCAATTTTCATATTGACCCTATAGTAACTTCAGGGTGCATATGACAGGCCGTAACGACGCGAATCGGATCAGACATGGCGCAAGCCCACTGCTCAAAGACTGGCGAAACGCACACGGCTATCGCCGCGTTCGCGTTTTCACGTCCTGTCGACGGGACGTCTGCGCTTGAATCGATACCAGTTGCGCAGGGCGACATCGCAGCCCTCACAAAGACCTCTTTTGCCTCCGCATGGACTTTGCAATGACAGGTCGCAGAAAATCGGCTAGAGGCCTCTCCATGTTTCGCTGGAGCTTCCTCCTTCTTTGCATGCTTGTCGTGTCGCTTACGACCGTAGCGACCGTGCATGCCAACGAAGTTCCAAACCCGACACTCTCTGCGACCCAGACCAGCATCGAATGTTCTGGCCAAGTTCACAGTGAAGGGGACGGCGATCAATCGCAGGGCGATTCCGATAAAGCTGTTCCCCATCATCATGGTTGCCACGGTGGGGTCTCCTTCCTGCCCGCCCGCGCCACTGAGACGACCGTTTTCGCTATCGTCACGGAAACGCTGATGACCGTCGATGAGGCGGTTCCCGGTCGTTGGTCCGTCGGGCCTGATTTGCGGCCTCCTATCGCCTGATTGAAAGTCAACTGACTGTCGCCCGTATTCCGGGTGCGCAGATTGATGCCTATCAATCAGGAATTTCTACATGCACAGGATCATTGCGGCCTTTCTGGCTGCCACGTCTTGCGTCGCCGTGGCGCAAGCACAGGATAATCTAACGGCGCAGCAGTCTGTAGCGGCTGTGTTCACTCTCGATGATGCAGTCGCGGCCGCAGGCGGAAGCGCCCCAGCAGCAGATGCGGCTCAGGCTGGGATCGATGCAGCTCGCGCGGGACGGACCGTGGCGGGCCTCCGCCCTAACCCTACTGTCCAGAGCCAGGTTGAGAACGTCGTTGGTTCGGGGCCGTATGGCGGTTTTCGCCAAGCCGAAACGACTGTTGGGGTCAATATCCCGATCGAGCTGGGCGGGAAGCGTTCGGCGCGCATTGCGGTAGCGGACGCCCAATCGAACAGGGCCGTGCTAATCGCGGCTATCACCCAAGCCGATATTCGGGTGCAGGTGACTGCACTCTATATCGATGCGATTGCGGCGGAACGCCGGGTGGTGACGGCCCGCGATCAGCTTCGTATCGCGCAAGATGCTCTTAATGCCGCCAAGGTAAGGGTTCAGGCGGGTCGCGCTTCGCCGATCGAAGAGCAAAGGGCAGATGTTGCACGGCTGAATGCCCAAGCGGGCGCGGAGCGGGCAGCCAGGCTCGCGGATGCGGCGCGTGCCAATCTCGCGCGTCGGATCGGCAAGCCCATTTTCGGGCCGCTGGATACCGCCGTGCTCGATTTGCTGCCACCTGCTACTTACGGCCCCAACTCGGTAGAAAGCGCTGGAACGCTGGCCATGGCGGCGGCCGATGCGGATCTTGCCATCGCCGACGCCGGCGTCCAGCTCGCAAAATCCCAGCGCGTTCCAGATGTAACGGTCGGTCCGGCGCTCCGGCGTCTTGAGGTCAGCAAGGATATCGCGGCGGTCTTCTCCGTTTCGATCCCGATACCGCTGTTCAATTCCGGTCGGGCAGCGGTGGCGCAGGCAAGCGCGGAACGCAGTCGCGCAGAAGCTCAGCGTCGTATGACCGCGCTCGATGTAGAACAGGCCATTACCGATGCCCAGGCCGAGGCTGATAATGCCGCGACCACGGCGCGCAATGCCAGCGGGCCTGCACTTGTAGCAGCGCAGGAGGCCGCCCGCATCGCTCGTGTCGGGTATCGCGAAGGCAAGTTCGGACAGCTCGATTTGCTCGATGCCGAACGGACCCTCGCCGACACGCGCGTCGCCGCGATCGACGCACTCGCCTCGTACCAGAACGCCAAGGCCCGGTTGCAGCGTCTCACCGCTCCCGCGCCAGAACAGGGGAATTGATCCTATGAAACTTACGAAAAGCACTGCGCTTCTAATGCCACTGACCTTGGCCTTTCTTCTCGCCGGTTGTGGTGGCGGCAGCGAGGCCAGCAATGAGACGGCCCCCGCCAACCAGCAGCAGGCAGATGCTTCCCCCGTCGAGGGCAAGATAACGCTCTCGCCGGACCAAATCGCGTCGGCAGGCATCCAGATTGCTCGGCCGACCGTGGGAGGGGGAGGAACGCTAGAGCTGCCGGCGACGATCGAGGGTGATCCGCAAGGCACACAAGTCGTATCGGCAGCGATTGGCGGGCGTGTCGTATCGTTGACCCGGAATCTTGGTCAGTCGGTGGGGCGCGGGGATACTCTGGCCGTCATAGAAAGCCGAGAAGCGGCGCAGCTCAAGGGCGAAGTTGAGGCATCTCGCGCCCGTCTCACGTTGGCAAACTCCAACCTGGCGCGCGAACAGCGACTGTTTGCGCAGCGCGTGTCGCCGGAGCAGGATCTGATTGCTGCTCGAACTGCGGCCATCGAAGCGCGGATTGCCTATAATCAGGCGCAGCAGCAGGTCTCCGCCGCCGGTGGGGGTGGGGGCGGTCTCAACCGTCTGGGCATTGCAGCGCCCGTTTCCGGTCAGGTCATCTCGCGCAGCGTTGTTCTGGGTCAGACCGTCGCGGCGGATGCTGAACTCTATCGCATCGCCAACCTTTCCAGCGTTTCGCTGTCGCTCAACCTACAACCCGCTGACGCGGGTCGGGTTAAGCCGGGCAATCTCGTCACGGTGACGGCCGCGGGTCGTCAAGCGACGGCCAAGGTCAGCTTCGTGTCTCCTGCGCTCGATGCACAGACGCGATTGGTCCCGGTCATCGCTACGCTCGACAATCGGAATATGGAATGGCGGGTGGGCGAGCCGGTGACGGCTTCTGTCCAGCTCACTGGCAGCGGAGGGGACGGCGCAATCAGCGTGCCCACGACAGCGGTGCAAACCGACGAGGGCAAGTCGGTCGTTTTCGTCCGAACCAAGACTGGCTTCCAGGCCGTCCCCGTTACGTTGGGCGACAGCAGCGGCGCCAGTGTAATCGTGCGCTCGGGCCTGAAGGGCACCGAGCAGATCGCTACCGTCAACAGCTTCACGCTCAAGGCCGAACTCGGCAAGAGCGAAGCGGCGGAGGATTGAGCCGATGATCGCCCCAATCGTGAATTGGGCGGTTCACAAGCGCTGGCTCGTCCTGCTTCTGACCGCCATAGCCGCCGTTATCGGCGCCGTCGCCCTGTATCGTCTCCCGATCGACGCGGTGCCGGACATCACCAACAATCAGGTGCAAATCAATATCAAGGCGCCTGCCCTTTCGCCCGAACTGGTCGAAAAGCAGGTGGCCTTTCCTATCGAAACAGCACTCGCCGGTATCCCTGGCCTTGATAATACGCGATCGCTTAGCCGGAACGGTTTTGCGCAGGTCACGGCTGTTTTCGATGAATCGACGGACATTTATTTTGCCCGGCAACAAGTCGGCGAGCGTCTAACCGGGGTTTCGGAAAATCTCCCCAAGGGAGCTGTCCCTGAAATGGGTCCGATTTCCACGGGTCTGGGCGAGGTCTATATGTGGACCGTCAAGCTTCAGCACCGCAAGGACGACAAGCATCTGCCCGGTGAACCCGGCATGCAGCCTGACGGAAGTTATATCACCCCGGAAGGCGACCGCCTCACTGACGAGACTGAACGGGCCACATATCTGCGTACCACGCAGGACTGGATCGTAAGCCCATTGCTGAAGAACACCAAGGGCGTCGCCGGCATCGACTCCATCGGCGGCTATGTGAAGCAATTTCAGGTTGTCCCCGATGTCCAGCGGCTTGCCTCGCTAGGCCTCACCCTCACCGATCTCGGCACTGCGCTCGAACGCAATAACACCAGCGTTGGCGGCGGATTTGTCAATCGCAATGGTGAAGGGCTGGCTGTTCGCTCCGACGCCCTTGTCCGCAACGCCAACGAATTGTCGCGGATCATCGTCGCCACGCGCGACGGGACGCCCATTACCCTTGGCCAGGTTGCTGCCGTCAAAACCGGGCAGGCCATACGTATGGGTTCGGCATCCGAAAATGGCACGGAAGTCGTCGTTGGGACTGCCATCATGCGTATCGGCGAGAATAGCCGTACCGTGTCGACGGCCGTAGCAGACCGCTTGCAGGAAATTCAGGCATCGCTTCCGCCTGACGTCGTTGTGCAACCGGTCCTCAATCGAACCGCACTGGTTAACTCAACCATCAAGACGGTCGCGAAGAATCTGAGTGAAGGTGCACTGCTCGTCATCGTCGTTCTGTTCGCTCTGCTCGGAAATTTCCGCGCCGCACTCATCGCCGCGATGGTCATTCCGGTGACGATGCTGCTGACCGGATTTGGGATGCTCAAAGCCGGCGTGTCTGCCAACCTTATGAGCTTGGGCGCTCTCGACTTCGGTCTTATTGTCGATGGTGCCGTCATCATTGTGGAAAATGCGCTCAGTCGTATGGCGCATCGCCAGGAACATGAAGGTCGCGTGCTGACCCTTCATGAGCGGTTGAATGTTGTCGCATCGGCGGCGCGCGAGATGATCCGGCCTTCGGTCTATGGCCAGGCCATCATTATCCTTGTTTATGTCCCGCTGCTCACCCTGACAGGTGTCGAGGGCAAGACCTTCGTGCCAATGGCGCTTACCGTCATTATCGCGTTGGTTTTTGCCTTTGTTCTCTCACTGACGGCCGTCCCGGCAGCGATCGCTATCTGGCTGTCCAATCGTGTCGATGAGAAGGATGGTCGGATCATGAGCTGGCTGAAGGCCCGCTATGAACCCGGTCTCGACAAAGCGATGAACCGGCCAACCTTGACCATAGGCACGGGTGTCGGCGGTTTCGTGCTGGCCATCGCGGCGTTCATGTCGCTCGGCCAGGTCTTTCTTCCCCAACTCGATGAAGGCAATCTCCTCATCCAGGCCCTTCGTATCCCTGCCACCTCTGTCCAGCAGAGCCAGGCTATGCAGGTTCCCATCGAGAAGATGCTTACGGCTCAAAAGGAGGTGCAGTTCGTCTTCTCCAAAACAGGCACGTCCGAACTTTCGTCGGACCCCATGCCGCCCAACGCCACCGATATGTTCATCATCCTCAAGCCTCGCGACCAATGGCCCGACCCGAGTCTCACAAAGGCGGATCTAGTCGCTCGCTTCGAAGCCAACCTGAACAAATTCCCCGGCAACGCATATGAGATCACACAGCCGATCCAGATGCGCTTCAATGAGCTGATTGCTGGCGTGCGAGGCGATCTAGCGATCAAGGTGTTCGGCGACGACTTCAACGCCATGAACGCCACCGCAGAGAAGATCGCCAGCGTTCTCAGGCGCACTCAGGGCGCTGCGGACGTCAAGGTCGAGCAGACCACGGGTCTTCCCATGCTCGATATCCGGGTAAATCGCGATGCCATGTCCCGCGTCGGTGTGACTGCGCAGGACGTACAGGACATCGTGACCGCAACTTTGGGCGGTCGCGAGTCCGGGATGATCTTCGAAGGGGATCGGCGCTTTCCGGTGGTGATCCGTCTATCGGAAGCCCAACGCGCTGACCTATCGACGCTACAGCAGGTCCAGGTTCCTCTTCCTGGGGGCAAGTTCGTACCCCTCGCGAGCGTCGCCGACATCAGGATCGTGGATGGTCCAAACCAGATCAGCCGTGAGAATGGAAAACGCCGTGTTGTGGTGCAGGCGAATGTTCGTGGACGCGACATCGCCAGCGTCGTGGCAGATGCGCGGGCTACCATCGCCAAGGACGTGCGCCTGCCAGCAGGCAGCTATCTCGTCTGGGGCGGCCAGTTTGAAAATCTGGCCTCCGCGCGCGAGCGGCTGCAACTCGTGATCCCGGCCTGTTTCGTACTTATCCTGATGCTCCTCTATGGGGCGCTCGGGTCAGCTCGCGACGCGGCTATCGTCTTCACGGGTGTTCCTCTGGCCCTGGTTGGTGGCGTGCTGCTCCTGTTCTTGCGGGGCATAGACTTCTCCATATCTGCCGCTGTGGGCTTCATCGCGTTGTCCGGTATCGCGGTGCTGAACGGCCTCGTCATGGTCTCCTCCATTCAGGAACTTATGCGACGAGGAATGGACAGGGCAGAGGCCGCCCGAACCGGAGCGATCCAACGTCTTCGCCCCGTCGTGATGACGGCATTGGTCGCAAGCCTTGGCTTCGTGCCGATGGCCTTGGGGACAGGTGCTGGCGCTGAGGTCCAAAAGCCTCTCGCGACCGTGGTTATTGGCGGTCTCATCTCGGCAACGCTGCTCACCTTGTTTGTGCTTCCGACGCTCTATGCCCGCTACGGCCGGCGCGAGATTCCTCTCTACGAGGATCTTGAAGAGCATGAAGAGCTGCAAGGCGGCGAACAGCATCCGCAACCTCAACACTGATGAGCGAGGGTGAGGGCATGTGCGTCATGGTCTCCCCGTCCTCGAAGACAGTGAGAATTCGAACATGATTGAGGAAACCGTTTTTATGGCGCCGATTTCACAGTTGAGGAGCTGGAGCTTCATTTCGGAGCTTGCCGGATATGAGCATTGGCATCCGCACTATCGGTTCGGTCGGCTCAATGCTCAGGCAACCCACGCCCAGCTCTCGTTTCGGTTGTTCGATTGGCGCCGGGTCAGGCTGTGGGTCGAGATCGACAATATCAACAAGCCGCAGGGGTTCGGTTGGCGCGGGCAGATCAGCAGCTTTTTCAAGTTCAGCGAGCGCTACGAAATCCTCCCCGCCAAGACCGGCTCAGAAGTGCGCCATGTCTTCGAAATCCGAGGCGGGCTGGGCAACATCTCGGGCTGGCTCTCGCGTCGCACCATACGCGAAGAAATGCAGGAGCATGATTTTGCCCTGCTGAAAGCCCTCAAGAAGCGCGCGTTACGTCCGCCCCACGGCAAGACGCAACTCAAACTCGTATCGACGGCCCCGACACGCGGATCGGCCAATGACTGAGCCGAATCCTCGTTCCGTTTCACCGATCGCATCGGCGCGCCGCCGTCGGCGCGCCCCATATGAAAGGATTAGTCATGGTAGATAATGCTGCCCATCAAGGCCTGCCTTGCCCCGTTTGCAAAGTCGATCTCGTCATGAGCGAGCGGCAAGGCATCGAAATCGATTATTGCCCGCAATGCCGGGGCGTCTGGCTCGATCGCGGCGAACTCGACAAGATCATCGAACGCAGCATGGCCGAGCAGCCGGCCTATCAGGAACCGAACAGCACGCTGGGCATGTTCGGTGACAAACATGGCCGGAGCGGCAAGCATGGCAGCGGCCACGGGAGCAGCCACGGCGGCGGCCATGGTGGGCGCAAAGGCTTCCTGCGTAACCTGTTCGACTGATCGAATATGAACCGGCCACCGCACCGATTTGAGCCTTTCGGGACGTGCGAGATGGCCCGCGCCATGGGCGCCGCGCCCCCTCGGGCGCCCATGGCGATAGATATGCACAGCGGAGATGTTGGATGAGCAAGTGGAGGACTAAAGGTTTGTTGCCGCTGCCCTTGCTCGTTCTGGGGGGCGCAGCGGCGATAGCCGTTCTGACGGCATGTTCCGAACAATCTGCCGGCGATGATCCCGACGGAAAGCATGATCGCAGTTCGCTGCCGGCGCTGATCGGTGAGCAAATCTACGCCTGTGACGACGGCTACAAATATGACGCCGACTTTCTGGCTGACGGTCTGACCCTGGATATTGCTCGGCTACCCGCCGAAAAGCCGGTGCGACTGTCGGCGCCGGCAACTGGCCTGACCTATGTGGGCCATAATCTCAACGTCTCCATCTCGGGCAGTGGCGCACTGACGATGACCCGTCCTGATCGCAAGGCTGTGCGGTGCCTTCGCATCCGCTCAGAACAGGCCATTGGGAACTCCATGAAGGAGGGTGCAGGTGGCTGAGATCCCTCCCAATTCACCCTCGGCAATCGAACGACGGACCCTTTGGATCGTCTTGCTGTTGAATGCGGCCATATCGGCGGCTTTTTTTGTCACTGGATTGGTCGGCGATTCAAGCGCGTTGATCGCCAATGGTGTCGATAATCTCTCAGATGCCGCCGTCTATGCGCTCAGCATTGCGGCTTTAACCCGTGGCCCGGCGTGGAAGACCCGCGCAGCTTCTGTGTCAGGGATCATGCTGCTGGTCTTTGCCGTGGGCATCCTTGCCGACGTGGTGCGTCGCTATCTCTACGGCAGCGAGCCGATCGGCAGTGATATGATGGTCATGTCGGCAATAGCGGGGGTGGTCAATTATGTCTGCCTCAGACTGCTTCAGAAACTTGACGCCCCCGACGTCAATCTGCGGGCAGCCACAACCTTCAGCTTCAACGATTTCGTCTCGAACGGCGGAATATTGGTCGCCGGCGGCTTGGTCATTTGGCTGAAAACCAACTGGCCCGACCTGATCGTCGGATTTCTGACGGCCGCCATAGCCATCAAGGGCGGTCTCGAAATTCTCAAGGACGCCGGGAATGAAGCGAGCGCAAATCGAGAGGCAGGGCTGAAATGACATCATATCGAATGAAGGGCGTGACGCTCATCGGGCTGAACATGGCCGTTATGGCAATATCCTCGCCGGCGGCGGCGCAGCATGCCGATCACCAACGCGCATCGCCTGCCCCTACAGAGGCTGCTTCGACCACCGAATATCGGGCCGTCAACAGCCAGATGCATGGGGCGATGGACGTCCCATTTTCAGGTGACGCCGATGCGGATTTCATGCGCGCCATGATTCCCCACCATGAAGGGGCGATCGCCATGGCCGAGGTCGAACTGAAATATGGGCGCGACCCAGAGGTTCGGCGCCTCGCCAGTGAGGTCATCAAAGCCCAGCGGAAGGAAATCGCAGGAATGCGCGCCTGGCTTGCCAATCATGGGCTGCAGAAATGATCAGGCGCGGCTCAATCCACCCATTTGCTCTGCATGAAGCAATCGAAAGATCGGAGATGGACGCATGACCGAGAAGCTGAAACTCGATATACCGCTGGTGCTGCCGGAGGTAGCGGACACTGCCGATGCTTGCGTCGGTCGCTTGCTGAAATCCATCGAGGGAAGGGCAGGGGTCGAAACGGCGCATGTCGTCGCGGCCGTCGATGGCGCGCCGGCAAAGCTGTGCGTCCACTACGACCCCGACCAGCTTTCAATGCAGCGCATCCGCGACTTCGTTCAGAGCGCGGGTGCCTCGATCAGCGACCGCTATGGCCATGCCCATTGGGACATGACAGGTATCGGGCATCAACGTCGGGCCAGGACCGTGGGCGATAAATTACGCGGTCTCCCCGGAGTGCTGGAGGCCAGCGCGGATGCATCGGGCAAGGTTCGGGTCGAGTTTGATCGGGAAGAGACTTCCGACAAGATCATCCTGTCGGGGCTGGCTGGGATGGGCGTCAGGCCGATCGCTCGTACCAAGGCGCAAGAGGATCATTCAGGGCATTCCCACGGCTCGGAAAAGGCGAAGGCTGAGGAAAGCCATGCTGGACACGACCATGGCAGCGAAGACGGTGACCATGAACATGGTGGCATTTTCGGCGCCAATACCGAGCTGATCTTTGCGCTGCTGTGCGGTGCATTGCTGGGGATAGGCTATGGCATCGAAAAGCTGTTGGTCGGGGCGCCATCGTGGTTGCCGACGGCCTGCTATATCGGAGGTTATTTCTTCGGCGGCTTTTTTACGCTGCGCGAGGCCATCGACAATCTGAAACTCCGCAAGTTCGAAATCGATACGCTTATGCTGGTCGCGGCTGCCGGTGCCGCCGCGCTTGGAGCCTTCGCCGAAGGCGCGTTGCTGCTCTTCCTCTTCAGCCTGGGTCACGCGCTCGAACACTATGCCATGGGGCGCGCGAAGCGCGCGATCGAGGCGTTGGCAGAGCTGGCACCAAGGACCGCCCTGGTTCGCGGCAAGGATGGAAGCACCCATGAAGTCCCGGTGGAGGAACTAGCGATCGGCGACGTCATCGTCGTCAAGCCGGATGAGCGGGTGGCCGCCGACGGCTTCGTCATCAAGGGGACCAGCGCAATCAATCAGGCTCCTGTCACGGGCGAGAGCATGCCCGTTGATAAAAAGCCGGTCGCGGACGCCGCAGCTGCGCGCGCAAACGTCGATAGGCTAGATGCAGAGTCTCGCGTCTTCGCCGGTACGATCAATGGCAGCGGGCTGCTCGAAATCGAGGTGATACGGCTTTCGAGCGAAAGCACGCTCGCCAAGGTGGTCAAGATGGTGAGCGAAGCAGAGACGCAGAAATCGCCGACCCAACGATTCACCGACAAGTTCGAGCGTGTTTTCGTCCCGGCTGTTCTCGCGCTGGCCTTCATCCTCCTGTTCGCGTGGGTGGTGGTCGATGAGCCATTCCGCGACAGCTTCTATCGGGCCATGGCGGTGCTGGTGGCGGCCAGCCCCTGTGCGCTCGCCATCGCAACGCCCAGTGCGGTTCTGTCAGGGGTGGCCAGGGCAGCGCGCGGTGGCGTGCTGGTAAAGGGTGGCGCGCCGTTGGAGCTGCTGGGTTCTCTCAACGCCATAGCCTTCGACAAGACGGGGACACTCACCAAAGGCGAGCCGCGCATCCAGAAAGTCATCACCGCACCCGGTGTTGAAGAGGAAGAACTGATGGCCATCGCAGTGGCGGTGGAATCGCTGAGCGATCATCCGCTCGCGCAGGCGATTGCGCGCGATGGCAGGGACTATGTTCGAAATAGGCCGATCCCGGAGGCCAGCAATCTGAAAAGCATGACTGGGCGGGGTGTTTCAGCGCTTGTGGACGTTGATGAAGTGCTGATCGGCAAGGCGGAAATGTTCGGGAACGATGGCATTCCGCCGCTTTCCACGCAAATGGCAGAGGCGATCGAGGAGCTGCGCAAAGGTGGCTTCACATCGATGATCGTGCGCCGGGATGGTCAGGATCTCGGTGCGATCGGGCTGTTGGATACGCCGCGTGAGGCGGCGCGCGCTACCCTTGAGAAGCTGCGGGCGCTCGGCATCGAGCGCATGATTATGATCTCTGGCGACAATCAGCGGGTGGCGGATGCCGTCGCCAAGCAGGTCGGCATCGACGAGGCGTGGGGCGACCTCATGCCCGACGATAAGGTTGAGGCGATCAAGAAGCTGAGGGCGCAGGCAAAAGTCGCCATGGTCGGGGATGGTGTCAACGACGCACCTGCCATGGCCACGGCTACGGTCGGAATTGCGATGGGCGCGGCCGGGTCAGACGTTGCTCTCGAAACGGCCGATGTCGCATTGATGGCCGACGACCTTGCGCATCTGCCATTTGCCGTTGGCCTCAGCCGACATACCCGATGGATCATTCGCCAGAATGTGTTCGTAAGCCTGGGCGTCGTAGCCTTTCTGGTTCCAGCGACTATCCTTGGGTTGGGCATCGGGCCAGCGGTGGCTGTCCATGAAGGCTCGACACTTTTGGTCGTAGTCAACGCGCTGCGGCTCCTGGCCTATCGCGACGGGACGAAGGAATGAGCCAGCGGTCTATAGCAACGGTGTCGTTGCGGCGCCGGATAGCGCCGCGATGATGCTGATCGCGCCGTCCTGGTGGGAGACCGCCACCTGTTGAGTAGCGCCGAGAATTGACCCGGGATTATCACTGAGAATTGACCCGGGTTGATGCGGGGTATGTGCTGCCCAGAACGGGCAAGGTC
>NZ_MKVS01000010.1:0-10708 GCF_001898925.1 Novosphingobium sp. 63-713
AACCTTGACCTTGCCCGTTCTGGGCAGCACATACCCCGCATCAACCCGGGTCAATTCTCAGTGATAATCCCGGGTCAATTCTCGGCGCTACTCAACACTGCGCCGCTTTGCTGCCGAGTTGACCGCCGTTTCCGGGATCGGCCTCGTCACGCTTGAGGCGGTCGAAATCCTGAGCGGGCCAACGGACTTTCAGGACGAGGAACTCGCTGATGGCTGACAAGGCCAAGTTCGACGTTCCGCTGGTCTTGCCCGAAGTCCACGACGCGGCCGACCGCTGCGTTGAGCGGCTGCTGGCGGTGCTGAAGGCGCGCGACGGTGTAAATGACGCGCATGTCGCTGAGTCCAATAGCGACACGCCGGTTCTGTGCGTCCACTTCAATCCCGGCACACTGTCGCTGCCCCAGGTCCGCTCGATCGTCGAGGCTGCCGGCGCCGACATATCGGCGCGTTTTGGCCATGTGGTCTGGGAACTGGGCCAGACGTTTTCTGCCCGCCAGGCCAACCGGATCAGCGATCAACTGGCAAAGACCCCCGGCGTGCTCGAAGCCGGGGTCAGTCCGGCGGGGGTGGTTCGGGTCGAGTTCGACCGGAACCTGATCGACGAACCGGCAGTCCGGGCGGTATTGCAGAGACTGGGGCTGCGCCACAAGACCGTGGTCGAAGACGACCATGCCGGGCATGATCATGGCCCCGGCGAGCATAGTCACGACCACGAGCATGGCGGAGTCTTCGGCTCTTGGACCGAACTGGTCTTCGCGCTCGGCTGTGGTCTCATGCTGGCCATCGGGTTCGCCATTAATAGGTTCGCCGACGCACCCGTATGGCTTCCGCTGGGCTGCTACATCCTTGCTTATGGGCTCGGCGGCTTCTTCACGCTGCGCGAGGCGTTCCAGAACCTGAAGGCCCGGCGTTTCGAGATCGATACGCTGATGCTGGTCGCGGCCGCCGGTGCCGCCGCGCTTGGCGCCTGGGCGGAAGGTGCGCTGCTGCTGTTCCTGTTCAGTCTAGGCCATGCGCTTGAGCACTATGCGATGGGCCGGGCAAAGCGTGCTATCGAGGCCCTGTCGAAACTCGCTCCCCGCACAGCTATGGTCCGACAAAGCGACGGGACGACCCGCGAGATGCCGGTCGAGCAGCTTGCCCTTGGCGATGTTCTCGCCGTTAAGCCCGACGGGCGCATCCCTGCCGATGGGTTCGTGGTCAGGGGCACCAGCGCGGTAAACCAGGCTCCGGTGACCGGCGAGAGCATGCCGGTCGACAAGCGGGCGGTGATGGACGATGCTGCCGCGCGCGCGAATCCCGACCGGCTAGAGGCCGCCTACCGGGTCTTTGCCGGAACGATCAACGGCAGCGGTGCGCTCGAAATCGAGGTCACCCGCCTTGCCAGCGAGTCCACCCTTGCCAAGGTAATCAAGCTGGTCAGCGAGGCCGAGACGCAGAAATCGCCGACCCAGCGCTTCACCGACAAGTTCGAACGCTACTTCGTGCCGACCGTGCTCGGACTCACCGTCCTTCTGCTTTTTGCCTGGGTGGTGATCGACGAGCCGTTTCGCGCGAGCTTCTACCGCGCAATGGCGCTGCTTGTCGCGGCAAGCCCCTGTGCGCTCGCTATCGCGACGCCCAGCGCGGTGCTTTCCGGCGTGGCCCGCGCCGCGCGCGGCGGTGTCCTGATCAAGGGCGGCGCGCCGCTCGAACTGCTTGGCTCACTGGATGCGATCGCATTCGACAAGACCGGCACGCTGACCAAGGGCGCGCCGCGTATCCAGGAGATCGTGGCCGCGCCTGGCATCGACAAGCAGGATCTGATAGCGGTCGCGATTGCGGTCGAGAGCCTGAGCGACCATCCGCTCGCGCAGGCGATAGCCCGTGATGGACGGGACCATATTGGCGATCGTTCGATTCCCGAGGCGATCAACATTGAGAGTCTGACCGGGCGCGGCGTGACCGCCGAAGTGGGTGGTCAACGGGTGCTGATCGGTAAGGCTGAGATGTTCGGCACCGAGGGGATCGACCCCTTGTCCGCCCCGATGGCTGCCGCGATTGAAAAATTGAGGGCAGGCGGCTTTACCACCATGGTCGTGCGCCGCGGCGATAGTGACCTTGGTGCCATTGGTCTCCTCGACACGCCGCGCGAAAGCGCGCGCGACGCACTCTATCAGCTGCGGAAACTCGGTATCAAACGCATGGTCATGCTCTCGGGCGACCACCAGCGCGTCGCCGATGCTGTCGCCCGCCAGGTTGGGCTCGACGAGGCCTGGGGCGATCTCATGCCAGAAGACAAGGTCGTCACGATCAAGAAGCTGCGTAGCGAGGCGCAGGTTGCGATGGTCGGCGACGGGGTCAACGATGCGCCTGCCATGGCGAGTGCTACCGTCAGCATCGCGATGGGGGCGGCAGGTTCCGATGTGGCCCTCGAAACCGCAGATGTGGCACTTATGGCGGACGACCTGTCCCACCTGCCGTTCGCGGTGGGTCTCAGCCGCAGCACGCGTCGGATCATCCGCCAGAACGTGTTTGTCAGCCTTGGCGTCGTGGCTTTGCTTGTACCGGCGACTATTCTGGGTCTGGGAATCGGGCCGGCGGTTGCCATGCACGAAGGTTCAACGCTGATCGTCGTGTTCAACGCCCTGCGATTGCTTGCCTACCGTGATCGCACGGCCGGCAACTAATGAAGGAGGTGACAAAATGACCAACGGAAGATGGAGATTTCGCGGCCTGCCACTTGGAGCCGCTATATTTCTGGCAGGAGGATGTACGACACTTCCACCTGTCCCAGCGCCGCTTACCGCGAAAGCCAACTCGCGGGTCGAAATCCGTTCGGTCTATGCTCACGCGGCAAAGGATGGGGTGACCGTGGGCGGATTTGCCCGTCGGCGGGGCTTCGGTTTTCTGCCAGGGGGAAGTCATCTTCACGTGACGGCGTTCCGGAAAGATGGGACTAGACCTGTCGAAGGTGATGCGTCCTGGCATCCGCCGGTGCGCCATCGGACGCTGATATCATCTTATCAGGCAAGACTGCACGCCATCACATCCGAAGAGATTGCACGGATCGAGGTCGAATTTCGAGAAATTCGCGACTAGTCTTGAAGTCTAAACTTAATTCTAGCCCGAACTGGCATCAGGAGAGAGCCGGCTAGGGCTTTGCTAAGAAGTCGGGGCATCGGTACCGGTCAAATTCTAAGGGTGGCATGCGACCTGTTGGCCTTGACCCCTGATCGCATGCTGGCGTTAAAACCCTTTTCAACAGCAATCTGCACTACCCTGGCGCAATTTCGTGACTGTGCCTTGCCTGCCGTCCCAATCGACTTCAAACGATACGTGATCTCCCACCTTAAATCCTTGGAGGACTTCCGGATTGGCGGAGAAGCCCATTTTCATTGCCGCCCATTGTAGAGCCGGAATTTCCTTATGGTCGAGCGTGATTGTCCCTTTGGCGAGATCGACTGCGGTGATGGTTCCGGTGCTGGCGCCATGAACAATCGCAACTGCATCCACAGTGCTTTTGGGGGTGCTCTTGCTGCCCGCTGGAGCAGTTGTGGCACTCGACGATTCGGGTTGCTTGTTGCAAGCGGCAAGCGAGGCCAACAGTGCAAGACTGGAGGTGATGATCAAACCTGACTTCATAGTGCTTCTCCTTCGGATTGATTGCGAAATTGGGTGCGTCGGCGCATCAGCAGGTAGGCCGCAGGGATGATCAGCATCGACAGGAGGGGCGCCGTCAGCATGCCGCCGACCATCGGTGCGGCGATCCGGCTCATCACTTCCGAACCTGTTCCGCCACCTGCCAGGACGGGGAGCAGGCCGGCGAGGATCACCGCAACTGTCATGGCTTTGGGCCGGACGCGCATCACAGCGCCATCGCGGACCGCCCCCACTACGTCGTCATCGCTGTGCGCCTCCAGCGCGTGTTTGAGGTAAATCAGCATGACGACCCCGAATTCGGCCGCGACGCCCGCGAGCGCAATGAACCCCACAGCGGTCGCTACCGACTGGTTGTAGCCGAGCCAATAGAGCAACCACAGACCGCCGGTGAGGGCAAAGGGCAAAGTGCCCATGATCAGCAGCGCTTCATCCCAGCGCCGGAAAGTCAGGTACAAAAGCCCCAGAATGATCGCGAGCGTCACCGGGATTACCAGCTTCATCCGCTCCTTGGCGCGGATGAGAAACTCGTACTGACCAGTATAGGAAACGCTGACGCCGGGGGGCAGCTTGACCTTTGCGGTAATGACGCGCTGGATGTCGCCCACCATGGTCTGCATGTCGCTGCCCCGGCCATCGACATAGATCCAGGTCACAGGTCTGCCGTTCTCGCTGCGAAGCATGGGCGGCCCCTCGCTGATATCGATCCGGGCGACACTGCCGAGAGTGATTTGCTGGCCGGCAGGGGTCAGCACCGGCAGGCTTGCCAGTTTGTCCGGACTGTCGCGGATTTCGCGGGGGTAGCGGACCTGGATCGGGTAGCGCGCCAGCCCTTCGACTGTCTGCCCAACCGTTTCGCCGCCAATCGCGCCCGACACCACCGACTGGACATCGGCCACATTGAGCCCGTAGCGGGCTGAGGCGGCGCGATCGACCGTGACGTCGATGTAGCGCCCTCCGGTCAGCCGCTCGGCCAGCGCCGAGGCGACACCCGGCACCGTCCGGACGACCTGCTCAATCTGCCTTGCAGTGCGATCGATCTCGGCGAGGTTCGAACCGGCGACCTTGATCCCGACCGGGCTCTTGATCCCGGTCGCCAGCATGTCGATGCGATTGCGGATCGGCGGGATCCAGAAGTTGGCAAGGCCCGGCACCTTGACCCGCGCATCGAGCTCCTCGACCAACTTCTCGGGGGTCATGCCGGATCGCCATTGCTCTCGTGGCTTGAAGCGGATGGTCGTCTCGAACATCTCCAGCGGGGCAGGATCGGTTGCGCTCTCGGCGCGTCCGGATTTACCGAATACGCTCTGAACTTCAGGCACGGTCTTGATCAGCCGATCGGTCTGCTGAAGCAGCCGCCCGGCCTCGGCCGGCGAAATCCCCGGCAGCGCCGACGGCATGTAGAGCAGGTCGCCTTCGTTCATCTGCGGCAGGAACTCTCCGCCAATCCGCGACATCGGCCACAAGGTGGTCGCGAAGATCAGGGCTGCGATCACGAGCGTGCGCTTGGGGTGAACGAGCACCCAGTCAATCGCCGGACGGTAAATCCGCGTGAGCCAGCGATTGATCGGATTGGCCTCCTCGCTGGGTATGCGTCCCCGGATCAGGAGCCCCATCAGCACCGGAATGAGCGTGATCGAGAGCAGCGCCGCGGCCGCCATGGCATAGGTCTTGGTAAAGGCGAGCGGCGAAAACAGCCGTCCTTCCTGTCCCTGAAGCGTGAAGATCGGCAGGAACGAGAAGGTAATGATCAAGAGGCTGAGAAACAGCGCCGGGCCTACCTCGGCCGCAGCCTGCGTGACCAGGCGCCATCGCGTCGCCGTGTCCAGTTCGCTATCGGGATGCTCGTGCTGCCAGCGTTCGAGGTGCTTGTGCGCATTCTCGATCATCACGACCGCCCCATCTACCATCGCCCCGATGGCGATGGCGATGCCGCCGAGCGAGAGGATATTCGCGTTGAGGCCCTGCAACCGCATGACGATGAAGGCCATTAGGATGCCGAGCGGAAGCGTCAGGATCGCGACGAGCGCCGAGCGGGCGTGCCAGAGGAACAATGCGCAGACGAGCGCGACGATGACGAACTCTTCGAGGAGCTTGTGTCCGAGGTTCTCCACTGCCCGGTCGATCAACCCCGAGCGGTCGTAGGTCGGCACTATCTCGACGCCCGGCGGCAAGCTTCTTTTCAGTTCATCGAGCTTGGCCTTGACCCCGTCGATGACCGCGCGGGCGTTCTGGCCCTGGCGCATGACGATGACTCCGCCAGCCACTTCGCCGTCTCCGTTCAATTCGGCAATGCCGCGACGCATTTCCGGGCCAATCTGGACCGTCGCGACATCGCCCAGCGTCACGGGAACGCCTCCATCGGCGCGCAGCGGAACCGCACGGAAGTCGTCGAGCGTCTTGAGATAGCCGCTGGCACGAACCGTATATTCGGCGCCGGCCATTTCCACGCTGGACCCGCCAGTCTCCTGATTGGCGCGCTTGAGCGCCTCAGTGACCTGCTCGGTGGTAACCGCATAAGCCGCCAGCTTCTGCGGATCGACGATCACCTGGTACTGCTTGACCATGCCGCCGATGCTGGCGACCTCGGCCACCCCCGGCACAGTCTTCAACTCATAGCGCAGGAACCAATCCTGCAAGCTTCTGAGCTGGGCAAGGTCATGGCCGCCCGACCTGTCAACCAGCGCATATTCAAAGATCCAGCCCACCCCCGTGGCGTCGGGCCCCAGAGCCGGCTTGGCCCCCTCGGGTAGACGGCCTTGCACTTGGCTCAGATACTCAAGAACGCGGCTGCGCGCCCAATAAAGGTCGGTGCCGTCGTCAAACAGCACGTAGACAAAGCTGTCGCCGGTGAACGAATAGCCGCGCACGACGCGCGCACCGGGCACCGACAACATGGTCGAGGCGATCGGGTATGTAACCTGGTTTTCGACGATCTGCGGCGCCTGACCGGGATAGTTGGTGCGAATGATGACCTGCACATCGGAGAGATCGGGCAAGGCATCGACCGGCGTAGTCCGGACCGCGTAAAAGCCGAGAACACTCAGCACTGCTGCCACAACAAGCACCAGATTACGCCAGCGGACAGAGCCGCGGATGATCGCGGCGATCATCGCACATCTCCGATCGGCCGTGCCGGAACACCGCTCAGGCTTGCTTCGGAATCAAGCAGGAACTGCCCCGATGCCGCCACCTTCTCGCCTGGCGCAAGCCCGGTAAGGATTTCTGTTCTGCCCCCGCCCTCGCGGCCAAGCCGGACCTCCGCTGGCCGATAGCGTCCGTCGGCGAGGGCAAGAATGACGAGATTGCGCGCGCCGGTGCGGATGACCGCCTCGCTCGGCACCAACAATCCGGGTTGGCCTTCGTCGCCGAGCGCCACGGTGGCGAACATGCCGGGGCGCAGCAGGCTGCCGCTGTTGGCCAGTTCGATCCGCACCGTGAGAGTCCGGCTTTCGGCCTGCGCTGTCGGCAGGATCGCAATCACGCGGCCCGCGAGGTTTTGGCCGGGAAGAGCGGCCAGCGTCACGTTTGCGCGCTGCCCGACCCGAACAAGGCCCGCCTGCGCCTGCGGCACGGCGGCATTGACCCAGACCGTTCCGATCCCGTTGACCTGTGCAAGGGTCTGGCCTGCCACGAGCGTCATTCCCTGCCGTCCATCAAGCGTCTGGATGACCCCGCCGATTGGCGACGTGATGGTAAGAACGGCGCTCGTTCGCCCGCTGCGCTCCACTTGCCCGATGAGCTGCTCGGGCATGCCCAGTAACCTCAGCCGCTGGCGTGCCGCCGCGGTAAGGTCGGGGCGGCCAAGGCGGCGGACCGCGAGATACTCGCCCTGCGCGCCGCCCCATTCGGGCAATTGCAGGTCCGCTATGGGCTCGCCCGCACCGATAACGTCGCCCGGCGCCCTGCCATAGACACGGGTGATAAAACCGCCCGAGCGCGCCTGGATGATGGCGACATTGCGCTGGTTGAAGTCGATCGTGCCGGTGACCGTGACCGATGAAGGCAGTGTGCCAATCTCCGCCGTGACCACACGCAGGCCAAGGCTCTGCCGGACAGCCGGGTCGATGCTGACCCCCGGGGCCGTGGCGGTTGCAGCCCCTTCGTCGGCATATTTTGGGATGGTTTTCATCCCCATCGACGACAGTGAATTGGGGTTGTCGTAGTGCTCGGCGGGTACCATCGGATCGTACCAGTAAAGGATCTTGCGCTCCGATCCGGCGCCCGTCACGGTACCGGGACTGCTGCTATGACCGAGCCAATACCCGCCCGCGCCTGCCGCCAGGGCGATCGCCAAGATGCCTGCGCCCCAACGCGCGGTCTGCTTCGCGTGCCAGTTCATGGCCGCACCTCCATGTATGTGTAATTGATCCGGACCGCGTCGCGCGCGACATCAGCTTCGCGGGCGAGTGCATCGACTTCAGCTTCGGCAAGAGCGAGGCTCGAGAGGAGCGCGCTGCCGAGATCGAGCTTGCCTGCGGCATAACTCGCCATATCCAGCTCGGCCCGCCGCTTGGCGAGCGGCACGAGTGTAGCCCTGGCGTTGTCGAGTTGCCGGCGATGCATGTCGTAATCGGCAAGATCGGACGTGAGCCCCGCATTCAGATCGCGTTCGCCCGAAGTGCGGCTGAACCGTGCCCGGTCCGCCTCGGCTTCGCGGGCTGCTATCAGCGGATCTTGCCGTTTGCGCGAGAACAGCGGCAGATCGATACTGACGCCGACGGAAACCATGTCGCCATAGGCCGGATCGCGCCGGCCATAACTGGTGCTGACCCGCCAATCCGGCCGCTTTGCTGCGCGGGCAAGATCAGTCTCTGCCTCGGCGGCAGCGACATCGGCATCAAGAGCGGTCAGGCGCGGAGTTGCGCCAATACCGCCCCTCAGCCGTTCACGTTCGACCGTGAGCAAGGGCGGATCGCTGCTAACGTCAGCATCGGGATCGCCCGTCAGGCGCGCGAGCCGGGCTTGCGCCTTGGCCACCTCAGCCTCAAGCTGAGCTTGCCGGTCATTAACCGCCGCGCGCAACTGCTCGGGTTCATAGGCCTGGCTTGGCCGGGCTGAACCCGAGGCAAGCCGCGCCGTAACCGTAGCCTGTAAATCGCCAAGACTCGCATCAAGGCGCCGCAACTGGGCAAGGCGACGTTTGGCATAGTAAAGATCGATCCAGGCAAGCGCCGTTTCCAGGCGGACGTCTTGCGCCGTGACCGCTTGTCCAGCTTCCGCCGCGCCGATCGCAGCCCGCGCGCGGGTTTGCTCCGCCCGCCGCTTGGCCGGGTTGGGGAATGCTTGTTCGACCCCGATCCGTGCGGTGGTCATGCTTTCATCACGCGGACGAAAGGCTGGCGGGCCCGAAATCGGAAAATTATCGATGCCAACGGACAAGGTGGGATCAGGAAGCTGGCCGGCAGCAATCGCACGAGCGTGCGATGCGCGGACGCTGGCCTCACTGACTTTGAGCGCAGGTGCTGCGTTCGCCGCTCGTTCGAGCGCGGCTTCGAAAGTCAGTGGTTCCGCACCTGCCGCGCAAGGCAGCGCAGTGGCCAAGGCCGGTGCCAGGAATAATATACGCATGCAATTGTCTTCCGGTCTGCACGTGCGAGGCCGATTGCGAAGGACTGCCTTTGGCGAATCGGGCGCCGGTGAAGCGAGGGAACTTCACCGGCGCCACGTGCCCGGCCGTCGTGTCTTATCGCTATCGGCCAGGCAATTGCTCAACCTGCCTGCGGCGATCCGGTCCTGTCA
The DNA here is from genome assembly GCF_001898925.1 of Novosphingobium sp. 63-713. Lineage (NCBI taxonomy): Bacteria > Pseudomonadati > Pseudomonadota > Alphaproteobacteria > Sphingomonadales > Sphingomonadaceae > Novosphingobium > Novosphingobium sp. 63-713. The sequence continues at coordinate 9,382 of NZ_MKVS01000010.1, forward strand.
CAGTCATGCGGCAGCCGGCTCACCAGGTTTTTGGGTGGCGCCAGTCGGATATCCATTTCGCGTAAACCATCTTGAGGGGAGGCCCCAAGTGGATGCATCGCGGGCGCGGATTGACGTGGATCCTTCGGTCCGATGGGCAGAAGCTACGGGGTCGGCAAAGCCGACGTAGCCCGCTCAGCGATCAGCCGATGTGCGCCGGAGGCTCAGGCTCGGGCGGAACCGTACGTCCCCACAGTGCCGCAACAGGGGACACGACAGGTTGGAAAAGCGTCAGGGCCTGAACGTCATCAACAACCTTGCCGGGGAGTAAAGCCAAGGGCACGGTGCAACCCATTTTTGCGATGCATTCCGGGGTCATCCCTTGGCAGGGTTGGTCATCCGATGATGGCTGAACGGTAATCCCCATTGCTTTGGCGCAGTCGGGGTCCATTTGGGTCGTTTCGGATTGTACCGGTTTGAGGGTCATCTGCGCGAAAGCTGATTCCTGCCCCAGAAGGCCAAGGATTGCTCCAATAAGAAGCAGGAAGGCGAGCCGACGATCCATGTTATGTCCTGTCTGGCACGAACAGCACAGCGTGGGAAGCAAAAATCACCAATGACGGGGCATTCCTGCATGCTGCTATGTCCATAATTAAAACGTATCGCGCAACACGCTGCAGGAATTATCATATATTCCGACTGTTCGCTCGCATTTGGGATTGACCGTTATGGCCGAGTAAGTCTGCCGTTGCGCAGCACCCTGCAACACCACCCGCTGGTTGTATGACCCAGGGACACACGGGCGAGGTGCTTGGCATCAACAACGGCCTGGTTTGCCGCCGCAGCAGTCCAGAGGATCACGTCAACACGGTTGGCCGTTTTTTTTAGTCCTGTGTCCCTGTAATAGGTTGGCCAAGCCGCAGTAGCTGTCAGTCTGGTGAGTCATTGTTTTTGAAAGCATGCCGCTTGTTGCATAAGGCGTTGGGCATGCAATCTTCAGGCGTGGAAAGATCGTTTGTATAGATGCGGGCGGATTGGTCGGGTCCCTAGGCAAGGCCGATGGAGCGCAGGTCGACTGTGTCGAAGTTCATCAAATTTTCGGCGGTCCTTCTCCGTATTTTAAGGTCACGGATGTTGCCTCACGGAAGGGTGACCGCCACGCGCGGTCGGCTCGAATTGACAAGAGCCTCGACCGTGGATTGAGCGTCCCGGCAATTCGTCTGTCTGCCTGCCCCAAACATCTTCGATATCCACTAGCACTACTTTGGCAGAAAAGTGATTTTTGGGATTCCCTTTGCGGCGGATGCGTGATTCATGAGGAACCAGCTTTAGTGGAGGCTGGCGATGG
>NZ_MKVS01000011.1:0-9521 GCF_001898925.1 Novosphingobium sp. 63-713
CGCTTAAAATCTTCACTATGCTTCATCATCTCGTCGGTCTCCTGTTGCGAGCATAAAACGCTCAGGTGACCGGCACAAATCCGTTACAAGTCCAACCAGCCATGGTGCGCTCGCGGATCATATCACGCTCAAACTCCGCCAGCGTGGCGAAGATGCCGAATACCATGCGGCCCGAGGGCGTCGTGGTGTCGATCTGCGCACCCTTGCCGGTGAGGACGCGCAGGCCGACGCCGCGATCCGAAAGATTCTGTACCGTGCTGACCAAGTGGGTGAGTGTTCGACCGAGCCGGTCGAGTTTCCAGACAATCAGCACATCGCCGTCGCGCAACGATTTGAGGCAGGCGGTGAGGCCTTGTCGATCGTCGCGGCTGCCGGATGCACGATCGTCATAGATATTGTCCGCCTCCACCCCGGCGGCACGCAGGGCGTCATGTTGCAGGTCGAGGGACTGCGAACCATCGGATTTGGACACACGGGCGTAGCCGATCAGCATGGATCACAAACGAAGGTTTGAGGTGGCGGGGCGAGCATAGGCATTTGACTATGCCATTGTGTATCTCAACCAGCATCGCAATCAAGCTATCTCAAACATTGAGTCGGATAGAAAAAGGAACATGCATGCCCCGTCGCGTGACCCTGACCGATCGCCAGCGCGACGCGCTACTCCGTTTGCCGGTCGATCAGGGCGAGTTGCTGCGGCATTACACCCTCAGCGACGAGGACCTCGGACATATCCGCCAGCGCCGTCGCGCCCACAACCGTTTCGGCTTTGCGCTGCAACTGTGCGTGCTGCGCTTTCCCGGTCGGGTGCTGGCACCGGGCGAAGTAATCCCGGCGCCAGTGACAGATTTTATCGCGGCCCAGCTCGGGCTGAGCGGCGATGATCTGCTTCCCTATGCCTCGCGCGAGGAAACGCGGCACGAGCATCTGGCAGATCTGCGCAGAATTTATGGCTACCGCGCCTTTTCAGGTCGCGGCGCGCGGGATCTGCGTGAATGGATCGCGCGGGAGGCCGAGACGGCAACATCGAACGAGGATCTCGCCCGCCACTTTGTCGAGGAATGCCGCCGCACACGCACAATTCTTCCAGCTCCCTCAACGATCGAGCGGTTGTGCGCCGATGCATTGGTCGATGCCGAGCGCCGGATTGAGGAGCGTATCGCTGGACGGATCACGCCGGCTCTTGGCGAGCAGTTGGCCGCCTTGCTGGAGGATACGGTGGACGGCCGCATCACTCGGTTTGTCTGGCTGCGGCAAATTGAGGTTGGCGCGAACTCCGCCGCTGCCAATCGTCTGATGGATCGACTGGAATATCTTCAGGACGTCGATCTTCCCGCAGACCTTGTGACCGGCGTGCCTCCGCATAGAGTGGCCCGGCTGCGCCGGCAGGGCGAGCGCTATTATGCTGATGGTATGCGGGACCTGCCCGAAGAAAGGCGGCTAGCGATCCTCGCGGTGTGCGCGCTGGAATGGCGGGCATCGCTGGCCGATGCCGTGGTGGAAACCCATGACCGCATCGTCGGCCGTCTCTATCGAGCATCCGAGCGCCTTTGCAGCACCAGGATCGCCGACGAAAAGGCGGCCGTTCGGGACACACTGAAATCCTTTGCCGAAATCGGCGGTGCATTGCTGGGGGCACAGGACGATGGCACGGCGCTGGACGGGATCATCGCCATGGGGTTTGGCTGGGAGCGGTTCAGAACCCTCGTCGCCACAGCGGGCGCACTGACCAACGTGCTCGCGGCCGACCCGCTCAGCCGTGTGCTGGACGGCTATCACCGCTTCCGCCTCTATGCACCCCGGATGCTGCGCCTCCTCGACATGCAGGCGGCGCCGATCGCGACGCCCCTTTTGGCGGCAGTCGCAATCCTTCAACGCGGCATCAAGGCCGCGCCGCCAATCGACTTCCTGCGCCCGAACTCGAAATGGCATCGCCATCTTCGCGTTCAGCCTGCCGGGGACCACCGGCTGTGGGAGATCGCCGTGCTGTTCCATATCCGCGATGCCTTTCGGTCTGGCGATATATGGCTGGCGGGGTCACGTCGCTATGCCGACCTTAAGCAAATACTGGTCCCGGCCCAGGCGATAGAGCAGACCGCTCGCCTTACCGTGCCGCTGCGACCGCATGAATGGCTTGCGGAACGTAAGGCCCGACTGGATGAACGGTTGAAGGAACTCGGCCGTGCGGCCCGGGCTGGAGCAATCCCCGGCGGCATCATCGAGAATGGCAGACTTCAGATCGACAAGCTCAAGGCCGACACGCCGGAAGGTGCAGAGGATCTCGTGCTCGATCTATATCAGCAGCTTCCGCCCGCAAGGATTACCGACCTGTTGTTGGAAGTCAATGAGCGGACCGGATTTTCCGAAGCCTTCACCCACTTGCGCACCGGCACACCCTGCGTGGACCGGATAGGGCTGATGAACGTTCTGCTGGCAGAGGGCGTCAATCTCGGCCTGCGCAAGATGGCAGCGGCGACCAATACGCACAGTTTCTGGGAATTGCTGCGGATCGCGCGCTGGCATATTGAAGGCAGTGCCTATGATCGGGCGCTCGCCATGATCGTGGAGGCACATGCCGATCTTCCCATGGCCGCGTTCTGGGGACAGGGGCACTCCGCCTCCAGCGATGGACAGTTCTTCCTCGCCACCGAGCAGGGCGAAGCCATGAACATGGTCAACGCCAAATACGGCAATGTCCCAGGCTTGAAAGGATACAGCCATGTCTCCGATCAATATGCGCCGTTTGCTACCCAGGTCATCCCGGCGACCGTCAGCGAGGCCCCCTATATTCTCGACGGGCTGCTCATGAATGACGCAGGCCGCCATGTCCGTCAGCACTTTGCTGATACGGGCGGATTTACCGATCACGTCTTCGCCGCCTGCTCACTTCTCGGCTACAGGTTCGCGCCACGCATCCGCGACCTGCCACAAAAAAGGCTCTATGCCTTCACTCCCGGTGCGACGCCAGCCAATGTGCGGGGCCTGGTCGGCGGTAAAATCAATGAGCCGCTCATCGAGCGGAACTGGCCCGACATCCTGCGCGTCATGGCCACGATCGCCGCCGGCATTGTCGCCCCCAGCCAAATTCTGCGGAAGCTGGCCTCCTATCCTCGCCAGAATGAATTGGCCCTTGCTTTTCGGGAAGTCGGCCGTGTCGAACGGACGCTGTTCATGATCGACTGGATTCTCGACGCCGGTTTGCAACGCCAGGCCCAAATCGGCCTCAACAAAGGCGAAGCCCATCATGCGCTGAAGCGCGCCATCAGCTTCCATCGGCGTGGCGAAATCCGGGACCGATCAGGCGAAGGTCAGCACTATCGCATCGCCGGCATGAACCTGCTCGCCGCCATCATCATCTTCTGGAACACGATGAAGCTCGGGGATGTCGTCAGCAGCCGAGCCGCCAATGGCGCCGCTGTCCCGCCCGATCTCCTCGCCCATGTATCCCCCCTGGGCTGGGAGCACATCAACCTCACCGGCGAATATCGCTGGCCAAAATCCTTAGCGTAGGATTTCGCCCCCTCCCGCAAACACCCCCAATCTGGTCGATCGACATACCGAAATCACGCGCGCGGCGAATGAATTGCAGGCGCTTCACATCGGGCCAGCCATAGCTGCGACGCCCGCCATCAGTCCTTGCCGCGTTCGGAATGAGGCCGATCGCCTCGTAGTAGCGAATCGTCGGCGCGGAGCATCCCGCAAGACTTGCGGCCTGGCTAATGGGCATCGGCATGGAGAAGGCATCGCATGATGGCGCTTGCTCTTCAAGTTACTTGAACTTGTAGAATGCGGCGACTCGAAACCGAACAAGGACATTGCACATGAAGTTGAAACTGGGACTCGCTGGTCAGGCGCTCGCTTGCGCGGCCTGTTGTGCCCCATTGCTCGTGCCGCTGCTGGCAGGAACGGGTGCGGTCCTTGGCTTTGAAGCCGTATCACTCGACGCGGCCATGTGCATCGGCATTCCTGCGATAGCTTTGGTTGGCGGCGGTGTCTGGCTCGCACTGCACAAGCGTCAGCGAGCCAGTTGCGAATGCCGGCACAGTTGCGATCCCGCTTCGCGCTGCGGTTGAACGGTGTGGCCTTGCCGGTCCCGCTACTCGTTGCCTGCTTTCACTAATCGGGAGCTGGCAAGGCAACGCCAGCGATCGCCTCGATCACGCGGCAATCTGCGGCGCGGCCGCCATCACAGGACGCAGCGACGCCCACCAGCGCGCTGCGCAAGGTTTGCAGGCGGGCGATGCGCTCTTCGATGTCGCGCAAGTGCTGGCGCGCGATTGCCGCTGCTTCACCGCAATCGCGTTCAGGCTGATCCGATAGGGCCAGCAGTGAGCGGATCTCGTCGACCGAAAATCCCAGGCTGCGGCCATGGCGGATGAAAGAGAGGCGGCGGACGTCCGCTGCAATGTAGGTCCGCCTTCCCGAAGCGGTCCGCAGCGGGCGCGGGAGCAGGCCGATGTCCTCGTAGAACCGGATCGTGTTGACCTTGGTCCCAGTTTGCCGAGCCAGGTCGCCAATCGCCAAACGCGCGGGTTCACCCATCGTATTGTCCCATATTGCGAATCGCTCGCAAAAACTGCTTGCTTCTACAGCTACTGTAGATTGTATCGGGGGCCGATGAGCAAGACCAAATTCGCGAATCACGCCCCGAAATCGATCAAGGCCGCTACCCGCGTGCTGCGCCTGGCCGCCTTGCTGGTGTCCCTGCTTGTGGCGGGAACGGCCCCTGCCTTTGCAAACCCGAGCGATGAGGATGTCCAGACGGCCTGGCGGCTGCTCGACTATGTCGCGGTCGATTATGCGGGGGCGGTCGCCGATGGAAAGGTGAAGAGCGCGCAGGAATATGCGGAGATGACCGAGTTTGCCGGCGCGGTCGAAGCCAAGCTCGCGGCGCTGCCGCCGGCAGCGCAGAAGGCCGGGCTGCTGTCCGAGGCGAAAGCGTTTCGGGGCATGGTCGCGCAGAAAGCTGCGCCGAATGATGTAGCGAAGTCTGCGCGGACGCTCGCCGCGCACCTGTTGACGGCCTATCCTGTCCCGCTCGCACCCAGCAAAACTCCCGATCTGGCGCGCGGCAATGCACTCTACGCGCAAAATTGTGCAGGCTGCCATGGCCTGAGCGGCGACGGTCATGGACCGGACGCCGCCAAGCTCAACCCCGTGCCGGTTGCCTTTGCCGATGCGTCGCGTGCCCGAGAGAGAAGCCCCTTTGCGCTCTATCAGGTGATCGGCCAGGGGCTCGATGGCACAGCCATGCGCAGTTTCTCCGAATTGCCCTCGCAGGACCGCTGGAACCTTGCCTTCTACATCGGTCGCTTCGCCTTCCCCAATGCCGGCAAGGGCGAACAGCTCTGGAAGAGCGATGCCGCATTGCGCAGCCAGGTTCCCAACCTGGCCGCGCTCGCCGGGATGACGCCTGCCTCGCTCGGGCGGCAGATTGGTCCTGACAAGGCTGATGCGGTCCTTGGCTATCTACGGGCGCATCCCGAAGCGGTGAGTGAGGCCAAGGCCGGATCGCTGACAGTTGCTCATGAAAAGCTCCAGGCGAGCCTTGCGGCTTACGAGGCCGGCGACAGGGAGGCGGCCAAGAAGCTCGCGCTGTCCGCCTATCTCGACGGGTTCGAGCCGGTCGAGCCGGCGCTCGCGGCGCGTGATGCGACGCTGATGGGGCGGATCGAGACCGAAATGGGTAATCTTCGCGCAGCCATCGGCCGCGGCGAACCTGTAAGCGCGGTCAAGGATCGCATGGCCGTCCTCGATGGGCTGTTCAGCGATGCCGAGGAGGTGCTGTCGCCCGATGCCGCCAGCACGGCGTCCACCTTCCTCGGCGCGTTCACCATCCTGCTGCGCGAAGGCGTGGAAGCGCTGCTGATCGTGGTCGCCATGATCGCCTTTCTGCGCAAGGCCGATCGCGGCGAGATGGTTCGTCATGTCCACGTCGGTTGGGTTGCGGCCCTCGCGGCAGGAGCGCTGACCTGGGCTGTTGCAACCTTTTTCATAGGCATCAGCGGCGCAAGCCGGGAATTGACCGAAGGTTTCGGCTCGCTGTTCGCCGCCGTGGTTCTGTTGTCCGTCGGCATCTGGATGCATGGCAAGTCGCAGGCCGGAGAATGGCAGCGCTATATCAACGAGACGCTCGGCAAGGCGCTGTCGCGTAGCTCCGCGTGGTTCCTGTTCGGCCTTGCCTTCATCGTCGTCTACCGCGAGGTGTTCGAGACGATCCTGTTTTATGCAGCCCTGACCGCGCAGGGAAGCGGCGCGGTCATTCTAGCCGGTGCGATCTCGGCCATCGTCGTCCTGGCGCTGATCGCCTGGGCCATGCTGCGGTTCAGTGCCCTGCTTCCGGTGGGGGAGTTCTTCAAATACAGCTCCTGGCTGATCGCGGTGCTGGCGGTCGTCCTCGCCGGCAAGGGCGTATCCGCGTTGCAGGAGGCGGGGATCATCGACATTGCCCCGCTCGCCCACATGCCCCGCATCCCGGTGTTGGGACTGTTCCCGACCTGGCAGTCGATTGGTGCGCAACTGTTGACGATCGCGGCCATCGTGGCAGGGGGATGGTATAACGAAAGGCTGGCCCGCAAGTCGGCGGCGTAACGGAGTAGACCGATGGCCGACATTTGCTGCGGTTCAATTTCAGCGCCTGCTTCCCTGGACGAGACAGTTCCGTCCGCGCTTTCGACGGCGCCTGAGGGAGGCAGCGTCGCCCGTCTGCGCATTGCCCAGATGGATTGCCCGACCGAGGAAGCACTGATCCGCAAGAAGCTCGGCGCCATGGACGAGGTCCGAGGACTCGAGTTCAATCTGATGCAGCGCATGCTGACGGTTGCCTATCGCACCGGCGCATTGCCAGCGGTCCAGGCTGCCATCCGCGAACTCGGCATGGACGCCGAACCCGTCGAGCCGTCCGGCGATGAGGAGCCTCAAACCGAAGCCGCCAAGCCGTGGTGGCCCTATGCGGCGGGCGGCCTTGCGGCATTGGTCGCGGAGATCATGCACTGGTCCGGCTTGCCCGAATGGACAGTCGCACTGGTTGCCGTGCTCGCCGTCGCGGTCTGCGGGCTCGATACCTATCGCAAGGGCTGGATTGCCCTGCGCCACGGCAATCTCAACATCAACGCGCTGATGAGCATCGCCGTGACGGGCGCTCTACTGATCCGGCAGTGGCCTGAGGCGGCCATGGTGATGGTCCTGTTCGCTATCGCCGAGCTGATCGAGGCGAAGTCGCTCGACCGCGCGCGCAATGCCATTCGCAGCCTCGTTCAGCTTGCGCCTGACTACGCTGCCGTCCGTCAACCAGATGGGTCGTGGAGCGATCAGCCCGCTGCAAGCGTGGCGCTCGGCGCAATCATCCGGATCAAGCCGGGGCAGCGTGTTGCGCTCGACGGTACTATCACCAGCGGCCATTCGACTCTCAACCAGGCGGCCATCACCGGCGAGAGCATGCCGGTCGAAAAAGCGCCAGGTGATCAGGTGTTCGCCGGCACTCTCAACGAGGCCGGTTCCTTCGAATATGAAGTCACCGCCGATGCCGCGCACTCGACGCTCGCGCGGATCATCGAGGCTGTGGAGTCTGCACAAGGCGCCCGCGCGCCGACCCAGCGCTTTGTCGACCAGTTCGCGCGCATCTATACGCCGGCCGTGTTCCTGGTCGCCGTTGCGGTGGCGATCGTTCCGCCGCTGCTGCTCGCTGGCAACTGGCAAGACTGGATCTACAAGGCGTTGGTCCTCCTCGTGATCGCCTGTCCCTGCGCGCTCGTCATTTCGACACCGGTCACGATCGTCAGTGGCCTGGCAGCGGCGGCGCGGCGGGGGATCCTGATCAAGGGCGGGGTCTATCTCGAACAGGGTCACAGGCTCGCGGTGCTCGCGCTCGACAAGACCGGGACGATTACGCGCGGCAAACCGGCGCTGACCGATACCGTAAGGTTCGATCCTGACAACGGGATCGACAACCTCGACATTGCGACCAGTCTTGCGGCACGCTCGGATCATCCGGTTTCCTATGCGATCGCCGACGCCGGTCGAAAGTCCGGCATTGTCTTGCTCGATGTGACCGACTTTGCCGCGCTGCCTGGGCGCGGGGTGAAGGGCAGAATCGGCGGCGTCGAATACCTGCTCGGCAATCACCGCCTTATTCACGAAACCGGGGTGTGCTCACTGGCGGTTGAGGCGCAACTCACGCAGTTGGAAGCGCAGGGCAAGTCGGTCGTTGTCCTGACCGACGGCAAGCAACCGCTCATTCTCCTTGCGGTCGCCGACACGATCAAAGAAAGCAGCCGCGTTGCCATTCAGGCGCTGCGCGACCTCGGCATCGAGACGGTGATGCTGACCGGTGACAACGCACGCACGGCTGCGGCCATCGCCCAGCTGGTCGGGATCGACAAGGCGCTTGGCGACCAGCTTCCCGAGGACAAGCTCCAGGCAATCGAGCGCTACATCCGTGATGGCCGCTATGTCGGCATGGTCGGTGACGGTATCAATGACGCCCCGGCACTCGCGCGCGCCGACATCGGCTTTGCGATGGGGGCCGCCGGTTCGGATACCGCGATTGAGACGGCGGACGTTGCCTTGATGGACGATGACCTCAATAAGATCGGGCGTTTTGTCCAAATTTCCCGCATGACCCGCACCGTGCTTATTCAGAACATCACCTTGGCACTGGGCATCAAGGCAGTGTTTCTTGTGCTCACCGTGCTTGGCTATGGAACCATGTGGATGGCTGTATTTGCAGATATGGGAGCCAGTCTTCTTGTCGTGGCTAATGGTTTGAGACTGGTCAGGCAATGACAGGCGCTAGGGGTCCCTTGCCGTCATTCACGACGACTGGTATTCGCACCAGTATGAAGGGTAGGTTCGTTTCCTTGCTGTTGGTGTTTGCCGTGTTGATTGGCGCCGCAGTTATGCCCGAAGCCGGCCATGCCGAAGGAATGCTTGCAGGTCATGCAAGCGAGGTTCTCAACATCGAAGATCACGTCGATGCCGCGACCGGGCAGCACGACAAGCAAGGTGGGGGCGTGCCCTGTCATGCGGTTGCCCACCACCATTGCAGTATCGCGGTAAAGACGGATGCCGAGATCGATGCACTGGGGATCTGGTCTGCCACATCCATGGTTATGCCGCATACGGTTTATCCGTTGACATCGCTTGGGTCGGCTCCGCCCACAGAGCCGCCTGCCGCCTGAAGATCATCCGCCGGCGCCACACATGCGCCCAAGTCTCGTGATTTTCAGGAAAATACTTCATGCAAGACAGTCAAACGGGCGCGCGCGCGTCCGTAGCGCACCATCGGAGCGCTCGTGCGACAGTGCCGCGCGTACTTGTCGCCGCGCTCCTGCTCGGTACCAGCGGACAGGTCGTCAGGGCCGAAGCCCCGATCACTGCGGCCAGCGCGCCCGCACCGGTGTTTACGCTCGATCAAGCGCTCGCCGCTGTTGAGTAGCGCCGAGAATTGACCCGGGAGTGGCAGAAATTATCACTGAGAATTGACCCATGCTTTCCTCGCCCCCGGCTGACAGTCGGGAGGC
>NZ_MKVS01000012.1:0-10914 GCF_001898925.1 Novosphingobium sp. 63-713
CGCCCGGTCCCGCTGTGTCGTCCACTTCGTAGATCAGCAGGAAATCCCCGCCGATGTGGCATTCTCGTGTGCCTGCCCATTCGCCTTTCAGCGCGTGGTCCCGCCATTCAGGAGGCAGCGGGGCATCGTTCGCAATCAGCAGCAGCATCGCCTCCTTGAGCTGGCGCATGTCGTAGCGGCCAGAGCGAGAGAGGCGCTCCCAATCCTTCCTGAAAGCCTTGGCCAGATCGAACGTGCGCGGCAGCGTCGCCGCTTTATCCTTCTTTGCCATCGAGTTCGGCAAACATGGCATCAGGATTGGCAAAGCGGGCGCGGCGCTCGGCGATGATGGCACGCGCCTCATCCAGCGCGGCTCGGGTTTCGGCGTTGGGCACCTTCAGCTCCAGTGGGAACGCCTGATCGACCGCGATGCGGTGAAACAGCAGGCGCACGGCATCAGACGCCGTCAGCCCCATGGCTGCCAGCGCTTCGGTGGCCTTGGCCTTCAGTTCATTGTCCATGCGTATATGCAGCATGGAGCTTTGAGACGGCACATGGGGTGCGTTCATTTGGGGCTCCTGTATCTCAAATGAGAGATATGCCAAAAGCGCCAAAAGTCAACCAAGCGGCAGTCATGCGGCTGCCCAATGTGTTCATTTTGGGCCGCCGGTCATCTTGGTGTAGAGGTCGAACAGCTTTTCCAGGCGTTCCGTGTCGTTTTTGAACCGTCGGCCGATGTAGATGCGCTCCAGCACCTCGTCATTGCGTTCATGCGCGTGGCGCAGGTTTTCCGGCATGGTGTCGGGATCATAGAGATCCGCGATAGTGGCCGGGAAATGCGCCTCGCGCGCCAGCAGGATATCCTCGGCGCAGCAGGTGAGGTCGGCCTTGTTCTGCTCGGTCAACTTGGGCACGGGGAAGGTGTTCCAGCCAAGGGTGTTTGAGTAGGAAAAGTCAGTGCGCATACGCACGCAGACTGTGCCGATCCAGACCCAGTGCAGACGTGAGGCGATCAATGCCATGTTCCACAGGGGGGCGTCATAGAGGGCAAAAGCTTTTTCCTGAATGACTGCTTCTGGTTCAAGAACGCCAACGGGCAGATAGGGCCTATTCTCTGAACTGACTTTGGGAACAATTAGTGTGCGCTTTTGCGATGAAAATTGTTCCCGGAATCGATGAGGTGTGTCTGCAAGTTTTTGAGCAGTTTTATCCTGCTTGGCATCTCTCCGTGCTTTAGCAGAAGCGAGAAGCCGATCTGCAATTAACGGAATGTTGGTCGCAGTTTTTATGTCTGCATCACTTATCCAAAGGCATGCACGTGGAGCACCATTTATGAACTCCTGCGACCCGTATAGCGGGCGCACAAACCGTGATGCCTCGGGGTATTTTCGGATGATGTCTTGGCCTTCGGCCTTTGTGAAAATTAAGGCCGCGCCATAATATGGGTGATTGCCAACCTGCATCTCGGTAACCTCGGTTAGCGGCTTGCTTGAGGCCTCTACTTCCCGAGAAATGCCCGCAACCAGATATGCATTGATGTTGTCGACCTGCTTGGCGACGACGGTTCCGTCATCGGTCGAAGAAAATAGTGTTCTTGTTTTTTGTGGGTTGTTTGACATTCCGATAATGGAAACGGTAACGCCAGCCTTATTGCTGGCGAGATTGGACCATTTGAATGAATTTTGCGCAAAAGTGATTACATGGCCGGTATTGAAAATCAGGGGCCACAAAATCGAAACCTGTAATCCTTGGCAGATGCTATTTGTAGACACGAGGGCCGTGGTGGCAGTAGTCGCTGTGCCATAATCAGCAGCTTTCATGAACCAGCCTGCAACGTAGTCGAGCGATTTCCAATTTTTAACGCGGTGATCGAAGATGCTGCGAAGATCGGATTTATTTTCCTCGGACTGCCATTTGCTGCCCAGATAGGGCGGATTCCCGCAAATATAGGTCTCGCCGCCCTCGTTCTCGAAATCGATCTCGGTCTGGTTCAGAGGCGTGTTGAACAGATCATCGCCATGCACTTTCACCCCGGTCCCTGTGGGCGGGCACAAGCTTAGCCAATCCAGCCGAAGCGCATTCCCGCAGGTGATCCAGTTCTGGCTGTCAAGCGGCAGGAAATCGGCCAGCGCCTCCTTCTGACCGCGATAGAGCACATCGCACTGGAATTCAGCGATGATCAGTGCAAGGCGGGCGATTTCGGCGGGGAAGGGGCGCAGTTCGATGCCACGGAAATTGGTGGCGGGGATCACACTCTTGCGGTCCGCCTCGCCGCGCCGGGCGTTGATGACCGCCTCGATCTCGCGCATCTGCTTGTAGGCGATTACCAGAAAATTGCCGCTGCCGCAGGCCGGGTCAAACACGCGAATGCGCGCCATCCGGTTGCGCAGGTTGAGCAGCTTGCGCGGATTGTCGCCCGCCTCTTCCAGCGCCGCCCGCAGATCGTCGAGGAACAGCGGGTTCAGCACCTTCAGGATGTTGGGCACGCTGGTGTAATGCATGCCCAGTGCGCTGCGCTCGTCATCGTCAGCCACGGCCTGGATCATGCTGCCGAAGATGTCGGGGTTGATCTTCTGCCAGTCCAGATTGCCGATCTGGATCAGGTAAGACCGGGCAATGCGGCTGAAGCGCGGCACCTCGGTGCTGCCCGAAAAGAGCTGGCCGTTGACATAGGGGAACACGTCGGCCCAGCGCGGCGTGCCAGCAGCCTTGCGATAGCGGTCATCCAGTTTGCCTTCATGGCGCGTTGGCGTGTCCATCGCTTTGAAGATCGTGCTGATGACGTCATGCGTGTTGCTGGAATCGCGCTCCGACATGCGGTCGACCGTGGCTGTGAACAGCCCTTGACCGTTGAAGATGTCGGTATCCTCGGCAAAGAAGCAGAAGATCAGCCGCGCCATGAAATGGTTCATGTCGGCGCGCCGCTCGGCAGCCGCCCAGTCGGGATTGTCCTTCAGCAGCTCGACATAGAGCTTGTTGAGGCGGCTCGTCGCCCGGATGTCAAACGTGCTCTCCCGGATCTGCTTGACCGTGGTGATGCCGGCCAAGGGCAGAAACAGGCCGAAGTGATTGGGGAAGTCGGCATACTTGCAGGCGACGGTTTCGCCGCTGGCCAGTTCCTCAGCCTGAAAATCCGCGCCATCGGTTGCGAGAATGAACTTGGCCTTGGCGGCGGTGGTCTTGGGGCTGGCGCGCAAGGCTTGAAGCGTGGCGTCGACCTCGCCCGCTGGGCAGGTGGCAATGTGGATGTTGCTGCGCTGAAGGACGCCGCCCGGAACGTCCGAGCCATTCGAAGCGCCAGTGCGCAGCTTCTTGATCGTAGTGGCCTTGTTTCCAAAGGCTTCCAGAAAGGCATACGGAAATTCCGCCGCATCAAACGGGGCGGCGGCAAGATCGGTGATGGCTTGTTCAATTTCAACGGCGTTCATGGGCGATCACTAGGCCAGTTGCGGCATCTGCCGCAAGCGGGCGACCAGTCCATCAGGCGCGAATATATCGGAATGTTCAGGTCGGTCGGCATTCCGTAACCGAATAGGTTTTCTGATAAGTTCCTTAAATTGCCTGCTTCTCGCGCGTTGCGCCACTTGCGGCATAGCGCCCGCAGGGTATTGTGCGGAAGCAGTCACCAGAAGGAATTGGACTTGAAATTATTCAAGGCGGTCTTGACCTATGTTCTGGCTTTCATTGCCTGCATGTTTGTTGTGGCCACTGCGCTGCAAAGCTGGCCGGCGGGCATGCAGATATTGTTTGCGTTTGGTGTGCCAGGAGGCGTGGTTTGGTGGAGGCGATCAGTGTCTGAAAAAAAGATCACAAATCGTCCTTCATACCATTCAAGACAAGATAATGCCGAGCTCATCAAGGCATCGCGGGCGAGAGCGGAAAGAATTGCCCGTGAGTCGGCAGATGGTGTGCAAAGCCTGAGCGTCACTGGCACTTCTGGCGATACCTTGAGACCTCAGGGTGGCGGGCATTCTTCTTTGATACCTTATCGGCCCAAACAAAATAATGCCGATCTTATAAAGTCTTCCCGGGAGAGGGCCGAACGTCTCGCCCGTGAAGAAAGCAAACCACTGGTGTCGGACGCAAATTTCTGTGAGCCTCGTGGAGACGCTGTTCGAGCGCCTAAAGTCCGTCCGCCGTTGCCAGTTTATCGGCCCAATCAGGACAACGCGCAGCTTATTCAGGCTGGGCGTGAGGCTCGTTCTGCGTTGGCAGACGCTGCACAGCGCAGAACAGCATCAGTCCAGAAAATCCAGCAGGCCAGCCATTCGCAAGGCTGGGTGCCAAAGGGCCAGACGGTTCTTGTCGCCGGTCGGGTCTTGCCGGGGATGGTCTACGTTGGGGTAGCTCCAAGTGTGATCGGTGGAGGCTATGGCGAGTGTTGCCGTGCCTATATCGATCAGAAACAGCAGGTATCGTCCGTCGGTGCAGGCAAGAGCGACGATTACATGCCGTATTGGCCTGGGTATTCCAGTATTTCGGCTGCTTGTCGGGCAAATTATCTCGACTGGCTGGCAGATGGTGCCACGGATCCCACCATTAACCCCGGCTATATGTTTCTCTATTTTTATGGATTAGAGCGCCGCTTTCTCGTCGACAATCCACCTGAGGATGAAAAACGAGAGATTCTCGCTGAGGTTCAGCGCCTGCGAGAGCTGTTCAGTGCGAACCATTCTGTCCAGCGCTACCTTGGCGATTTCATTGACGTCGCCGGCCTCGTCCTCAGTGCCGACGATCTCAAAGCGCCCGTGTTCAAGAGTTGGACCTGGGAGCTTCCGCTCTCTTTGAAGGTCACGCTTGGGGGTATGATCGCCAATGACATTCCGTTGAGCGCCGAATGGCTGCTGAGTTGGTTCCTTTGCCACGGCGAAAAGCGGCTTCGCACACCAGCGCACCGCTGCGAGGATGAGTTTAAAGCGCTCTTTTGTAAAAAATTTGACCAGAGGTATCCCAAGGGTTTGAAGGTCGCAAAATCCAAAAAACAACTGAAATGTAGCTATCGCGCTGCTTCCGGCGAGTTCAGTAGAGATCTGCCAGTGACGGCAAACGGGCGGCCTGTGCTGGATGTTTCGGGTCTAACCAAGCCAGTCACTCTGGCACAGGCCATAGCCGATGAGGCGATGGACGAGTTGGATAAGCTCAGTCGCTTTCTGGGGCGCAACCCGGAACGCAAAGGGAGTTTTGAGGCCCATGCCTTGTTGCCAACCTGCCTTTGGGACCAGTTCCCATCCGAGCAGCGTCAGGATCTGATCAATTGGGTCAAGATTCGCATCGAAGCGGGAGGTTTGGTTCCCGTGGGCGAGGTGTTCGGCCAGATTGGGAATCAAGCAGTAGGAAAAATAACCAAGCGCCAGCTAACCGACTTGGCCGACGCGTTGGGCAGTCTTGGGTTCGGATTGGCACCCGATCCCCGATATGGGCTTCGCATGCCGAAAGAAGGGGAGCCTGTCGTCCTTTTTGAATGGGATGGATCCTGGGATGCCGAATCCGCGTCCACCGCATATCGCAAAGCCTTGATCGAGTTGGCGCTTGGCGCCTTTATTGCACAAGCCGATGGCCAAGTGAGCGAGAGTGAGCGGCATGCTCTGTTCAACCGGATAGCACGAGTGAGGGACGTTTCTGCGCTCGAGTGCAGGTTGCTTAAGGCCAATTTGGATTGGTTTCTGGCTGTTCCGGCCGATATTGCGACCTTGCGAAGCCGACTCAAGGATGTCGATGGCGATCAGAAGATGGCCTTGCGATCTGCAATGATTGCGATTGCTCATGCCGACGGCTTGATCAAGACCGAGGAGGTGGCCGGAATCGAAAGGATCTATCGCATTCTTGGGCTTGACCCCTCAACCGTCTACTCTGATTTGCATGCCGGCGAAGTCTCCGACGCCCCGGTGCGCGTGAAGGCGGCAGAACCGGGCGCGCCAGGAGAGGCCATTCCAGACGAACCTTCGACTTCAGAGTCGCAGCTTGATCCGAACCGGATCGCTGCCATACGCTCTGATACGGCCCGAGTTTCTTCCGTGCTTGGACAAATTTTCCAGAGTGAGCCGGATGTCGAGCCAGAGCCCAGCACCTCAGTGTCACCCATTGCTGGCCTTGATGCAAAATGCGCCGCTTTGGTCCGCGATCTTATAGCGAAGGACTATTGGAGCGAGGACGATTTCGCAGATCTGGCCAAGCGGCACGGCCTGATGCGTTTGGGCGCGCTTGAGGCCATTAACGAATGGTCGTTTGCGACCTATGACGAAGCCTTGCTGGATGAGCATGACGGTTACGACGTCACGGATGACATCGCGCAAGCGCTGAAAACGCAATTTGAGAAAGAGGTAGCCTGATGTCGAAGCTTAAACCCCGCGAACGTGACGCCATCGTTCAGGCGCTCCGCGCAGGCGTTGTCCCGAAGCTGGGCTTGAGGCATCTCCAGGTCGGGCGGGCGCACGAGATCGAGGAACTCGTCAAGGATATTGATCGGATAGCTGATGGCGGTTCTGCCATTCGGTTTATCATCGGCGAATATGGCTCTGGCAAAACCTTCTTCATGAACCTCATCCGGCTGGTGGCGCTGGAAAAGGGGCTGGTTGTCATGTTTGCAGATCTCGCGCCGGACCGCCGATTACATGCGACGAGCGGACAGGCGCGCAGCCTCTATGCCGAAATGGCCCGGAATCTCGCCACGCGCTCCAAGCCTGATGGCGGAGCCTTGACCAGCGTGGTTGAGCGCTTTGTCAGTCAGGTGCAGCAGGAGGCGGAAGCCAAAGATCAGTTGACTGGAAGTGTGATCCGGGAGCGCCTTTCCCACTTTGAGGAAATGACGGGTGGCTTCGATTTCGCGGAGGTGATTCGGCGGTATTGGGAGGGGCATGAGGCAGGCGATGAGGATCTGAAATCCGCCGCTCTGCGTTGGCTGCGTGGCGAATTCTCAACCAAGACCGATGCCCGCAAAGCGCTTGGCGTCCGCACGATCGTTGATGATGCGAGCGTTTATGATCATCTGAAGTTGATGTCTGCCTTCGTCTGCGAGGCGGGATACAAGGGCTTGCTCGTCGGCCTGGATGAAATGGTGAACCTCTTCAAGCTAAGCTCGGCGCAGGCTCGAAATGCCAATTATGAGCAGATTCTGCGGATTCTCAATGACGTGCTTCAGGGCAGCGCCGAACATCTGGGTTTTCTATTGGGAGGCACGCCGGAGTTCCTGATGAACACCCGCCGCGGCTTGTACAGCTACGAGGCATTGCAATCCCGACTGGCTGAAAACACGTTCGCTCGTGACGGCCTGATCGATTTGTCAGGGCCAGTCATTCGCCTTGCCAGTCTAACGCCGGAAGACCTGTTCGTCCTTCTGTCCAACATTCGCGCGATCATGCAGGGGGAGGACGATGCATTGCCCGATGCCAGTTTGGAGGCATTCATGGCGCATTGCTCTTCGCGGATCGGGGAGGCTTATTTCCGCACGCCCAGAAACACCGTGACGGCTTTCGTCAACATGGTGGCAGTCTTGCAGCAAAACCCGGGCATTGAATGGACCGACCTGATCGAGAAGATTGAGGTCATGGAGGACCGGGGCGATGACATGGCTGACATCGACGAACAAGTCGGTGCTGCACCAGTCGACGATGACCTCGCCGCTTTCCGTTTGTGACGTCCGCATTCGATAAACTCGCCAGGCCAGTCCAGCGATGGATCCGGGCGCAGGGCTGGCGAGAATTGCGCGATATTCAGACGAGGGCGATTCATGTCATCAGGGACAGCCAGGCCGATGTGATCGTTGCCGTATCGACAGCGGGAGGCAAGACCGAGGCTGCTTTCCTGCCCTTGATTTCCGAAGTCCTTGAAGCGGAGGTAGGCGGAATTGGAGGGTTTGATCTACTCTACATAGCGCCGCTCAAGGCGCTGATAACCGATCAGGCAAACAGACTGGAGGCAATCTGCCAAGAGGCGGAACTTCCAGTTGTGCCTTGGCACGGTGACGTTGCTGCTTCGATCAAGACCCGGGCGACCAAGCGCCCGCGCGGCATTTTGCTGATCACGCCTGAATCGCTGGAAGCTTTATTCATTCGCCGTGGACTTGATGTTCCGCGGCTTTTCCGTTCTGTACGCGCGGTCGTACTCGACGAAGTCCACACCATGCTCGACAGTGAGCGCGGCGTTCAACTGCGCTCACTGCTCACGCGTCTGGAACTGGCCATCGGCCGGCCAGTCAGGCGAATAGGGCTTTCAGCGACCTTGGGCGATATGGCACAGGCTTGTGTTTATCTGCGCCCTGATGACGCTGCTCATGTTCAAGTGATTGAAGCGAACGGGGGAGAGGCCGAGCTTCGATTGCAACTGCGTGGTTACGTCGCAGGCGGTTCTGACAAAAGCATCCCGGCGCCAACAGAGCTCATTGCGAAGCATATTTTCGATCACCTGCGTGGCACCGATAACTTGGTCTTTGCAGGTTCACGCCAATCAGTTGAAATCTACGCTGATCGGCTGCGGACTATGTGCGAGGACGCCCGCCTCCCGCAGGAATTTTATCCTCACCATGCCAGCCTTTCCCGTGATCATCGCGACCTAGTCGAGCGGAGGCTCAAGGATGGCAAATTGCCTACTACTGCGATTTGCACCTCCACACTGGAGCTTGGGATCGACATCGGGGATGTAAGCTGTGTGGCGCAGATTGGCGCCCCATTCAGCGTTGCCTCTCTCAGGCAGCGCCTCGGGAGATCTGGGCGCCGCGCTGGCAAGCCGGCCATCCTTCGCCAATATGCCGTTGAAGCCATGCTCGATTCGAAAAGCAGCTTTGCGGACAGGCTCAGGCTAGGCCTCATCCGGTCAACCGCCATGATCGAATTGCTACTCGAAAAATGGTGCGAGCCTGCGCAATCGGGGGCTTTGCACCTTTCGACTCTGGTGCATCAGATATTGTCGATCATAGCCGAAAAAGGTGGCGCCCATGCCCCTCGGCTCTATCGTGTGCTCTGTCAGGACGGACCGTTCCGCCAGGTCAGTTCAGCCATTTTTGCCGAGGTCTTGCGCGCCATGGGGCAGGCAGATCCCGCTCTGATTGAACAGGCCAAGGACGGCCTATTGTTGTTGGGGCCAATGGGGGAAACTTTGGTTTCCCATTACAGCTTCTATGCCGTGTTCCAGACACCGGAAGAATACCGGCTGATTTCGGATGGAAAGGAGTTGGGCACTCTGCCAGTCGACAATATGGTCGCACCGGGCATGATGCTCATATTTTCAGGGCGGCGCTGGTTGGTCCAAGAGGTAGATGATCGTGCCAAGGTCATTCTTGTCACGCCCGCCAAGGCCGGCACCCCACCGATTTTTGGCGGTGATGCCGGCATCATCCATGACGTCGTGATTGAAAGGATGTTTTCGGTCCTAAAGCGGAATGACAGCCCCACCTATATGGACGCTACGGCCCGGGACCTACTGTCGGAAGCGCGCTCAAACTTCGCCCAGATGCACTTCTCTCATGGAAGGATCGCACAAATCGGCGAAGGAGAATGGATCGTCGCTACCGGCCGCGGTACGGTCAAAACAACCACCCTCGCCTTTGCGTTGAGGGCGCGGGGCTTTACCGTCCAAATCTTCGATGGCTTTCTTGAGGTTTTGATCGCGAAGAGCACGCAGCCTCTGGAAGCTGCACTGAAAGACCTCGCAGACGGTGCCGATGCCAAGCTGTTTGCGGGTAATGCAAATTTGATGACGGAAAAATTCCACCCCTATCTTTCAAAAGCGTTGCTCGAGATCGACGTATTGGCGGTTCGTCTCGATGAAAACAGTTTGCCTGCGCTTGCAGAGAATATTCTTTCTGATAGCGCACTGGTTCAAGGGATCTGAGGTTTGTCGATGGGGCACCTAGCGTCACTCGCTAATCGATCGATGCAGAGTTTTGTTTGCAATATGTTCCGTCTTCGATTATTCTATTGCTATGCCAGAAATAGACGAAATCGCCCAGCTCAAGGCTCAGGTCGACCAACTGACGGCTGAGAACGCAGCCTTGCGCGAGGCTGGCTTCCGTGGGTCGAAGGCCGAAGCGCTGATGGCGCTCGAGTATGACCGCATCCCGACGTTCATGAAGAGCCAGCAGGCCATTGCGTGGCAGAGGAAGATTGCCACAGCGGTCATGATTGTTGTGCCGTTCATCTTGATTGCGGTCGCGATTTTCGGGGGGCTTTATGCCTTTCGGGACCATCAGCAACGTCAAGAAATCGCCGAGAGGCTTGATCGGGTCCATTCTGCCTTCCAGGCAGATCCCGCTTTTCAAGCCCAGAAATAGCCTACTGCACATTAGGGTTTGAGGTCATCACGAATTTTAGTTCCGTCGGCGTTTGCAGACGTCGCCCTTGCTCCAAACTCCCGTCTGGCCGCCGCATCATCTCCAGCCACTTGTGCCGCCCCACGCTGGATCGCCGCTCTGGCCGCCTCATCGCCCGGCGCATGATGGCCCGTTCCCGAATCAGCATTTGACCCACGAGGTGTGCGGCCGGGCGCTAATCCTGCGCTGCGGCGGCCCTGCGGCCGTGGCGCTGCCGACGGCATGGAAAACTCAGCGGGTGCTGGCACAGTACCCATCGTTGTCGCGGGATCCACCAGACCCGCCCGAACCGGCGCCAAACCCTCGGCCGCATATTGCTCAAGAATTCGCCCAACGATCATGTTGCGGACTTCGCGCTGATGGGGGGATGGTGTGGTGTTGGTGAGTGATGGCGCGCCCAGATCGCGGAACTCAGGGCTTGCGGCCATTTCGGCATATCGCGAGGCAATGACCTGGCTCATGTCGTCGGAGATCTGGTAGCCGTTGCTGCGCGAGAGCGAGGCCATGCGTTCGAGGCGCGAGCCGACCTCATCCGAGCGCGTGGCTTGCCGCTCCAGCGATTGCGCCTCGGAAAAGTCGCGCTCGATGGCGTGGCGCTTTTCCGAGAAGTTCTCGACCCGGTGAAAGGTGCC
>NZ_MKVS01000013.1:0-10562 GCF_001898925.1 Novosphingobium sp. 63-713
CTACTGGCGCGATGGCACCTTTCACCGGGTCGAGAACTTCTCGGAAAAGCGCCACGCCATCGAGCGCGACTTTTCCGAGGCGCAATCGCTGGAGCGGCAGGCGACCCACTCGGACGAGGTTGGCGCACGCATCGAACGCATGGCCTCGATCTCGCGCAGCAACGGCTACCAGATCTCCGACGACATGAGCCAGGTCATTGCCTCGCGCTATGCCGAAATGGCGGCAAGCCCCGAGTTCCGCGATCTGGGCGCGCCCTCACTCACCAACACCACACCATCTCCCCATCAGCGTGAAGTCCGCAACATGATCGTGGGCAGGATCCTCGAGCAATATGCTGCCGATGGCATGGCGCCGGTTCAGGCAGGCTTGCGGGATCCCGGTACGACGATGGGGAGTGTACGGGGGCCGGCTGAGGTTTCCATGCCGTCGGCAACGCCAAGACCGCAGGTCCGCCGCAGCGCAGGAACTGCGCCAAGGCGTGAGCCGCAAGGCTCGGATGGTGCACCGGAAACGGGCCGTCATGCGCCGGGCGATGACGCCGCTAGAGCTGCAATTCAGAGAGGGGCGGCTGAGGTGGCTCGGGATGACGCCGGCCAACACGCTTCGTTTGGCGCTGCTGGCCAAACTGCCGACAAACGCAATCTAAAAACCCGGCGTGACGTCGATCAGTGAGTAGAGCTGGCTTTGACGTTCTTCTCGATCACAGCGCTCAACTCTTGATCTGCCTTCCGGCTTTCCATCTGCTGCTGATGGTCCCGATAGGCATACAGCCCCCCAAAGACAGCAACCGCAACGAGGATCAAAGGCACGACAATCATCACCGCCGTGGCAATCTTGCGCTGCCACGCAATGGCCTTCTGGCTCTTCATGAAAGTCGGGATGCGGTCATACTCGAGCGCCATCAGCGCTTCGGCCTTCGAGCCTCGGAAGCCATCTTCGCGCAAGGCCGCGTTCTCAGCCGTCAGTTGGTCGACCTGAGCCTTGAGCTGGGCGATTTCATCAAGTTCAGACATAGCTAAGGAATAATCAAAAGCGGAACATATTGCAAACAAAACTCTGCATCGATCAATGAGCGAGTGACGCTAGGTGCCCCATCGACAAACCTCAAATCCCGTGAACCAGTTGGCTATCAGAAAGGATAGCCTCTGCAAGCGCTGGTAAACAGTTTTCATCGAGACGAACCGCCAATGCGTCGATCTCGAGCAACGCTTTTGAAAGATAAGGATGGAATTTTTCCGTCATCAAATTGGCATTGTCCGCAAACAGCTTGGCGTCCCCGCCGTCTGCGAGGTCTTTCAGTGCAACTTCCAGAGGCTGCGTACTTTTCGCGACCAAAATCTCAAGAAAGCCATCATAGATTTGGACGGTAAAGCCCCTCGCCCTCAACGCAAAGGCAAGTGTGGTAGTCTTGACCGTACCACGGCCAGTAGCGACGAGCCACTCTCCTTCGCCGATTTGTGCAATCCTACCCTGGGGAAATTGCATCTGGGCGAAGTTTGAGCGCGCTTCCGCCAATAGGTCCTGGGCCGTAGCGTCCATATAGGTGGGGCTGTCATTCCGCTTTAGGACGGAAAACATCCTTTCAATCACCACGTCATGGATGATGCCGGCATCCCCGCCAAAAATCGGTGGGGTGCCGGCCTTGGCGGGCGTGACAAGAATGACCTTGGCACGATCATCTACCTCTTGGACCAACCAGCGCCGCCCGGAAAATATGAGCATCATGCCCGGTGCGACCATATTGTCGACCGGCAGAGTGCCCAACTCCCGTCCATCCGAAATCAGCCGGTATTCTTCCGGTGTCTGGAACACGGCGTAGAAACTGTAATGGGAAACCAAAGTTTCCCCCGTTGGCCCCAACAGCAACAGGCCATCGTTAGCCTGTTCAATCAGAGCGGGGTCTGCCTGCCCCATGGCGCGCAAGACATCGGCAAAAATGGCCGAACTGACCTGGCGGAACGGTCCGTCCTGACAGAGCACACGATAGAGCCGAGGGGCATGGGCGCCACCTTTTTCGGCAATGATCGACAATATCTGATGCACCAGAGTCGAAAGGTGCAAAGCCCCCGATTGCGCAGGCTCGCACCATTTTTCGAGTAGCAATTCGATCATGGCGGTTGACCGGATGAGACCTAGCCGGAGCCTGTCCGCAAAGCTGCTTTTCGAATCGAGCATGGCTTCAACAGCATATTGGCGCAGGATCGCCGGCTTGCCAGCGCGGCGCCCAGATCTCCCGAGGCGCTGCCTCAGAGAGGCAACGCTGAATGGCGCGCCAATCTGCGCCACACAGCTTACATCCCCGATGTCGATCCCTAGCTCCAATGTGGAGGTACAAATCGCTGTAGTTGGCAATTTGCCATCCTTGAGCCTACGCTCGACAAGGTCGCGATGATCACGGGAAAGGCTCGCGTGGTGAGGATAAAATTCCTGCGGGAGGCGGGCGTCCTCGCACATAGTCCGCAGACGATCAGCGTAGATTTCAACCGATTGGCGTGACCCTGCAAAGACCAAGTTATCGGTGCCACGCAGGTGATCGAAAATATGCTTCGCAATGAGCTCTGTTGGTGGCGGGATGCTTTTATCAGTTCCACCCGCGAGGTATCCTCGCAGTTGCAAACGAAGCTCAGCCTCTCCGCCGGCCGCTTCAATCACCTGAACATTGGCGGCATCATCCGGACGCAGATAAATGCAAGCCTGGGCCATGTCCCCCAAGGTCGCGGAAAGCCCTATGCGCCTGACCGGCCGACCGATGGCGAGTTCCAGACGGGTGAGCAGTGAGCGCAGTTGAACACCGCGCTCACTGTCGAGCATGGTGTGGACTTCGTCGAGTATGACCGCGCGTACAGAACGGAAAAGCCGCGGCACATCAAGTCCACGGCGAATGAACAGCGCTTCTAGCGATTCAGGCGTGATCAGCAAAATGCCGCGCGGGCGCTTGGTCGCCCGGGTCTTGATCGAGGCCGCAACGTCACCGTGCCAAGGCACAACAGGAAGTTCCACCTCTTGGCAGATTGCCTCCAGTCTATTTGCCTGATCGGTTATTAGCGCCTTGAGCGGCGCGACGTAGAGTAAATCAAACCCTCCACTTCCGCCTACCTCCGCTTCAAGGACTTCGGAAATCAAGGGCAGGAAAGCAGCCTCGGTCTTGCCTCCCGCTGTCGATGCGGCAACGATCACATCGGCCTGGCTGTCCCTAATGACATGAATCGCCCGCGTTTGAATATCGCGCAATTCTCGCCAGCCTTGAGCCCGGATCCATCGCTGGACAGGCCTTGCGAGTTTATCGAATGCGGAAGTCACAAACGGAATGCGGCAAGATCATCATCGACCGGCGCTGCGCCGACTTGTTCGTCGATGTCAGCCATATCATCGCCCCGATCTTCCTTGACATCAATCTTCTCGATCAAGTCGGTCCATTCGACACCGGGGTTTTGCTGCAAGACCGCCACCATGTTGACGAAGGCCGTCACAGTGTTCCGGGGCGTGCGGAAATAAGCCTCCCCGATCCGGGATGAGCAATGCGCCATGAATGCCTCCAAACTGGCATCAGGCAAAGCATCGTCCTCGCCCTGCATGATCGCGCGAATGTTGGAAAGAAGCACAAACAGATCTTCCGGCGTCAGGCTGGCAAGACGGATGACAGGCCCCGACAAATCGATCAGACCATCACGGGCAAACGTGTTTTCCGCTAATCGCGATTGCAGCGCCTCGTAGCTGTACAAGCCGCGCCGGGTGTTCATCAGGAACTCCGGTGTCCCACCCAACAAGAATCCAAGATGCTCTGCGCTGCCTTGGAGCACGTCATTGAGAATACGCAGAATCTGCTCATAATTGGCGTTCCGGGCCTGCGCCGAGCTCAGTTTGAATAGATTGACCATTTCATCAAGGCCAACCAGCAAACCCTTGTATCCCGCCTCGCAGACGAAAGCCGACATCAGTTTCAGGTGGTCGTAAACACTCGCATCATCAACAATCGTGCGGACGCCAAGAGCTTTACGCGCGTCCGTCTTGGTTGAGAACTCACCGCGCAACCAGCGCAGGGCGGCAGATTTCAAATCCTCATCGCCCGCTTCATGGCCCTCCCAATAGCGCCGGATCACCTCCGCGAAATCGAAGCCACCCGTCATCTCTTCGAAGTGAGAAAGCCGCTCCCTGATCACACTGCCAGTCAACTGATCTTTGGCTTCCGCCTCCTGCTGGACCTGACTGATGAAGCGCTCAACCACACTGGTCAACGCGCCTCCGTCGGGTTTGGATCGCGTAGCGAGATTGCGGGCCATTTCGGCATATAGGCTGCGAGCTTGACCACTTGTGGCATGCAACCGGCGATCGGGAGCGAGATCGGCAAACATGACGACCAGCCCCTTTTCCAGCGCAACCAGCCGGATCAGGTTCATGAAAAATGTTTTGCCCGACCCATATTCGCCAATGATGAACCGAATGGCCGAACCGCCATCAGCGATCCGATCAATATCCTTGACGAGTTCCTCGATCTCGTGGGCCCGGCCGACCTGCAGATGTCTCAAACCCAGCTTCGGGACGACGCCTGCGCGCAGCGCCTGAACTATGGCGTCACGTTCGCGGGGCTTCAGCTTGGACATCAGGCTACCTCTTTCTCAAATTGCGTTTTCAACGCTTGCGCGATGTCTTCTGTGACGTCGTAACCGTCATGTTCATCGAGCAGGGCTTCATCATAGGTCGCAAACGACCATTCGTTAATGGCTTCAAGCGCCCCCAGGGGCATCAGTCCATGCCGCTTGGCCAGATCTACGAATTCACCCTCACTCCAATAATCCTTTGTGATGACATCACGCACCAAAGCGGCGCATTTCGCATCAAGGCCAGCAATGGGTGAAACTGCGGCAATGGGCTCAGGCTCACCATCCGGCTCGCTTTGGAAGATTTGTCCGAGCACGGAAGATACCCGCGCTGTGTCTGAGCGTATGGCGGCGATCCGGCTCGGATCAAGCTGAGACCTCGAAGTGGAAGAATCCTCTGGGATGGCTTCTCCCGGAGCCCCAGGTTCCGCAGCTTTGACCCGCACAGGGGCGTCGGATACCTCGCCAGCGTGCAAATCAGAGTAAACAGTTGAGGGATCAAGCCCCAGGATTCGATAAACTTTTTCGATGCCGGCAACCTCTTCAGTCTTGATGATCCCGTCGGCGTGGGCGATCGCGATCATAGCACTTCGCAGTGCAGTTTGCTGATCGCTATCGACATCTTTCAGACGACTGCGCAGGGTGGCCATGTCAGCAGGAACAGCCAGAAGCCAATCCAGGTTAGCTTTCAAAAGCCTGCGCTCGCAGTCTGAAATATCCGTCACTTGCGAGACTCTGCTGGCCAACAAACGCTGCTCACTCTCGCTCACATGGCCATCGGACTGGGCGATGAAGGCACCCAACGCCATTTCGATCAGGGCCTTACGATAAGCACCGGAGGCGTTCTCTGCATCCCACGTTCCATCCCATTCGAAAAGGACTACAGGTTCGTCCGCCTTTGGCAGTCTCAGCCCATAACGGGGATCTGGTGCCAATCCAAAGCCAAGGCTGCCCAATGCGTCAGCCACATCAGTCAGTTGGCGCTTACTGATCTTTCCTGCCGCTTCATTCCCAACCCGGCCAAACACCTCGCGCACGGGCACCAAGCCTCCCGCTTCGATGTGGGTTTTAACCCAGTTGATCAAATCCTGCCGCTGCTCGGACGGGAACTTGTCCCAGAGGCAAGTTGGCAGCAATGCATGGGCCTCAAAGCTCCCCTTGCGTTCCGGATTACGACCGAGAAAACGGCTGAGCTTATCCAACTCATCCATCGCCTCGTCCGCGATAGCCTGTGCCAGCGTGACTGGCTTGGTCAATCCGGAAATATCAAGCACAGGCCGCCCGTTCGCCGATATCGGCAAATCTTTGGTGAACTCCCCGGATGCTGCGCGATAGCTGCATTTCAAGTGCTTCTTCGACTTCGCAACCTTAAGCCCCTTGGGGTATCGTTCGTCGAACTTGAAGCAGAAGAGCGCCCTGAACTCATCCTCGCAGCGATGGGCAGGCGTGCGGAGGCGCTTCTCACCGTGACAAAGAAACCAGCTAAGCAGCCATTCTGAACTCAAAGGAATGTCATTGGCGATCATGCCGCCAAGGGTGACTTTCAAGGATAGTGGAAGATCCCAAGTCCAGCTCTTGAAAACCGGCTTTTTGAAATCATCATCATTAAGTACAAGACTGGCAAGATCGATGAAATCGCTCAGGTAGCGTTGGACCGAATGGTTCGAGCCGAACAAATCGCGCAACCGTTGGACCTCAGTGAGAATTTCTCGCTTTTCATCGTCTGAAGGACTGTCGACCAGGAAGCGTCGTTCCAAGCCATAAAAATAGAGGAACATATAGCCGGGATTAATGGCGGGATCCTTGGCGCCATCCGCCAGCCAGTCGAGATAGGTCGCGCGGCAAGAAGGAGGAATGCTGGAATATCCAGGCCAGTACGGCATGGATTCTCCGCTCTTGTCAGCACCGGTAGATGAAACAGGCTGCTTTGGGTCGATGTAAGCACGGCATCGCTCGCCATAGCCGCCGCCAGTGACGCCAGGCGCAGTTCCAACATAGACCATGCCTCCCAATGTGCGGCCAGCGATGGTGATACTACGTCCCTTGGGAACCCAACCTTGGATACCGGTTGGCAAACTGGCGCTCGGCACAGTTCTCATTGGGCGCGAGGAGTAGACATTTTCGACCGGCTTCTCCGCTATCGAACCAGCACCGTTCTGGATCGGCGGATGCGCGCCAGCATCGACGGACCCTTCAGAAGGCTTTTTGCGCGCAGAACGCCACCAAACGACAAATCCGGGCGCGCCAAAAGCAAACAACATCTGCATGCCCGCCGGCCAGCTTTGCAGCGCAGTGGCGACGACAAACATGCAGGCAATGAATGCCAGAACATAGGTCAAGACTGCCTTGAAAAATTTCAAGTCCAATTCCTCTTGGTGGCGTTTCCGCACAATACCCAGCGGGCGCTTTGCCGCAAGTGGCGCAACGCGGGAGAAGCAGGCAATTTAAGGAACTTATCAGAAAACCTATTCGGTTACGGAATGCCGACCGACCAAAACTTTCCGATATATTCGCGCACGATGGTCCGGTCGCCCGCTTGCGGCAGATGCCGCAACTGGCCTAGTGATCAGCCATGAACGCCGTTGAAATCGAACAAGCCATCACCGACCTTGCTGCCGCTCCCTTTGATGCGGCGGAATTTCCGTATGCCTTTCTGGAAGCCTTCGGAAACAAGGCGACCACGCTCAAGAAGCTGCGGACTGGCGCGTCGAATGGTTCTGACGTGCCGGGCGGCGTACTTCAGCGCAGCAACATCCATATTGCCACCTGCGAGCGAGGCGCGGTCGACGCGACCCTCCAGGCCTTGCGCGCCAGCCCCAAGACTCAAGCAGCCAAGGCCAAGTTCATCCTTGCGACCGATGGCGCAGACTTTCAGGCAGAGGAACTGGCCACCGGCGAGACTGTCGCCTGCCAATATGCCGATTTCCCCAATCACTTCGGCCTGTTTCTGCCTTTGGCCGGCATCACCACCGTCAAACAGATCCGTGAGAGCACGTTCGACATCCGGGCGACGAGCCGGCTCAACAAGCTCTATGTCGAACTGTTGAAGGACAACCCCGACTGGGCCGCAGCCGAGCGCCGGGCCGATATGAACCACTTCATGGCGCGGCTCATCTTCTGCTTCTTCGCGGAAGACACGGACATTTTTTACGGCGAAGGCCTGTTCACCCGCACCGTCGACCAGATGTCGGAGCGCGATTCCAGCAATACGCATGAAGTTATCGGCGCGATCTTCAAGGCGATGGACACGCCCACCCGCCACGAAGGCAAGCTAGACGACCGCTATCGCAAAGCCGCTGGCACGCCGCGCTGGGCCGACGTGTTTCCCTACGTCAACGGCCAGCTCTTTTCGGGTAGCACCGATGTACCGCGCTTCAGCCGCATTGCCCGGTCTTACCTGATCCAGATCGGCAATCTCGACTGGCAGAAGATCAACCCCGACATTTTCGGCAGCATGATCCAGGCTGTGGCCGACGATGACGAGCGCAGCGCGCTGGGCATGCATTACACCAGCGTGCCCAACATCCTGAAGGTGCTGAACCCACTGTTCCTCGACGATCTGCGGGCAGCGCTGGAAGAGGCTGGCGACAATCCCCGCAAGCTGCTGAACCTGCGCAACCGCATGGCGCGCATCCGCGTGTTCGACCCGGCCTGCGGCAGCGGCAATTTCCTCGTGATCGCCTATAAGCAGATGCGCGAGATCGAGGCCGTTATCAACACGAGACGGGGCGAGGCGGAGCGCAAGAGCGAGATCCCCCTCACCAACTTCCGCGGCATCGAACTGCGCCCCTTCCCCGCCGAAATCGCGCGACTGGCGCTGATCATCGCCGAGTTTCAGTGCGATGTGCTCTATCGTGGTCAGAAAGAGGCGCTGGCCGATTTCCTTCCGCTCGACAGCCAGAACTGGATTACCTGCGGCAACGCCCTGCGGCTGGATTGGCTGAGCCTGTGCCCGCCCACTGGAACAGGGGTGAAGGTGCAGGCGGATGACCTATTTGGCACCCCGCTCAACCAGACCGAGATCGACTTCGAGAACGAGGGCGGCGAGACCTATATTTGCGGAAATCCGCCCTATCTTGGCAGCAAGTGGCAAAGCGCAGAGCAGAAAGACGACTTAGAGCGCGTATTTGATGGACGCGTCAAAAGCTGGAAGTCCCTCGACTACGTCGCCGGTTGGTTCATGAAAGCTACTGAATATGGCCTCCACACACCAACTGTGTCTGCATTGGTTTCTACTAACTCCATATGTCAAGGCGCGCAGGTTCCAATCCTTTGGCAGCCAATACTACAATCGGGCACCAATATTGTTTTTGCTCATACGAGTTTCAAATGGGCGAATCTCGCGAGCCACAACGCAGGCGTCACTGTTGTAATCGTGGGCATCTCGAACCAAGTTCGTCCTCAAAAGTCGATTTTTTCCATTGCCGAAAACGGCGAAACGGTTGTTAGGCGCACCCCTGTCATTAACTCCTACCTGATCCCAGCGAATGACACCTTTGTCATGGCGATTTCAAAACCAGCCGATGACAGGGCAAACATGCAGTTCGGCAATCATACTTATTATGGCGTCGATCTTCTTTTGACACAGGGTGAAGCCGCCAGCATTCAAAATGAATGGCCAGAGGCGAAGGGGCTACTTCGGGATTTCCTCGGCTCGAAGGAGATTATTTCTGGCCTAGCTCGTAAGTGCTTATGGATTGCAGACGATCAGGTCGATCAGGCAATGCGCATTCCACCAATCGCAGAGCGTCTCCGGAAGGTTGCTGCAGCGCGTGCAAAAATGACAAGCGATGCATCTGCGCGCAAGCTGGCAGAAACGCCTCATCGCTTCCGTGATTGTTTCCTTGGAGATGATCACATCATTGTAATGCCAGCCATTTCGTCGGAAAATAGACCATACCTGCCGGTCTCGGTTGTAGACGGATCACAGATTGTTGGTCACAAAGCCTACGCACTCTATGACGCCCCCCTGTGGAACATGGCGCTGATTGCCTCACGCCTGCACTGGGTCTGGATTGGCACAGTCTGCGTGCGTATGCGCACCGACTTTTCTTACTCCAACACCCTTGGCTGGAACACCTTCCCGGTCCCAAAATTGACGGAGCAGAATAAGGCCGACCTCACCCGCTGCGCCGAGGACATCCTGCTGGCTCGCGAGGCGCATTTCCCGGCGACCATCGCGGATCTTTATGATCCCGACACCATGCCGGAAAACCTGCGCCACGCGCATGACCGCAACGATGAAGTGCTAGAGCGGATCTACATCGGCCGCCGGTTCAAGAACGACACCGAGAGGCTCGAAAAGCTGTTCGATCTCTACACCAAAATGACCGGCGGAAAGGCAGCGGCATGATGGGTGCGACATTGACTTTTCGCGCCATCGGCGTATCTCTCATTTGAGATACAGGAGGCTCGGATGAACGCACCCCACGTGCCATCGCAAAGCTCCATGCTGCATATCCGCATGGACAATGATTTGAAGGCAAAAGCCACAGAGGCGCTGGCGGCTATGGGGCTGACCGCATCCGACGCCGTGCGCCTGCTGTTCCACCGCATCGCGGTCGACCAAGCCTTCCCGCTGGAGCTGAAAGTGCCCAACGCCGAAACCCGAGCCGCGCTGGACGAGGCGCGTGCCATCATCGCCGAGCGCCGCGCCCGCTTTACTAATCCCGATGCCATGTTTGCCGAACTCGATGGCAAAGAAGGATAAGTCCGCGAAGCTTCCGCGCACGTTCGATCTGGCCAAGGCGTTCAGGAAAGACTGGGAGCGCCTTTCACGCTCTGGTCGCTATGACATGAGCCAGCTCAAAGAGGCGATGCTGCTGTTGATCGCCAATGATGCGCCGCTGCCGCCCGAATGGCGCGATCACGCGCTGAAAGGCGAATGGGCAGGCACACGAGAATGCCACATCGGCGGGGATTTCCTGCTGATCTACGAAGTGGACGACACAGCGGGACCGGGC
>NZ_MKVS01000014.1:0-98219 GCF_001898925.1 Novosphingobium sp. 63-713
TCCGTCGCGAATATCCGCCCCATTGTACCGGAGGTGCTCTCGCTAAGACAGACTCACAGAGTCTGGATAAGATCAGGGCATTGCTCTCGCTGATCCAGAGATGGCGGCGGTGGCCGCGCAGCCATTGATCCATCAGGATTGAGGCAAGCTGGCGACCTTTGCCAGCGCCGGTGCCATCGCCGAGGAAGAAGCCGCGACGGTAGTTTGTACCTTCAGCATCGGGCACCAGTTCCAACCCGCGTCCCGGCACGTAATAGCGTCCAGGAAGATCGGATGAGGTCGCATCGAGCGCATGGACCAGCGTTTCTAGTTGAGCTCGGCTCAGCACGCGGTCACGGATCACATTTGCAGGAAGCTGAGGGATGTAGCTCGGCGCTGGGAGCGCGACCGAGGCCATGGCCGCCGATTCCACCAGTTGGGTCGGGTGGTCTCCGGCATCGTCAAAGACCAGTCGCTGCGGCCGATAGGCGACATAGACGCCGATAGCCTGCTCGGCGTCGGCGATGGTGTCGCGAACGGCGTAGGGCAGTGGCATGGCGCCGTTGGTATTGCTGCGGGGATTCGCAGGGGCCAGTTTCGGAGCGCCTGTCCGAAATCCGCCAAGCAGGGGCGCGGTGGATTTGGATGGCTGAGCCGGTGGCGCGGCGACAAGCGGCAGTTCGGACGCGACGCGGCGTCGCGCCGGAACCTTGCACAGAAACGGAAGCAGGTCTGCGAGGTTTGATCGGTTGATGACGGTGGTGCTGATGGCACCAGCGCGTTTGTCGATCACCAGCAGGCGAACCGGGATCGATGTACCCTGCTTGGTGAACGCCCCCTCAAGTCGCGCATGGAAGGCAACGCTCGCGCCCCGCAGCGCGCGCTGGAACAGTTCCGCTCGGCGACCTTGGGGCTGGAAGCTATCGGGCATGATGGCGACGAGGCGACCATCGGGTTTCAGAACACCCAAAGCTGCAGCCAGGTGGCGGGCGGCCGTGGTGGGATCTTCGATGCCAGCGGCGTTGCGCGCAAATGGCGGGTTCATCAGCACGACACTGGGGCGCTGCGTCAGATGGGCGCCTATGCGCACGGCATCAAAGCCGGTCACCTGCGCGGTAGGGAACAGGTAACGTAGGAACTCCTGACGGACAGGATCGATCTCGTTGAGATGGAGGCTCGCAGCATGTCTGCCCCAGATCGCCAGCATTCCGGTGCCGGCACTGGGTTCGAGCACGATGTCGTCTGGCTGGAGGTCCGCAAGGTGGGCTGCCAGCCAAGCCAGCCCAAGCGGCGTCGAAAAGTGCTGATGCTCGATCTGCTCCTCGCTGCGGACCGTTTGGGTTGGGAGGCGAGCTTCGAGATCGTTCAGGAAGGAAAGTGCCTGCACGACTGTCGATGGGACAGATTGCTCTCGAAGCGATTGGATCACCACCATTTCCATCATCTGGAAGCTGTCGCGTTGGGACCATACACCCGAGGCCGAGGTAGAGCCGGTTGCGGCCTCCATGGCCGCATTCAGCACCATGCGGGTGAGCTTGTGGCCCCCCGCAATATGCGGCACTAAACTGCGCGTGCCTTCAGCAAGCTGGCCCACATACGCTGCGGGCTCCTGGTGGCAGTGAGGCATAGGAAATCCTTTCGGGTTCAGGGAACTCGAAAGCCTTTCCTCCCGCTCTGACTTTGACATTTAACGCCCCAAAACTGCCACCCAAGTGCCCTCTCCCGATCGTCGACAGCGGGCCTTGATTCATCCAGCCCCCAGAACTAAAGCTGCCGGTAAAAACGGCGCGTTTCAAAACTAATAGCGAACAATCATCGTTCAGGCTCATGCTGAGATTAAAATGGTCAACTTAGCCTCCATGAAATTTCGATTACTCTGCTCATAATCCGGGGTGCCGCAAAGACGATCATGGCCTCTGACGGCTTCTATATCTGCGCTCCCACACAGATGCGTTGACCATATTCCGCCAAGCTGCGTATCAATCCGCACGGGATATTGAACAGGTGACAACGTGCAGCAACTTCTTCCAAGACTCGAGGATCTGTCCCAGGAATATCTTCTCGTTCAGGCCTGGAAAAAAGCTGCATCCTACATCCGCTATCATAACTGGTTCTCTGACACGCTTGAGCTCGATAAGGCTGCGGCGGACCTTCCTAATTTCATATCGAAACTCGCAAAGCGTCTAAAATCCGGCCATTATGAGACCGATGCGCTAAAGCTCGTTCCTGCCCCGAAAAGTCAAAGATGGCAGGTTGATGCGCAAGGGCTTTGGAAGCCAGAGGACGAGAGGGCGCTCAAGATCCGCCCGCTAGCGCATGTCTCGCTGGCTGACCAAGTCGCGGCCACCGCACTTATGCTGTGCCTGAGCGAACGGGTCGAAACCATCCAGGGTGACCCCCGTGGCGATGTCAATCATCTCCCATTCCGGCGCAGGATGATGTCCTATGGCAATCGGCTGTTCTGCGACGGGCCCGATCCGGCCAAACGACTGGTTCATCGCTGGGGCTCATCCAAGCTTTATCGCGCTTATTTTCAGGACTACCGTGCATTTCTCAATCGGTCCGAAGTGGTTGCCGAGAACCTTCGCTCCGGGCAGCGCGTTGTTATTTTTCAGACCGATCTGAAGCAATTTTACGACCGGGTGACACCCGCATTGCTCCATTCCAAGATCCGGGCCTTGCAAACTCCAGACGACGACGAACAATTTTTCGATCTGGCCTGTCAAATCCTCAACTGGTCTTGGCAGCCAGGCGACAAGGGTAAATTCGGCGCATACAAGCGCAATGCTGGGATTCCGACATTTGCCGGCACCGCCCTTCCCCAGGGTCTGGTGGCGGCTGGTTTTTTCTCCAACATCGTGCTGCTGGATTTCGACAAGCGCGTCCTTGGGAGATTCAGAAAAGAGATCATACCTAGCATCCGGCTTGAGGATGCATGCCGGTATGTGGACGATATCCGGCTTACGATCACGCTCACCTCAGATGTTTCGCAGCCTGAAGCCGAAGAGGCCGTGTTTTTGTGGCTTCAGGACATGCTGACCCAAACCGGTCCCGGACTGGAGCTCGCTCGCGAAAAGACCTCAACAGCCTCTCTCGGTGGAGAGAAAACCCCATTGATGCGCCAATCCCGCAAAATGGAACGTATCCAGACAGCAATCTCGGGCGGATTCGATGCAAGCGGTGGTGAAGAGGTCATTCAGGCGATCCAGGCGCTGGTGACGTCGCAGCTGAGCCTGAGTGGCAGCGCGGCTGCATCAGGTCCTGCAAGCCTCCGGGCAGTGCCGGACGTCAAGGATGAAACGATCGGACGCTTTGCAGCGGGTCGGTTCAGAAAGACGTTCCGCTCGCTCAGGCCACTCCTTGACAGCAACGCACCCCAGAATAGCGCGAAGAGCGATGAGGCCTTGTTCCGTCGGGACCGCCTCTCACAGGCCGAGCTTGATGAAGAGGCTCACGTCTTCGCGCTAAGTCTGGTCGAACGATGGATTTTTGATCCGTCCAACGTCCGGCTTCTTCGCGTCGGCCTCGACCTTTGGCCCTCTCGAGCGGTACTGGCTGAGGTGCTGAAACTGATCGAACCATATTTCGATCGCAAAAGCGGACTGGTCAAAGGACGTAAGGTCGCTTTCTACTGCCTTGCGGAGATTTTTCGGGCCGGGGCAACCGAAACCGGCTTCATCGAGGACCCGGAATCCCTACCCAAAGCGGTGGATGTCAATGAGTATCGAGCGGAGCTGCTGCAGTTCGCGATCCGTATCGTCACTCAGCATGCCAAGCTTGCACCCTGGTATCTGATCCAGCAAGCCCTCCTCTACATTGCCGTGCATGATCCCAAAGGTATCGCAGAACCCGGCGGGGCAAATTCCAACCAAGATTACTGGGATCTTCTCACCTTCCTGACGGGCACGTCCCGCGACTTGCCGCCAAAGGATTATGCGGTCTACGCGGTTGTTGCTCGGCGCTCGTTCCTGTCCAAGGGGGAGGCTGTCAAACTCGTTGCGAAAAGGCTGACCCGAGCCAAATTTGCTAAAATTGCAGAACTCGATCTTGAATTTGCTCGAGACCTGTACAGCAGCGTCGGCAAAAAATTTTCCGTGCCAGCTGGAATTGCCGAGGATTTGGGAACAAGGGACCTGGCCTCCATGCCAGACGTACAAACCTTGCAATCCTTCGTTCGCGACAAGGGACCGCTCAATGCCTTGCGCAATGAGATCGGCATTCTCAGTTTTGCAGAGACGTTCATCAAGCTTGTCAAAGCGGCAGCAATTCCCGATGTGATTCCTCCCACGTCAGTTCAGATCGCGATTACAGATTTCAAGGGCTACGGGACTGTAAGCAAGATCGATTTCCGACCCGCCGACACCTCAAGCGGATATATGTCGATCTACACCCCGCCATCATGGGTCAAAGATGCCCAGCGTTGGCGATTTCAGCTCGGCTATCTGCTCCGGTTCATCTTGACCGCGAGCATTGATTTCAGCCTACCGGTGCGAGCCGCATCTTGGAAGGAAGCCGAGGCTATCTACCGTCCCACCCGCGCCCATTGGTTCCAGCGGCAGTACGGGATCTACAATGGGCACGAAGCCTTCGGAGACGATTGGCTGGCAATATCGCAATTTACTCAAGACCTGCTGTTTGAACTGCTGCTCTGGCCCGGGTGCTACAACTACAAGGACCAGAGTATCGAGCTGACCCTGGAGGAGACCGCAAGCCGAATTAGCGCTGCGCTGACTGCGGCCCGTGAGGCGATCGGCGCGGCCACAGGCACATTGATGCTCGAAGTGGCCGCTCCGATCCCCGGCATCGGCAAGGACAAAAGGCCGCTTAGAGCGTGCGTCGTCCAATCGCTCATGCCGGAAGAAAGGGATTTTTCGTCCAAAGATCTCCAAATGAGCAAACCGCATTTGCGTAAAAAGCACCGCAACCACCTCTCGACAGCGCTCGCCGCAGTCGAAAAAATGCTGGATCTGCGCGAAACCCACAAGCCGGCCGATAAGCGCCTGGACTGGCTGATCTTGCCTGAACTGTCTGTCCATCCTGACGACGTCGCCACCCATCTTGTGCCCTTCGCCCGGGCGTTCAAGACTGCCATCCTTACAGGGGTAACCTATGAACAGGTCGTGCCAGGTCAGCCTCTGGTCAATTCCGCTCTATGGATCATACCACGCGTTGTAGAGGGCCGAGGCCTTCAGACGGTTATCCGGCGACAGGGTAAGCAACACCTCTCCCCCATGGAACATGACTTCACGACGCCAGTCGAGTTGGTGACCGGCTTTCGTCCCTGCCAGTGGCTCATCGGATATGAATGGTCGAGCGATCCAGCCCAAGATCCACTCTGGCTGACAGGGGCCATCTGCTATGATGCAACCGATCTGCGGTTGGCTAGTGACCTTCGCGAACGATCGGACGTCTTTGCCATCCCCGCACTCAATCTCGACGTCGGCACCTTCGATCACATGGCGCAAGCCCTGCATTACCATATGTATCAGCTGGTCCTGATCGCAAACAATGGCGCTTATGGCGGCAGCAACGCCCATGTACCCAAGGGGGGGGCACATCTTCGGCAGGTCTTTCACACCCACGGGCAACCTCAGGCAACGATCTCCTTTTTCGAGATCGAAGATATAGAGGAAATGAAGCAGCGCCGTGCCTTGGGTGCGATAAAAGCGCAAGGCTGGAAGTACCCACCGGCGGGGCTCGTATGATGGCCAACCCAGTGAGAGGGGGAGCCGAAAAAATGAAAGATATGCTTCAATTGAAGGCGGTCATTTTTAAGCTTACCTCCACTATGCCCACTCATTCCAGATGCGAGATCAGGACGTCGTAATGTCAGATCCCAAAGCTATCACAACGTCCTCCAGTCAGCCGGCCGGCAACCTTGAACTGCCTTCCGCTCGGTCATCGGCGCTGGAGCATTTTGCCGAGCAACTGGAGGCCAGTGGGGACTACCGCGTCCTTCGGCGCCTCAAGACACGCACAACCATAACCCCGCCTGATGGTACACCTACGCGCAGCGGCCTTTTCGTCGATGTCGAGACCACGGGCCTTGATGCGCAAAAGGATGAGATCATCGAACTGGCGATGGTTCCCTTTACCTATGGGCTTAACGGGTCCATTTTTGAGGTGGGCAAGGCCTATCAGCAATTCCAGGAGCCTTCAGCTCCGATTGATCCGGCCATCACCGCCATTACCGGGATTACCGATACAATGGTAGCGGGCCAACGCATCGACCCCAATGAGGTAAAGGCCTTCGCGAGCAATGCCTCCTTGGTCATTGCCCACAATGCCGCTTTCGACCGCCGATTTGTTGAACCACTGAGTGACGTTTTTGTTAGCAAACCCTGGGCATGCTCGATGACACAGGTAAATTGGGCCAGCGAAGGTTACGAAGGAACCAAGCTTGCCTATCTGGTGGCGGGCGCAGGCTTCTTCTACGATCGCCACCGCGCCGAGAATGACTGCCGCGCTGCCATAGAACTGCTGGCCATGCCTCTCCCGAATTCCGGAATCGCCGCCATGGCTCGATTGCTCGAGGTCGCGCGCCAATCGGGCTGGCGGATCTGGGCTGAAAACGCCCCCTTCGATCTCAAGGACATCCTGAAGGCTCGTGGATATCGCTGGAACGGTGACGATAATCTCAACCCCAGGGCTTGGTACATCGATGTCGATGATCACCAGCGCGAGACGGAGATCGACTATCTTCGCAAGGAAATCTACCGGCGCGAAGTCAATCTGCCTGTCCACAAGATCGACGCATACAACAGGTTTTCGGATCGTCTGTAAGGCTGGAATGCAGTCCAAGAGACCCAAGGGAGACATCAGTACATATCTCGAGACTGCAGATCGTCAATTACAGGAATTTCGAGCGCGCCAATGCGGTGTTCAAGAAAGGCATCAACACGGTCATTGGCGAGAACGGTTCGGGCAAGACCAATCTATTTCGGGCGATCAGGCTCCTCCTCGACGATACACTGCTGCGGATGGCCTATCGCCTGGACGACAAGGATTTTTATCGCGGCCTTGGGGATTGGAGGGGCCATTGGATCATCATCAGTCTAGAATTTGAAGAGGTTTCCCAGGACGAGGCCATTCAATCCCTCTTCCTTCACGGAGCGGGCAATATTGAGGACAACGGCATTGGCCGGGCCACCTACAATCTGATTTTTCGTCCCAAAGCTGCCATTAGGCGTAGACTTGCCGATCTTCGCCCCGGTGATCGAGCTGGTCTGGCCGCGCTGCGGGCGGAGATCAGCATCGCTGATTATGAACCGATCTTCACCGGCCGAAGCAGTGCCGACTTCGTCAATCCCGAGACCTACAAGGCCCTCGTCGGGGATTTCGAGGCGGTTGAGTTCCCTGAGGAACTCAACCAACCAGAGATCGGCGCGGTTATCAAGGGCATGCTCTCGATCTCGCGGGAGGTCAGCTTCACCTTCGTTCAGGCACTTCGCGATGTCGTGAGTGATTTCCAGAACAATCGAACCAACCCGCTGCTAACGCTTCTTAAGGGTAAGAGCGGGGAAATCGACCCGACCACCATTGATCCGATAAGTCGGATGGTGAGGAAACTGAACGATGCAATCGAGGATCTCACCGAGGTGGGAGAAATCCGCTCGGACATCAGGGAAACCATTCTCGACGCGGCCGGGGAGACATATTCTCCACGAGCGCTTTCGATCCGATCCGACCTCCCCGACCAAGCCGATCAGCTCTTTCAATCGTTAAAGCTGTTCGTGGGCGAATCTGAAGAGGGCTATGAGGGCCCCATTCATGAATTGAGCCTGGGCGGCGCAAATCTAATTTACCTCACCT
Organism: Novosphingobium sp. 63-713; assembly: GCF_001898925.1. Taxonomy (NCBI): domain Bacteria; kingdom Pseudomonadati; phylum Pseudomonadota; class Alphaproteobacteria; order Sphingomonadales; family Sphingomonadaceae; genus Novosphingobium; species Novosphingobium sp. 63-713. Next base: position 7,792 of record NZ_MKVS01000014.1, read on the forward strand.
TGAAACTCCTGGAATTCAAGTACCAGAAAGAGAAAGAGTCCTTCGCCAATTTTCTGGTGATTGAGGAACCGGAAGCGCACATCCATACTCATATCCAGAAAACGCTGTTCGATCGGCTCAACTATGATGACACCCAGGTCATCTACTCCACGCATTCCACACATATTTCGGAGGCCAGCAATGTTGAAAACATCAACATTCTAGGTCGGGTAGAGAATGGTCGATGCGAAGTCTTCCAGCCATCGACGGGCCTCAACCGGGCACAGATCGGCAACATCCAGCGCTATCTCGATGCGGTGCGTAGCAATCTCCTTTTCGCCAAGAGCGTCGTGCTGGTGGAAGGCGATGCCGAGGAAATCCTGATACCCCTGCTGATCAAGAGGGTGTTTGGTCTCAGCCTCGACGAACTTGGCATCAGTCTGATCAACATCCGCAGCACCGGCTTCGAGAATGTGGCGATCCTCTTCCACAACAGGAGAATCAGGAAGCGCTGCGCCATCATCACGGATTCAGACCGCGCGTTCATCCCGACTGCGCCTAATTCGTTCGATGACGAACCTACCGCCAAAGCAAGGAAGAGCGCCCTGAGATCGGAGGAGCTTGGCGCCGGGCGCAAACAACGCCTTGAAAACTTATGTGTCGGCAATGAGTGGCTAAGCACCCATTTTGCCGATCACACCTTCGAGGTCGATTTTCTCAACGCGGGGAACACCGACGCGGTTTTGGGGATAGTGGAGGAGGTCTATTCGGATCCTGCAACGATAGCCCTGGCCAAAAGTGACATTTCTTCGTCCGACATCGTCCGGTTCGGCTCCCGAATACTCACCATGGCGGGCCATGTCGGCAAAGGTTGGTTTGCCATCCACCTTGGCCGGATGATCTCGCCCGACTCGAAGATACCTGTCTACATTCTCGAAGCCATTTTCAGCGCCCGTATGAATTTGAGCCGGGCGATGTGGACCAGTGTCCTCTCTTATCGCCTCGATTACCTTAAAGAAAGCGGTCTTCATTGGGATTGCGAGATCGCGCAGATGCGGCAGTGCGTGGAACTCTACCGCAGTGGCCAAATTGAATTCAATCAGCTTCGCGCAGCTATGCGTGCCCATTTCCCGGAGGACGTCATTAACGAAATTATCTCGGATTTCTGATGTTTATCTGGGACAAAGGTGATCTTAACCCGGCGCAGGAAAAGGCGATCGAGCAGTCTGGCAGCGTGTTTCTCGCTGCCTGTCCAGGCAGCGGCAAGACACGCACCCTGACCTACAAGATTGCGCGGCTCCTGTCCGAGTTGGAATCCGGCAAAAAGCGCGTACTTGCCATTACCTACACGCACCGCGCAGCTGACGAAATCCACGAGCGCATCGAGCAGCTGGGTGTCGATACCTCACAGCTATGGATCGGCACAATCCATGCCTTTTGCCTCGAGTGGATTCTTAGGCCCTATGCCATCTATCACCCGACGCTGCAGCACGGGTTCCGTGTCATCAACGGCCACGATACGGAGCAAATGCTGGATGCGCTCTGCTCATCCGTCACGACCACAAGACTGACCAGCCACGACTGCGGCTATTACGCGACGCCAACTGGCTTCAAGCTCACCTGCCGCGATACCGGGAAGCAGGAGGCGATCAAGAAGGTTTTGAAGGAGTACTGGAGAGGCCTTCGCACCAACCGACAACTCGATTTCGAATTGATCCTAAGTTACTCCCATCAGATGATCCAGCGGCACTCGCCAATCTCCACGCTTCTCGGCTCGATTTTTTCTTGCGTTATGGTCGATGAATTCCAGGATACGCGAAAGATTCAATATGAGATCCTTGCAGCAATCCTCAAGGCCAGCAAGGCGCAGGCGACCGCCTTTATCGTCGGTGATCCCAACCAAGCCATTTATGGCTCGCTTGGTGGATACGCCATCTCCGCAGAGGAGTTTGGTCGTTTAAGCGGCCTCGCATTCACCGCGATGGAGCTCTCGGACAATTACCGCTCCTCGTCGCGCATCGTCGGTTATTTCGGGAATTACAATGTCCTGACCTCCAAAAGCGTCGCGGTCGGACCGGCGAAGGACTTTCCAAGCCTTGTATCATTCGACAGCTGCACAAGGCGTGACGCTCTCGAAGCCGAACTGGTGAGATTGATCCGATATAATATCGAGGTCCTAGGCATTGCGCCGCAGGAGGTCTGCATCGTGGCGCCATGGTGGGCTCATCTCGCCAGTATGACACGGCGGCTGGCGACTGTCTTGCCCGAATACACATTCGACGGGCCGGGCATGGTTCCCTTCGCTCGTGATACGGACAATTTCTGGTACAAGCTGGCCCGCATCATTCTTACGCAAGCCTCACCGCCACTTTTCGTACGGCGCATGCGCTGGGCAGGAGAAGTACTTGCGGGCCTTCGCGATGCTGGAGTCGAGGCAGACGGCCTCGAGGGCAAAACACTCCTTCGCATCTGCAATTCCATCGTGATCGATGAGACGGATGGCCTGACCTTCCTGCGAGAGGCCTTCGAGGCAATCTTCCTGAAAATCGGGATCGATTGGCGCACTAATGAATCGCTGAGGGAGCATCACGAAGCTTTCTTCGATAGTTCACAGCGCAGAATAGATCGCCTTGTGCGAGAGGGTTCGGAAGCGATCGCTGAGGTAGCCTTGTTCCGCCGTGTTTTCGCGGGACAGCGGGGAATTACTATCTCGTCGATCCACGGCGTCAAAGGTGCCGAGTATGACACGGTAATTGCCTTTGGCTTGCTTGAGGACATGGTGCCAAATTTCAACGAGGTCGAGCCTATCGATGCCGCGAAGAAACTGCTCTATGTAATTGCCTCGCGGGCGCGAAAGAACCTGCATCTGATCTCTGAGCGGGGACGAAGCCGGCGGCGGGGGCCAGATTACGAGCCGACCAAAGTACTCCTGCAATGCGTCTTTTCCTACGATAGTGTGCCCTAGGCCGGATGGCCTCCCGCCGGTTGAACTCGGCTCCCCCCTCACCTAAAGAAAGGGGACTTACCGGCCAATGCTCTATCATGGTCATTCTCCGACTGGGCTCTGTCCATATTTGCGCAAGACATCGTCGAAGGCCTCGGCCATCAGTTCCTGAAGGCTGAGGCCATGCTTGCGGGCGCAGACGTGCATCGCTAGCGACATTTCCAGCGAAAAGTAGCCTGCGATGGCCTTGCGACCGGCCCGACTATTCGACCTCGGCAGCGTACTGATCGAGACTGTTGCGCCGGCATGCTCTTCATTGCCGGGCGCGGCAGGCTGGGACCGCGGTTTAGGGCTGGGCTTGGGCTTGTCGGCGAGATTGGCAAATCGGCTCATTTGCTCACACTCCCTCATGTGGGGTCGTGGACATGTTCACTTGTGCGATGGTCCACATGTGAAGCGCCGTGATCTCAGCGGCGGCCTTGCCCGCAGGCTCGAACTCGATCACCGAGGCACCCGCAGCACTGGCATGGCGATAGACGGCCCGATCCGGCAGGATGTGCGGACAACTCTCGATCCCGAAGCCCTGCACCAGTTCAACCGCCTCCTCGTACATACGCGGAGCATGTGGTGGGCCAGCGGTGAAGACGACGTAGGCCGGCTTGTCGAACAACCTCACCAGACTGACCGTGGTCTTGATCGCCGCAAGATCGAAGGCGCTGGGGCGGCAAGGGATCAGCACCAGATCGGCAACCTCCACCGCTCTGCTGGCCGCACTGTCGGCATGGGGAGGCGTGTCGATCACGATGAAGGTCGCGCCTTGTTCCTTGGCGGCATCGACCTTGGCCTGAATACGCGGCGGCGCGCTGTCGATCACCTCTGGCGCCTTGTCCGCGCGCCATGCGCCCCATTGGCTGGCGGTGGCCTGCGGATCGGTGTCGATGATGAGGGCGACGGCTCCAGCCCCTTCGGCTGCGGCGGCGAGGTTTACCGACAGGGTGGTTTTGCCCGATCCGCCCTTCTGACTGACGATGGCGATTATGCTCATGATGATTTCCTTGCCCGTTCACATGTGAACGTGTGGGCTTGTGAGAGAATGGACCTTTGGACCCGTGAGATGTTGGACAGGTTCAACCATCCGGTGCGACCCGCCGCTCCATGCTGGCCATCAATCTCGCTGTCAGATGAGCCAGAGGCCCAGCCTGCGGCTCGATCAACTGTTCAGGCGCTGGAGTTTGTTGCAGGGCATCTTGGACGTTGCGCTCTGTCGCGCGGAACAGCCCCGCAAGGTTCACCCCTGCCGAGCCTGCCCGCCGTACCATGCCCGTCAGACACCGTGCCGGAGAGCCAACCCGATAGCGGTGGCCCAGCGGCATTTCGGCGTTCCGGTCGATCAGCAGCACGCTGAGCGCCGCACGTTCCCGCCCGAACTGCTGACAAGCCCGACCCCAAGTGCTCTGGGCGATGCCGAGCCGACCACAACTGCGCCACGACGCCTCGACCAAGTTAGGCCAGGTCGGCCCGCCCAGCGCCTCAACGATGCCGCGATAGCTCTCGGTGGCCACCACTAGCGCGGTCGCGGGCCTGATGCGCTCCAGCGGATCGCTGGGCCGCACGGTACGCCTTCGTGGTGAGTTTTTGTCCTGTATATTGGGTGCGCAGTTTTCTTCCGGCGCGTCGGAAGTTTTCGGTGCACGGGGCGCGGGATCGGGCGCAGATTCGATCGCGGCGAGCATGGCGGACAGAGCCTCGCGGATAGCAATCAAGCGTTCGATGCTGGTGATCCGGGCCGTGCGGCCATCGGGCAGGATGGTTTCAGCCCGCTCGCGCAGATCCTCGTCACCGGCATCGCGGATGCGCTGGCCCAACTGGCGGATCTCGGCGCGACATTGCTGGATGGCGCGGGCTTGCAATTCCAATGCTTCGGCTTTGGCTTGCAACTCGGCAAAGCGCTCAACCAATGGCGCCAGATTGATGCCCGCCGCCCAGACCACGACACCATCCTGCCGATCACCGGCGCGCTCACCGTTGATGCCGGCGTTGCGCAGGATGAACCCCGCCTGCTCCAACTCGCGCTCAGCCGAATTGATCGAGCGCGGGGTCAGGCCCAGTTTCTCGGCAAAGCGACGAGCCTGCGTCCAGACGGCGCAGATACGGCCAGACAGGTAGTCACCGTCCATCGTTTTCAGCACATAATGGCGGACGAGCGCGACGGCTGTTGAGGACAGACCAAAGCCTGGCCGTGCCACTTGCTCGAACAGGCGCAGCAGATCGAAACGACCCACGCCCGCTGGCAGCCCCCTATGGGCAAGGGTGGTGCTCATGGCGCCCCTCCCCCAGCAATCATGCTTGCAACAGAGTCTTGGGAGCGATAGGATTCCACCATAGCCGCACAGCTATTCCAACAGCCGCTGCGAAGGGTTGCCGCCCTTCCAGCGGTTATTTGGCAGTCTGGAGGTGGCCCCTCACCCGGGTCATGTTTGGGCACGACGCAACGTGCGATTTGTGCTAAACAATGCCCAAGGAAGGCTTTTGCGTACGCAGTTAGAGCGTGCAAAAGAGCCTCTCGTACAAAGCTCGTACACGGCAAATTTGGAGGGTCGATTTTATCGCGTAATTTCAAGATACTTACGCGAGATCGCCAATCCCCTTCACACGGGTGGGGTCACAGGTTCAATCCCTGTCGCGCCCACCATGACTTCCTTCGATCATTCAGGAAGTTATGGCTGGAAATTGACCCTGACAAATCCCCAGCTCATTTATCCCTGCAGGGCCGGTTCAGGGGTCTCGGCAAGGCATTGGCCCTTGCGGTTGCTCCCATTCCCTGTCGCCTCGTCCATGGCCCAACCTCTTGCGATCATGGCGCCGCCGCGAGGCTCAGGGGGCAGCGATAAGGCTGCCTCCTCCACGAGCGCGATTCAGAAGGCCAGAGATTGAGCCGGGGATTGACGAGAGCATGGGCCTTGCCGCAATCGCTGCTCGACACATCACAGCCCATAAAGAGAGAGACCATGTGCGCACCATCGGCAATTCAGGACGTGCCGGAGCATTTTGCCCATTGCATTCAGGTCCTTGGCGGCACCACCGCCGCATCGCGCCGTCTTGGCATCGATGAAAGGGCAATCCGCCGCTTCATCAACGGCGAAAGGCCGATCAGCGCGGGCCTGATGCAGGACACCGCCAAGGCGTTGAACCTGATGGCAGCAGAAGCGACCGAGGCGGCGGCGCGCATTGCCGCCACTTTCGGCGCTTCCTGAAGCGGCCCGGCATCGGCCCTAACCGCGCCGATGCCGCCAGCGCCACACCAGCGCGGGCAACAGCAAGAGCGTGAGCAGCAGCGAGCTGACCAGCCCTCCCAGAATGACCAGCGCCATCGGCCCCTGAATCTCGCGCCCCGATTGCCCGGTTTCCAGCGCCAGCGGCACCAGCGCAAAACCCGTCACCAGCGCGGTCAGCAGGATCGGCGTTACACGCTCGCGCACCGCGCGCAGCACGGTGTCGAGCGACCACTCTGCCCCCTCCTCGGCCACCAGATGATCGGCGTGGGAAATCAGCAGGATGGCGTTGCGCGCCGAAATGCCGAACAGCGTGATAAAGCCCACCAGCGCCCCCAGCGACACCACGCCGCCCGTCAACGCCACGGCCGCCACGCCCCCTGCCATCGCCAGCGGCAGCCCCGCCAGCACCAGCATCGCCGGGCGCAATCCGCCAAAGGCCAGCACCAGCAGCGCCACCATGCCGATCGCGGTAAACGCCACATGGCTCAGCAATTGCCGCGAGGCCGCCGCCTGCCCCTCGGCCGCGCCCGACCATGACAGGTAGACACCCGGCGGCAGCTTGATCCTCGCCGCAATCTGCGCCTGCGCATGGGCAACGATCTGGCCGACATTGGCCCCGGCCGCAGCATTGGCGGTCACCACCTGACGGCGCTGGCCGCCTTCATGCTCGATGGTGGCGCGCGCTGTGCCCAGCGAGATCGTGGCGATATCGGCCAAACGCACCGCGCTGCCGCCCGACCCGCGCACCATCACATTGCCCAGCGCTTCGGGGTCCTGCCTCAGGGCGGGCGGCACGCTGATGGCCACATCCACCGTGCGGTCGGCAAGGCTGATCTGCCCGGCGCTCATCCCTGCAAAGGTTGCGCGGATCGCATCGCCCGCATCGCCCGCGCTGACCCCATGCAGCGCCATGCGCGCCGGATCGGGCGTCACCCCCAGCGCGGGCGCGCCAGGCTGGGATTTGACCCGCACCTCGACCGCGCCGGGCGTGGCCGAGAGCACCCCCGCCACCTGCGCCGCCACGCGGTCCAGTTCATCGAGATCCGCGCCATGCACGCTGACCGAAATCGAGGCGGTTTCGCCCGAAAGCGATTCCCCGATACGATCGCCAAGAAAGGTCGTCGCCTCGCTCTGGATGCCGGGCGTATCGGCCAGAATCCGGCGGATTTCCGACAGCGCATGTTCCTCGCCCGCCGCCGAAACGGGTTTGAGGCGCACGTGGAACTCGCCCTGACTGGGCGGCCATGTATCCTCGCCCGCCTCGGCGCGGCCGACCTGCTCCTCCACGCTCAGCACTTCGGGGATGGCCAGCAATTGCTTCGAAATCCTGATGCCCGTGGTCCGCATCCAGTCAAAGGACGCGCCCGGCGGCCCCTTGATGCCCAGCACATAGTGCCGCTCACGAAAGGCGGGCAGCAATTCGCTGTTCAAAGCGTAAAAGCCCCCCAGCGTCACCACCCCGATCAGCGCCAGCGCCCAACCAGCCCGCACCGGATGGGTGCAGATCCGCGCCACCACCGCCCGATGCCGGTCCTTGAACCGGGTCAGCACGCGCGGCTCCTCGGCATGTTCATCCGCGCCCAGCAGCAGCAGCGAGAAAGCAGGCGTCACCGTCAGGGCCACCAGCAAGGAAGCCATCGTCGCCAACAAAAATGCCAGACCCAGCGGCGCAAAGAACGCTCCGTGCAGCCCGCTGAGCAACACCACCGGCAGCATCGTCAGGCCCAGCACAAAGGTGGCATAGACCACCGGCGCGCGCACCTCGACGCTGGCCTGTTCGATGATGGCGCGGCGGGCATGGGCATCGACGCCTGCCCCTGCCTCACGCAGGCGGCGCACGATGTTTTCGATATCCACAATCGCATCGTCAATCACCACGCCCAGCGCCACCGCCAGCCCGCCCAGCGTCATGACATTGATCGTCATGCCAAAAGCGTTCAGCACCAGCAGCGCCGCCACCAGCGAAAGCGGGATCGACAGAAACGCGATCAGCACGACCTTCCACCGCCGCATGAAGGCAAACAGCACCGCCGCAATCATCAGCGCGCCCACCACCAGATCGCGCCCGATGCCCGAAAGCGCCGTCTCGATGAAATTGGCCGGGCGGTGCAGCGCGGGATAGACCGTCACCCCGCTGCTGGCCAAAGCAGGCTTCAATTCGCCCAGCGCCTGCTCGACCGCCGCCGTGGCGTCCAGCGTGTTGGCGCCATACTGGCTCGATACGGTCAGCAGGACGCCCGGCCGCCCCATCACCAGAGCATCGCCAAAGCGCGGCGCGGCGGTATCGGCCACATCGGCCACATCGCCGATCCGCACCGTGCCGCCGCCCACACGGTTAAGCACCGCATCGGCCACGGCCTTGGCGGTCGTTGCGCTGGCGCCCGGGTCGATCAGGATGCGCTGGTTATGCGTATCGGCAAAACCCCCGCCATTCACCGCCACCGCCCGGCTGACCGCCGCGCTCAGATCGGACAGCGTCAGCCCGCGCGTCAACAGCGCTTCGGGCCGCGCGCGCACCTCGATCCGGCGTTCATCGCCGCCATAGACATTGACCCGCGCCACCCCATGCGCCGCCAGCAGACGCGGCCGCACCGTCCATTCGGCCAGCTCGCGCAATTGCATCGGGGTCATCCTATCGCTGACCAGCCCGACCTTGAGCAGGTCCATCGTCGAGGAAACCAGCGGCGTCAGGCGCGGCGTCCCCGATCCGGCGGGCAGGCGCGCGGCGGCATCGGCCAGCGCCTCGGACACCTGCTGACGCGCGCGATAGGGGTCGGAACCCTCGCGGAAAGTGATGTTGATGACCGAGAGGCCCTGAATCGATTCCGAACGGACCGTTTCCACCCCGTTGGCCCCGTTGATCACCGCCTCCAGCGGGCGCGTAACCAGTTGTTCGACCTGAAGCGGGGTAAAGCCCGGCACTTCGGTCTGCACGCTGGCCTGCGGGGGCACGAATTCTGGGAACACGTCGAAAGGCGCTTGCCGGAGCACCATGATCCCGCTGGCCAGCAAGGTCAGCGCGGCCAACAGCACCAGCCATGGATAGCGCAGGGATTGGCGGACAATCGTGGTCAGCATGGCTCAATCATCCCCGCCCGCCGGCGCGGCATGTTCCAGCCCCAGCAGGGTTCCCGCGCCCTCGACCACAATGCGGTCGCCCACATGCAATGCACCAACCGGCACCGCCCACCCCGCATCGCCCGCCACGGCGCCGGTCAGCGCGATGCGTTCAAAGCCATCCTTGCCCCGCGCGCGATAGACGAAGAGAGCGCCATCGGAGCGCACCAGCGCCGCGCGCGGCACCAGCACGCCCGCCTGCCCGGCCGCTGCGCCCATCCGCGCGGGCAGAACGCGGCCAACGCTGGCCGTGCCATCCGCGATGGCCAGCACGCCTGCGGTCTGCAATTGCGCATCGCCGCCGACCGCCGGGCCAAGCACGCGCAGCCGTTTCATCTGCGCGCCTTCGCCCACTTCGACCATCGCGCCCGCTGGCGGAGGCCCGGCGGGCATGTCGATGCGGATCACCGCCCGCTGCCCCGCCGCCGCCTCGCGCGCCAGACCGGGAATCGCGTTGCAGCCCAGCCGCGCCAGCCCCGCGCCAAATTCCAGCGCCACGCGCTGACACGCCAGCGTCAGGCGGGCCTTGTCGCTGGCGGCCTGCGCACTGGCGGCCTGCGCCTCGCGGCGGGAGGCATTGCCATCCTGCGCCGCCAGGTCATTGAGCCGTGCCGCCTCCGCGCCCGATGCCGCCACCGCCGCCTGCGCCGCCGTGATCTCCGCCCCGATCGCGGCCAGCGGTGACAGGTCGATCGCGCGGGCATAGCCCTGCTGTCCCGCGCTGATCGTTGTGGCGGGCAGCGTAGCCAGTTGCAGCCCGATCTTTGCCGCATCGACATGGAGCGCGCCATCGGCTTCCGTCGGTTCGGCTGCCTCCTTCTTGGGCGCGTCATCGGCATCCGGCGCGCTCGGGCCAGAGGCGAAATGCAGCAGCGCCGCGCCTGCCAGCGCGCCGCCCAGAATATAGCCTGCCACGGCAAGGGGCTGTTTCATCGCTTGATCTCCATTTCGGGGCCGGAGAGCGGACGGCGCAGCGCATCTTCCAGCGCCGCATCGGCCCGCTGCACGCGGCCCAGCGCATCGGTAAGGGTCAGTTGGGCATCGAGCGCGCCTGCCTGCATGGTCAGCGCTTCGATGCGGGCCGTCTCGCCCATGGCAAGGCGCTGCTGCGCACGGCGGGCGGCGGCCATGGCGGCGGGCCATTCGCCGCTCTGCACATGGGCCTGCGCCAGCCGCGCCGCGCGGCTCTCCTGCGCGGCGGTGTCGATGGCGCCAAGCGCATTGGCGATGGCGGTATGGATCGCCGCACCCGCCGCCTCTCGCCGGGCCAGAGCGGCGCGGATCGTGGCGCGATTGGCGTCCCATGAGGGCATCGACAGGCCAAGGCCAAAGGGCACCGTCATCGGCCCGCCCGCCCATGTCATCGAGGGCTGCAGGGTGACTTGCGGATATTGCCGCGCCAGTTCGCCGCGCAGATCCGCCTCGCTCTGGTCATAGGCGGCAACGCTGCGCAGCACATCGGCGCGGGCCACCACCGCGCCATGGGCCAGCGCGGCATCGGGCACCGGCGCGGCGCTGGCCGGGTCGGCAAAATCGGCCCAAAGAAAATCGGGCAAAGTGGATTGCGGCAGGCCCAGCGTCGCGGCCAAACGGGCGCGCGCGTCGGCGATGGCGGCGCGATTGTCGTCCAGGGCGCGCTGGGCTTGTCGGGCGGCGATGCGGGCGCTGTCGCGCTCGATGGCGGCCCCCTCGCCCGCGCGCAGGCGGGCATCGGTGGCGTCGAGAATCTGCGCGCGGATCGCGGCCTGTTGGGTCAGCAAGGGGCCGCGCATCCGGGCGATCAGCAGGTCGATCAACGCCCCGCGCGCCGCCATGCGCTCGGCCCAGATCACCTCGGCCAGATCGTGGCGCGCGATCAGCACCGCCACATCGGCCCGCCTCAGGCGCGCGCCCTTCACCCCGCCGTAATCGAGCGGCAGGCTGGCGCCAAGGCTGGCCTGCCATGGCTCGGTGGTAGGGTCGTTCGAATATTGCCCGGTCAGCGAAAAGCTGGGCTGACCCACCTTGCGCGCCGAGGCGGCCTCGCGCATCGCCACGCTCAGCGCCTTTTGCGCCTGGGCAATGCGCGGATCATAGAGCATCAATGCGGCCAGCAGCGAAAGCCGGTCAGGCGCATCGGGGGCAACCCGCGCGGCCGGAGCCATGGCGCGCGCGGCGGCGGCCACCTGCGCGGGATCATAGGCGGCGCTGGCGGCGGCGGAGACCTGCGCGTTCAGGTCCACCGGCACCGGCGGGGCGTGCATACATCCCGCCAGCAGGCCGCAAGCCCCCAGCCCCGCCCCCAGCCCTATGGGCATTTTCAGCAATTTCATGACGCGCTCTTTCGCGGAAAGGTAAGGGTGACGATCAGGCCCGGCCCCGCATCGCCCAATGTCAGCGCCGCGCCATGGGCATCGGCAATCGCGGCCACGAGGCTGAGGCCCAGCCCATGGCCGGGGGTGGAACGCGAGGATTCGAGCCGCACGAAACGGCGCAGCACGCGGGCGCGGTCGGCCTCGGGAATGCCGGGGCCATTGTCGCGCACCTGCAAGACCACATGCCCCTCGCGCTCAAGCACCGAGATTTCGATGGCCGCGCCCGGCGGCGTATGGCGCATCGCGTTTTCGGCCAGATTGATGAGGACCTGCGCCAGCAATTGCCGGTCGCCCAGCACCATCAGGCCGGGCTGCCAGCGCGTCTCCAGCCTTTTGCCCGCATCCTCGGCCAGCAGGTCAAGCGTTTCGGACAATTCGCCCAGCAGGGCCGCCAGATCGAGCCGGGTGAAGGCGCGGCGCAGGCTGCCCTCCTCGACCTCGGAAATGCGCAGGATCGCCTCGAACAGCTCCAGCACCTCATCCGTGCGGGCCAGCGCCATGGCGACCTGCTCGCCCCCATGCGCGGCCATGCGCTCCAGATGGTTGCGCAGGCCCGTCAAAGGCGTGCGCAGATCATGGGCCAGATCGGCGCTGACCTGTCGCAGATTGGCGATCAGCGAGGTGATCTGATCGAGCATGGCGTTGAGCGAGGCGGCCACGCGGTCGAACTCGTCGCCATTGTGGCCCACGGGTGCGCGGCGGGCAAAATCGCCCGCGACAATGGCCGATGCCGTATCCTCGATCACCGCCAGCTTTGTCCGTAAATAGCGCGCCAGCACCAAGGCCCCGCCCACGCCAATGCCCAGCAGCACCAGCATGGCCCCGGCAAAAATGCCAAGGATCGCGCGGTCGATGGCCTGAAGATCCTCCAGATCGGCGGCCACCACCAGCCGTTCGCCGCCCGGCAGCAACGTGACCTTGGCGCGCGCGGTGTCGGGGCCTTCGAGAGGGTCGAGAAAGGTGATGCGGTGCCAGCCCGGCGCCGGGGCAGCCGTGGCCAGATTGCCCGCCAGATGCCGCCCATCGGCCGCAAACACCGCCGTGCCCAGCGAGATCGGGCCGGGGCTGTGCTGCATCGCCACCGCGCGCGACAGGCCGGCTAGGCCATCGTCGCGATATTCAGCCATCAGCGCGGCGCTGGCATGTTCGACGCTCAGGTTGATCTGGCGGGAAAAGGCGGCATGCGTGGCCAGATAGACCGCGCCCGCCACCAGCAGCATCGCCACCGCATAGGCGCAAAAGCTGATCAGCGCGATGCGCCGCGCCGCGCTGGCCCGCAGCCCAATCATGATGCCCGCACCCGATAGCCCATGCCGCGCACCGTTTCGATGGCGTCCTCGACAAAACCCTCGTTCAGTTTCGAGCGCAGGCGGCTCATATGGGTTTCGACGATCTTGGTCTGCGGGTCGAAATGGAAATCCCACACCCGTTCGAGCAGCATCGTGCGGGTGAGAAAACCTCCGCCCGCGCGCACCAGTTCTTCAAGCAGGCGAAATTCGCGCGGCTGCAACAGGATCACGCGCCCCTCGCGCGTCACCTGCCGGGTGCGCAGATCGAGCGCGATGCCGCCGAAACACGGCCCGGTATCCACCGTGACCGTCCGCCGCGTCAGCGCGTTGATCCGCGCGACCAGCTCGCTGATGGCAAAGGGTTTGACCAGATAATCATCGGCCCCGGCATCCAGCCCATCAACCCGATCCTCGATCCGGCCCAGCGCGGTCAGCATCAGCACGGGAAGGCCATGCCCGCCCCCACGCAGGGCGCGCAGAACCGCGATGCCATCCATATCGGGCAGCATCCGGTCGAGCACCAGAATATCGGCGCCGGAATCGCGCGCCCATTCCAGCGCCTGCGCCCCGCTGGCGGTGGCCACCACGCGATGGCCCAATTCGCCGAGGGCATCCTCGACGAATTGGCGCGTATCGGGATCGTCCTCGGCCAGAAGAATGTTCATGCGGATCGGGCTCACTAGCGGCGTTGGCCACCGCATAACCCATTCCGATAGGCGATGGTGGATACAATTTGCCAACCATCGCGCTTGGTTTACCCGGCCTTGCCCTCTTCGTGCAGGGCGATCTGTTCGGCAATATGCCCGCGCCACAGGGCGCAGAGCAGGTCGGTCTGGGTAATCATCCCCAGCAGATGGCCGCGCGCATCGACCACCAGCGCCTCGTGATACATCCCGCCCGACAGGATCGGCAGCAATTCGTCGATGGGCGCGTCCGCCGCGGCAATACAGGGCGAAGTGTCCATCACCTGCCCCACCCTCGCCTCCTCACCCACCGAGACGAGGCTGTCGAGGCGCAGCAATCCTTCTAGCCGCCCTTCGGCATCGACCACAGGCAGCGCGCCGATCCGATGCCCGCCAAACAGCGCCACCGCCCGCGCCAACCCATCCTCAGGGCGCAGCGTCAGGCCGTCCTCGCGCATGATCTGTTGGCAACGGATCGTGCCGTGCAAGCGGCGATAGGCGCGGGTTTCGACCTGACGGAACAGAGTGTCGAGATCCTCGCTGCTGACGTCGAGCAATTGATCATATTAGGAAAGGACCGATTCGATGTCCGCCATCGAAAAGCCCGCCCGCGCAGGCCCCGGCGCGGCAAATTGCGCGGCGCGATGGGGATAATTGCCCCGCACCGCCGAATTGTACAAAACGCCAAAGGCCACCAGCAAGGCGCTGTCCAGCGCCACCGGCACCAGCGCAAAGGACCAGCCCGCCGCCACAACCGCCTTGCCGCCGATCACGCAGGTCAGCGCGCAGGCCCCGCCCGGCGGATGCAGGCAGCGCGCAAGGCTCATCGCGGCAATCGCGCTGGCCACGGCAAGGCAGGCCGCATAGGCCGGATCGCCCAGCACCTTCATCCAGAAAATGCCGCATAAAGCCGAAACCGTATTGCCCCCCACAATCGCCCAGGGCTGGGCCAAAGGGCTGGCCGGGACGGCAAAGAGCAGCACCGCCGAAGCCCCGATGGGCGCGATCAGCAAGGGCAGGCCCAGCCCCAGCTCGGGCCAGAAGCGCACCACCAGCCCCGCCGCCAGAATGCCGAAGGCCGCCCCCAGCCCCGCCGTCCACAGGCGCGAGGTCGTGGGCGCGCTCTGGACGCCGACCCAATGGAACAGATTGTTCACCCCCCGCAAAGCCCTCACCCCTTCAGCACATCGGCCAGCGAATATTGCGCCAGCACATCGGCAAAGGCCCCGCGCGCCCGCGCAAACACGCCCGGCAGACCGCAGCGCCGCAACAGCGCGCAGCCCGCGCAATCGACCATCCCGCAATCTGGCTCCATCGCGGCAACAACGGCCCCGATATTGATGTCCGCCGGATCTCGGGCCAGCCGGATGCCGCCGCCGCGCCCGCGCATAGCCTCGATAAAACCGGCATGGGCCAATTGGTTGGCGATCTTCATCAGATGAGTGCGCGAAATATCCTGCGCGGCGGCAACATCGGCAATCGCCACGCGGCCGCCCTCCAACTGAGCCTTATTGGATTGGGCCAGATCAATCAGCAGGCGCAGCGCATAATCGGTGTGTCGGGTCAATTGCATGGGTTGGGCAATAAGATGCAATTTGATTCATCTCAAATGAATCTTTCCCGGACGCGGATAAGTGGGTTTTGAAAGTCATCTTATCTGGAGATCCCCCATGTATTGCGTCCAATGCGAACAATCGAACAAGGGCGGCTGCGCTGTCAAAGTCGGCTCTTGCGGCAAGAGCGCAACCGTGGCCGACATGCAGGACGTGCTGCTGCGCCTGATGCAGGGGGTCTCGGCCTATGCCGACCGGGCGGCGGCCAAGGGCGCGCGCGATGAACAGGTCGACGCCTTTACCCCCCACGTGTGGTTCACCACGCTGACCAATGTGAATTTCGACGCAGGCCGTTTCGATGCGCTGATCACGCAGGCGCTGGAAATGCGCGAGCGGGCGAAGGCCTGCGCCATCGCGGCGGGCGCCGACCTGTCGGACCTGCCTGAACCGGCCACATGGAACCCCGGCGCCAACGCCGAGGAATGGGCCGCCGCCGCCCCCTTTGCCGCGATCCAGCGCTTTATGGACCGCGACGGCCCCAGCATCACCGGCCTGCGCAACCTCATCCTTTATGGCCTGAAGGGCACGGCGGCCTACAGCGAACATGCCCGCGTGCTGGACCATGAGGAAGCGGCGATCTGCGCCGAATTCCACCGCATTTCGGCCTTTCTGGCGGGCGACCCGACCGACATGGCCGCGCTGATCGCGCAATCGCTGGCGGTGGGCGCGATGAACCTGAAAGTGATGGAACTGCTGGACGCGGCCAACACGACCCGTTTCGGCCATCCCGAAGTGACGATGGTACGCATGACCCCGGTGCAGGGCAAGGCGCTGCTGGTGTCGGGCCATGACATGGGCGATCTGGAGGCCATCCTGCAGCAGACCGAGGGCAAGGGCATCAACGTCTATACCCATGGCGAACTGATGCCCGCCAATGCCTATCCGGGTCTGAAGAAATATGCCCATCTGGTCGGCAATTACGGCGGCGCATGGCAGGACCAGCAGCGCGATTTCGACGCCTTCCCCGGCGCCATCGTGATGACCTCGAACTGCCTGATCAATCCCGAAATCAAGGGCTATGCCGACCGGATCTTTACCGCAGGGCCAGTGGGCTGGGCGGGTATTCCGCATCTGACCGACCATGATTTCGCCCCCGCCATCGCCTGCGCGCTGGCCCAGCCCGGTTTTGCCGAGGACGCCGCCGAACAGCGCATCCCGGCCGGTTTTGCCCGCAACACCGTGATGGGCGTGGCCGACACTTTGCTCGACATGATCGGCAAGGGCGATGTGAAGAACCTGTTCCTGATCGGCGGCTGCGACGGGGCGCGTCCGGGCCGCAATTATTTCCACGATCTGGCCGTCGCCACGCCCAAGGACAGCCTCGTGCTGACGCTGGGCTGCGGCAAGTTCCGCTTCAACCGCGAGGATATGGGCGACATCAACGGCGTGCCGCGCGTGCTGGACATGGGCCAGTGCAACGATGCCTTTTCCGCCATTCAGGTCGCGGTCGCGGTGGCTGGCGCGCTGGGCTGCGGGGTGAATGATCTGCCGCTGCATTACGCGATCAGCTGGTTTGAACAGAAGGCCACCGCCGTGCTGCTGACCATGCTGCATCTGGGGATCAGGAAGATCCACCTTGGCCCCACGCTGCCGCAATTCCTGACGCCCGAGGTTCTGGGCGTGCTGGTGGAGAACTTCGACATCCGCCCGACCGGCGAAGCGAAGGAAGATCTGGCCCGGATGCTTCAGGCGGCCTGATCCGGCCCGACAAAGATTGGCGGCCCCGACCAAAATCGGGGCCGCCATAGTTTAGGCCACGCCTTAGGGCAGCAATGGCCGGAAATTCCCCCCTCAGAACCGTTCCATATCCTTGGCGATGACCACGGGGCCCTTGAACAGCCGCCCGATCTGATCGCGATACGTCGCATCGGCGCCCTGCACCGCCCCCCCGGCGATATGGGTGACCACCACCTTGCCGACGCCCGCGCTCGCCGCCATTTCACCGATGGCCTGCGTGGAGAGGTGATGGCGCGTCAGATGCTCGGCCATATGCGTCTTTTCCTCGGGCGAAATGTGCTGCACACGGCGGCCCATCTGGGCCAGCGTATTGTCCAGATCGATCATCTCGGTCACCAGCATGTCCGCCCCCTTGGCCAGTTGCGTCACCTTCTCGCTGGGCCCGGTGTCGCCGGTATAGATGATCGAACGCCCGGGCAGATCAAAGCGATAGGACAGCGAACGAAAGGTATGCTCTTCAGGGCTGCCAGGGGTAAAACTGTAGTGTGTATTGGTGGCCACCCGAACCGTGAATGCGTCCAGTTTCACCACCGCGCCATCGTCAAGTTCGACCACATTGATATTGGTCGCCGGATCAATCGGCACCTCGCCCGGAATGCCAAAGCCCGAGCGCGCGCTGGGCCGCATCGCCGCGATCAGACCCGCCACGATCTCTTTCATCCCCGGCGGGCCATAGATGGTCAGCGGCCTGACCGTGCGCGTCTGCAGGCGCAGGCCCAGCACCGCGTAAAGCCCGCCCAGATGGTCGAAATGGATATGGCTGATCCAGACGGTGCGCAGATCGGGATAGTCGGCGCCCGCGTCCGCCATCGCGGTCATCGCGCCATCGCCGGTGTCGATCAGATGCGCCTCGCCCGCGCGGACCAGCAGATTGGCCGGTTCATTGCGCCCCGGGCGCGGCATCGGCCCGCCCATCGTGCCCAGCGTCACCCATGTGTAGGCGTCCTTGGCAGGCGGCGCGGCGACAGGTTGGGCCGCAACAGGTTGCGCGAGCAGCAGGCCCGCCAGCAGGATCATTTTCTTCGCCATGGTCATCTCCCTTCCGGGCGCGGACAGGGGGCCGCGCCGGTTGTTTTCAAAATGCAATGCTCTGCAGATCGCGGCCCAGCACGACCGGGCCGGCATAATGGGCGCGCACCTGCGCCAGATCGGCCTCGTCCACCTGGCCCACGTGGCTCAGCACCAGCTTGCGCACGCCCGCCTGCGTCGCCAGATCGCCCACCTGCGCGGGCGAGAGATGTTCGACATCCATGTGGCGCTGAACCGGGGGGGGCACCATCGCCCGGTCGGCCGCCGTGGCCATTTCGGCCACCAGCACATCGGCTCCGCGCGCAAATTCGGCCAGGCCCGCCGTCGGCCCGGTGTCGCCGGTAAAGACCACCACCTTGCCGCCCGCCTCAAAGCGATAGGAGAGCGATTGCGCGCCGGGCGCGCGGTTGCGGTCCATCAGGGTGTAATGGCTGTTGAGCATGGCCCTGACCTTGACCGCGCCATCGTCATAGCCTGCCTCGGGCGTCAGTTCGCGCGCGCTCAGGAAATTTGCCACCGGGCGGTTCTGGCCGGATTCGGCATTGCGGATGCGGGCGTTGACCTCCATCACCGCGCCCAGCGCATGGGCGAGTTCAACCGTGCCCGCCGGGCCCAGCAATTGCATCCCCTTGCCCCGCGTCGACCAGGCAAAGCTGGCGAGGCTGAGCAGGCCCGCGTAATGATCGTCATGCAGATGGGTCAGGAACACCAGAGGCACATCGCGCTCGGCCACCCCCGCCTGCGCCAGTTGGCGCGAGACGCCGCCGCCCGCATCGACCAGATAGCGATGGCCCGCAACCTCCAGCAGAGTGGCAATGCCAGCGCGATCCACCCGCCCGCCGGGCCCGCCGCCCGTGCCCAGCAGGACAAGGTGATCGCCCGAGGCCGCCGCAGGGCGTTCAGCCGAGGCGGGGCGTTCGGCCGCCCATGCCGTCTGCGCCATCATCAGGGCCGCAAGGGCCAGCCCCATGCCGATCCGGTGCTTCTTCATTGCTCTCCTTTCGCGGGCGGTCCCCGCCGGTTTTTTCGCGGGCATCCTCCGCCGCCTTCAATTTCTACAATTGTAGAATACACCCGTCCTTGTCAAGCGAGGTCAGGCAGGGCAAACAGGGGGCGGCATGAATGATCTGGCCCCCCCACCCCCCCGCGCCCGCGAAAAGGGCGCATCCAAAGGCAACCGGCGCGAGGAACTGGCGCAGGCCGCGCTCGAAGTGCTGGGCGAACATGGCAGCCGCGGCTTTACCCATCGCGCGCTCGACCGCCATCTGGGCCTGCCCGAGGGTACGACATCGGCCTATTTCCGGCGGCGTGAGGATCTGGTGGCCATGGCCATCCGCACGGTCTTTGCCCAGGACGCGCGGCAGATGGACCAGATCGTCGACCGGATCGAGGCGCTGTGCGGCGAGGAACCCAGCGTCGAGGTGGTCGCGCAATGCTGCTTTGATATGTGGCAATGGGTGGCGTCGCAGGCACGGGGCACTTTCGTGCTGGCGCGCTATGAATGTTTCCTGATGGCGCGGCGCGAACCGGAACTGATGCAACTGGTCGAAAATGTCATGCTGGCGCGCCAGACAAGGTGGGAGCCGATCTTTGTCCGGCTGGGTTCGACCGATCCGGCGGCGGCGGCGCGCCAGATCGGCCTGTTGCTGCGCAGCCTGTTCTTTTCCGAAATCTTCTTTCCCGCCTGCCTCAACCGGGCCAGCTCGCCGATCAACGTCGATCTGTTTGTCCGGGAAATCCGTAATTACATTTAGGCCGACACCCATGCCCGGCTCTCTCGGAAATCCGAGGCTGTGCGTCCGGTGCGCGCTTTGAAAAAACGGGCGAAATAGGCCGGATCGGCAAAGCCCAATGTGGCGGCGATCTGGCCGATGCTGCTGGCGGTATAGGTGAGCAGGCGCATGGCTTCGAGCAACAGGCGTTGCTGGACCACTTCGGCGGGGGCCTGATCCAGCACGGCGCGGCAGGCGCGGGTCAGCGTGGGCGCGGTGGTGGCCAGATGGGCGGCGTAATCCTGCACGCTCCAGCCTTCGGTATAATGCGCCTCGACCAAGGCTTTGAAGCGGGCAACCAGCGCGTCATGCCCGCTGCGCGGCGGATTGGGCGCGGCGCTCAATCCTTCGGCGGCCAGCGCCAGCACCAGCGCCAGTTGCGCCACCAGCGAGGCGGGCAGCACCCGTGCGCCCTCGGCCGCGCCCTGCGCCAGATCGGCCATCAGCCAGCCGAGTCGCTCCGCCGGGCCCGGTGGCAGGCGGCGATGGCGCGCGCCATGACCGGCCAGCCCGCCATCGCCCAGCAGCCCCGCCAGTCGCCGATCATGCAGCAGCGCATCGGCCAGCGAGAGCACCCAGCCTTGCGCATCGGTGGCAAAGCGAAACGCATGGACGCAACCCGAGGGCACCACGACAAGGCTGACCGGATAGAGCCGGGTGACGCCGGTATCATCGACCAGATCACCATGGCCGCCATCGAGCAGAAGAAGTTGAAAAATACCAGGATGGGCGTGGGGCGAGATCGTCCATTCATGCTGGCTCGATCGGGCAGAGATCGTTTCGATATGCAGGAATTCCGGGGCAATCGCATGATTGCCTTCGCCATAGAGCGCATAGCGGCGGATCTGATGCCTGTTTGCCATAGGGCCGAAACCTGCGCCGATTGATCGAAAAGTGCAAGAGCTTGCGCGGGGCGGCCCTCACGCAGGGGTCCGCCGTCATGCCAATCATCGCGCATAGAAACCATGAGAGGATATGCAAGATGAGCCAGATCACGCTGGATCGTCCGTTCCGTTTCGATCCCTATTCGCCCGAAAATGACGCCGATCCCTATCCCGCCTATAAAGTCCTGCGCGAGCAACACCCCTGTTTCTGGAGCGAGGAGGCGGGCATGTGGGTGCTCTCGCGCCATGAGGATATTTTGAACGCCTTGCAGAACTGGCGGCTCTATTCCTCCGCCAAGGGCAATCTCATCAATGAATTCCCCGGCCGCGCGGGGGCAACGCTGGGCAGCAGCGATCCGCCGCGCCATGACCGCCTGCGCGCGCTGGTGCAAAGCGCGATGACCAAGCGGGCGCTCGACCATGTGATCGAACCGGCGCGGGCCTCGGTACGGCGGCATCTGGCCGCCATCGAGGGCAAGGAGGTGTTCGATTTCGTGGGCGAACTGGGCGGCGCGGTCACGCTCGATCTCATCTTCTATCTCTTTGCTCTGCCCCCCGAAAACGCCGATGAAGTGCGCGACAATGCCGTGCTGATGGTTCAGACCGATCCGGTCACGCGGCAGAAAAGCCCGGCGCATCTGGCCGCGTTTCAATGGATGGCCGATTATGCCGCGCGTATCGTGCAGGAGCGCAAGGCCAATCCGGGCGATGATCTGCTCTCCAACTTCATCACCGCCGAGATCGACGGCGAAAAGCTGCTCGACAAGGAAGTGCAGCTTACCGTCACCACGCTGATTATGGCGGGGATTGAATCGCTCTCTGGCTTTATGGGCATGTTCGCGCTGAACATGGCCGATTTTCCCGATGCGCGCCGCGCGATCTGCGCCGATCTCTCGCTGTTGCCCGATGCCATTGAGGAATCCTTGCGCTTCAACACCTCGGCCCAGCGGTTCAAGCGCTGCGCGACGCAGGATATCGAACTGCATGGGCAAACCATCAAGGCGGGCGATTTCATCATGCTGGCCTATGGTTCGGCCAACCGCGACAGCGCGGTGTTCAACGATCCCGACACCTATGACATCACAAGGCGGCCCAAGCGCCATCTGGGCTTTGGCGGCGGGGTCCATGCCTGCCTCGGCTCGATGCTGGCGCGGGTGGCGGTGCAGATTCTGTTTGAGGAATTCCTGACCGCCGTGCCGGAATCCACCCGCGTCGATGAACAGCTCGAATGGGTGCCCTCGTCCAATTTCCGCAGCCCCGGCAAACTCCTGCTGCACCGCGGATAAGCGATAAGGCGTAGCCATCCCCCTTTCGCGCATGGGTTCAGCCGCTATCATGGGGGCAAACCGATGCGCGAAAGGCCCTCATGCATATTCCTGATGTTTCCACTCTGGCGCTGCCGACGACCAAGCGCTGGTACGGCCATCTTTACGCGCAAGTGTTGATGGCGATTGCGGCCGGCGTGGCGCTGGGCCATTTCGCGCCCGATGCGGGCGAGGCGATGAAGCCGCTGGGCGATATTTTCATCAAGCTGGTCAAGATGGTGATCGCGCCGGTGATTTTCCTGACCATCGTGACGGGTATTGCCGGGATGCGCGATCTGTCCTCGGTGGGGCGCGTGGCGGCCAAGGCCTTTGCCTATTTCTTCACCTTTTCGACGCTGGCGCTGATCGTCGGGCTGATCGTGGCCAATACGGTGCGCCCCGGCGCGGGGCTGAATATCGACCCGGCCAGCCTCGACGCCAGCAAGGTGGCCGATTATGCCGCCAAGGCGCATGAAAGCAGCGTCATGGGCTTTATCAACGCGATGGTACCCGAAACCTATGTCTCGGCGCTGACCGAAGGCAATATCCTGCAAGTGCTGGTGGTGGCGATCCTGTTCGGCGTCTCGCTGGCCTCGGTGGGCGAGGTTGGCGAACGGGTGCTGACCGTGCTGGAGGACGTTTCGACGGTCTTTTTCCGGCTGGTCTTCATCGTGATGAAGGCCGCGCCGCTTGGGGCCTTTGGCGCCATGGCCTTTACCATCGGCAAATATGGCGTGCACAGCCTGGCCCATCTGGCCGCGCTGGTGGCGACTTTCTACCTGACCTCGCTGCTGTTTGTGGTGGTGGTGCTGGGGATTGTCGGGCGGTTTGCGGGCTTCTCGATTTTCCGCCTTCTGGCCTATCTCAAATCCGAACTGCTGCTGGTGCTGGGCACGTCCTCGTCCGAAAGCGCCCTGCCCGCGCTGATCGAAAAAATGGAGCGGGCCGGGTGCCCCAAGGCGGTGGTGGGGCTGGTCGTGCCCACGGGCTATTCGTTCAATCTCGACGGCACGAATATCTACATGACGCTGGCCGCTTTGTTTATTGCGCAGGCGTGCAATGTTGACCTGACGCTGGGGCAGCAGGCGCTCTTGCTGGGCGTGGCGATGCTGTCCTCCAAGGGCGCTGCGGGGGTGACGGGCGCGGGGTTCATCACGCTGGCGGCCACGCTTTCCATCGTGCCATCCGTGCCGGTGGCGGGCATGGCGCTGATTCTCGGCGTCGACCGCTTCATGTCCGAATGCCGCAGCCTGACCAATTTCGTCGGAAATGCGGTGGCAACGGTAGTGGTCGCGCGGTGGGAGGGGAAGCTGGACAAGGCAGCGCTGGATGCGGCTTTGAAAGGATAAAGGGGTTGCCTCCGGCGGGCCAAGGGACTCGTCCCTTGGCGATCCCATTATGGGGTGGCGCTATACAGCGCTAGGTCGCCGCGCCGCTAGAAACCATCGCCAAATCCACATCCCCGCGAACCGAAGCGCTACCCCATAACGGGATTGCAAAGGGCCCCCGCCCTTTGCCCGCCGGAGGCACCTTCATACTAAGTATCACCACTTAATCCGTTAGTAACCAGAATCACCTATACAAGACTTGGCCAAACGATGCCCGTGACTTAACCATTTTCATAAAACATCGAGGAAATCGCCATGGGAATGCCAATCCCTTTCAAGTCTTTCACCATTGACCGCACACAGATTACCGACATCGAGAAGTGGATCGGTGACGGCAATAATCTGGGCGAAGTGGAAATCCGCAATTTCCTTGGCAAGATCCGCGTCGATGTTCAGAATGAAGCCGACGAGAACCGGTTGCGCTCTTTCTGTCAGCGCCCCCGCGACTGAGCATTTCTGACGCGGCGGGGGCGGTGGCATGGTTCCTCCCCCGCCCGGTGCATCAGGCTGAATGGCCCGGGCCGAGGACGGCAATCCCATAGGGACTTGACCAAAACCGGCCCACCCCATACCCGCCTTAGCCTATGCACGACATTCGATTCATCCGCGAAAACCCCGCAGCTTTTGACGCCGGCCTTGCGCGCCGAGGGCATGTTCCCCGCGCCAACCTACTTCTGGGGTATGACAGCCAGGTACGCGCCGTTAAAACGGAAGCCGAAAAGCTCTTAGCCGAGCGAAACGGGCTATCGAAGTCAATCGGCAAATTGATGTCCGAAGGGAAAGCTGAAGAAGCGGCCGAAGCCAAAGCGAAGGCAGAGGTTTTGAAGAACAGCCTCCCCGTCCTCGAAGTGGCGATGGCAGAATGGCAAACGAAACTTGATGATGAACTAAATTCCATCCCCAACCTGCCCGTCGAGGAAGTGCCGCAGGGCGCGGATGAGAATGACAATGCCGAAGTCAGCCGTTGGGGCGAGCCGCGCGCCATCGAGGGTGCGAAGGAGCATTTCGACATCGGCGCGCCGCTCGGCCTCGATTTTGAAAGCGCACAGGTGGTTTCGGGCGCGCGTTTTGCCTATCTGCGCGGGCCGATTGCCCGTCTGAACCGCGCCATCGGGCAATTCATGCTCGACACCCACACCGAGATCTTCGGCTATCAGGAAGTTGTGCCGCCCGTGCTGGTGCGCGACGATGCGCTGTTTGGCACCGCGCAATTGCCAAAATTTGCCGAAGATCTGTTTGCCACCACCGATGGCCGCTGGCTGATCCCCACCGCCGAAGTGTCGCTGACCAACCTCGTGCGCGAACAGATCCTCGACGGCGATCTGCCGCTGCGCTTCACCGCCCTCACCCTCTGCTTCCGCAGCGAAGCGGGCGCGGCGGGCAAGGATACGCGCGGGTTGATCCGCCAGCATCAGTTCGACAAATGCGAGCTCGTTTCCATCACCACGCCCGAACAGAGCAATGATGAACACGAGCGCATGACCGGGGCTGCCGAACATATCCTGCAAAGCCTTGGCCTGCCCTATCGCCGGATGCTGCTGTGCAGCGGCGACATGGGCTTTTCCGCGCGCAAGACCTATGACCTCGAAGTCTGGCTTCCGGGTCAGGGCAAGTATCGCGAGATCAGCTCCTGTTCGAACTGCGGCGATTTTCAGGCGCGCCGCATGAATGCGCGCTATCGCCCTGCGGGTGAGAAGGGCACGAAATTCGTCCACACGCTCAACGGTTCGGGCCTTGCCGTAGGCCGCACGCTGGTGGCGATCCTCGAAAACTACCAGAACGAGGACGGTTCTGTGACGATTCCCGAGGCGCTGCGCCCCTATATGGGCGGGCTGGATCGCATCTCCGCGCTGTAAACCGGCCATGGAACCTTTGCCGCCGGTGCCTCTTCCATCAGGCATCGGCAGCAAAGGAGCGCGGGCCATGACAGAACAGCGGAACGAACCCCGGATCATCGTGGTCGAAAGAAGCAGCACCGGCACCATCCTGCTGGTCATTCTGCTGCTGGTGGCGCTGGTGGGCGGGCTGGTCCTGTTCAACCGGTATGACGCCAACGAAACGGCCAAGAGCAACGCCATCGACAAGACCGCCGACCAGATCGACAGGGCCATCGACAAGGCTGCGGACAAGGCCGACGATGCCGTTGAAGATGCGGCGAAATCGGCCAAAAAGCACCTCTGACCCGACCTGTTGGCCCATTTTGGGAAGCAGCCTGTCGTTTCCGCCAAGAAATCCGCCCTGCCGCCCTGCGCATTCGTTGCGGGGCGGCGCGCTTGGATGTAAGGCGCCTTGGTTGATTTCCTAATGAAAGGGCCAAGGCATGCGCATCCTCCTGACCAATGATGACGGGATCCACGCGCCCGGCCTCAAGGTTCTGGAAGCGATCGCGCGCACCCTTTCCGACGACATCTGGATCGTGGCGCCCTCCGAGGAGCAATCTGGCGCGGGCCACAGCCTGACGCTGACCCGCCCGGTGCGCCTGCGCCGCCATGGCGAGCGGCGTTTTTCGGTCACGGGCACGCCCACCGATTCGGTAACGCTCGCCCTGCGCAAGGTTTTGCCCGAGGCGCCGGACCTGATCCTGTCGGGCGTCAATCGCGGGGCCAATCTGGGCGATGACGTGACCTATTCGGGCACAGTGTCGGCCGCGATGGAGGGCACGCTGGCGGGCATCCGCTCGATCGCGCTGTCTCAGGTCTATTCCAAGGAAGGCGTGGGCGACGACGTTTCCTTCGATGCGGCCGAGCAATGGGGCGAGAAAGTGCTGCGCCCGCTGATCGACACGCCTTTTGCGCCGCGCACGCTGGTCAATGTCAACTTCCCCCCCCTGCGCGCCGATGCGGTTCAGGGGATCCGCGTGGTGCGTCAGGGCTTTCACGATTACGCCCGCGGATCGGTGGTCGAAAGCACGGACCCGCGCGGCTATCCCTATTACTGGTTCGGCCTGCATGGCATCGAACATACGCTGGGCCACCGCACCGACCTTGAGGCGATTGCCGACGGGTTCATCTCGGTCACGCCGCTTCAGCTTGATCTGACGCATGACGCCTCGCTGGCCGCGCTGGCCGGGCGGTTTGCTCGATGAGCAAAGCCCATTGGCGCATGGCCGCGCTGCTGGCGGCGGGCTTGCTGGTGATGGGGGCACCCGGCGCATGGGCGCAGACGGCCAAGAACCGCCCGCGCGCCGGGGTCGAGGGCGATCTGCCCACCCCCCTGCCGCTGGAGGAGGAAAGCGAGCATATCGTGGTGCCGGGCGAAACGCTGGGCGGCATCGCGCATCGGGCCAAGGTGCCCAAGATCCTGATTATCGAGGCCAACCACCTCAAGGCACCGCATTATGCGGTCCATGCCGGGCAAAAGCTGTTTCTGCCGCGCACACGCCATCATGTGGTCAAGGCGGGCGAGACCGGTTTCGACATCGCCTATCGCTATGGCGTGTCCTATTCCTCGATCGCGGTGGCCAATGGGCTGGAGCCCAATGCCCGGCTGCATGAAGGGCAGAAGCTGCTGATCCCCACCGTGCTGAAACCGGACAATTCGGCCAGGACAGCCAAGGCTGACACCAAGACGGCAAAATCTCCCGACGAGGCGCCAGACGGCGACAAGGACGAAGCGAAATCAGACGCCCGCCCCCGCTTCCTCTGGCCGATGGAAGGGCGGATGCGGCGCGGTTTCGTGGCCAAGACGCGCGATGCGGGCGGCGGCGATTTCCACAACGGCCTCGATCTGGTCGCGCCCGAGGGCGAAACCGTGCGCACCAGCGCGCCGGGCGAGGTGATCTTTGCCGGGCGCGAACCCGACAGTTTCGGCAATCTGGTGGTGATCGACCATGGCAAGGGATGGCAAACCGCCTATGGCTTCCTCTCGAAACTGACGGTCAAGCGGGGCGACAGCGTCAAGGCGCATGAGCGGGTCGGGCTGGTCGGCCATTCGGGCCGGGCCACGCGCGACGAACTGCATTTCGAGATCCGCCGCAATGACGATCCGGTCAATCCCCTACCCCTCCTGCCCCGCCGCGATGCGCCCAAGGCCGGGAAGAAAGAGGATGCCGCCGCCGCGCAAAAGGCGCTGACCGAAGGCAAGAAGGGCGCGGGCAAGGTGCCGGGCAAACCCGAGGCGCCCTCGCCCGCCGGGAAAAAGCCCGCCCGATGAGCCGGACCCGCCTTGCGACCTATGGCACGCTGGCGCCGGGCAGGCCGAACCATCACCAGATCTCGGATCTGCCCGGTGTGTGGCGGCGCGGGACGGTGCGCGGGCGGCTGGTCGATTCGGGCTGGGGCGCGGCGATGGCCTTTCCCGCGCTGGTGCCGGGGGATGAGGGCGAGGTCAGCGTCGATCTGTTCGAATCGCCCGCCCTGCCCGATCACTGGGCACGGCTTGATGCGTTTGAGGGCGAAGGTTACGAGCGCCGGACGATCATCGTCCATGTCGATGGCGAGGAAGTCCTCGCCTCGATCTATGCCGCGCGTTAGGCCATAGCCCAGAACACCGTGCCCATCGCCATGAAGGCGACAAAGACATAGCCGGCATCAGCCGCCGCCTCGCGCCCGGCGATGCCATGGCGGCCATAGAGCGCCGCCCCCGCCGGGATCGCGATGAACAGCGCAAATCCGCCCGACATCATCCAGTAAAGCCACGGTTTCGCCGCCAGCGTTTCGGCGCCCACCCGCGCGAAATTATGCCCGATCAGCCATGCCGGAAACACCAGCGCCAGCAAACGCAACGGCTCCGGCGAACGCGCCGCGCGCATCAGCCCATACCAAGGAAACGCAAGCAGGCCCGCCACCAGCGCCGCCACGCCAATCGCCACCCAGTTTACCGGACCCATGCGTATTTCCCTTCCTTCGGCACGATTGCGCCGCAACTGGCCTTATTCGCCATTTTAGCGTAGGGGCGCAGCCCATGAGTGACAAGCTGACAAAAATTCCCGAATCCCCCAAGGTTGGCATGGTCAGCCTCGGCTGCCCCAAGGCGCTGGTCGACAGCGAGCGCATCCTGACCCGCCTGCGCGCCGATGGCTATGCGTTTGCGCCCGATTATGTCGGGGCGGACGTGGTGCTGGTCAACACCTGCGGTTTCCTCGATTCGGCCAAGGAGGAATCCCTGGCCGCGATCGGCGAGGCGATTGCCGAAAACGGCCGCGTAATCGTCACCGGCTGTATGGGCAACGAGGCCGAGGTGATCCGCGCGCGTTTCCCCGATGTGCTGGCCGTCACCGGCGCGCATCAGTATGAGCAGGTGGTGGACGCGGTGCATGAGGCCGCCCCGCCCACGCGCGGGCCTTTCGTCGACCTGATCCCCGCCGGGGCCGACGGCGAGGTCAAGCTGACCCCGCGCCACTATTCCTATCTCAAAATTTCAGAGGGTTGCAACCATTCCTGCGCCTTCTGCATCATCCCGCAACTGCGCGGCAAACTGGCCAGCCGCCGCATTGACGCGGTGCTGCGCGAGGCCGAAAAGCTGGTGGCGGCGGGGACCAAGGAACTGCTGGTCATCTCGCAGGACACCTCGGCCTATGGCGTGGATATCCGCCATGAAAGCCGGACGTGGAAGGACCGCGAGGTCCGCGCCCATATGACCGATCTGGCCCGCGAGCTGGGCAATCTGCGTACCCCCGAGGGCGAGGCCCCGTGGGTGCGGCTGCATTATGTCTATCCCTATCCGCATGTCGATGATGTCATCCCGCTGATGGCGCAAGGGCTGATCACGCCCTATCTCGACATCCCGTTTCAACATGCCGCGCCCAATGTTCTTCGCGCGATGAAGCGCCCGGCTAATGAGGCGCGCGTGCTGGAACGCATCAAGAAATGGCGCGAAATCTGCCCGGATCTGGCGATTCGCTCGTCCTTCGTGGTCGGCTTCCCCGGCGAGACGGAGGAGGATTTCCAATATCTGCTCGACTGGCTGGACGAGGCGCAACTGGACCGCGTGGGCGCGTTCCGGTTTGAACCGGTCGAGGGCGCGAGCGCCAATGACCTGCCCGGCGCCGTGCCCGAGGCGGTGAAGGAAGAACGCTATACCAGGTTAATGGAAAAGACCGAGGCGATCAGCGCCGCGCGGCTTCAGGCCAAGGTGGGCCGCGTGATTCGCGTCATCATCGACGAAGTGGGCGAACCGGACGAGGATGGCGACATCGGCGCCACCGGCCGCAGCCAGGCCGACGCCCCCGAGATCGACGGACAGGTGCTTTTGCGCGATGTGCCGCAGGATCTGAAATCGGGCGATATCGTTGACGTGCTGATCGAAGATGCTGATGCGCATGACCTTTTTGGGGTGATCGCGTAAAGGGCATCCCATTCCTTGCGTTTTTCGCAACAATCGACGCGCTTTTCGCATTTGCAATAGTCAGCGTTGTCAGGCTTAAGGAGCGGGCCTTTTAGGCATCCTCTCCCAAAACTTCCAAAGCCCGGCTCCGGCCGGGTTTTTTTTGCCCGCAATCCGCCGCCGCCATTGGATTCTGGCAAGATTTGCACAGTTTTGCCCTTTTTCCCGCCTTGCCGCGCCGCGCCACTCTGCTTACCCCTATCGGCATGGTTGAATCAGCTTCTCCCTCGCCCCGCATCTTCACCGCTGCGCTGGTGGTGATTGGCGACGAAATTCTTTCCGGCCGCACGCAGGACAAGAATATCGCCCAGATCGCGAGCTGGCTGGGGGTTCAGGGCATCCGCCTGCGCGAAGTGCGGGTGGTGGCCGACGATACGGACGCGATTGTCGAGGCGGTCAACACCCTGCGTGTGCGCAACGATTACCTCTTCACCACCGGCGGTATCGGCCCCACCCATGATGACATCACCGTGGACGCCATCGCGCAGGCGCTGGGCGTGCCGGTCGTGGTCCATCCCGAGGCGCGCCAGATTCTGGCCGACTATTATGCCTCGCGCGGCAGCGAATTGACCGAGATGCGGCTGCGCATGGCCCGCGTGCCCGAGGGGGCGGGGCTGATCCCCAACCGCTATTCCGGCGCGCCGGGCATCCATTGGGGCAATATCTATATCATGGCGGGCGTGCCGATGATTACGGCGGGCATGCTCGATGCGCTGACCGGATCGCTGGAAGGCGGCCTGCCGGTGCTGGCCGAAACGGTCGGCTGCTGGGTGGGCGAGAGCGAGGTGGTGCAATTGCTGGCCCAGACCGAGAAGGACCATGAGGGCGTCTCGATCGGCTCCTATCCCTTTTTCCGCGAGGGGCGGACGGGTTCGAATTTCGTGATCCGCTCGACCGATGCCGAGCAACTGGCGGCCTGCGTGACGGCTCTATCGGCGGCGCTGGAGGCGATGGGGCGCGATCCGGTGCTGGGCGGGATCTGACCATGCTGCTGGCGCTATTGCTGGCCCATGCCGGATCGCTGCCTGCGTTTGAGGCCACGCTGGCCGCGCAGGACAGCGCGACCGCCGCGCTGGGCCAGTGGTGTCAGGCGCGCCATCTGGCCGATCCGGCCACCATCAAGGCCGCGCAGGTCAAGGGCGAGGACACCATGCCCCCGCCCGATCTGGACGAGACGCTCAAACTCTCCGAGGATCAGGAACCGGCCTATCGCCATGTCCGCCTGTCCTGCGGCGCCAAGGTTCTGTCCGAGGCGCATAATTGGTACGCGCGCCAAAGGCTGACCCCGGCGATGAACCAGACGCTGGGCACCACCGATACGCCCTTTGGCAAGGTGGCCGGTCCGCTGGGCTTTACCCGCGAAAGGCTGGGCGCGGTGCGCGGCGCGGCCCCAGGCTGCCCGCGCGATACGGTGCTTTCGCATCGCGCGCTGCTGCGCCTGCCCGATGGTTCGCCGCTCGCGCTGGTGGTGGAATGCTATACGCCTGCGGTATTGCGTAAATAGCGCAGCTTGCAGAATTGCCCTTTCCGCCCTACCTTTAGCCGATGATTGAAGCGCAATCCCTTGCCGGACGCCTGCTGCTGGCCATGCCGGGTATGCCCGATCCGCGCTTTGAAGAAGCGGTGCTGGCGCTGTGCATGCATGACAAGGACGGCGCGCTGGGCATTGGCGTGGGCCAGGTGCTCGAAGGCGTCACGCTGCACAATCTGCTCGACGATCTGAACATTCCCACCGGATTCGCCCCCGATTGCGAAGTGCATCATGGCGGCCCGGTCGAACCGCAGCGCGGTTTTGTCCTGCACAGCCCCGACTGGAAGGGCGAAGGTACGCTGCTGGTCAGCGATCAGTGGAGCCTGACGGGTAGCCGCGACATTCTGGCGGCCATTGCCGAGGGGCGCGGACCGGCGCGCTGGCTGGTGGCGCTGGGCTATGCCGGATGGGGCGAGGCGCAATTGGACGCCGAAATGCGCCAGCATGGCTGGTACGCCGCCGAAGGGCGCGGCGCGATCCTGTTCGACCACCCGTTTGAGGCGCGGTGGAGCGCGGCCTGGCGTGCCGAGGGCATCGACCCGGCGCATCTGACCAATGTTACCGGGCGCGCCTAGGGTTTTTGACCTTGCGGCGTACTGTCTTGCATCTATAATACACATCGGTTTTAAAAACGAGGCCGGTTCTGAAAACGAGGCCGGTTCTGAAAACGAGGATAGTATGGCGAGCACGGTTGAAGCCCCCGCGATTACCCTGACCCCGCCCGATCCGGTGCCGGTGGTGGCCCCCGCGCAGGCCGCAGGGCTGGTCCCGCTGGGCGCCGAGCAGAAGAGCAAGCTGGATGAAAAGGTCGATGGTTTCATTGCCGACCTGATCGCGCAGGACACCAATTCACCCGAATTCGGCAAGCGCATCGACCAGTTGACGAGCATGGGCCGCAAGGAAATCGCGGCGGCTTCGGGCATGTCGAACCGGTTTCTGGATCGGCCCGTGCGCGCGATGGACAAGGATCAGGGCGTGGGCGCCAATCTGATCGAATTGCGCCGCACGGTCGAGGCGCTTGATCCGGCCAAGGCGGGCAAATTGTCGCCGGGCAAGAAGCTGTTCGGCCTCATCCCCTTCGGCAATTCGATGCAGAAATATTTTGACGGCTATGTATCGAGCCAGGGCCATATCAAGGCGATCCTCGACAAGTTGGCCAGCGGCAAAGACGAGCTGTTGATGGACAATGCGGCCATCGATGTCGAGCGCTCCAAACTGTGGGAGGCGATGGGCAATCTGGAGCAGATGATCCATATCTCCAAGAAGCTGGACGAGAAAATCGAGGAGAAGGCGGGCGATCTGGACGCGACCGATCCGGCCAAGGCCAAGGCTTTGCGCGAATCCGCCCTGTTCTACACCCGCCAGCGGACGCAGGATCTGCTGACCCAAATGGCCGTGACGGTGCAGGGCTATCTGGCGCTCGATCTGGTCAAGAAGAACAATGTCGAGCTGGTCAAGGGCGTCGACCGCGCCAGCACGACCACGGTGGCCGCGCTGCGCACGGCGGTGACCGTGGCGCAGGCGATGACCAACCAGCGCCTTGTTCTGCAACAGATCACGGCGTTGAACGAGACGACGGCCAATATCATCGATTCGACCAGCACCCTGCTGAAGGAGCAGACCGGCCAGATCCACCAGCAGGCCGCCGCCAGCACGATCCCCGTCGAAACGCTGCAGCGCGCGTTCCAGAACATCTATGACACGATGGACACGATCGACACGTTCAAGGTGAAGGCGCTCGATTCGATGAAGCAGACCGTCAACACGCTGTCGGCCGAGGTCGAAAAGTCCAAGGGCTATATCGCCCGCGCTCAGGGCCAGTCCTCGGCGCAGGTGGCCCATGACGGTCCCTCGCTGCTCAGCCTTGAAGGATAAGCATGGCCGATAATCCCGCCCATAACAGCGACGCCATTCTGGCCGCCGCGCGCGCCTCACTGAACGACCAGCGCGCGGGCGGGCGGCGCGTGACCGGCAAGCCCATCGGCCAGCGTTCGGCCGCGCTGCGCCGCAGCGGGCAGAAGCGCAAGGCCGCCGCGCTGGCTCTCAGCGTGGTGGTCGCGATCATGCTGGTCAATATGGTGATCGGCCTGTTCTCGGGCATCCTGCATCTGCTGGGCTGGCTGTCCTATGGCGCGGTGGCGGCGGTGTTGGTGGCGGTGATCTGGATGCTGATGCGCGACCGTGCCGTGCCGGTGCCCAGCCTTGAAACGCTGCGCGCCGCGCCCGCGCGCCAGTTGGTCGGGCAGACGCAGGTATGGCTGGAGGCGCAGCGCCCTGCCCTGCCCGCTCCGGCGCTCGATCTGGTCGGGCGGATCGGCGGGCAATTGGATGGGCTGGCGCTGCAGCTTGACCGGGTGGATGAAAATGCGCCCGCCGTGGGGCAGGTCCGGCAATTGGTGGGCGAACATCTGCCCAAGCTGGTCAATGCCTATACCGCCGTGCCGCCTTCGCTGCGCGGACAAGCCCATGCGGGCAGCAGCCCGGATCAGCAATTGAGCGAAAGCCTGACCCGGCTGAGCGGCGAACTGGACAGCGTGACGCGCCAACTGGCCGAGGGCAAGCTGGACGCGCTGGCGATCCAGAGCCGGTTTATCGACTATAAGTATGGCGAGACGCCGGAAGGTTAATCCTTCACGCGCCCCGTCAGCCAGGGCAACCAGCGCAGCGCCGCAAACAGCACGACAGGCCAGAACCAGGTGGCGAGCATATCGCCCTTGGTATCCTGCCACGACCAGAGCGTGCGGAACAGCACATCGTAAAGCTCGTTGAGGCTCTCGGCCACGATCACCGCGATCAGCGGCCCGCGCGAGGCCAAAGGCCGCCGCATCACCACCGCAGCACCCAGCCAGATCGCCAGACCGACATAGGTATGGACAATCTTGTCGGGATACTGGGGCGCGAACGTATCCACGATCCAGTCCATCAGGCGGCCATAATCAGTGATATGCAGCATCGGCCTTCTATGCTGCACCGCACAAAGGGCGTCCAGCAAATTCTCGACCGCAAAGGAAAAGGGCCGGAAAAGGTTGCCCTTTCCCGACCCTTGATTCCGTCCATCCGAAGATGAAGCGGATCAGCCGACGATGGAATTAACCACCGTGAACTTCGGCCAGATCCACCTTGATGCCCGGACCCTGCGAGGTCGACAGGCCGATCTTGCGGACATACTTGCCCTTGGCGCCGGCGGGCTTCGCCTTGACGATCGCGTCAACGAAAGCGTCAAAGTTGGCGCGCAGAGCTTCGTCCGAGAACGAGAGCTTGCCGATGCCGCCGTGGATGATACCGGCCTTTTCGACGCGGAATTCGATCTGACCGCCCTTGGCAGCCTTGACCGCTTCGGCAACGTTCGGCGTCACAGTGCCCAGCTTGGGGTTCGGCATCAGGCCCTTGGGGCCCAGCAGCTTGCCCAGACGGCCCACGATGCCCATCATGTCGGGCGTGGCGATAACGCGACCGTAGTCGAGATTGCCGGCCTGCATGTCTTCGAGCAGGTCTTCGGCGCCAACGCGGTCTGCGCCGGCGGCCAGAGCCGCTTCAGCCTTGTCGCCACGTGCGAACACGGCAACCTTCACGTCCTTGCCGGTGCCCGAGGGCAGGGTGACCATGCCGCGGACCATCTGGTCGGCGTGGCGGGGGTCAACGCCCAGGTTCATCGAGATTTCGAGCGTTTCGTCATACTTGGCGCTCTTGAGTTCGCGCAGCAGCGCGATGGCATCGTTGATGCCGTGCAGATTCTGGTTGTCGCCCAGCTTCTCGGCGAGCGACTTCTGCTTCTTGGTCAGCTTGGCCATGTCTTAGCCCTCCACAACCTGAATGCCCATGGCGCGGGCCGAACCGGCGATAATCTTGACAGCCGCGTCCAGATCGTTGGCGTTCAGGTCCTTCATCTTGGCCTGAGCGATTTCAGCGAGCTGAGCGTGGGTGATCTTGCCGGCCGAATCCTTGCCCGGAGCCTTCGAACCCGACTTCAGGCCCAGCGCCTTCTTGATGAAGAAGGTGGCGGGCGGGGTCTTGGTCACGAACGAGAACGACTTGTCCGAATAAACCGTGATCACGGTGGGCAGCGGGGTGCCGGGCTCGACGCCCTGGGTGGCCGCGTTGAATTCCTTACAGAAACCCATGATGTTGACGCCGCGCTGACCCAGAGCCGGGCCGATCGGCGGGCTGGGCTTGGCTTGGCCGGCTGCGATCTGCAGCTTGATATAACCGTCAATTTTCTTGGCCACGATGGCCTCCTTTCATCCTGTACGAGCCGGCGGGCCGACCCTTCAGATCAAGCGGTCGAACGGCGCCCGAAGGCCCCTCCCGCGCGGAAATACCGAAAGAATCGGGCAAGCCCGCCTCATTCGGCAAGCGGTCGCCCATACAGCTTTGTCGGGTAATTGCAAGCGGGGCTGCGGGTCAGCCTTCAAAAAGCCCCGCCGTGCGCATCAGCAGTCCGGCCACGCGCTGCTCCACCTCCGCATCGAAACGCACAGACGGCACCGCCACGGCAAAGGCCCCAATCACCTCGCCCCCGGCCATGGCCGCACAGGCCAGCCCCTCGATGCCCACCGAATATTCGCTGCCGGTGCGGCCATAGCCACGCTCGCGCGTGCGGGCAATCTCGCGGCGCAGATCCGCCGCGCTCACCAGCGTGGCCTCGGTAAAGCTCTCGCGGCGGCTTTCGCGCAGATAACGCTCGACCTCCTCATCGGGCATCGCGGCCAGAATCGCCTTGCCCGCCGCCAGCCCATGCAGCGGCGCCCGCGCGCCCACGGCAATCGCATAACGCAGCGCATGTTCGCTGCTTTCGGTCACCAGCGTCTGCAACTGCCAGCCATCGCGGACAAAGAAGGATGCCGTCTCGTTCAATTGCACCCGCAGCGCGCGCACCAGCGGGGCCACGCGATCCTCCAGCGTCGGCTCGGAGCGGGCCTGCAAACGCTGCAACCCCGGCCCCGGCAGGTAATTGCGCCCGGCCCGTTCCAGATAGCCGCGCTCGACCAGCGTGGCGAGGAGATAGGACAAGCTGGAAACCGGAATAGCCAGCGCCCCGGCGATTTCCTGCGCCACCGCGGGGCCACCCCGCGCCACGACATATTCGATAATGTCGAGCGTGCGCATCGCCGATTTGACATGCGAGGTGGAAGTTCCAGCTTCAGCCATGCCCCCTCCTATAGAATGCCCACGCCCCAGTAAAAGCCCTGATTACAGCCGCGCCCCGGCGATATCGGCCCCTTCGCGCAGAGACCGCAGCTTTTTCCACGTCACATCCGGGTCGATCTTGCCATAACCGGCAAAGGTGCCAAACCCGCAGTCGGTGCTGGCCACGACGCGCTCGGCGCCCACGATCCCGGCGAAACGCTCGATGCGCTGGGCGATCAGTTCGGGATGCTCGACATAGTTCGAACAGGTGTCGATCAGGCCCGGCGCAAGGATCTTGTGATCGGGGATCTTGGCGTCCGCCCAGACCTTCCACTCATGCTCGTGGCGCGGATTGGCGGCCTCGAACAGGATCGTGGCGGGGCGGGCTTTCAGGATGATATCGACCACGCGTTCGAGCGGAATGTCATGGTCATGCGGGCCTTCATAATTGCCCCAGCAGATATGCATCCGCATCCGCTCGGGCGGAATGTTGGCGGTCGCCGCGTTCAAGGCGGCCACATTCTCCTCGGCCACCTTGAGGAATTCGGCCTCGCTCAGGTCCTGATAGCCGGTGTGGCGGCTCATCGCCAGATCGGGGCAGTCGAGTTGCAGATAGAAACCTTCATCGACGATGGTTTCATATTCCGTCCGCATCGCCTCGGCCAGATCGGCAAGGTAAGCCTCGTGGCTGGGGTAATATTTGTTCACCTGAAACGCGGTGATCAGGCCCGGTGAGGCCGCGTTCATGAAGGCCTGCGTGCCCTCGCGGCCCTCTTGCGCCAGCGCCGCCTTGAACCGGCGGATGTCCTCGTGCAGCGGCTCCAGATTGACCAGCTTGATCGGCCCCACGCAGCTCGCCCGCACGAAATCCTGGCTGCCCATCATCGCAGAAAGCTTCTTCACCAGCGCGGGATGCTCGGCCAGATCAAGCGCGGACTTACGATCCACATGGCCGCCAAAGCCGCTCAGACGCTCGATCATATAGGTCGAATAGCCGATCTTCCCGATCTCGCCGTCCGAGACGATATCGACCCCGCATTCCACCTGATGACGCACCGCTTCCTTCACCGCTGCCGACACCTTGGCGTCAAATTCCGCCGCATCATAAGGTTCGCCACGGTCGCGCGCGATCAGCAGCGGCGTCAGCTCTTCCCCACGCGGCATCGAGCCAACATGGGTGGTGCGGATATGGGGCATGTGTCCTCTCCTGTGACGGGCTTTTGCGTTCTCCTATATGAAATTATCGGATGGGTGAAGAAAGAAGTGTGCCTCCGGCGGGTTAAGGGCGGGGGCCCTTAACAATCCCGATTTTGGGGTGGGGTTATGGTTCATAGCTGGGTGATGGCGATAAAGCCTGCGGCGCGGCAAAGGCATCCCTGTCCGCGCCGCAGGCTTTTAAATCTCAAACGCCGCGTCCGACACCCATCCGCCGAACCCATCGTGCAACGCAGACAGTAACGGGAGCGCGAGGGTCTAGACCCTCGCATCTAAACTCCCTTAGAACCCTACCGCATCACCACCACCGGCTTGACCACAGCCCCGCTTTCTCCGGCCTCAATCGCCTCATTGATCTGCTCGAACGGAAATACCCCGATCAGCCGATCATAGGGAAAGCGCCCGGCCAGATGATGCTCGATCAGTTCGGGCAGGAAGCCGAACAGGTCAGAATCCCCGCCAAGAATACCCTTGACCGTGCGCCCGCCGCCCATGAAGGCGGTTTCGTTGAACGTCAGCATGGCGGTGGGGTCGCTGGCCCCGACGATGCCCAGCACGCCGCGCGGGGCGAGCAGGTTGAAGGCGCTCTCGATGATGCTG
Organism: Novosphingobium sp. 63-713; assembly: GCF_001898925.1. Lineage (NCBI taxonomy): Bacteria > Pseudomonadati > Pseudomonadota > Alphaproteobacteria > Sphingomonadales > Sphingomonadaceae > Novosphingobium > Novosphingobium sp. 63-713. The sequence goes on from NZ_MKVS01000014.1 coordinate 45,957, forward strand.
CCAAGGCCGGTGTTGTCAAAGGCATAGGCCAGCCCTTGGGGGCAAAGCGCCGCGATCTTGCCGAAAGGATCATCGCGCCCGTCCAACGCATGCGTCGCCCCCAATTCCAGCGCCAGCGCGCGGCGGTTTTCGTGCAGATCGACCGCGATGATCGGATCGGCCCCGGCAATCTTGGCCGCCATCACCGCGGCAAGGCCCACCGCGCCCGCGCCAAAGATGGCAATCGGCATCCCGGCCTGCACCTTCATACTGCGCAGAACCGCACCTGCCCCGGTCATCATCCCGCAGCCCAGCGGCGCAAGGCGCTCCAAAGGCACCGCGCCCGCACTGTCGGGCACGCGCACCACATTGCGCGCCGTGGCCAGCGCATAGGTGGCAAAGCTGCTTTGGCCGAAGAAATTGCCATGCACCGGCTCCTCGCCCGCATGCAGGGTAAAGCTGCCATCGGCACGGGCCCCGGCAAAATTATGCGGGAAGAAGTTGTAGCAATAGGTCGGCGCGTGATCGTGACAGCACGGGCATGTGCCGCAGGAGTTGAAGCTCATCAGCACCCGGTCGCCCGGCTTCACATGAGTCACATCCGCGCCCACCGCCTCGACGATACCCGCCCCTTCATGGCCCAGCACCACCGGCATGGGCGTGGGCAATTGCTGATCACGCACGGCAAGGTCGGTGTGGCAAATGCCCGAGCCGACGATCCGCACCAGCACCTCATCATCGCGCGGATCATCAAGGCGCAAGGTTTCGAGCGTCAAAGCTCCGTGCGGCTGACGGCAAACGGCAGCGGTAATTTCAGGCATAATGGCTCCCTTAAAGCGCGATAACGACCTTGCCGAACAGATCGGGCGAGGATTGATAGGCGAAGGCATCCTTGACCTGCGCCATCGGAAACACCCGATCGACCACCGGCCTGATGCGATTGCTATCGATAAAAGCGTTCAACTCCAAGGCCATCGCCTTCGAGCCAACGAAAATCCCGCGCAAGCTGGCGCCTTTGAGCATCAGCCCGTGGGGGCTGGTGTCGCCATCGCGCGTCAACACACCGATCAGCGCGATTTCGCCGCCAAAGCCGACCGCCGCGATGGATTGCGCCAGCGTGCCCGCCCCGCCCACTTCGACCACATGTTCAAAGCCGCCGTTGGTATGGGTGGCCGCCTCGACGCCCCATTGCGGATTGTCGCGATAATTGACGGTGGCATCGGCCCCCAACGCCGCCACGCGCTCCTGCTTGCCCGCGCTGCTGCTGGTGGCCACCACGCGCGCGCCTGCCGCCTTGGCGATCTGCAGCGCCATCAATGACACGCCCCCGGTGCCCAGCACCAGCACATTGTCGCCCGCCTTGACCGGGGATGGACCGCACATCAGCGCATTCCACGCCGTCACCCCGGCGCAGGGCAGACAGGCCGCCTCCTCAAAGCTGAGCGTGCGGGCGATGCGGATCACCCCTTGCGCGGGCAGCACGACATATTCGGCCAGCATCCCGTTGGCCCCGCCAGCCCCCAGCGCGGGGCCGACGCCGGGATTGGGCGGCCCTTCGAGCCAATGCTGGAAAAAGATCCCCGCCACCCGGTCGCCCAGCGCCAGATCATGTACCCCATCGCCCAGCCCGACGATCTCGCCCGCGCCATCGGAAAAGGGCACGATATCCTCGGCCACCGGGCCGCCGATATAGACGCCGCGCACGATCGCAGAATCGCGGAAATTGAGCGAGCAGGCCCGCACCCGGATCAGCACCTCGCCCCAGCCGGGGCGCGGCACATCGCGCTCGACCAGATGCAGGTCATCGAGGCTGGTCGCCCCTTTGCGCAGAACCCATGCCTTCATAGCGTCCTCCTCCGGCCTAGCGTCCCCGTTCTTATGGCGAGGCAAATTTGTATGTAATACATATTTCTTGCTTTGATATTCGCAACCATGAAGTTATCACAAGGATGACAAAGATTCACAGAGTCCCAAGACTCGTTTCTCCGGGAGAGTACCATGGCTGAAGCAACCCTCGCAGACCTTGCCGCGCGCCTTGAACGCGTCGAGCATGATCTGGCCATCCAGCAGGATATCCACCAGATCCGCCGTATCCAGTACACCTATGGCTTCTTCATTGATAAATCACAATATAATGAGGTTGTCGACCTCTTCTCCGATGAAGGCGAAGTGTGGTTTCTGGGCGGGATCTACAAGGGCAAGGCCGGGGTCCGCCGCCTCTATATCGAGCGTTTCCAGACCAATTTCACGCAGGGCCACAATGGCCCGCGCTACGGCTGGCTGCTCGACCATCCCCAGTTGCAAATGGTGATCGACGTCGCCCCCGACCGCAAGACCGCCCATGTGCGCGGCCGCTCGATGATGCAGGCCGGCCTGCACGAAAGCGCCGAGGGCAACCAGCGCGCATGGTGGGAAGGCGGCCTGTATGAAAACGAATATGTCCGCGAGGCCAATGAGGCGGGCGAACTCGTCTGGAAAATCAAGGCGCTGCGCTACTATCCCTTCTGGCATGGCACCTTTGCCGATGGCTGGGCCAAGACCCCCATCGACTATATCCCGATGACCAAGACGCTCTTCCCCGAAGATCCGCTCGGCCCCGACGCGCTGGTCGATCCCCTGCCCCGCCTGTGGCCCGCCACCGATACCGTGCCGTTCCACTATCCCCACCCCGTGACCGGCGCGCCCATCGTGCTGGATAATTCGCGGGCGCGGGAAGGGTTTAAGGATTAAGTTTCAGGTGCGAGGGTCTAGACCCTCGCGCTCCCGTTAATGTCTTCGTTGCGCATGGGGTTCGGCGTTGAGTGTCGGACGCCATGGCTGAATTGTTAAAGCCTGCGGCGCTTTTTGCGCTCCCTTGCCGCGCCGCAGGCTTTAAATCCAATCCCACACGCCCCCGAACCCCCACCCCATTAACGGGATTGCAAAGGGACAAGTCCCTTTGCCCGCCGGAGGCAAACCCTGCTAAAGCCCCCACCATGACCGACCTCGACCGCCTCCTTGCCGAACACGCCATCGCCCGCCTCATCACGCGCTACGTCCACCTGAACGACGCTGGCCAATGGGAGGATCTGGCCGCGCTTTACACGCAGGATGGGAGGATGAACCGCCCCACCGCTCCCGACAGTTTCACCACCGGGCGCGAGGCGATTCTGGCCGCGTTTCAGGCCCGCCCGCCGCGCGCCAGTCGACATATCGTGGCCAATATCGTGGTAGATGTCGCCGATGACGGGCAAAGCGCCAGCGCTTTCAGCCAGATCCTGCTCTTCACCGGCGAAGCTGATGGCGCTGGCCTTCCGCTGCAATCACCCAAGCCGCCGCTGGTAGGCAGCTATCAGGACCGTCTGGTGCTGATTTCAGGCGAATGGAAATTTGCCGAGCGGCGCGGCACTCTGGATTTCCGGCAAGCCTAAAGCAGATTGGCCGGACCAAAGGCCAGCGGCAGCAGTTCCGACAGCTTCATTTCCGCAACGCCATCGGCCGATGCGCTCCACACCACCGGATCGGTGCCGCCCAGTTGCGCCAGTTCGTTGAGCACCTGACGGCAGCGCCCGCAGGGCGTCACCGGCCCCGGTCCGGGCTGGGCCACGCCATCCTCGCCCGGCGATCCGCCGATGACCGCCACGGCCACCAGCCCGCCGCGCACGCCATCGGCCATCGCCCGCGACACCGCCACCGTTTCCGCACAGAGCGCCAGCCCATAGGAGGCATTCTCGACATTCGCGCCGGTCACCACGCTGCCATCGGCAAAGCCGAGCGCCGCGCCGACATGAAACGCCGAATAGGGCGCATAGGCGCGGGCGGAAGCCGAACGAGCGGCGGCGATCAGGGCATCACGGTTATGATTCATGGCGTGCATCATGGTCCTTTTTACTTCTGCACCACAACCCAGCGCAAGGGCTGCTCGGCCGCCGAGGTCTGCAGGCCCGAATTGGCGGTCCACAGTGCCCATGGCCGCCCGCCGTAATCGGGCTGCACCCGGTCCGCGCTCAGCCACAGCGCACGGTCGAGCGTGGCAGCAATGGGATAGGTCTTTTCAAATTCGCGCCCCAGTTTCAGCACAGCCGGTTTGCCCGTATGCGTCTCGATCTGGTTGAGAAAGGTCATCAGCTCGCTGACCACGGCGGCATCCGACACCGGCACCGGGCAATGATCGGCCAGTTGCTCCAGTTCGACCGCCGGGGGCAGCATCTTTTTATCGCGCGGGACCACGGTGACGAAATTGGCGGCCTGTTTGTCGGCGGGCTGGCACGGGTCATATTTGTGCAGCGCGCCCCATGGCAGGCCCGCGCTGCGCGCCGCATCCAGATTTTTCACCACGGCGGGATCGCGCGCGAAAGCGCTGGCCGAAGCCTCGATATAGACGAAATTGGCGCCGATCGCCTTCAAGGCAACAAAATCCACCGGCCCGTCCGCGCTGCCCACCAGCGCGCCCTGCGTGGGGAATGTCGTGCGGTCGGGCTGCCAGTGGCGCATGCTCCACCATGCCCAGACCCCGCCAACAATGCCCAGCAGCGCCAGCACCGCCAGCAGACGCCAGAGAAGCGACGGGCGCCCGCTACGGCCTTTGCCGCGCGGACGGGTTTTGGTTTTTGCCATGTTATTCAACGTTCTTTGTGATGGCCCGTCCGCATGAAACGCGAATCGTCATCAGGCCTTGATATGCAGTACGCAAATCAGCGTAAACAACCGGCGCGCGGTGGGGAAGTCGGTTTCCACCTTGCCCTCCAGCCTTTCGAGCAGAAGTTCGGCAGCATGGTTGTGGACCCCGCGCCGAGCCATGTCGATCGTCTCGATTTCCTTGGCCGAAGCCTTGCGGATCGCCTGATAATAGCTTTCGCAAATGGCGAAATATTCGCGAATCGAGCGGCGGAAGCGCCCCAGCCCCAGCATGATCGTTTCAAGCAATTCGCCCTCATGCCCTTCGCGCCCATCGCTGATCTCCATCGACAGACGCCCGTCATGGACCGCGAGGCGCACCGCATAGGGGCCGTGATAGCCCGCATCCCAGATCCGCAAGGGCTTGAAAACATTGTCCTCGATCAGATCGAACACCGCCACGCGCCGCTCCTGCTCGATGTCGTCATTGCGACGCAGAATCGTCGTTTCATCCAGATCGATGCTGGAAATGCGCGCAGTGGGCGCCACGGGAGGCAGGTTGGACAACATAAGACCTCCTCATTTCGCAAATGCGAGGGGCGCAGGCAAGGGGGTGCAAGGAACTATGGTGCAAACCATAGCATGGGCCCGCACAGAGATTTTCCCGCCAGCGCCCCGACCCAATCCCCATTATCCACAGGGTCGTTTGCAACACACCCCATTGCGCCGCCCCGCCGCTGGGCGCATGAGGGCCCATCCATGGCACAATCTGACACCCATCTCGCCCCGGCTTTGCCGTTTTCGCCCGCCAATGATTCCGGTGCGCGCGCGCAGGCGCTGCCCGCCAATATCGAGGCCGAGGCAGCCTTTCTGGGCGCCATCCTGATCGACAACCGCGTGGTCGAGGAACTGGCCAAGCCCTTGTCGCCCGCACATTTCTTCGAACCTGTCCATGGCCGCATCTTTGAGCGTATCCTGCAGTTGCTGGATCGCAAGGCGGTGGTCACGCCGGTCACGCTCAAGCCCTATTTCGAAAGCGACGAAGCGCTCAAGGCGCTGGGCGGCACGGCCTATCTGGGCCGCCTGACCGCCGATGGTCAGGGGCTGATCGCGCCGCGCGTGCTGGCCGAACAGATTTACGATCTGGCGCTGCTGCGCGAACTGGTGCGGGTGGGGCGCGATCTGGTGCAGGGCGCGATGGACACCAGCGAATCGGTCGAGCCTTTGGAGCAGATCGAGGCCGCCGAGGCCGCGCTCTACAAGGTGGCCGACGGCGCGGGCGGCGCGAATGAGGCCAAGAGCTTTGCCGAGGCCACCCGCACCGCCATTTCGGGCATCGAAAAGGCGTTCAACAGCGGCGGCCATGTCGCGGGCAAGACCACGGGCCTTGATTCGGTCAACCAGCGCATCGGCGGTCTGCACGATTCCGACCTTATCATTCTGGCCGGCCGTCCGGGTATGGGCAAAACCTCGCTGGCCACCAATATCGCCTTCAACGCGGCCAACCGCCTGCTGACCGACCGCGAGTTGGGCCTTGATCCAGCCAAGAGCATCGGCGCGGCGACGGCCTTTTTCAGCCTCGAAATGAGCGCGGATCAGCTCGCCACGCGTATCCTTGCCGAGCAATCGGGCATTTCCTCCAGCGCGCTGCGTATGGGCAAGATCAGCCGTGAGGATTTTCAGGCGCTCTCCTTCGCCAGCCAGCGTTTGAGCCAATTGCCGCTGTATATTGACGATACGCCGGGCCTGACGATTGCGGGCCTGCGCGCCCGTGCGCGCCGTTTGAAGCGGCGCCATGACATTGGTCTGGTCATCGTCGACTACCTTCAGCTTCTGCAGGGCAGCGGGCGGGCGACCGACAATCGCGTGAACGAAATCTCGGAAATCTCGCGCGGTTTGAAGACTTTGGCCAAGGAACTGCATGTTCCCGTGATCGCCCTGTCCCAGCTTTCGCGTGCGGTGGAACAGCGCGAGGACAAGCGTCCCCAGCTTTCCGACCTTCGCGAATCCGGCTCGATCGAACAGGACGCCGATATGGTCTGGTTCGTGTTCCGCGAGGACTATTACGTCAAGGGCCGCGAGCCCAAGGAGCCCGGCCCCACCGATCCGCCCGCGGTGGTCGAGGCCCATGCCAAGTGGCAGGAGGAAATGGAGCGCGTCTTTGGTCTGGCTGAGCTGATCATCGCCAAGCAGCGCCATGGCGCCACCGGCAAGGTCCGTATGCGCTTTGAGGCCAAGATCACCAAGTTCAGCGATCTGGCGCCCGAGGAATTGGCCAATTATTCCTATGACCTGGAGGAGTGAGGCGTCCTTTGCCTCACGAATCCTTGACTTTCGCCGCTTTGCCGCCTAGGCGCCAAGGTTCGCTGGAATTTCCCTATTCAAGACGGAGTGCCCATGGCGCGCGTAACCGTTGAAGATTGTGTCGACAAGATCCCCAACCGCTTCGATCTCGTGCTGCTGGCTGCCCAGCGCGCGCGCGAAATCTCGGGCGGTGCGGAACTGACGCTCGAACGCGATCGTGATAAAAACCCGGTGGTGGCCCTGCGTGAAATCGCAGAGGAAACCGTCCGTCCCAAGATCCTCAAGGAATCGCTGATCACCTCGATGCAGCGCGTCCTGCCTGACGATGATGATGAAGTCGATGACATCGGCTCGCTCTCGCAAAGCGCCGAGGCGCTGCGCATCACGGCGGCGGCTCCGGTGCGTAACACCTCGCTGGGCGGGGATTACGACGGCTGATTTCATCGCATTGGCGATTAAGACAAAAGGCCACGGAAGAGCTTCGGCTTTTCCGGGGCCTTTTGTTTTGAGCCTTCGATACGCCCCCAAAGAAAAGGCCCCGCTGTTGCCAGCGAGGCCCATTTTCGCAACCAAGGCAGCTTTTATGCCCCCTGCGGCGAAATCCCGCCAAGGCCGTTCGCCAGACCGCTCGACCGGCCCGCGCGCGGCACGCTGGTGCCCCTGATCGCTGCGGGCAGAGGCACACCGCTGGGCGCTTCGGGGCGGTCGATCTTGCCGGTGTCCACCACCTGCTTGATCTCGTCACCGGTCAGCGTTTCGTATTCCAGCAGCGCCTGCGCCAGCGTATGCAGCTTGTCGATCTGCGACTTGAGCAGGTCGGTCGCCCGCACATGGGCATTGTCGACCAGATTGCGGATCTCGCTGTCGATCAGCTTGTTCGTTTCATCCGAGGCGAACAGGCGCTGGCTGGCGCCCATGCCCAGATAGCCCTCGTTCTGATCCTCATACTGCAGCGGCCCCAGCTTGTCGCTCATGCCCCATTTGGTGACCATATTGCGCGCCAGACCCGTGGCATACTGGATATCGCCCGAGGCGCCGCTCGACACCTTCTCATAACCAAAGATCAGCTCTTCGGCCACGCGACCGCCCATGGCGACCGAGAGGTTCGCATGCATCTTGTCGCGGTGATACGAATAGGAGTCGCGTTCCGGCAGGCGCATCACCATGCCCAGTGCGCGGCCGCGCGGGATGATCGTCGCCTTGTGGATCGGATCGCTGGCCGGTTCATTCACCGAGACAAGCGCATGGCCGGCCTCGTGATAGGCGGTCATCTTCTTCTCTTCCTCGGTCATGACCATGCTGCGACGCTCGGCGCCCATCATGACCTTGTCCTTGGCGTCCTCGAATTCCTGCATCGCCACCAGACGCTTGTTGCGCCGGGCCGCCAGCAGCGCCGCCTCATTGACCAGATTGGCCAGATCCGCACCCGCAAAGCCCGGCGTGCCGCGCGCGATCACGCGGGGCTGAACATCGGGGGCCAGCGGCACTTTCTTCATATGCACGGCCAGGATCTTTTCGCGGCCCTCGATATCGGGGACCGGCACCACGACCTGACGGTCGAAACGGCCCGGACGCAGCAGGGCGGGATCGAGCACATCGGGGCGGTTGGTCGCGGCGATGATGATGATACCATCATTGCCCTCGAACCCGTCCATCTCGACCAGCAACTGGTTCAGCGTCTGCTCGCGCTCGTCGTTCGAATTGCCGAGGCCATTGCCGCGGCTGCGGCCGACCGCGTCGATTTCGTCGATGAAGACGATGCAGGGCGCGTTCTTCTTGGCCTGCTCGAACATGTCGCGCACGCGGCTTGCGCCCACGCCCACGAACATTTCGACGAAATCCGAACCCGAAATGGTGAAGAAAGGCACGCCCGCCTCGCCCGCAATCGCGCGGGCCAGCAACGTCTTACCCGTACCCGGCGAACCGACCAGCAGCGCGCCCTTGGGGATCTTGCCGCCCAGCTTGGAAAAGCGGCCCGGATCGCGCAGGAACTCGACGATTTCCTCCAGCTCCTCGCGCGCCTCATCAATGCCGGCCACATCGGCAAAGGTCACGCGCCCCTGCTTTTCGGTCAGCATCTTGGCCTTGCTCTTGCCAAAGCCCATGGCGCCGCCGCCACCGCCCTTCTGCATCTGACGCATGGCGAGGAAACCCACCGCCACGATCAGCAGGAAAGGCAGAGCCTGCAGCAGGATATAGAGCAGAACATTCGGCTCTTCGGGCGCCTTGCCCTGATATTTCACGTTATTCTGGGCCAACAAAGGCGCCAGCGTCACGTCATTGGGAATGGGAACGGTGCTGTAGGCTTCGCCGTTCTTGAACTTGCCGGTGATGCGCTGTTCGCCCACCTGCGCGTCATAGACGCTGCCCTCGGCGACCTTGGCGCGGAATTCGGAATAGGGGATCGCCTGCGCGCCTATGTCATTGCGCGCGCTGAACAGCGATACGGCGAAGAACAGGGCGAGGAAGATCCCTCCCCACACCAAAAGGCTCTTCGTCCAGGGGTTTCCATTGGGCTGTTCGTCATTCATCGAGGGGCGCGTCCTTTCACACCCATGTAATGTAGGGCGGCGGGGCTGAATCGCAAGCTGGGGAAGGTGTATATTCCGATCGAGTTTACCGATCAGAAGCGATTATCCTCTCGAAAGCAGATAGACCGCATGTTCCGCGCGCCAGGTTGCCATCGCGGGGCTGATCAGGCTGTCGCCGTTCAAATACCACGCGCCTTCCACCTTCAGCCCGCGCTGGGCCACGAAATCGCGGAAATCGGCGATGGTCAGGTGGTGGATGTTGGGCGTTTCATACCAACCCACCGGCAACAGCCGCGTCACCGGCATCCGCCCGCGCCACAACAGATCGCTGCGCACCCGCCAATGGCCGAAATTGGGAAAGGAAACAAAGGCTCGACGCCCGATCCTCAGCAATTCCTCCAACACCATGTCGGGCCGCTTGGTGGTCTGCAGCGTCTGGCTCAGGATCGCGTAATCGAAACTGGCGTCGGGATAGAGCGCCAGATCGGTGTCCGCGTCGCCCTGAATGGCCGAAAGCCCATGGCCCACGCATTCGGCGACATTATGCGGGTCGATCTCCAGCCCGCGCACATCGCAGCCCCGCTCATCGCGCAGCGCCGCCATCAGCGTGCCGTCGCCGCAGCCCACATCCAGCACCTTCGCCCCAGGCGCCACATGCCCGGCGATCACCGCCAGATCGGGGCGCAAATTTGCCATAATCCGGTTCATCGGCTCAAAAATCCCGTAATCACCCGGTCGAGCGCGGGCACATCGAGCAGGAAGCTGTCATGCCCATAGGGCGCGGCCAGCTCCATAAAGGACACCGGCGCCCCGGCGGCATTGACCGCATGGGCGATCTTGCGCGATTCGGCGGTGGGATAGAGCCAGTCGGTGTCGAAGCTGACCACGCAGAAACGCGCCGTAACCCCGGCAAAGGCTTCGGACAGGCGGGTGGTATGGTCTGCCCCGAACCGCTCCTCGGAAACATCGAAATAGCTCATCGCGCGGGTGATATAGAGATAGGAATTGGCGTCGAACCGGCCGGTAAAGCTGCTGCCCTGATAGCGCAGATAGCTTTCCACCTGAAAATCCGCGCCAAAGCCAAAGCTTTTCGCGTCCCTGTCCTGAAGCCGCCGCCCGAATTTCTCCGACAGCGTTGCTTCCGACAGATAGGTGATATGCGCCGCCATCCGCGCCACCGCCAGCCCCGCATCCGGCGCCCGGCCCGTGCCGTAATAGGCCCCGCCCTGCCAATCGGGATCGGCCATGATCGCCTGACGCCCCACCTCCTGAAACGCGATATTCTGCACCGGCATCACCGCCGTGGTGGCCAGCAGCAGCACTCGCGCCACGCGCTCGGGCCAGTGGATCGAGAGCGAGAGCGCCTGCATCCCGCCCATCGAGCCGCCCACGACCGCATAGAGCCGCTCCACCCCCAGATGGTCGAGCAGCGCCATATGCGCGCGCACCATATCGCGGATGGTGATGACGGGAAAACGCAGCCCATAAGGCTGGCCATCGGGGGCAAGGCTGCCCGGCCCGGTCGTGCCCATGCAGGAGCCCAGCACATTGGGGCAGATGACGTAAAAGCGGTCGGTGTCGATCGGCTTGCCCGGCCCCACCATCTTGCTCCACCACCCCGGCTTGCCGGTGATGGGATGCGGGCTGGCGACATATTGGTCGCCCGTGGTGGCGTGACAGATCAGGATCGCATTGTCGCGCGCATCATTGAGCGCGCCATAGGTTTCAAACGCGATCCGCACGCCTTCAAGGCTCTGTCCGCCATCCAGCGGCAGCGGATCGGGCAGGTCATAGGTTTGCGAACAGGACGTAAAGAGGCTGGCCATTATGCGCGTTGAATTGGGGGCTGATGCGCGCGAAGTCAACGGGAAGTCCATGCGTCACCCCCTGTCATTTCGCCCCATGTTCGGCTAAGGGCCGCGCCATCATGACCAAACTTCCCACCCCCAAGCCCTGGATCAGCGCGATCCACGCCTATGTCCCCGGCAAGTCCAAGGGCAAGGACGGCAGGCCGTTGACCAAGCTTTCGGCCAATGAAAACCCGCTGGGCACATCGGCGGCGGCTCTGGCGGCGCGCGATGCGGCGGCGGCCCCGGCGCTCTATCCCGATCCCGACAGCAATGAATTGCGCGGCGCCTTGGGGCAATTGCACGGCATCCCCGCCGCCCGCATCGTAATGGGCACCGGGTCGGACGAGATCCTGCATATTGCAGCGCAAGCCTACGCCGGGCCGGGGGATGAGATCATCTATGTCCGCTATGGTTTCAGCGTCTATGACATTGCCGCGCGCCGCTGCGGGGCCACACCCATCGTCGCGCCGGACGCCGATTACGGCACCGATGTCGATGCGCTGCTGGCGCTGGTGACGGAACGGACGCGGGTGGTCTTTGTCGCCAATCCGAACAATCCGACCGGTTCCTTCCTGCCGAAGGGCGAAATCGCCCGCCTCCATGCCGCGCTGCCATCCGATGTGCTGCTGGTGCTGGATCAGGCCTATGGCGAATATGTCGATCCGGCGGATGAAGATGGCGCGATGGCGCTGGCGGAATCGGCGGGCAACGTGCTGGTCACGCGCACCTTTTCCAAGATCTATGGTCTGGCGGGCGAGCGTTTGGGCTGGGGCACGGGGGCCGATCACATTATCGACGCTCTCAACCGCATTCGCGGGCCGTTCAACCTGTCTAACACCGCACAGGCAATGGGCCTTGCGGCCGTTGCCGATCAGGCGTTTGTCGTGGCCAGCCGCGAGCATAATGCCGCCACCCGCGCGCGTTTTGTCGAGCGGCTTGAGGCGCTGGGCAATCAGGGCGTGCGCCCGCTGCCCAGCCAAGCCAATTTCGTGCTGATCCTGTTCGAAGGCGCGCTGGAGGCAGAGACGGTCTATAACGGCCTGATGGACATCGGCTACATCACCCGCTGGCTGCCCAATCAGGGCCTGCCGCACGGGCTTCGCATCACCATCGGCAGCCAGGCGCAGATGGATGAAATCGCGGATGAAATCACCCGTCTGGCGCGAGGCGCATAAAGATGTCCTTTGCCAAAATCGCCATCATCGGATTGGGGCTTCAGGGCGGCTCGATCGGCCTTGCGGTTCAGCAATATCTGCCCAAAATCGCCACCTCGGGCTATGATCGCGACCCGGCAACCCGCGCGAGGGCGAAGGAGCGCGGATTGGTGGGCCATGTGGCCGAAACCGCCGTGGAGGCCGTGCAAGACGCCGATCTGGTGATCTTCTGCGTGCCGCTGGGCGCGATGGGCGATGCGGCGCGGGAATGCGCGCCCGGCCTGCGTGGCGATGCGATCATTTCCGATGTCGGTTCTTCAAAGGAAGCGGTCGCCAAAGTGCTGGGCGAGGTCCTGCCCAACCACACGATCATCCCGGCACACCCGGTCGCGGGCACCGAAAATTCCGGCCCTGACGCCGGTTTCGCCAGCCTGTTCGAAGGCCGCTGGTGCATCATCACCCCGGCCGAGGGCACCGATCCCTTCGAGATCGAGCGCCTCTCCGTGCTGTGGCAGGCCATCGGCGCGCGGGTCGAAATCATGGCCCCCGCGCATCACGACCGCGTGCTGGCCGTGACCAGCCACCTGCCGCACCTTATCGCATACACAATCGTGGGCACTGCGGGCGACCTCGAAGAAGTGACCCAAAACGAAGTCATCAAATATTCCGCAGGCGGCTTTCGCGATTTCACCCGCATCGCCGCATCGGACCCCACCATGTGGCGCGATGTCTTCCTCTATAACCGCGACGCCGTCCTCCACATGCTGCAGGTGTTCACCGAAGACCTGACCGAGCTGCAAAAGGCCATCCGCCTTGGCGATGGCGAAAAACTGTTCGACCATTTCACCCGCACCCGCGCGATCCGCCGCTCGATCATCGAACAGGGGCAGGATGTGGCCAGCGCCAATTTCGGGCGGGATGGGAAGGTTTAAGGGTTTAAGGGAGTTAGAAATGCGAGGGATGATTTTAGATAACCGATTTGTCGAGACAAATCGGTTGGACCCTCGCGCTCCCATTACTGTCTTTGTCGCGCATGGGGTTCGACGTTTTGTGTCGGACGCACCGCCTGCAAATTAAAAGCCTGCGGCGCAAGCAAGGGTAACCCCACCGCGCCGCAGGCTTTCAAATCCATAGCCCAAACAAACCTGACACCCTCCAGCACCACCCCATTAACGGGATTGCAAAGGGCCCCCGTCCTTTGCCCGCCGGAGGCGAACTTTCTTACCCTTCCTCAGAATTCAACGCATTAATCGCCGCCTTGACCCGCGCCTCGATCTCCTCACGGGGCAGACCGGCCGGAATCACCTCGCCAAAGCGATAGGTCACCGTCCCGCGCCTTTTCCAGAAGCCATGCAGCAGCGGGCCCGAATTGACCGCCACCGGCACGACGGGCAGGCCGATCATTTTATACAGGCCCGCAAAACCGGCCTGAAGCGCGGGCCTTGTGCCGTGGCGCACGCGGGTGCCTTCGGGAAAGATCGCCAGCGGGCGGTTTTGCTGCGACAGGCCGCGCGCGGCCGAAACCATCGCGCGCAGGGCCTTGGCACCCTGATCGCGTTCGACCGGGACAAGGCCGTACAGCCCCGCCGCCCGGCCCCACAGGGGCACGCGCAGCAGTTCGACCTTGGCGAACACCGCCGGAAAGGGCAGCAGCGTGGGCAGGTCAATCGCCTCGAACATGCTTTCATGTTTCAGCGCGACAAAGACCGGGCCCGAAGGCACCGTGCCCTCGATCACCACCTTGGTCCCCATGATATGCACCACGCCCCAACGGTGCATGTTCGACCATCGGGTGCAGATCCAGATCGCCCCTTCGCGCCCGCCAAACGCGATGAAGAAGGGAATCGTCAGCCCCATCAGGACCGAGCAGGTGTAGAAAAACAAAGAGAAGGCAATCGAGCGCAATGCGTTGCCGATGCCCAGCGGCGATTTATTCATATCAACCTTTTCCGATATGCCACAGGCGCCGCAACACGAACTTGCTGTATTCGGCAAACAGGATGCCCAGCGAGGGCCGTGTCGGCACCGCGTCTTCTGTCAGTTCCACGTCGGCCGGGATGGTCTGGCGCAATTCCCATGCGGCGCGGCGCATATGCCAGTCCGAGGTCACCAGCCGCACCCGGCGCAACCCGTAGCGTTTGATCCATTGGGCCGATTCGCGCGCGTTGGAGCGCGTATCGACCGATTCGTAGCCCAGCGTGATGCAGCAGGCCAGCAGGGCCGCGCTCATCTTGTACTGCGCGGCCAGTTCGCCCGGCTTCACCTCCGGGTCCACGCCCGAAATCAGCAGGCGCGGCGCCACGCCATCGCGCAGCAGATCAAGCCCCCGCGCGATCCGCCCCTCGCCGCCGGTCAGCACGATGATGCCATCGGCCTTGGCGATCGGCGCGGGCTGGGGCTGAAACGCGGCGAAACCGGCAAAGCCCAGCGCCCAGACCGTGAGCAGCAGCGCAAGGAGGCGGCGCAGCATCTAAAGCATCCTTCGCAGCGCGATCAGCACGGAAAGCCGCGCCGTCAGCATGGCCAGCACCACCGCCGCCACCGGCACCAGCGCCACCACCGCCCAGTCGAGCGGCCGCAGCACCCCGCCGGCCAGCAGCCCCGCGCCCAGCCCGGCGAAACGCGCGCCCAGCACCATCACCGCAATCTGGCCCAGCACCATGCCCACCAGACTGCCCAAGGTGGCGTCCATGCCCATCGAGCGCTGGAAAATGCGCGCGATCTGGGCATCGGTGCCGCCAAGATTATGCACGATCTCAATTGTTTGCCGATGCGTGCCCAGCGCCGAGCGCGCCGAGAGCAGCACCGCCGCCGTCAGCGCCAGCGCCAGCAGGCCGATCATCGAGAGCGCCAGCCAGCGCAGCGAATCCATCGCCTCGAACACCGGGGTCAGCCAATGCGATTGCGCATCCACCCGCGCCCCCGGCGCCACCCGGCCCAGCGCCGCGCGCAGGGCAGCGATGCGTGCGCCATTGGCCGCCCCGTCGATCCGCACGTCGATCATCGCGGGCACGGGCACCATATCGCCATCACTCATCCCCGCGCCCAGCCATGGCACCAGCAGTTGATCCAGCTCCGCCTGCGGCACCACGCGGGCCGAAATCACGCCCGGCGCGGCCAGCAGAGCCTTTTGCGCGGCCTGCGCCTGCGCGGCGCGGATCGGGGCCTGCGCCTCAATGATCTGAACGCTGACCCCTCCGGCCAGATCGAGCGCGGCGGCATTGGCGATGTTGCGCAGCGCAAGGCCCGTGGCCGCCGCGATCACCGTGATCGTCACCATGATCGCGATTACCCATGGCGTCGGCCCCGACAGCCGCGCCTGAGGCACGAGCACGCCCTCGCCCCCGCTGCCAAAGGCGCGCCAGCCCGCCAGCTTGCCCTCGCCGCTGCCCGAAAGAGCGGCGCGGCCCGAGAACCACCCACGACGCGGCGCGGCAGGCGCAGGATCGGCAGGCCCGCCGGTGGGCGCCAGCGGCCGGTGCGGGATCTGCACCTGTTCATCGTCGAGATTCATACCTGGCAGGTTCATGGCTGGGCATTCTCCCGGCGCGGGGGATAGCGCAGCGCCCCGGTCGGGTCCGACATTCGCCCCCGGTCCAGCCGCATAATCAGGCTGCCCGGCACTTTCTGCAGCAGGTGCAGATCGTGGGTGGCCACCACCACGGTCGTGCCGAGCCGGTTGAGCGCCTCGAACAGGCGCAGCAGCTTGATCGCCATTTCGGGGTCGACGTTGCCGGTCGGTTCGTCGGCCACCAGCAGTTCGGGCCGCCCGATCACCGCGCGCGCGATGGCCACGCGCTGCTGCTCACCGCCCGAGAGCGTGGCCGGGCGCGCGCCCATCCGGTCGGCCAGGCCCACCCATTCGAGCATATCCTTGACCGGCTGCACCACATCGCGTTCGGGCACCCCCGCCACGCGCAGCGGCAGCGCCACATTGTCGAAGGCCGAGAGATGCGGCACCAGCCGGTAATCCTGATAGACCACCCCGATCCGCCGCCGAAATCCCGGCAGGCGATGACGCGGCAGGGTGATCGCATCGGTGCCGAACAAGCTGATCATCCCGCGCGAGGGGCGCTGGGCCAGATAGAGCATGCGCAACAGCGAGGACTTACCCGCGCCGCTGGCCCCGGTCAGAAAATAGAAATGGCCCGCATGAAGCGTGAAACCGACATCGCACAACACCTCGCGGTCGGGGCCATAGCGCAGGCCCACATTGTCGAAGCGGGCGATTTCTCCTGTTATACCGGTCATTTGGCTCTCCCACACGCATCGGACGCGGCAATGTATCCGCGCGAAATGCCGCATTGCAGGCTTGTAACAGGAGAACGTTCGACCATCGTTTCCCAGCTATAGTACGGCTTTGCCCGCGAAAAAAGGGCGGTGGAAAAATGGCTGTTCGCGCAGCGGTCGCCCCCTGTTCCCCTTGTGCTGCGCAACGGTTGCATGCTTTAGCTGTGGGCGATGATTATTGCCTGTCCTGCTTGCGCGACACGCTATGCCGTCCCCGACAGCGCCATCGGGGTCGATGGCCGCACCGTGCGCTGCGCCACCTGCCGCCATAGCTGGTTTCAGGAAGGGCCGGTGATCGAGGTGCCCCCGGCGCCTGCGCCCGTGGCCCCGGCCCCTGCGGCGCCCGCGCCGCAAGTGGCGCGCCCCGCCGAACAGGCCCCTGCGCCCGCTCCGGTTGCACCCCCTCCGGCCCCGGCGGTCGAGCAGGCTCCGCCCCCGATTGCGGACAATTTCGCCGCCACCCCATCCAGCTTTGCCCATGAGCCGCCGTTTCGCCCGCGCCGCAATCCCGCGCGGATGTGGACGATGCTGGCGGTCGGCTTTGCCCTGATGGCAACGGGCGCGATGGCGGCGGTCTATCAGTTCGGCCTGCCCACCTGGCTGCCCCTGCCCCAGACGGGGCACAGCGAGCCGGATCTGAAACTGACCTTTCCGGCCGCGCGTCAGGAGCGCCGCCCGCTCAACAACCAAAACGATTATTTCAACATTTCCGGCACGATCACCAATATCGGCCAGAACCGCCGCAGCGTGCCCAGCCTGATGATCGTGCTGCGCGATGCGCGCAACCGCGCGGTCTATACGGTTGAGGCCGCGCCGCCCAAGCCGGTGCTGAACCCCGGCGAGAACCTGACCATCAACACCGCGATCGTGGACGCGCCCAAAGCGGCGGTCTCGGCCGAGGTGAAATGGAAGGTGAATTGAAACAAATTTTCCACAAGTTCGATTCAGCGCTTGGCAAGCTCAAACTCCTCTGTTAGGGGCGCCCTCCTACCCCACTGATAGGCCAGAGCTTCTGGCAAATCAGACACGGATTGCGGTCGTGGCGGAATTGGTAGACGCGCAACGTTGAGGTCGTTGTGGGTGAAAACCCGTGGAAGTTCGAGTCTTCTCGACCGCACCAATATCCTTTGATTTCAAAGGATAAATTCGGGGGGAATGGCACAGTGTGGCACACTGCCATTCCCCGAGTATGCTGTGAAGCGTTCCTAAATCGAGATATTTTTAGCCGGGAATGGCTTGCCGGCCTATCGAATGATGCGGGGGCGGCCACCGTGCCGGCGTGGTAAATCGCTGCTGGCTCTTGCCCATTCCCTTGCGACCTCAGGAAGCCACCTTGGCCGAGCCAAGGCGGAAACCCGCGGTGGCAGCTTTTCAGGGCATTGGGAAACCATCCGGCAGATGGTGCTTTCGGAATAGCCCAGGAATTTCGACAACTCCCTCGGTGTCCAGAGGTGATCCTCCTCGGTCATCCACCTCTATGCCTCAGCAGTCTTGCGCATCCTGGCGAATGCACGATCACTTTCGAGGAATGCTGCCAGCATCGCCGGTATCAGTTCGATGACGGATTCCTCCCGGCCATATGCCTCGGCATACAGCGTCGCATATTGCTGCAGCATCTGGTGTAGATCGGGCGTGACGGTGACGGCCAGTTTGACCGGCGTACGGTCGGGCAGTTTTCCCAACTTCAGTTCTGCCATGTCAGCCTCCAATGCCGCGCCAAGGCGCGAGAATGAGATCCTTGTGGACGACCAGCCGGACAGTCGCGCCCGGCCGGATCGTGATGGTCGGCTGGATATTGAGGTTTCTCGAGGTGAGTTGGTCGCCAGCCCGCGACACGTTCTGTTGCGTCGATTCCCGAATCGCCTGAACGAGATCACTCTGGCCGGTGATCGTCAGCTGCGAGCCGACCCCCAACAAAGTCGAGAGCGCGACGCCTTTCAGCAGAGCCCAGGTGTGAAAGTCGACCTTATCCTGCAGTCCGGCGTAGCCTGATGGGTCTGTGGCCGGCACGTTATCAATCCTGAGCGAGCTGCCGTCCGGAAGCATGATCCGCTGCCAAACAATCAAAGCGCGCTTCTGGCCAAAAGCCACAACGCTATCGTAGCTTCCCATCAGCCGTGCCCCCTGCGGTATAAGCAAGATGCGTCCCGTCGGGCTGTCGAATACCTGGCTGGTGACCTGCGCCGCCACCAGCCCTGGAAGGTCAGACCGAAGACCGGTGATAAGGCTCGCCGAAATGACGCTGCCCGCAGAAAGCAGGTAGGGCGACGGCGGCGGCGCCAGCACATGTGGGTTGATGTCACCGGAGCGATCAAGCGCGCCGACGAACTGGACCTTGCGTCCCTGTGCGTTGGGGTCCCGATCCGGATCAAGTGCTGCCCCTGAAGCCTCTGGCGTTGGGACCGTCGGCGTTGTCGCGGTGTCGGGCACCACTGTCGGCGAGGTGGCGGCGCGGCCGGACACCAGCACCCCGGATTGGCGAGCAGCTCTCAACTCCGACAGCCGACGCTCTCTTTCCTGTGCCTCCGACGGACCTGACGGGCCATTGCCGAGGCCGGCTTCTGTTGCCATGCGCCGCTGGCTTTCGAGGATCGGCCTGCCCAAGTCGCCGGGCAGCGGCGGCCCGAGCTTAGGGGTATCGCCATAGTTTGCGGGCAAGCCGTTCAGAGCGTCAGTCGATGGACGATTGCTCGGCTCCGACAATTCCTGGACGTCCGGGACAGCGCTGAAGATGCGCGGTTTCAGCGCGATCCATGCCACAACGACCAGGCTGAGGGATCCGAGCGCGGCAACGGTGATGATAACGCCGCGACGGAAGCGTATCGCGCGCGCCGGCTGCGTCCGAATCGCCAACGTTTCGGGATCGAGCTTCGGGGCGGGAGAGACGGATGCCTCGCTCATGAGCGCTTCCCTTTTCGCGAGAAAGTACCGTCATCGATGCGCGCGATCCTGACAATCAGCTGTTTCCTGGTCCCGAGCCTGAGTTCGGCCGCATCGAAGATCCGATCGACGACATAGAACCGGCCACGGAGGCGATAGTTGACCAGTTCGGCCTCGCCGGTGGGCCCCACGACGAATAATGGCGGCGCATCGCCCACGGCAATGCTGGCAGGGAACTCGACAAAGGTCTGCCGCCCATCGTCGAACGCACGAAGGGGCCGCCACGCAGGCGCGTCACCGCTGATTGCATAGTTGAAGTGGAGATTATCAACCACCAGCCCATCGGAAACCGGGGCGGCAGCCGCCGCCTGGTCGGCGGCACGGCGCAGGGCGATCAGCTGGTCGGCTGGGTATGTCCACGACAGGGCCGCCATTGCGATATGTGACGTTGCGGTGAGTTGGAGGTGGTAGCTCCGCCGATCCGTCGTGACGACGAGGTTGGTGGCGAGGCCCGAGGTGAACGGCTTTACCAGGATATGTGTTCGCTTGTCGGCACCGGTGCCGCTCGTCGTGTCGCCGATAACCCACCGGACGGTATCGCCGGCCGCCACCGCCACGAGTTTTTCGGCGGGCTGCAAGGCAATGTCGGTGACGGCACCGGGCGCGGTATAGACTTGGTAGATCACGCCGTCGCTGAACGGAAAAACCTGCACCGCATTCACGAAGCCCTGCGGCTGCGGCTCCAGTGTCGCTGCGCGATTGGCCGCAGCGACACGCACCACCACCGGGTTGAGACGCTTGCGGGCGATTGTTCGCCGGATTTGCGGCTTCGGCGGTGGCGACACCTTGGCAGTCGCAACGGGGCTGTGTGCTGGCTCAGGGGTCGGAGTCTGGGCCTGCGCAGACGTCGCGATGATCGCAAGAGCGCAGGATGCGAGAATGAACTTCACGGGCGTGTCTCCTGGTTGGGCTGCGTGGCAGCAGCGAGATTGGGATCGAGGGGAGAGCCAAGCGGCAAGCCTGCCGGGACAGGCGGCAGGGCAGCAGGCGGAGGGGCCGGGCGCGACTGCGCTGGAGGATCGAGTTCGCGGCTCCAGTCGACCGCATCGACATAGACACCAAGGGGGTTTTTGCGGAGCATCTCCGCATCGGGGGGGGGGCCGCACCACGATGGTCAGGATCGCGGTCCAGCGCTGCGTTCCTGCCTGAACGCCGCGCTCATAGGCGGTCTCGGTCCATTTGACCTGAAAGGACCTGTCGGATGCGCGCACCACGCTCGTCACCTGAACCGAAACCGTCCGCTCGCCGATATGGGCAAAAGGGTCGGCGGCTCGGGCATAGTCGCCGAGAAACTGTGCGCCGCGCTTGGTGGTGAAGTCATAGGCCTCGAGCCAGCCCTGACGAACCAGCACCGCATCGAGCGATCGGCTGCGGACGTTTCCGATAAAGCGCGACAGGTGCCATGCGATCTGCGGATCCGTGGGATGATAGCCCGCTTGCGCTTCCGAGACGGCGCGCGCCTCACCCAGCCGGTCGACCTCCACCACGTAGGGAGTGATGCGGCTCTGCGCCGATTGCCAGACGAGACCTGACGCAAGGCCGCCGGAGAGGGCAAGGCAGCCGAATGCCATCAGGCGCCAGTTGCGCGCTTGCACGCGGGTAGAGCCGATCCGCTCGTCCCAGACCTGACCGGCGCGTTGGTATGGCGTATCGGCCTGCGGAATTTGTCCATAACGCTGGACGGCGCGTTTGAAGATCATCAGTCGTCCCTTTCCTTGATGTCGGGGGTGGCGGAGGCGCCGCCGCTTGTCCCTTGCTGCAAGGCGTGCAGCGCGATCTGGCTGTGATGTCGGGCAGTCTGCTGGCCGCGCATGGCGCGTGCCCAAGCCGGAGCGCTGTCGGTGCCAGCAGATGATTCTGCTTCGGCCCGGCCGCTGCGGTTGAGGGCATTCCAGGCCGCAGTTCGCCCCTCCGATGCGGCTTCGCCAAGGCCAAACGCGCTCGAGGCACGGTCACGGGCGGCATTGCCGGCGGCGCGCGCCACCCCGCCAAGGCCGGCCGCCATCGTCGGCGCTGATGCGGCTTCCTTGCCCAGCGTGTAGGAGCTCGACGCGGCAGTTCCCATCGAGGTGCCGGCCCGCACCGCGCCGAGTGCGGCGCCGCCAAGGGCACGCGCCCCGCCAATAGCAGCGCCGCCGACAAGCATCGTGATACCCCCCGCGCCAACCGCCGTGCCGAACGCCGCACCCGCACCTAGCTGCGGAGCGCCCGCGACGAGCCCCGAGGCAATGCTTGGACCGAAAATGCCCAGACCGAACATGGTGAGGCTTGCGAGCATCAGGCTCAGCGCCTGTCCGATGTCCGGCTCCTGTCCCTGCAAGGCTGTCGTGAACTCGGTGAAGAAGTTTGATCCGATGCCGACGATGACGGCGAGCACCATCACCTTGATGCCTGAGGAAACCACGTTACCGAGCACGCGTTCGGCAAGGAAGTTGGTCCGGTTCCAGAGTGCGAACGGCACAAGGATGAAGCCGGCCAGCGAG
The DNA here is from genome assembly GCF_001898925.1 of Novosphingobium sp. 63-713. Taxonomy (NCBI): domain Bacteria; kingdom Pseudomonadati; phylum Pseudomonadota; class Alphaproteobacteria; order Sphingomonadales; family Sphingomonadaceae; genus Novosphingobium; species Novosphingobium sp. 63-713. The sequence continues at coordinate 68,084 of NZ_MKVS01000014.1, forward strand.
GTCAGCTTGAATTCGATGATCGTCACGAACATCTGCACCGCGAGGATGAAGAAGGCGATGATCACCACCGCCCAGGCGAAGAGCAACACGGCGATCGTCAGGAAATTGTCGAAGAAGGTCGTGAACCCCGTCAATTGTGACGCCTGCTGGAGCAGCGGCCACGCCGCCGAGAAGCCGGTGCCGGCAAGTCGTCCGGGCTTGAGAAGGTCAGCGGCCGCCAACGTGCCGCCGCCGGCGGTGAGACCAGCCTGCGCAAAGGACCGGAAGATGATGTCGCCGAGCGTTGCGAAGCTGTTCAGGATGAATGCAAACGCGCCGACATAGAGGATCTTCTTGAGGAAACGACCGATGACATTGTCCTCGCCGCCCAGCGCCCAGAAGAGCCCGGCAAGCGTAATGTCGATGCCAATCAGTGTGACGGTGAGGAAGCGGACATCGCCGCCCAGCAGCCCGAAGCCGGCGTCGATATAGGTGACGAACGCCTGCATGAAGCGGTCGATGACGTTAAGATCGTTCACGTCGAGCAAATCCTGCAAGAGATGAGATGCGGCGGGGCGAGACCGGGGGAGCAAAGCCTCGCCCTGAGGTGGCCGGTGACAGAAGGCGGACCGCCTCTGGCCCCTGCGCGCGCCTATTGGGGGGTGTAGGCGGTGCCGGAGCCGAGGAACCTGGTGGTCGCGGCCTGCGCGTCGATCTGAGCCTGCGCCTCTCGAGCGCGTTCGATCGTTTCGGCTCGATATTGCGCGGCCATCATGGTCTGGATCTGGAATTGCTGCTTGGCGGTCAGCGCGAGCAGCTGATTGGTGGCCTGCTGCGCCTGAAGCGCCCCTTCGGCATCCTGGCTTTTGGCAATGATCGATGCGAGCGTCTGCGCGTCGGACTGAACATTCTCCGCCACTTGCGCCTGCACGGTCATGGTATGCTGGTAGGCGGTCATGGCGGTATCGAGCCGGCCGCGCGCGGCGATCACCTGGTTATTGAGCCGAAGTGCTTGTCCGAAGCTTTGCGGGAAAAGCTGCCGGAACTGCAGGTCGAGGCCGGAAACCTGGAACCGGATACCTTGAGCCTGCCCCATCAGTCGATCAATCTGCTGGAGCGTCCGGGTCAGCGCCTGCAACTCCGGAAAGTCGATGCGGGAAAGGTTCTTCGCCTGGTTCGCCAGCATGTTCGCCTCATTCTGGAGCGCGGTGATCTGGTTGTTGATCTGTTGCAGCGAGCGCGCAGCGGTCAGCAGGTTCTGACTGTAATTGCTGGGATCGAAGACGACGATGGCCTGCGCCGGCGTCGATGACACAGCAAAACCAATGACGAGGAAAGCCGTTGCGCTGGCGCTGAGGGCGGCTGCGATCAGATGTTTGCGGGTGAGGTAACGCATCACATTACTCCTGTGCTTTGGGGGGCGGGGAATTCGGGAAGAAGGTCGGCGGCCCATGCGAGGCCGGCATCGCGCAGGAAGCGGGCGGCGAAATCCGCCTGACCGCCCTCGGCGATCATCGCGTCGATCCGCGCTTGGGTGGCCGGATCAGAGGCGCCGCACAGCGCAAGTGCGACAGGTCCGAGGCCGAGCTCGAACAGCCGGTTGCCGCGCGCCGACTGGAGGTAATATTCCCGCTTGGGTGTCGCGCGACTGATCAACTCGATCTGGCGGTCGTTGAGCCCGAACCGCTCATAGGCCTCGCGGCCCTGCGGCTCGATTGCCCGGTCGTTGGGCAGCAGGATGCGCTGCGGACAGCTCTCGATGATGGCAGGCGCGATGCTGCTCGATGCGATGTCGGCAAGGCTCTGGGTCGCGAACAGGACCGCGACGTTCTTCTTGCGAAGCACCTTCAACCATTCGCGGATACGAGCCGCGAACAGCGGATGGTCAAGAAAGATCCAGGCCTCGTCGAGAATGAGGAGCGTCGGCCGCCCATCAAACCGCTCCTCAAGTCGGTGGAACAGATAGGTCAGGACGGGCGCGACGACGCCCCCCTGCCCCATCAGCGCCTCGGTCTCGAAGCACTGCACGTCGGCGAAGGCGAAATGCTGCTCGGCCGCGTCGAGGAGCCTGCCGTACGGACCATCGAGCGTGTAGGCCCCGAGCGCGGTCCGGAGCGCATTGGACTGAAGGAGCAGAGCAAGGCCGGTCAGCGTCCGCTCCTCGGGCGGCGCAGACGCCAGACTGCCCAGCGCGGACCAGACCGCCTCCTTGACCTCGGGTGTGACGGTCACGCCCTCGTGGGCGAGCAGGGCCGCGATCCATTCCACCGCCCAGCTTCGCTCGGCAGCATCCTCGATCCTGCGCAATGGCTGCAACGCCAGCGTCTCACCGGCATCGACGCCCAGGCCAAGCGCATGATGCGCGCCGCCCATCGCCAGCACAGCTGCCCGCGCTGAAAACCCTTTGTCGAAGATATAGATCTGGGAGCCGGCGTAGCGCCGGAACTGAAGCGCAATCAACGCAAGCAGCACCGATTTGCCGGCGCCCGTCGGACCGACCACCAGCATGTGCCCGACGTCGCCGACATGCGTCGACAGGCGAAACGGTGTCGAACCTGCCGTACTCGCATGAAGCAAGGGAGGACCGCCCAAATGGGCATTGCGGTCAGGCCCGGCCCAGACCGACGACAGCGGCATAAGATGCGCGAGGTTCAGAGTGTGAACCAGCGGTTGCCGAACATTCGCATAGGTCTGACCGGGCAACGACGAGAGCCAAGCCTCAACCGCATTGACGCCTTCCCGGATCGTCGTGAACCCGAGCCCGTTGACGATCCGCTCGACCTGCCGGACCTTGTCTTCGACCCGACCGCGATCACTGTCCATCACCGTGATCGTCGTGGTCAGATAACCGAACGCGACATGGTCGCCGCCCAGCACCTGAAGCGCCATGTCGGCATCGACCACCTTGTTGTCGGCGTCGGTATCGAGCAGTTGCGAGGGCTGGTTGTACATGATCTCGCGCAGCAGCGCGGTGATCGACTTGCGCTTGTTGAACCACTGCCGTCGCAGCTTGGTCAGCGCCTTGGTTGCCTCGCTTTTATCGAGCGCGATGAAGCGCGTGACCCAGCGATAGGCGAAGTCCTGATGATTGAGCGCATCGAGGATTCCCGGTCGGCTCATGTTTGGGAAGCCGAGCACTGTCAGCGTGCGAAGGTGGGTGTCGCCGAGTCGCGGCTCCAGCCCGCCCGTCAGCGGCGTGTCAACGAGCAGCGCATCGAGATAGACGGGCGTCTCGGGGACCTCGACATGATGCGGGCGATTGGAGATGGTGGCGTGCAAGAAAGTGAGTGTCTCGCAATCATCGAGCGCACGGACCTCGGGCATAAAGCTCGCGAAGAGATCGAGGGCGCGATCGCTTTCGGCGATGAAGCTCGACAGCGCTCCGTGCCAATCGCGGCCCCGGATTGAGCCTGCGTCGGCATCGGGCCGCTCGACCAACGAACGGCCGGCTGCCTCGGCGCTATCCGGCGTCGGCAGCCAGGTCAGCGTCAAGTGATATCGGCTTTCATAGTGCTCGCCTTCGCCGAGGAAGGCGGCGCGGCGTTCCTGGTCGACCAGCCAGGACGCAGCGTCCGGAAAGCCACTGTCGCCGTAGGCCGATGCCGCGCGGCGCTCGGCATCGAAGAACAGCGCCCAGCCCGTCCCGAACCGCTTGAGGACATTGTTGGCCCGGGCACAGGCAGAGATCAACTCAGCCTCGGTGGCGGATTCCAGGTCGGGCCCACGAAAGCGTAGCGTCCGCTGAAAGCTGCCGTCCTTGTTGAGGATGACGCCGGGCGCGACGAGCGCCGCCCATGGAAGATGGTCCGCCAGCCGGTCGGGCCGGTGACGATATTCAGCAAGGTTCAGCACGCAAAATAGCCTTTCTGACGCAGATGGCGGATCATCACGGATGCGAAGTCGGGGTCGCGACGCGCGGCAACGACAGCGATGCTGTGGCCAAGTGCCCAAAGCACGAGACCGGCGATCCATTGCTGGAGGCCGAGGCCGACGGCGGCGGCCAGCGTTCCGTTGACGATCGCCAGCCCGCGCGGCGCTCCGCCGAGCAGGATCGGCGATCCGAGGCTCCCGTGGACGGGAACCTCGAACCCTTCGAGATGTTGGGCGCTGGAGGCGGTGCTTGGGCCGATCACGCGATCAGCGCCCCACCGCCAAAGCTGAAGAAGCTCAGGAAGAAGCTCGAAGCCGCGAAGGCGATCGACAGGCCGAAGACAATTTGAATAAGGCGCCGGAAGCCGCCGCTGCTCTCGCCGAACGCCAGCGTCAGGCCGGTAACGATAATCACGATGACGGCGACGATCTTCGCGACCGGCCCCTGGACAGATTCCAGCACCTGCTGGAGCGGTTGCTCCCACGGCATGCCCGATCCCGCCGCCTGAGCGACGGGGGCTATGGCGAGGGTCAAGCTGATCGCCGCACCGACAAAAAAGGCCGGTCCGCGAGATGGAATCTTGGCAAGCTGCATTATCATTCTCCTTGGGGGTTGAAGGGCAAGAGGAAGTCGGCGAGCGCGTAGGCGCCAGTGTCGGGGTCAAGCCCGGCGACACGCGCGATCTGCGAGATGCGACGCTGGAGGCCGCGTCCGGAGATGAAGACGATGATGTCGATCGCCTCGGCGATCAGCCGGCGTGGGACGGTGACCACCGCCTCCTGGACGAGTCCCTCGATCCGGTAGAGCGCTGAGATCGCGCTGTTGGCATGGACGGTGGCGATGCCGCCCGGATGGCCGGTGTTCCACGCCTTGAGCATGTCGAGCGCTTCGGGACCACGTACCTCGCCGACAATGATGCGGTCGGGACGCAGACGCAGCGTCGAGCGGACAAGATCGGCCATCGTTACGACGCCCGGGCGCGTGCGGAGAGCGACCGTATCAGCGGCCGGACTCTGAAGCTCGCGCGTATCCTCGATCAGGATGACGCGCTCGTCGATCCAGGCCATTTCTGCGAGAAGCGCGTTGGCAAGCGTGGTCTTCCCCGAACTCGTGCCGCCGGCGATCAGGATGTTGTGGCGCTGCGTGACACAGGTCTTCAGCCGATCAGCAACCTCCGGCGTCATGATGCCGTCAGCGACATAATCCTCGAGGCTGTAAAGCCGTTCGGCTGGCTTGCGGATCGAGAAGCAGGGCGCGGTCGACACGGGCGGAAGCAGGCCCTCGAACCGTTCGCCTGCACGTCCCTCGATGTGCGGTGGCAGTTCAGCCGAGATGATCGGCGCGTCGCCGTGAACCTCGGCCCGCGCATGAGAGGCGACGAGGCGGATGATTCGCTCGACCTGAGCGGCGTCCATCCGCACGCCGGTATCCGAGCGGCCCTCGCCAAGCCGATCGAGGCGCAGCGCCCCATCGGGATTGACCATGATCTCGATGACACGGGCATCAGCGAGTGCTTGGGCAATCACCGGCCCCATCGCCGTGCGAAGCATGGCCCGTCGCCGGTCTGCGGAGATGCCGCCGTTCATCGACCGTTCTCCGCCGCGCCGCCGAACCCGTCGGCAATCGTTCGCCGTCCAGCGGCGATCTGCCGCCCGACCTGGGTGATGAAGGCCTCGAACCGCTTGGCGGCGATAGCCCGGCCCGCATGATCGTTCTCGGCGAGCGGGGCTTGGATCGCCAGTTCGTAGCGGATGAACAGTGCCAGCGTTTCGAGCTGGATATGCCCGTCGCGCTCAAGCCGTCCAATGGCCGTGGTCAGGCGATCGAGACGGATGCCGAAGCGGTCTTCCAGTTCCGATGCTCCGCGCCGATTGAGCCAGGCGGTGACCGCATCGGTCAGGATTGCCGATTTCGACGCGCCTGGCTTGGCAGCCAGCGCCTCAAGGCGGTCGCTTACCGGTTTCGGCAGGAACAGCTGATGGCGGATCTTCTCAACCATGGTCAAAAGTCCAGCTGCAGATCGTCGGGCCGATGCCCGTGAGAAGCTGGGGCGCCGGCCTCAATGCCGTAGACGCTGCGTGCGGTGCCAAGCGCTCGCGCCTGATCCATGGCTTGGCTGTAAGCCACGGCATCATCGTCATCAGCGCCGAGACCGAGCGGATCAGTGGTGACTGGATCGGGGGTCAGGGGGGGATCGATTTCCTGTCCGGGTTGCCGCGCCTGCTCCAAACCTCCGCCGGCCCCGCCGTCGACATTATCTTCTCCGGCACCGAGACGGGCATCGGTATTGCGGACACTGTCGGCCCAGACATCCGCCCGCGCTGCCGGCCGATCGACATAGTCACCGCTCGCCAGCGTCGGCGGCGGAAGTATACGAGCCTTGAAAGTGCTGTCCTCAAAATAGCGAAGCTTGGTCGCTCGGATCGGCGGCGTGCCGGAGACAAGGACAAGTTCGTCTGTCGCGGGCGGTTGCATGACTTCGCCGGGGGTTAGGAGCGCGCGCCCAGTTTCCTGCCGACTGACCATGACATGGGCGAGCCAGGGCGCGAGGCGATGCCCGGCATAGTTGCGCATCGCTCGCTGCTCGGTGGCCGTTCCAAGCGCATCCGAAATGCGCCTTGCGGTTCGCTCGTCATTGGTCGCAAAGGCGACGCGGACATGGCAATTGTCGAGGATGGCGTTGTGTTCGCCATAGGCCTTCTCGATCTGATTGAGGCTTTGCGCGATCAGGAAGGCGCGGACGCCATAGCCGGCGAGAAACGCGAGGCTGGTCTCGAAGAAGTCCAGGCGACCAAGCGCTGGAAACTCGTCGAGCATCATGAGCAGCTTGTGCCGGGCACCTGCGTTGGCGCCGTTCTCGGCGTGCAGATGCTCGGTCAGGCGGCGACCGATCTGGTTGAGCACGAGGCGGATCAACGGCTTGGTACGGCTTATGTCCGATGGCGGCACGACCAGATAGAGGGAGACCGGCGACTTTCCCTCGACCAGGTCTGCGATACGCCAGTCGCAGCGCGACGTCACAGTTGCTACGGTCGGATCACGATAGAGGCCGAGGAACGACATCGCGGTCGACAGCACGCCAGAGCGTTCGTTCTCCGATTTGTTGAGAACTTCCCGCGCCGCCGATGCCACAACCGGATGGACCATCGGCGCTTCGGCGGTCCCCAGATGGTTGGTAGTCATCATCCGCCGCAGCGTGGCGGTAAAGGGCCGTTGCGGGTCGGACAGGAAGGAGGCAACGCGGGCGAGCGTCTTCTCTTCTTCGGCGTAGAGAATATGCAGAATTGCGCCGACGAGCAGCGAATGGCTGGTTTTTTCCCAGTGGTTGCGGCGTTCGAGCGCGCCTTCGGGATCCACCAGGATATCGGCGATGTTCTGGACGTCGCGCACCTCGTCGGTGCCACGGCGCACTTCAAGCAACGGATTGTAGCGCGCCGAGCGGGCATCAGTCGGGTTGAACAGCAGGCAATGTGAAAAGCGCTGGCGCCAGCCCGCAGTCAGCTGCCAGTTCTCGCCCTTGATGTCGTGGATGACCGTCGAGCCCGACCAGCCCAGCAGGGTGGGCACGACGAGGCCGATGCCCTTGCCACTCCGGGTCGGCGCAAAAGCCATGATATGTTCGGGGCCGTCGTGCCGGAGATATCGTGGACCGGTCCGCCCCAAAAAGACGCCGGCTTCATTCAGAAGCCCGGCTGCGCGCATATCATGAACCGTTGCCCAGCGCGCCGACCCGTAGGTGGTGACGTTACGCTGCTGCCGGGCACGCCATACGGAACCGAAGATCGCCGCAGCGCAGCCGATCAGACCGCTCGCCGCAGCGATTGCGCCCGCCTCTTCAAATATCGCCGGGGCATAAGCCTCGAACGAAAACCACCAGCCGAACAAAGCCCATGGCTGGTAGATCGGGTGGCCGAACGCGCTAAACCACGGCCGCCCAAGCTCGGGCTGGTAGGCGAGCGCGGCTGCCGCCCATTGTGTGGCCAACCATACGCCCGCCAACACGATGGCGAACACGACAAAGATCTGTCCGATGAGCAGTTTGGTAGGGGTCATGCGGGCCTCCGCCCGCACGAGAATCAGCCTGTGCGGGCATGACCATTAAGTTCCCCATCGCTCTTCTCAGCGTCAGACCCGTTCCGAGGACGTAAAATACCTATCTGGGGACTCCAGATATTGCCCACACAGCTGCCCCGGCATGCCGCCATCGCGCAACCGCATCTACAGCCTGCAAATCATTGCTCATAGGATTGGGTGGAGAGACGAACCGGCTTGTCGCCTTTTATTCACCGCGCTGAAAGCTGACTCCCGAATGCCCATGGCAGGGGACACTCCGGAAGGGCGCCTTTGGTGCCGGTAGTGGAGCGAGCCGCCCTTCGTTTATGGGCTCAAATTCTTGGCGTTCAAACGCTCGGACTTGCTGAATGTGGTCACGGTCGCGCGGGAGAAGTAGACGTTCGAAACGTGTTAGCGTCGTTCGTTGCTCTCGCGACCGGCTAGGCCTAGGTGCTTAAAACGGCTTTTTTGGAGGAAACGGTATTGAGTGCAGAGGCGAAATGGGCATTCATCACCGCGCTTGATGACGAACTGTTGAAAGGAGACAGTACCATGTCGGAATGGTGCGCCTTCATCGTTCGCGATTGCGACTATGCCTTTGTCGGAGGCGCTAACCTAGCCACAGTGATAGTCGCTACTGCGGCAATCGAAACCTATCTTCGCGCTGAATATGCTGATGGAAGACGTGTTCGCCTTGTGGATTTGATTGATGGCGCGCCTATCGAACAGGGGCTGCGAGACGACATCCACAAGCTGCGAAAATATCGTAACACATGGGTTCATGTGACAGCTCCAGAATATGACGAAGCAGTTCTAAAGGAACCTGTGTTTTATTATGAACAAATAGAAGAATGGGCAAAGACGGCACAACGTACCATGCGCCGTACCATCTATGAAAACCAGTGGATATGAAAGAGACTGCTGGGGCGAACGTCCGTCCCTCCACTTGGTGGGCGCTTCTGGTTGCCAATCGATCCGATTAGAAGATCATCTCGGACTGGACAGGACGGTCCGTTGAAATTTTTGGAGGATAGATTACACTGATGATTAGCCACTGATCGGGAAAGCGGTGGATCGTCCCCATCAGGAAATGCAAATCCTTCGCCGGCAATTCGGTTTCGAGCTTTTGTCTGAAGGGCGCCTCCCAGCCGTCACCATGCTTGTCAACGCAGTGCCAGTAGAGGGCTCCCGCCTCCCAATCGGCAATCTTATGACGGTACCGGCGCGTTTCGCCAGCGACCTCGCATTCATAATGATAGTGGAAATTGTGCGGCAGCTTGCGCAGTAAGCGAACTTCTCGTTCATCCTGTTCGTCGAAGAGCCCGCCTTGGATCTGGTCTTTGACCAACTTTTTGAGCTCTTCCTCGGTCCAGTTAGGACTTTCAGCCTTAGTTATCTCAAGACGATCGATTCTCGCTGGACGAAGTAAAGCAAGGGTAAGGCCTTCAGTCTTTCGTGCGGCTTCAAGAGCCGCAAAATCGGCAAAAAGGGGAAGTTTGCTCAGTTCGTTTCGGCGCGCAGCCCAGTCGTCCTTAGTGCTGATCGGCTTGCCCTCCAAGGTGATGGTGTCTACGGAGACCGTATGGCTCTCGGGCCGGTGATCCTTCTGCGCTTTGCGGATGCGAGCTGAAATCCATTGCCATTTCTGGAATTGTTGACTGTCGCGGATAAGGCGGAAGGGAACCGGAAATAGCCTGATCAATTCGCCCAACTGCGTCATGCCTGCGACGCATGATGTCTCGGCATATTTTTCGCTGGGCGACGGGTAGGTCTTGCATAGAATGAGTATGCGCTCGGTCCGGACAACTGCCATAAGCCCCTCTCACACCGGGAAAAAAGCGTTCCCGCGTAGTTTTAACACCAATTGCCGAGGGTGATTAAGGGCTTTAAGACATCTTTTTCACAGACTTCTACGAGCTGTTATGGGTTGACTCCCACGTTCTTGACGGTGAAGTCGGCGAGCGTAGCCATTTCTTTTGCGACCACCGTACGATGGCATTGCGTTGGGCTGCGTTCATAGCAAAGCAAGATCGACGGGCGATCCAGGGCCAACTCGACCGCTAGACGCAAGGCTTCCTGCCCCTTCGGTGTCGCGATGTGAGAGGTGTAGATTTCTAGAAAGGCGGGGTAATCCCCGCGGCGCATAGCCTCTCGCCCTGCTTTGGGATCGCCCAGTGACTTGAGGTGGATGTAGGCGATGCCCTGCTCCTCTAGGGCGTTCGCCAAAGCAGTTTTCGAGAAGCCACGTCTGCGTGATACGGGAACATCCCGGATGTCGATCAACCGTTTAATACCGCAATCCTTCAGTGTCCGCAGGAAATGGACGATATCCGCCCCCTCATAGCCGACGGTGTATAGGACGCTGGACATTCAATTCTCCTTGATGCGCGGCCTGATACACAGAAAAGTAGCTTTTCGTTAGCGCGAATTCCTGCCCTGAAAATCAGGCTTAGTTGAGCCGTGGTGTTGCGGCCCCGTCAGAGCCAGCATGACCGATACATCAGGCCGAAAGCCCAGTTTGCTCGCGCCCATCGGACGTTAGGATTACACTTGGGGCTAATTCTGCATCTACTCAATGAGGTTACATCGCTGATGCTCATAATGCGTCAGGCCCCATCGCCCCATGATCGTCGGCTCTTGGGGGGCCTCTCTCCACTGCGCAGAGGCGGCAGCAGACGCCCAACTTACGTCGTTCCGCGGTGCCCATCCAAATGACCGCTCCTGCCGGAATGCACTGTTCCCATTCTGTTGAGCGGCCGGGCGGCAAAGCGCCCTGCACGGTTGCACACGGACTGAATGGCTGTTCCCAGTGACACGCGCGGCAGTATATCGCTCCTAACCAGCAAGGCCTCCCTGTTTCGGGGCTCAACTTACGTCTTCAAAACCCGGAAGCATCAGTTGCTTACCGACAGCTGTGTTGAACTCGCTTTTGGGGCTGTCGGAAAATAAGATGCGTTTCAGATCATCCGAGTGATTAAAGGCCCCGACGACGATGTTAGTGAAGAGGCGTGCCTCCGTTGAGCCAATCGAGGAAAGGCGTTCGTCGGTAAGATGGTCGTCAATGAACGCGCGGAGTCGCGGGCCAGGATGGTAACCCCAAGTGAGGACACGACGGATCGCCCGCAGTAAATTCCCTTCAATTGAAGGATTGGGCAAGAGGTTGATGTCGAGAATACGCTGCTGCAAGCGGGTAAGATAGTCATTAGGTGCGTATAGCTTCCTCGACTTAATCTCGTAGCAGACCGCGTCGCAGTCGAAGAAGGTGGTGTTGAGAATATCCTGGACGCCATGTACGTGGGCGTAGCCTTGAGTGGCTGCCCATGTGGTTTCGAGAGCCCAGAAATCGATCTTCCAATGCGGATGGCGTGACGCATAGCCCCCGAATCGGTTGGGGGTCGCATGTAATTTGCAAGCAAGTTCGGCCACTTCGGTATGGTCGGCGGCGATCACGAGGTCAATATCTGACTTGAAGCCGACCTTACCTCTGCGCGCGATGTCACGAACAAGCCCGCCTACGATTGCTACGTTTTCGAACTTCATGAAGTATGTATCGAGGATGTCTCGAAGGCGCTGGATGGGAATGCCTGGCTCACGCCAGACATAGTCGTCGACCCGTCGCTTGAGTTGAGGGAGACCCGTAGCAACGGTCATCAGGCTAAACTCTTCACTTCGTTCCACAGCTTTATAGTGAACGTATCAGTCATTCCAGACAGCATGTCAGTCAAAAGGCGTAGTTCTCGGTAACGAATTGATCCAACGAAATTGTGCGACTCGCAGCTGATGGCGTTGTCTAAGTAATTTTGACTAATTAGAGCAAAGACAAATTTGTTCTTGGCGCTTCGGCGTTTTTTATCGATCTTTTGGAAGTCGTCTTCCTTACGGTCATGGATCGCATCCCAAAAGGCGGTCATGAGGCCATCAAGCGCTTCGGCGCCGATTGTCTCCATCTTGAGGACGGCGGGATGGCCAAAGGCGTACTGCTTCGCGATTTCCTTGAGAGTGTCGCAAAGAGGATTGTTCTCCATTAGCGGGATTTTGTGGGATAAATTCGTAATAGCATCCCCATTTATAACAAAGGCCGTGCTCGCTTCCTCAATGAGCGCATCAACGAAGAATGCACGAAGGTAGCCGATCTTAATGTCACGGGCGATTTCAGGCCTTCGGTTCGCCCGAACAACCTTGCGGAAAGCATCGTGCGCACGCTTCACGGCTAGATGTTTCTTGGTGCGACTGTCTGTCGAGAGAATTGCGATCACGTCGTCCGGCGAGATTACTCCTTTTTTCATGGCGTCGTCGACGTCCAGCACCGAGTACGCGATGTCGTCGCAGGCCTCCATGATCCATGTCAGTGGATGCCGCTGCCCTTCCTTTAGGCCGGTCTCCTTCCTGACCCAGTCGATAAGTTCCTTCTCGGACTGAAAGTATCCATACTTCTTACTGGTAAGAATTGAGTCATCTTGGTTCGGAGCGCCGACTGGATACTTAATTGCGGCCGCCAAAGTCGCTGCAGTAAGATCTAGTCCTGAGTTGTATATAGAAGTCTGGAGCTTGGTAATCAGGCGTATTGTCTGCGGATTACCGTCAAAGGAAAGAAATTCCTTTCGATACTCAGCTGGAATTGGATGGTCGAGTTCCGTGCCGGCATCCTCGGTCGTGTGCGTAAAAATCCAGTTACCCCGCTTTTTGAACCAGCGTCCAATGGCCGCCTCCCCCTGATGGCCGAAAGGTGGATTTCCCAGATCATGGGCTAGGCCGATGGCAGAAAGCATCGGCTGGACGACGTTGTGAAGGTCGGCAGCACCAAAAAGCTTGCTGTTGGAACTGTGGATTCGAGTGCCGATGGAGCGGGCGAGATTCGCGACCTCGTGCGAATGCGTCAGTCGCGTACGGACTCCGTCGTTTTCGTCCATCGGCCACACCTGAGTCTTGTCCGATAAGCGGCGAACGGGCGTCGAGAAGAGGAGGCGATCATAATCCTGTTGGAAGCGTGAACGGACGGACTCATCGGCTGCGATTGATTTCTCTTTGGCACCCTGCTGAGTCCGGACGTTGCGACTAGCCCATCGCGCTTTGGACCACAGATCTGCCATTGAGTGTTTCCTCCTACCGAATTCTAAGCGGCATCGCTTGCACCATGGCAGGTGATACCGAATGTCGCTGTAGTGCCTATTACGCCACCGCCGGTTCGTCCAGTAGCCCCAATGGTTGTAAGCTGTTAGTGCGAAGAACTGGCTGACTTGGTCGCATTACGCGAGAGCTAGGGTGATCCATTCGTGCTGTGAGGGCATGGCAACGATCGCCAAATGCGGTCACGTACCGGGACGTGACCCAGATTCCGCCCGTTTCTCGACAATGACGCGACATTTCGCAACCGGCCAGTTTCGCGCATTTCGGGAACAATCATCAGTGATTCAGGAAATGCGGGTGTTGGATGGGGACCTGCCATTCCAGGCGCGGCTCGCGAACGTCAGTTTTGTCACACGACTCCGCGTTCGTTTCTGGCAACACACGACCAATTCAAGCCCTTCCGCATCTCGCACGTGAATGACCGCTCATGCCGGAATCCACGATCCCCATTCTGTTAAACGGTCGGTCACAATGCGCCAATTGTCGCCGTTCCAGCCTCTTCACGCTGATCCCGAACGCCGCCCTCCGTTCATCTGTGAGATGGGTCGCCTGAAACGACCGCCGATGGGATACTGCGGGCCGTCCGGTCTTGGACGTTCGGCGGAGAAAAACAGACGTCCCGGGTTTGCTCTAGCGTCACGCAAGGGACACACGTCGATAATGCTCTCTCGGTAACGCCATCCGCGCTATGCACCAAATCATGACAGTTTCACCCCCGAAGAATGATGCTAGGCCGGTCCTCGGGCTCTTCGCCAACGAGGCCGAGTTCCGCGATCACCTCGCCGACCATCTCGATCTTGTCGCAGCTGGCCTGACGCTGCTCCAGATCGAATATGGGCTCGACAATCCGAATGGTGCTGGCGCGCGGATCGATATCCTAGCGCGCGACGCTTTCGATCACGTCATTTGCATCGAGGTCAAGCGCAGCGACAGCAGCGCGCGCAGCACGCTCAACGAGCTCGGCAAGTATGTAACCCTCCTCGTCGAGCGTGATCGCGTGCCAAAGGAAATGGTCCGCTGCATCGTGGTCTCGACCCATTGGAGCGAGCTCCTCCTTCCGCTCTCCTATTTTACCTATGCGAGCGGTGTCGATGTCACGGCGCTCCACGCCATTGTCGAGAACGGCGACATCATTCTGCGGCCCGTCGTGCTCAAGACCCTGCAGTTTCTTCCCCAGCTCAGCCCGGACATGGATCTGATTCGGTTTGAAGCGGCCGAGCCGCGTCAGCGATATGCCGATTATATTGTGGCCCGCGCGACGCAAATGCCCTTCGTGCGGCTCGCACTGTTCCTGTTTGCGGCCAAACGGACCTTACCCGAAGGACGCCCGGCCTTTCCGATGGTCGTTTGCATCTGGAGAGTGCCGGACGGTCTGCACGAGCGCATCGAAGCTGTGACGGGCAAGAAGATCGGGGCGGCCCTCCCGTACGCGGCTCCTGGCTGGGAACCGGAGGCCGATGCTAAAGACTGGATCGGTGACGTCCCTCACGAAGACTTGCCCGAGTTCGCCCATGGCTGGACGCATGGAACCCCCGAAAAGCTGCAATCGCTTGATGTCAATTACTCACTCGATCAGGTTCTCCGGGTCGGAGACTGGCCCAAGATCGATGCGATCAATGATGACGCGAGACTGCTGAAAGCAGCTTTGGCTATGTCGCCACTCGGAGGGAGTGGACGAGCCAATCGCAACAGCTTTCGCGCAACCGTCTCGCCGACCGTCGCAACGTCATGGGCAATGGCGGTCGAAGGCTTTCTCGACTTCATCGCATTTGAACCGAGCTGGCAGGCGGCAGCCCGCAGCTATCTGGAGCAGCTTCTCGGTGCGGATGTCAGCGTCGAACTCCATGCGTTTGACAAGAAGCATTTCCTCTATGCCGTTCATCAAGCGCGCTTCCACGAGGATGCGATGCTCGGCTACTTTGAGATCATCTGCCGCACGGGCGACACTGTGTTTAACGGCTTGCATGGCTATTACACATGGGATGGCAGCACATGTCCCGATTATGCAGAGGCCGCAGTCTACCGGACCTACGGCGACGAAACTCAAGCCATGTTTGCGATCTGGAGTGCCGTAGATCGTGAGCGCTACGAAGTGGCCAACATCATTCACGGGTTCATACCGGTGATCGACTGGCTCGACGAGACTGGCACCCTCAACGCAGGCCGGCCGGCCTTCCGATACACGCTGCAGGATTTCGTCAGGGCAAATGCGGACTATTGCGCGCAGGTCTCTGCGGTTCTCGAGCGCTGCGGCGAATTGCCGACCGATCCATCCGGTTGACGCCGATTGGGGGCAGGATTTTGGTCGGAAGAGCGGATATCCAACATCCTCACCTTACAAATCGTCGCCGCTAACGGCCAGCCCCCTCCTTCAGGAACGCTAGAGGCGATGCGGGCAAACGTCGGGTTTTGGGACGACCGGACGTTCGAACTACCCAGCCGGATCAGCTGCTTTGTCCCACGACTCCGCGTTCGTTTCCGGCAACACGCGACCAGAGCCGGTTGTTCAGATCAGCTACCGCGAACGTCTGCTCCTGACAGAAGCTGCCGATGGAACGCCCCGAAGCAGACCGTCGGGAAGGCGCCCTGACGTCGGAAGTTTGCGAGGCCTATCCAACGTCCCGCAAGCCGTCGTTCGTTCAGATGGCGGGACCTGGGCGGATCGGCTGGGTACCTGAACAACAGCATCCATTCCGAGCGCTTAGGAAGGCCGTAAACTTGCTTCTAAGCCAGCTCTTAGCGATAACGTGTAGCAATGTCGTCTCACCTGAAACCTTCTCTGCGTCTTCTTCAAACGTCTGATTGGCACATCGGCCAGAAACTGCATGGTCATGACCGTCAGGAGGAGCATGACGCCTTCCTCGCATGGCTGATCGAGCGGCTAGGCGAGTTGGCGGCCGACGCGCTGGTTGTGACCGGCTACATTTTCAATGTCGCGAACCCTCCCGTCTCTGCGACCGCCCGCTTCTACGTCTTCTTGCGCGACGCCTTGGGGATCTCTCGTGAGACAGGGACCGCGCTGGTTGGTATTACACGGTGGTGAAGGCGATCACGGAGCAGGCCGATTGGAACGGGCCGATACTGAACGACGCCTACAACGTCGACGTCGAATGTTTGCCGCCGAACTTTCCCTACACCGAGTCACGGTGGGAATATGACGACCGCGAAATCGCCGTTCCGAAGTCGTTCGGCAGCATGTGGTGCAAGGTGTTCGAGCCGGCGAACGAGATACCAGTCGCGCATGCGGTCTTCGCCGCCGACGATACAGCAGTGCGGTGTGACAGCGTGCACGTCGACGCCGTTCATCGCCGGCGCGGTATTGCTGACCAGTTGTATCAGCTAGCGGCCTGCCTGTTCGATGCAACGGTCGTGCCGTCGGACAGGCTGCTGGATGACGGCGAGCTGTTCTGGGAAGGCCGATCCGAGATCGTTTGCCTGCCACAGGCCGGCGACGACCAGACGGCAGTCTCGGACGATGGCTAGGCGAGCTGCAACTGGAGTGCGGTGTGGCCGCCGGGCGTCAGAAGACGGCACTCGCCGAACGCAATGCGGCCGAATCCCGCCGCCCCCCACCCAGCGCCCTCGCTGTTCTTGATGATCCAGTATTGCCCGGTCAGGTCGTAGCCGATCAGTTCGACCGAGTGCGCCGCAATCTTTATGCCGGCGGAGTGGTGGTAGACCTGACCACCATAGTTCGACCAGAAATCGTCGTAGAGATCGATCACGGCGAGGAGCGGTCCGTGCTGCAGCGCCTGGAACGCTTGATCGGGGGTGTAGATGTATTGGACTGAGCCGACGCGCCCCTGCCCCTTGGCGGTGGGACAGTTCGCAGGATTATAGGGGAAGTCGCCGGGTTGCCACAGCGCGATCGGATGTTGCTCCGCAAGGTTCGCCAGTGACATCGGGTCGAGCGCGGTGCCGCAATCCGCGCCACCAACGCAGCGATGAAGGTGGCCGGGCGACAGGGAGGCGCATAGGTACCCGAACTTTATCGTGGCGAGGTCAGTGAGGGTCGCTGCCATCGCGAAGGCAGTGCAGCTGTTGCACTTCCCCTGATCCATCGGCGGAGCCATCTTGATGTGCTGACGCCAGTCCCAGGATTGCGGCGGCGGTGCGAACGCCTCAAGGTTGCTCAGGTTGGGGCGACGACCCTTCGGTCCGAACGCCCGGACCCGACCTTTGGTCCTGAACGCGAACGGGGCGTGGGCGCGCTCGACCACGTCCCATCCGGGGGCGTTCCAGATCAGCTTCCGGTAAACGCGGCGAACCCTCGCTGCCGCATCGGGGTCGTCTTCGGGCTCTGGCAGGACCGGAGCCGCAGCGACCATCTCGTCCCGGGCGGGCCATTTCTGGTCATCGTCCGTCATTGGCCGGCGGCCGCCTTGCTGGCCGCCAGCGCCGCCTGCGCGTCCAGCACCGACTTCTCCGCAGTCGCGAGCGTCGCCTCCGCCTGGAAGGCCGCGATCTTGGCCAGGTCGTCGGCATTTGGATTGGGCGACAGCGCCGCCTCGGCGTCGGCCAGCGCCTTCCGCGCCTTCGCTTCGTCCGCGGCGGCGGTGAGGCGCTTCGTCTCGGCCGTGCGACGTGCATCGACGATCGCGCCGACCTGCTCCGACGCTCCCTTGAAGGCTTCGGCCGCACCACTGCCGGCTCCACGCAGCTGACTGGATCCGGCGGACGTAAGCACACCGGACTGCGCGAAGCCTGCACTGTTCTTGATGTGGGCGAAAGTCTGGGCCCGGAACGGCAGATACATCATCGTTCCTGCCTGCAGCGACAGGCCGGTAGTCGATGCGATCAAACGGTCGGTGTCCAACTCCTCGACGGTCCCGTCGCACGGCTGGGCCACGCAGATGACGAGCCGCACCCGACCGGGTTCGCGGTATGGCAGGCCCGGAATGGCGGACGGCTTGGCCCGTGCCTGTCGCGCTGTCGGTTGCGCGTTGGATGGTGGCGGTGGTGGCGGAGTGGGCGTGGATGCCGGCTTGGGCGGCTGCGCGGCCGCGCCGCCATTGCCGTCAGCGCGCGGCCATGCGCCGTCGTTCGAGGCGGGGCTCGTCATCGTCGAAGTTGTAGTCGAGACGGTGGTGACGGGCTTGGGTGACGGCGGCGGCTCCGCCGCAGCCAATGCTTCCGGTCGATCGAGTGGCGTCAACCGCATGAAGATCACGACCGAGGAGCTGTCGTCGAGGTTCCAGCGCTTCTTCGCTGTAGCCGAAGGCGCGATCCCCTTCGTGCTGGCAAACTCCGAACCGACCTTGGGCCAGGTGATCGTCCGCGAGTCGGTGAGGACGTCGTTCAGCTCCTTGAGCCGTCCCTGCTCGAGCGTCAGCACGGCGACCAGCGCCTCCAGCCTCGCGCGGGCCTGACCGAGCTTCCGACGTGTGATGCCATCGAGCGTCGTTCCCATCGCGGTCGCGTCTGCGGTGAGCTTCGTCACCAAGGCGGTCTGCGAGTCGACCGCCTTTTGCGCCGCTTCCGTCACGGCCTTCTGTCCGGGATGCTGATCGTCTCCGGGCTTGCCGTTAATCCCGTCGAGCGCGTCGGTGACCGCCTTCGCGCATTTGTTCGAAGCCGGGCCAGCCGGGAATCCCAAGCCGGCGGCCGCGAGCTTCGAGACTCCCTGAAGCACGTTTCCGATCGCCGTCCCGGTCTGGTCGTCGGCATCGGATGTGATCGACTTCGGCGTCCGGTCCTCATACCATTCCATCGTGAATTCGGTCGTACGGAACAGGCCCTGCAGTGACCGCGGATCGATGACGTAAAACTGCTCCGGGTCGAGCGCGGTCGTCTCCTTTAACTCGGCCGTCGTCTTAATCTTTAGCGGAGTATTTCCCGTTGGATCGCAGCCTACGACGCGCCAGTTCGCGGTTATCTGGTATTGCGTCAGCCGCAGCCGATAGGGATAGCCGACTTGGGGGGATGAAGGGTCGTACCGCTGCACGTCCAGTGAGGATACGCAGCCGCAAAGCGTCATGCTCAACATGAATGACACCCAAGTCCGCCCCATGGTTCATCCCCTTCTTGCTCAGCACCAGCCCCCTGGTGCCGAGTCGATGGTGCGAGGTTCGGTCAATTTCTACTTCGCGGCAAATTGATTCTAACATTAGTGGTACTGCCAGTCTTTTGTTCGAGCGTCGGCTTTGCATTCCGTGTCAACAGAAACCTGCCTGACCACAAGTGGCCCAATATTTGTCGATCTACGATGTCGCTCAGGCGAACCTTGAACGTCGACTTCTGGCCAGAGTTGCCGCTCGGAATATCGCATGCGAACGTCAGGAATGTCCCACGACGCGGCGTTCGTGTTCAGGCAGCACGCGACCAACTAGTGCTGTTCTGATCCGTTTGTGGGAATGTCGGTTTACGCCGGAACCGGTCATTCAATCAATGTTCCAACAGCGGCCTAGGAGCTGCGCGCCGTCAGGGATGGTCGTTCAGCTAGCTGCCCGCTGATCTTGAACTGCCGCTGGTTCCAGTGGGATGGTGGCCTGCTGATCGCGAGGCCGATCGACGCTCAGCGTATCTGGGACAAGACAAAGCGGGACCAATGAAATAAGTGATTTCAAGGAGCGTCGGGTGCTCTTCCGGCAGCCGTCAACGCCCGCGCGATGACGAGGTTCGTGTCGAACACCAATCCTCGCGCCGTGCGCACTTGGTAAAGTGCCTCAAATGAATTCGCGCCGCGTGTTTCGCGTGACAGCAGATCAAGTTGGCGGGAATCCGACGCGAGCCTGATCATCTGGGACAATGCGGAGTTCCCCATGGCCGAGATCACGATGATCCGATGGCCGGATGGTCCGGTGTAGGCGGCGATGTATCCATAATCGTAGCCGGACAGATCCTTGATTGGGATGCCGGTGTCCCTCGCATCGCTTGCGAGAGGCCCGGCTTTGAAAGTCCTGTGCGAGGAAATGTCTGTTAGCTCATTCGCATTGGGTCCAGACACAATCCGAGACCGGCCAAGCAATGGAAGGCGCAGCGAGGCCAACTCCGGAAAATATTCGATATACACAATATTGTCGGCATCAATCATCTCCTGGGAAATCTGCGACGCAGGAATGATCTCTGGCGGATGACCGTCCTGACGCATCGACGCAAGAAGCGGAAGCAGTGCTGCAGCACTCTTGGCAATATTTGCGGGAACACGGTGGATATCCCGGTCGTGCAAACTGCCATATTGGTCGGGATGCATCTTCACATAGTCATCAAGCTCGCGCCCCGAGCGGATCGCCGGGCGCATGGAAAGGCGCTGAATCTTGCCGTCCGGCCCACTCTCCACAACCATGTAGAAATCGCCGACAGCAATTAGCGGCGGGCGCTTGTCGATTGCGACCTGGCGCCAAAACGAGTCCCCGCCAATGGTCAGGGTCTTACCGTGAGCCGCGCTCTGAGTGCGGAACGCCTCAACCCATAGCATTGTGCAGAGCGCCAGACAGCAGATGAAGACGATCGACATAATTTTCTGCGCTGTGGGCCGCTTAGGCGTATTGGAGAGTGCTCCGGCATCCTCGGCACCCTCTGACGCATTGACCAATAGCAGACGATATTCACCCTTGGGGATTTGCAGGCGCATCCCGCTTTTCCCGGCACTAAAGCTGTCGATTCGCTGACGAAGGCGATGCACATGGACCCGAACCGTCGAATCCTGAGATGTGTCGAACTCGGCATTTTTTCCAAATACCGCCATGGCAATTTCGATCTCTTTAGGTGACCTCTCGTCGCGGGACCTTTCGAGCATATAGTCGAATAATCGGACGAGCATCGTCGAGCGACTGCCATTCGCCAAGGCATGTCGAAAGAGCGCTGCCTGCTCGTCCACCCAGTGCTCTCTTTCCGGTTCTTGGGCGTTCAAGGAAGGATTAGCTTTCAACTATCGGCCTGCTTGAAAAGGACATTAGGCGACTCCCCTTAGCCATCAGCCAAGCGCTTTACCTTCGCTCAGATCGACCAAAGCCAAGTCATAGTTGAGTTATAGCGACAATATTAATCATTACCAACTTATTGTTGAATTTTTGAATATCATCCTCGCCGAAATCGTGTTTGAGAAGGGTGCTCAACCTGCCTCCCCCCGCCCTCTACCAGCATCATCAGCCGATGATCGGCACGGCCCCAAGGCATTCGGTTCATCTGATCGGACCACACGTTGTCCCTACGCCGGATTCTCTCAACAGCGATGGGCGCTGGATAAGTGCATTGTCTGCCGACTGCTTTCTTGAATCGCCGATGTTGGGCTTCATCCGGGGAGGGCTTAGCCCGACCGGAGTGACGCCCAACATCAACCGCCGAAATCATGCTGCCATCGCCGTGGGCAGATTGTCAAAATAGCCTGATCGGACGTCTTGGCGCCGAGGCTCGAATGGGGCTTCCTTGCGTTGTAAAAGCTCAAGTATCAGGCAATCGATCCCCGTGCCTCGCTGACTGTGGCATAGGCATGCACGTACCCGACGCTTGCGCAAGCCGTTCATAAGGCTTCTCCTTCCATACGTTCCGCGCGTTCGTAGCGGAGCAGGTCGCCGGGCTGGCAGTCGAGGAAGTCGCAGATGCGTTCGAGCGTTTCGAAACGGACGCCTTTCACATGCCCTTTCTTGAGAAGCGAGAGGTTCGCCTCGGTGATCCCGACATATTCGGCAAGTTCCTTCGACTTGACGTTGCGCTCGGCCAGCATGACGCCGAGCCGGACCTGAATGGGCATGTCCGGCTCTCCTCAGACGAACTGATCGTTCTCGGCCGCGATGTCGGCTGCTTCGACCAGCACGCCCGCGATGATTGCAACCATCCCCGCGAACAGCAGCGACAGCACGGTGTCCGAGCCAAGGTTGAGCGCCAGAGCGCGCGTGTGTGCGGGAGAAAGCGAGCTGAGCAGCAGACTGAGGATGGCCCCGGCCACCGGCTTGAGCAACGCCGCCGCCGCGACTCCGAGCGCGAAACCACGCAGGCTTCGCGCGGCATCCCCGGAAAAGATACGCCCAGCCGCGAAGCAGCCAAAACAGCGCCGGGCGCTCAGCAGGCCGACAATCAACGCGCCGAGCGGGATCATGGCGACCGCGAAGGCCGCGAACCGCATGGCAAAACCTATTTCTGCCGGTGGGCGAAGGAGCAGACCCGCGTGGCGAAACAGCGTGCTGGCCGGTGTGAGGCACCAGTAGAGCAGCATCGCCATGGCAAGCAGGAACGCCACTGCCATGCTGGCCGTCGCCATCAACCCGCTCCGGCGGCGAACCCGATCAAGCCGGATGGCGCGGGGATCATCATGTCGCGCCGTGACGCATGTGCCGGATGAGGCCATGGCGGAATCTCCTTGTGACGCCATCCTATATCCTATAATTTCTGTTTTACGATAATATATTTTCGATCAACATTAATCTCTCGCAAGGAGATCCCATGCCGATTTTCCGAACCAATCCCGTGGCGGCAGCCGGACCCATGCGCTCCCGCCGAAAAATGCTGCGCGATGCTTTTGGCCTCGCTGGCACGATGGTGATCGGTTCGCGAACCGAGGCGGCTGATTATCGCCCCGTGCGCTGCTCGGCGCGCGCGCCCTATTCCGGTGCACCGCTGCATCCGCCGGTGGATGCCGTTGAACTGACGGCGATCCCCGACCGCCCCCTGCCCGCCGCGACGATGGCGCTTCTTGATGCTGCCTTCGCCCGGCTGAAAGACTATACGGCGGCGCCCGCTTTGTCCGCCGCCGTGGCCTGTCCCGGCGTGGGCCTGTGGCATCGGCAATCGACACAGCCGGAGCGCCCGATCCTGTGGTGGGCAAGCGTCGGCAAAGCGTTCACCGCGACCGTAGTGCTGCAACTGGTGCAGGAAGCGAAGCTGTCGCTGGACGCGCCGGTGTCAAAATGGGTCGAGGGCGTGCCGAACGGGCATATCGTTACGGTGAGAGACCTTCTTGCCCACACCTCCGGCCTGTTCAGCGCCAACGAGGACATGGTTGCGCGCGCCCATCCCGGTTACCGCGATCCGGCGACGACGCTCGCCATCGCCGGTCGGCACGGCGCGATGTTCTGCCCGGGCGAAAGATGGCGCTACTCGAACACCGGCTACGATGTCTTAGGTATGATCGTCGAAAGGATTGATCGCCGCCCCATCGACGCAGCGATCACGGCTCGTATCATCGAGCCCCTTGGCCTGCGGTCGATGCGTGCGCTTTCTCCCGGCCAGCAGGCACGCGATGTTGCCCTGCCCGCATCGACGCAAGGCCAAACCATGGACCCAGGCTGGGCAGGCGCCGCCGGTCCTGTCGTCAGCGATGCCCGCGACATGGCTTTGGCCTGGGCGGCCCTTCTCGACGGACGTTTTCTGCGCAAGAGCCTGCGACGAGAAATGACCGCGATCCTCTATCCGATGTTCGACCCCGGTACCTATTACGGGCTCGGCTTAATGGTCTTCGAGGTGCCCGATGGGCAACGGACGCTTCGCTGGATCGGTCATGCAGGCGGCGCGCCCGGCGTCAGCGCCATTGCGCTCTACCCGCCCGATGACGGCGCCATCGTCACAGTCGCGCTGACCGGAAAGGGTTCCGCGACTGCCTGCGCGAACTTGCTCCTCAAGACCCTCAGACCGTAGAGGAAACCTCGCCCTCAAAGCGGACGAAAGCTGTGCAAAGCAGGCCCTGCGGAAGCGGCCGTCGGTTCACCCCTTCGATGCATTCTGTGAACAGCCACCAGGTTTCTGGACGACTGTGATCCCCAATTGTGAGGACAGGAGGCGACGATAGAGAAAACCAATTTCAGCGATGAGTGCTTGGGTGATGCGGTGACCCAGATTATCAAGCGCGGTATCCTGTAGAGGATGTGTCGAAACGCCTCGGTGTCAGTCTGCATCTATCCCATCACTTTTCAGCTGTAAGTGGCGCAGATACCCCGAAGCTTGCGTTGCATGATCTGGCGGACACTAGACTTGGACGCAAATTCGCACATGCCACCGACAATGGCTGTAATGCCCTGCTGCGCCAGAACCCAATTTTCGCAGATCCTTTGCACTATGGTAAATGGGTAGCGACGTCCCATTGAGCATCGAATTGATGCAGAGTTATCTGCAATCCATGCTAAAGGCGGTTCTGTCGCGAATTTCGACGTCGAGCCACTCGTGAGCGAGTTACCTGCTGTGCCCCCGCTTAACGAGGGCGGACGCGTCATGTGCCGGAACGAGATCTTCTAAGCCGAATTACGAACCATCACACACGGCGCATTGGCGACAGGGGTTCTGCCCCACCCGCAATGCCGTGCGCTTCGCATCAGCAACGAAGCGAATTCCCGCGCAAATAGCAGGCCCAATGCATGGGTCACACACCAACCAAGGACACAACCGACATGGCCAAATCACAAAAACGCAGCAATCGAGAGATCCGCAAACCGAAAGCCACAAAGGGCAAAACCATCGTGCCGCTGGCACCGCTGGAAAGTTCGCCGGTATTGGCCGCGACGCGCAAGCCGAAAGGCAAGCTCTAAGACGATTTTCAGAATCAACCCCTTCGGGTTGCCTTCGTCGGTAATGCCCTGCCCCGCCGGTGTGGCATCGCAACCTTCACTACTGATCTTGAATTGGCCGTGCGCCACCTTGATGACGTGGCCCAGACCGCAATCATTGCGATGTGTGATCAGGGTGGGCAATATGCCTATCCACCCCATGTTCGCTGGTCTATCGCGCAGGAGGACGCGGGCGGCTATCTGGCAGCGGTCGATTTCATCCATGAACAAGACTTTGATGTCGTTTCGCTCCAACATGAATTCGGCATCTATGGCGGCGAGGCCGGAGACTATGTCCTTGGCCTGATTTCTGCGCTGCGTATTCCGCTTGTCTCAACATTGCATACTGTTCTGGATCGCCCATCGGACGCCCAGCGCAGGGTCATCATGGCCATTCTGGCTGCTTCAATGCGCGTTGTGGTCATGGCGCAGAAGGGGCGCTCCATCCTGATCGATGTTTACGGCGCTGATCCTAAAAAGATACTCGTCATTCCCCATGGCATTCCGGACATGCCGCTGATCATTCCGCAACAGGCCAAAGAAAAGCTCGGATTTTCCGGGCATCGCATCGTTCTGACATTTGGCCTGATCAGTCCAAATAAGGGAATCGAGGCAATGATCGCGGCGATGCCGGTGGTTTTGGCTGCTGCGCCCGATACAGTCTATGTGGTGATGGGTGCCACTCACCCGACCTTGCTCCGCGAAGCTGGCGAGGCCTACCGCGAGAGCCTGATCGCGCTGGTCCATAATCTGGGGCTGGAAAGGCATGTGGTGTTTCTCAACCACTTTGCCGATCGGCCCGAACTGCTTCAGCATATTGCCATGTGCGACGTTTATGTGACGCCCTATATGGTCGAAACCCAGATGACATCTGGGACGCTGGCCTATGCGCACGGACTTGGGCGACCGGTGGTATCGACGCCTTACTGGCATGCCCTCGAATTGCTGACCGATGGTTCTGGCGCTCTGGTGCCCTTTGGCGATGCGGCCAGCCTTGGCGAGGTGGTCGCCGATCTGTTGACCAATGAAGCCTCCCGCCTTGCCATGGGGCGCCGGGCCTATGTAGCCAGTCGTGCGATGACGTGGCGCAATACCGCTCTGCATTATTGCGAAGCCTTTCGCGCAGCATGCCGCAAGCCGTCGCCCGAATTGCCGGCCATGCCGCTCGATCACTTTGCGGCGATGTGCGACAACACCGGCCTTATTCAGCACGCGGTTCACGACATTGCAGACCGAAGTCACGGCTACTGCATTGATGACAATGCCCGCGCCCTGCTGCTGTGCTGCGGCATGGAGATGCGGGGAGACCCGAACCGGCATAACGAGTTTATCAAAACGGCGCTGCCCCGATTTGCCAGCTTTATCCAGCATGGATGGAACCCGGACCAAAGCCGGTTTCGCAATTTCATGGGCTTTGATCGCCGATGGCTGGAAGATATTGGATCCGAGGACAGCCACGGTCGCACACTCTGGGCCTTGGGCGCCTGTTTGGCGCAAGGTCGGGAAATGCCGCGGGGCCAGTGGGCCACCGCTCTGTTCGAAAAGGCACTGCCCCCCATTAAAGCCTTCACTTCAGCGCGAGCGTGGGCCTTCGCGCTGCTGGGCTTGTCTTTCTATTGCAGTGCCAGGCCAAACAATCACGATGCGCGAAGGCTGCAACTGACACTAGGAGGTCGACTTCAGGCGCGATTGCTTGCCTGTGAAAGCGATGATTGGGTTTGGTTCGAAGATGGGCTGGCCTATGATAACGCCCGCCTTTGCGAGGCGCTTATCGTAACCGGCAGAAGTTGTGGATCGCGCGACCTGATCGATGCCGGTCTGCGCAGCCTGCGCTGGCTGCTTGAACGCCAGACGGCACCGGAGGGTCATTTCCGCCCGGTCGGTACGCAAGGGTTCCTGTTGGCGTCGCGCGAAACCCCGCCATGCTTTGACCAACAGCCCGTTGAAGCCTGCGCCACCATCGCGGCCTGCCTCGCCGCCTCGTTCGTCGATCCATCGCCATCATGGCATGTCGAAGCGCACAAGGCCTTTGCATGGTTTACCGGCGCCAATGATTTGGGCCTGCCTCTGGTTGATATCGCAACGGGCAGTTGTTGCGATGGCCTGCATCCTGATCGTGTCAATGAAAACAGGGGGGCCGAATCCCTGCTCTCCTACCTTCTGTCTCTTTCCGACATGCAGCAATTTGAGCGAGACCTGCCATGGCCAACGGCCATTCGCCTGCCGGATGCATCGTCATTCACTCTTCATGGTGAAGCGGAGGCAGGCTTCCGTCGTTAACACGAAGGTCGTCCGGCGCTCATTCCTTGCCGCATTTGTCCCCCCAGTGCCGGGATTCCGGCAGATGGCTCTGTCCTCCGATGAAAGACATTCAGCATGCTGATCCGCGCCGGATATAATATTGGTTTTGCCTGTGAGCAGCCCGTCCCAATGTTGGCCAAGCTCAGTGTCCATGCATCGCGCAACAAGGACCTGCGCACCGCACAGCGTATCTTCACCACACCCGATGTGCCGATGTACGATTATGTCGACAGCTTCGGCAACATCTGCACCCGGCTGACCATGCCGGCAGGCGGCTTGAGCATTTCCTGCGGCTTTGTGATCGAGGATTCCTTCGAACCCGACCGGGTGGATGTTCATGCCCGGCAGGCGCCGTTGGCAGAATTGCCCGATGATGTGCTCCACTATCTTCTGAGCAGTCGCTATTGCGAAACCGACCGCCTTACCGAATTGGCCTGGGGCCTATTTGGCCAGGTTCCGCAAGGTTGGGGCCTCGTGCAGGCTATCGTCGATTATGTCCATGGCGCGATTCGCTTTGACTATATGGCCGCTCGCCCGACCAAAACGGCGTGGGATGTGTTTCATGAGCGCACCGGGGTATGCCGCGATTACGCGCATCTGGCGATTGCCCTGTGCCGCTGCATGAACATTCCCGCGCGCTATTGCACCGGCTATCTTGGCGATATGGATCTGCCTGCTGTCGTGGGCGACATGGATTTTTCCGCCTGGTTCGAAGTATGGCTGGGCGATCGCTGGTATGTCTTTGACGCGCGCCATAACTTTCCCCGACGCGGGCGCATTTTGATGGCGCGCGGGCGCGACGCGGCTGATGCAGCGCTTACCACAACTTTTGGTCTGGTTACGCTATCGCGCTTTGAGATCTATACTGACGAGGATCGGTTGGGATAGATCGTCATACATGTTATCTGGCTTGCCGCCGGTTCAGCACCATACCGGCGCGGTTTTAAGGCAAAGAATGCCAATGACTTTGGCCCGATTTCCGCACTAAGGTTATATTTTATTGCCGGAATGCGTCCAGGCCATCACGCAGCACAATCACTCATCAAGCGGGTTTTCATCGTCGGGCAAGCGAGCGGAGATCTCGCGCTCCTGGCTCTCGCGGCGATTGGCCTCTATCTTGGCCACACGCTCTGCCATCGCCTGCCATGCCGCCGCCGAATGCAAATGGCGTTCGCGGGCATTGGCCAGAATACTTGCCTCGGCATGGCGCAGACTTTGTTCGGCGCAATGCCGGTAATATTCGCTTGAGTTGGCCATGGCGATCCTTTCCCGACGGGATAAGCTGTCGATCAATCCACCATATCAGCCACCAACCGCTGCATTTCGGCGACAGTGAGGACGCCCGATGGCAACCGATGCGCAAAATAAGGATGAACCGAAGTGGATTTCACAGAGAAAGCGATAAATTTCAGAATGGTAAGCATATCGATTGTCAAAAAATTCAGGTAAGCGGCGGCCTCTCGGCCGTATAAGGACGGGTTGGGTTGAATAGGCAGCAGCCCTCCCGAACCCGAGGTGCGGAAGGAGGCTTCAAAGGCCGCATTTCCCGTGCCCGGCTGCGATCACGCAGAGCGGATCAAGCAGGCCAGACACGGGCCGCCGCGCCGAAAGGAAACCCTTCATCGCGACGGACAGTTCCCGATGCCCCTACGGACACCGGCGAACACTTGAATCAGGCAGAAACCAGATTGACTGCGGACTGCTTGCCGCGACGATCGGTTTCGACCTCATAGCTGAGACGCTGGTCCTTGTTCAGCGTGGCCATTCCGGCGTGCTGAACCGCGCTGATGTGGACAAAGCTGTCATTGCCGCCATCTTCGGGCGCAATGAAGCCATAACCTTTGTCAGTATTGAAGAACTTGACGGTGCCGATGGGCATGGGTGTTTCCTTTTCACGAAAACAAGAGAACCCACCCGCAAAAGCGCAGATGGAGCCAGCAGCATGTGAAGAGAAGGATAACCGAATTAATCGGATTCAAATTCCGTCGCAGGCGACGTTAGCGTTTACCGCCATAGGTCGAAATTTTTCAAAAGTCAATTTACGTAGCGGAAGATCGGCTGCGCGATTATCGTGGCAACTTCGCTCCATATCATCTAGGCGCCATATACACCGATCCGGCCGGCCTCTGCTTTGCCCAATCATCCCAACCCGCGTCCCCGCCGGAGTTTCCATCCCATTTCCGCACCTCAATCCAGCCCCGCCACAATTACACCCCCTCCTTGGCATGAGATGCCGGTCACCATCGTCAGCCGTTGCCGCAACCATGTAACGGAGCGCCCGTTGGTGCGCGATCTGCCCTTCAATGCTTCCTTTGATGCTGTCGATATTTGGATTACTCGGGCAACCGAAACGGGGAGGTTGGCGTTCATTGCGAACGGAGCGCCACGATGATGAGAAAATATGATCTTGTTGACCGCGCGCAGGTGCCTGGTGGCGTTGAGCTGCAATTGCTGCGCTGCGGCGACGAGTTCGCCATCGTGTTTGGCCGGAACGAATTGATGAGCAGCGATATGTTCGCTTCTGAACAGGCGCTGGCCACTCTGACCTGTGAAAGAATCGCCGGACAGAATGCGCCGCAGGTGCTGATCGGCGGCTATGGCATGGGCTTCACCCTACGCGCGGCGCTGGCGGCGCTTGACAAGGATGCCAGCGTGATCGTGGCCGAACTGGTGCCGAAAATTCTGGTCTGGGCGCGCGGGCCGATGCATCGCCTGACGGATGGCTGCCTGGACGATGCGCGGGTGACGGTGGTGATCGATGACGTCGGCCTGCTGATCCATTCGGCGGCGAGCGGCTATGATGCTATCCTCCTGGATGTGGACAACGGCCCTGAAGGTCTGACCCGCCGTCGCAACGACATTCTCTATTCCCCCGCCGGATTGCAGGCGAGCCGAAAAGCGTTGCGCTCCGGCGGCGTGCTGGCGGTATGGTCAGCCGATGGCGACGGAGATTTTACCCAGCGGCTGGAGCAAGCCGGGTTCGACGTCAGCGAGGTCAGGGTCAACGCCTTTGCTGTCGAAGCCGATCAATCCGTCGATGGAACACGTGTGAACCATCATATCTGGTTTGCCCGCAAGCGCTGATATCCATGGCCCGGTCGACCGGTTCATCTGCCGCCCATGCTGGTCGCCATCAGGCGTCAATATCCCAAGCTGTCGATCGAACTTGTGGCAAGCGATGCTGTCGATGATCTGCTGCAACGCCGCGCCGATATCGCGATCCGCATGGTCGATCCTGTCCAGCAGGCATTGGTCGCGCGCAGGATCGGCACGGTGCAACTCGGTCTTTATGCCCATCGCGACTATCTCGACCGGCGCGGCCTTCCGCAAT